>JBHLNF010000019.1:0-46471 GCA_048937405.1 Promethearchaeota archaeon
CTATTGCCTTTAGAACTAGCTTAGAATACTTTTTTAACAGTTTTTCACATTTCTTTTCAATATAATTATTATGAATCTTTTTACTTATGAACTCCATAAAACTCAAGCTATAAATCATGCCAATATTAGGATCACTTTTTCCATACAATGATTCAATCTTTCTTCTTACTTCTGATTCTTGTTCGGGCTTTAAAGATCTCATTTTCATTATGAAGTCGATTATGTGTGCAATAGTAGTGTTAAAACTTTTTGTTTGGATTTCGGTTAAACAATCCCCTATAATCACATTCAATACAATTTTACGGTCAAGTTCTGAACCTATTGCATCTTTATATTCTCTATATTTGTTTAAAATAGAATCTATGGGAATTTTATGAATGCTTTCATTAAAAAACTCCAAATATTGGCGAATTTGTCCCTCATCGATTAAATTTATCATTTTGGAAATTAAGGAATAAAAAAGTTCTATTGCTTTACCCGCCCCTTTAATATGCTCAGAACGATCTTTAGTACGTCCATAAATACGATCATCCCCATAATAAAACTGCTGATATAATAAATACCGTACCATATCATCTGGATCTATTTTAACTGTTGGTTTGATATTCATGATAACTCTTGTTATTACTTATTCTCATTTATTTTTTTATTTTTCTTTTCAAAAAAACAATTTTATTTTAGTTGCACTTCAGTATGTAAATAATTCATTTTCAGTTGGAATTCTTGTGGTTACCATCAAAACCTATAATGGATGTAGTGGAACTTATTATTGACTGTTTTTTATCAGTGCAAACTTATATTCCTTAAAGGATTTTAAATCTTTTTTTTTTCTTAATATTCAATTAATGGAATATCCTTAATATCTTTAAATTGATTACTAAAGATTTTAATAATTTGATGAGAAAAAGGTTTAAAATGAGAAATTTCACCATTGAAATCCTGAAGTATTTCTTTATATTTTTTTATGAAAGTATCAATTATCTTCTCAGAAATTGATTCTAATAACTGTTTATCAAATATTTTATTCTCACATTTAAGTACCAAGTGATAATTAGATTTATGAGTATAAAAGAAAAAGCTAAAACTGTCTAATTCTAAGATCTTCAAACTTTCTTTAAAACTCTGCTTTGTAAATCGACAAATTACATCAAAATATCCTGCTATAGATTGTTTATCGTTAACATTTTCATCACTAATGAAATTGTGATAAAATACAGCTAATCCTGCTTGATTAATTATCATTAATTCTTGGATCATTTTGCTTAAAGTGTAATATTCTTAACCAGAATTTTCATCTAAAATATAGAACAAGTTATTTTTAAACTTTTATTTAATAATTTATCAAGTCAAAATATTCAAGTTCTTTTCTAATTAATGCACATAACTTGTATATAAATTCATGTTATTAGTTAAACAATAAAAAATGCATATTTTATAGTCGGTGATTGGAATAACCATGAATTTTAAACGAAATCATACCTAATCACTATCATACTTAATCATAATTACTTATAGTAATGTAAATGGCATGGGGAGGTTCCTTGAATAAGGAAGGATCTGATTATATAAGAAAGCTTAGAGAAGCAGATAAAGTCATTTCATTTTTAGAAAGTTTTAAAAATGATTTAAAAACTGATGAAAAAGAAAATATCTCAAAAACTATTGAATTAATTATTGATTATATTTTGCGTATTTCAGAGAAAAAAGATTGATAATCTAAGGTTTCTGGATAATCTTCTTAATGAGAATGACAAGTTGGTCGGCTACTTTTTGAATAGTTGGAGTAAGATTTAGTTCAAAAAAAGGAATGTCTTCATTCTCACTTCTTTCTTCAAGGGAATATTCATTTTCTTTATAGAATCTTAATTCTGTAAAGCCTTCAAGACTTTCTGGTACAATTCCAATCATAAAAATCTTTAAAGTGGGCAATTTTTCAAGTAATAAGTCGACAACGATATGTATTGGTATTGTATGGGAAGAAATTGGAACCAATTCTTGAATATTTTCTCTTTCGATTATAGCAACTGATCCGGGGGGTTGTTTTAAGGTGCATGTATCTATAAGAATTAGATGTGATGCTTGAAATTCTATAACATCTTCAATTCTACTCATCGGATCAATTCCAGCATTAACAAATAAACAGTTCTCATTAGAATATGGTAAGAGTTCACTTATTATGTAGATGCCTACTGCGTCATCTCTAAGCTTTTCTTCTCCAATCCCCATGAAAACAACTCTTGTAGCACCATTTAGTTTAATTAAAAGTTTCTCAAGCATCTCTTTCATAACAACATAAATATTTGATATTTTATAATCTCACTGTAAAATTTAGCAAATTGAAAAACTTTAAAAAATAATACTTTATTATTAATTGAAATAAAAAAAATTCCTAACGCTATCGATAAAGATATATCTTATATTAAAGATGAGGATGTTATTTGTATATAAATAGTGACGAAGAGGTAATATCAAAAGAACACATTCAAGATCTATTAAATGACTTAGATATTGGATATTTTAAAGGAGAGTTTAAAGGGAAATTACTGATTCATAATACGGCAATTAACAGAATTTTAGGAATTGATCCCTCAGTAGATCTGACAGGATCTCATTCATCTCAATTTTTTTCTAATCCTGAAGCCCAAAAAAGCTACCATGATCAATTAATAAAAAATGGATATGTAAAAGATTTTATTGCTAAAATAAGAACTCCAAAAGCGGAACTAATTTATATTCAAATTAATTCTCACATGATTAATAAAGATGATAATGATTGTATTCTTATAGAAGGAACCGTGACTAATGTTACAGAAAAGTATAGGTTAGAGAAAAATCTAAAGGAGACGGAGAAGATATTTAAACTAATTGCTGACAATTCAAATGATTTAATTGCTATTTTAAATAAAGATTTTAAACATGTGTTTATAAATGAAAGTGCTTATTATTCGGTATTAGGATACAGAAAGGATGAAATTCTTGGAAAAAGACCAAGAGATTTTGCTCATCCAGATGATCTTAAGAGAGTATCCAGAGTTATGAAAAATGCTTTATATAGTGGTGTATTTTCAGAAGAATTTAGAACGAGACATAAGAATGGACACTATTTATATGTTGAACTTAAAGGTAAATTCTTAATTGAGAATAATGAAATTATAGGAGCTATTTTGATTTCGAGAGATATTACTAAACGTAAAGAAACTGAGCAAAAATTAAGAAAATCTGAAGAAAAATACAGAAATTTAATTGAAGATGCACAGGAAGGTGTTTGGGCTTTAGATGAATATGAGAACACCATATTTGTAAATGCAAGACTTTGTGAAATGCTAGGATATACAAAAGATGAGATGATTGGTAAAAATCTTCATTCTTTCATTCCTGAGTCAATGGCGCCATTAATAGAAGGAAATCGCTCCAAAAGAGAAAAGGGTGTTAAAGAAACTTATGAATTCCAATTTTTAAAGAAAGATGGAAGTATTATCTATACTGAAATAAGTGCAGCCCCCATTATGGATGAATATCAAAAATACAAAGGTTCCTTTGCCTATATTACTGACATAACAAGTAAAAAGATTGCAGAACAAAAATTAATAGAATCTGAAAACAAATATAGAACTTTATTTGAATCAAGTACTGATGGAATATATTCTACAGATATGGAAGGTCTCTTTATTGAAGTTAATGAAGCATTTCTAAAAATGACCGGATATTCAAGAAAAGAGCTTTTAGAACTTCATAATCGTCAAATTACTCCTTCAAAATGGTATGAAAAGGAAGATAATATGTTATTCACTCATTTAGCTGAAGGTGAAAGCAAGGTTTATGACAAGGAATTTATACTTAAAAATGGTAATATTTTGCCAGTTAGTATCAGATTCTGGATTTTACAAGATGAGCAGGGTGACCCATATAGAATATGGGTAATTGTAAGAGACATCACTGAGAGTAAAAAGATGGAAAAAAAATTGAAAGAAATAAATAGATTAAAATCTGAATTTTTAAGTAGAGCATCTCATGAATTAAAAACTCCCCTCGTTTCGGTTAAAGGCTATACAGATTTAATTTTAACTATGTACGCAAAAGAGTTAAATCCTGAGATAATTTCTAAATTAGAGGAAGTTGATAAAGGATGTATAAGATTGCAAAAAATAATCAATGATCTTCTATACACGTCTAAAGTAGAATCACCAGATTTAAAACCAAAACTCGAAAAAGAAGACTTGTCCTTTTTAATTAAATTCTGCATAAATGAGCTTCGCCCTTTGGCTTTAACACGGGAACATTCACTTAACATAGAAATTCATGAATCGATAATAACTCTATTTGCAAAAGAAGAAATTCATGACGTACTGTCAAATTTATTGACAAATGCTATAAAATATACTCCTCCTCGTGGTTGGATTGAAATAAAAACAGATTTAACAGATGATTTTGTAATTGTTTCTATTAAGGATAATGGTATAGGATTCACAAAAGAGGAAAAAGAAAGGATTTTCAAACAATTTGGAAAGATTGAACGTTATGGTCAAGGACTTGATTTAGGAATTGATGGTACTGGTCTAGGACTACACATTTCAAAAAAAATTATCGAATCCCATGGTGGAGAAATATGGATGGAATCAAAGGGTAAGGATAAAGGAAGTATATTTTATTTCTCACTTCCACTTATTAAAGATTAAACCTTTTAACTATTTTCTAAAACAACCATTATAAATTATTTATATTATTATATCATATGTGAATTATAAGAATAATCATTACTATCCGTCTATAAGATTAAATGAAATAATCCAGTCGTATAATTCTGTAGATCTAACCTTGAATTGACTAATAGTCAAATTCTTTAAAAAAGAATATAATTATATATTTAAGAATGGAAGAAAAGACATCAGATAATTTAGAAAAAGTACAGATAAAGGGTATTATTAATAACGATAAGGTTATTGTTTTAGATCCTAAAGGAATTCAAGAATTTTACGAGAATTCATATATTGGTACGATTGAAAAGAATGAAAAAAATGATGAATTCTTAATTTTAGAGCCAATAGAAGTGCTTCTTTTAATTGAACGTAATCGAATTCTATTATGGGAGGATAATGATGAAAATAATATCCAATATAGTTTTGAAACAGCTCTAGAAAATTTTACTCAATTCGATGAAAGGTTATGGCATAAATATATAATCTATATGGATTTAAGAAAAAGAGGATATATTGTTCGTACTGGTTATGGAGATGGTATTGATTTCCGAGTCTATAAAAGAGGTGCTAATTTTGAAAAAGATTCAGCGAGATTTTTAATTTTTCCTGTATTTGAAGGAAACCCTATTGAATTAAGAGATTTAGATAAGATGTCGAGAGTTGCTATGGGTTCTCGAAAGGAATTAATTGTTGCTACAGTAGATAGACTTTCTAAACCTATTTATTACAGTGTAAAAAAATTCCAAATATTGAATAGGGAAGAAAGTGCTGAATAATGAGGATTTTAAAAATAAATACAGAGTTTTATTCTATTTATTTTTTTTTTTAGAATAGCACTTCAGAAAAATATATAAGAATTGCAATTTTACTTAAATATTAAAATATTAGGATTGATTTCAATTCTTCATATATTTAGGCGAAATAAGTAATATATTACAAATTGATTAAAATGAATAATATAGAATATAATAATAAAACTACTGTGTTGATTGTATCTGATACTCATTTAGGAGCCTCAGGGGCAAAATATGATGATTTTAACAATTTCCTAAATTTAATATACTCAAAAAAGGAAGAAGGGAAATTAGAATTGCTTAAATGCTTAATAGTTGCAGGAGATTTCTTTGATTTATGTATGGATAGTTATAGAGACCTATCTAAGGAAAAAATAAATTTGGAAATATATGATAACCTTATTAAACTTCAAGACAAAGGCATACAAATTGTAATTACTCTAGGGAATCATGAGATACCGACCACATGGTGTCATGATCGGCTTTTCAAATCACGTAAGAAAACTTTCATTGATGAATTTACAAAGCAATTTAATACAAGTGGAAGATACCTTGAATTTTTCAAGAAAATTAAATTCTGTCAATATTGTATATTATATACCAATAATGATTCCAAATTGGAGATTAATTTGTATGATAGAAAGAAAAATCTTGCTAAGAATAAAATTTCTAAGAATGTAGTGAAACTTGATATATTATCAGATATGGATACTAAACAAAAATTTTTATTTTCTCATGGTTATCAATTCGAACGTTGGTATCTTCACTTTTTTGCTTCCTTTGTTTGGGCTACCAGCATCAATTCCCCCGATATAATTAAAGAATTAAATAATTTCTTATATAATGATTTATATAAAGAAGCTGAAAAATTTAGTAAAGAACAAATTGAAGAAGCACTAGAAACGCCTTCTACGGCAGAATTTATTAAGACTCGGGATATAAAGGTGGAAAAAATTAACAGGAAAAAACTTAGAAAATTAATGAATAAGAATAGAAAGACTAATTTAAGGCGGGAAAAAATCAAAGATAAAAACAAAAGATACTTTAAAAAAGCCTTTAAATTCTTAGAAAAAGAAAAATATTCCCATATTTCTCACGTTATTTTTGGTCATACACATCAAGAGGACCAGCAACAAAAAAACAACAAGTATGTACTAAATGCTGGAGCATGGCAAAATGTTAAGCATGGACATTATATCGAGATCCTCGTCGACGGAAAAGTAATACCGAAAAATTATGAATAATCATAATCTTTTTCTTTTTTGAAATTTATACAAAGCTTCATAATTTTATAAATATTCTAGATATAATAAGAACAAAGAAAAACCATAATTTTACCAAAATCAAGTAAGAATTTAGGTCAGGTCTGATAAATTCTTAATAAAGAAGAGAATAGTAATATTAATTCGGAGCAAAATAGAAAGGTTGTTTTATAGATTTCTCAAATAAAACACACTTTTATCCGACCCCTCTATATTAATTTCATTCTAAATAGGAAAATAATTTAAATGGGTTTGAATAATAGACTACAGATTATCATCATATGATGAAAGTTTTATTTAGTTTCTAATTCAATTATTATAAAAGGTGAACTATTTTGACGTTTAAAACTAATATTACCGAAATGTTTGGAATTAAACACCCGATCGCAAATGCTGCCATGGGTCCTTTCAGAACAACTGAGTTGGCTGTAGCGGTCGCGGAGGCTGGTGGTTTAGGGATGATTTCTCACGCAAACCAGTCTATGGATGGGAGGGAAGAAAGTGCCTTAATTGCATTAAAAAAAAATCTTGATTATGTTGTAGAACATACAGAGGGGATTTTTGGATTCAATATAAGAACTTCAAGACTCACTCCAGATTGTGAAGAGTTGATTTCTGGAGCTGCAAAGCATATAATGGCAAATCCTAAATTGAGAGAGCAATGTCTTTATGTGCTCACTAGCGCAGGTTCAGCATCAAGAATGCCTCAAAATAAAGATTTCCAGAAATTAAGGGAAAACTCACAGGTTAAGCACTTCCATGTTGCCCCGGCACTCTGGTTGGCAGATAAGTGTGTTGCCGCGGGATGCGACGGGCTTGTTGTAACTGGATTTGAAGGTGGGGGACACCAATCATATGAAAAAGTTGGAGGTCTGGTATTGCTACAGCAAGTACAGCAAAAACATCCAGATATCCCAAAAATTGCATGTGGTGGATTTGCCACTGGTTATGGTCTTGCAGCCGCCTTATCTATAGGTGCAGGAGGAGTTGCTATGGGATCGAGATTTATCGCATCTAAAGAAAGTGAATTCCATGAAAATTATAAGAACGTAGTTCCCCCCGCAAAAGCTCAAGATACAATTGTGAGAACAGGAGCTTTAGGAACCATCAGACTCTGGAAGAACGAATATGCTATGAAGAAAGGACTAGTAAAGAGTAAAGAAGAAAAAATTGCTGAAGAAAAAGCGAAGGATGATCACAGAGCTGAAATTTCAAAAGAAGAACTTGCTGAAGAATTAAGACAAGATTCAATTGCAGCTTTTGCAGCTTATGAAGGTGATATGCAGAAAGGTTCTGTGTTATTAGGACAAAGCATAGGTATTGTAAACCAGATCGAGAGTGTTTCTGATATCATTGAAACTGTTATTAAAGATGCTGAAAAAGCATTAAAAAAAGCTATAACTTATGTGATATAACTCTTCTCTTCTTTAATTATCAAATTACTTTTTTTTCAATTTTTTTTATACAAATTGAATTTAATAATCTGAATGATTTGTTTTAGTGGAATTTTAATTAAAAACAGACAAATAATTTGCCTTTCTATTCCAATTTCAAAGGAAATTGTTATAAAATTCAAGATTTCATTTGCTCGTTTAAAGTGTCTGGTATTTGATTTTCGAATATTTATGTATCCTTGGTCAATTATGGTGGACGAGTCAATGAAGAATTCTGTACAGGATTATCCAATAAAAACTACTAAGGTCAATATAATCCTCCATTAAAATGAGAATAAAAAGAGGTATTAAAAAAAAAGGTTAAAGGATAAAATTTATTTAGTTCTTATATTTCTTTTTAAGTGCCATAATTGCTACGATAGCTAAACTTGAAATAATGATGATTATATTATAACCCGGAACAGATAAAGAAGGTGAGGGATCAATATTGAGTGTATAAGTAAGCGTGGTAGTTTCCTGATCGGGATCCTCATTTAAAAATACGAAATAAAATGGTGGAACATTATCTTCTTCTGATGGATCACAAACTGAATGCATATTTACTGACCAAGAACCAGAGTCATTAACATGATCTTCAGAAACTATTCTATGCCAACTATCAGCAAGATAACAACTTTCCGAATAACTATGTAATGTAATATTCACGTTTGGATTTGTTCCTGTAAATGACCAACTAACTTTTGAATTTGGGTATATTTTAACAGCCTCTTTTTCATTATATTCGAGAACTACTGTATCTGAAACTTTTGCACATTTAGCATTTGGAATGGTCAGGAGTAAGAAAAATCCTATTAAACTTAAAATGAAATAAATATATAGTTTTTTTTGCATATTTCCATCCTTTTTTATCATTCTAATTTTATTGAAAATAAATTCCTCACTTAAAATATTTACTTTAATAATATTTAAATCTATAATAATTGAGTTTAAACCTTAAAATATGAGGTAAAAAATTAAATACTAAATTATTTTGCTTTGAATAAAACGCTCATTTCTAAAAAGCTACTGGTCTTCATAATCGCACCTTTCAAGAACTGAATGTTAATATCATATAATATAATTATAGGTCTTAAAAGCCTTTTTTAATATAATTTCGATTTAAGATATTTTTGTCTTTTCAAAGGAATTTTCATTGAAATCAGACTCTGAATCTACATTTCTATTAAAAAGAAAATTTTGAGAAAAAAATTCTCTATGAATTTAGTTTCACTTATTCAAGTAAAGAAAATCATGATTTTTTCTAAATTTTCATTCACATTTTAGTTTATGATTTATTAATCTTATCTAAAACATATATTAGGCTCTTAACTTTTATTTTATAATAGGCATTGTACTTTTCTTTAGAATAGTAATGATAGTTGTTTACAATCTATTAATAAATACAATGTTTCATTATTTTATATATATTTAACAAATAGAAGCTTTATAGGAAGAAATATTATATTTATCAAAAAGCAAAAAATTAAGTCATGCAAGATAAGTTTTTATGTGATACATCGATAATCTTTAATGGACAAATCCTTAATTTAATAGAAGATGGAGAGTTGGGAGAAAAACCAGAAATTATCATATGCAATATCGTAATTGCTGAAGTTGAATATCGAACTAATGTTCAAAAAGAAATTGGTTTTTTTGGATTAAATGTATTGAAAGAACTGCGCAATCTTCATAATGAAAGAAAAATTGATTTATTGATCGTAGGAAGACGACCAACGAGAGAAGAAATAAAACTCGCTCAAGGCGGTGAGTTGGATGCATTAATTAGAGAGGAATCTCGCAAAAATAATGCGATTTTAATAACAGCAGATAGAATACAAGGAGACGTTGGAGTATTTGAGGGATTAGAAGTATTATTTGCTTGGGAAAAAAGAACAGTGAAAGAAGAGGAAATGCTTTCTCTTAAATTGTTTGAATATTTTGATGATGAAACAATGAGTGTTCATCTTAAGCGAAATAATCCTCCTTATGCTAAAAAAGGAGCTCCGGGAAATTGGAAATTACATAAAATTAGAGAAGACATAATTTCAAATGAATTGATAGAAGATATCGCAATGGAAATTGTTGAAGTTACAAGAGAAGATAAAAATTCTTTTATTGAAATTGAAAAAGAGGGTGCTGTAGTTGCTCAAATGAGAGAGTTTCGAATCGTTATAACACGCCCTCCTTTCTCTAGTGACGTAGAAATCACTGCTGTTCGACCACTAGTTAGTTTAACTTTAGATGATTACTCTATTGATAAACGGTTAAGAAAAAGACTTGAAAAAGCGGAAGGAATATTAGTATCTGGTTCTCCAGGTGCAGGTAAATCAACATTTTCTGCCGCATTAGCTAATTTCTATTTAGAACACGATAAGGTTGTTAAAACACTTGAAAGTGTGAGAGACTTACAAGTTAGACCCGAAATCACTCAATATACAAAACTTGAGGGCAATATTGAAAATTCGGCTGATATTCTTTTGCTCGTAAGACCAGACTTCACCATTTTTGACGAAGTAAGAACAACAAGAGATTTCGAAGTTTATGCTGATTTTCGATTATCTGGTGTGGGAATGGTTGGTGTTGTGCATTCATCATCTGCTATTGATGCCATTCAAAGATTTATTGGACGAATTGAGCTTGGAATGCTCCCATCAATCATTGACACAATAATTTTTATTCAAGGTGGAGATATTTCGACCGTTTTAATATTAAGAATGACTGTTAAGGTACCTCATGGTTTTAGAGATAAGGATTTAGCTAGACCTGTTGTAGAAGTTAGAGATTTTGAAAGTGATCGTTTAGAATTCGAGATTTATAACTTTGGAAATGATGTTGTGGTGAATCCTATCAGTTCTAAATATCCTTCAAGGGGAAAAGGGGTACATTCTAGTGGAATGAAAAAGGAAAAAAAAATTCATTTGGATATTGAGGTAAAAAAACAAAAAATCATAATTAAAGCTAATCCTAAATATGCAAGTCAAAATATTGAAATTTTTGCAGATAATGATCTGATTTTTACAGGATCATTAAGCCGTAATAGTGATATTTCTCTTTCATTATCAAATAAAGAAGCAAAAAAGTTATTAATGAAATTAAATGATAATAGAGAAATTTATGCTAAAGTTAAATAACTATACCTAAAGATTTTACTAACTCGTTAGAATTTTCTTTACTTTTTCCATAATTGGAGGTAGAACATCTTCAATTAAATTATCAAATTTTATATCCGCTACATAATCATAAGGTGTGTCACCTTTATTCAAAATGATTAATTTTGCACCATTTTGTTTTGCAATCCCTGGCATATTTGCAGCAGGAGTAACTACTAAGGATGACCCTATTACAAAAAAAGTATCCGCTTTTTGAGATCGTTTTATAGATTCTTCAAGTTCATCATAAGGTAAGGGATCTCCGAAATTTACTATACTTGATATTAATCTTCCCCCACAATGAGGACATGAAGGTTGTCCCTCTTGAACTGGTAGTGTTCTATATCCTTTACCCCATTTTTCTTTATCCCAACCTGCCTCTTCGAATAACATCTTATTATTACATGACAAACACTTCATAAAGTATAAATTGCCGTGGAGTTCACTGAGCATATCAAAAGGGATTCCAGATTTAGCATGAAGACCATCCACATTTTGCGATATTAAATAATTTAGCTTTCCCATTTCCATTAACTCCACAATTAGATAATGGTTAGGATTAGGTTTGACTTGATCCCAAGGAGGGCTTTTTGGAGGAGGAAGTCCTTTATCTCGTCTAGTCCAAACACCATCTGGACCCCTATAATCAGGTAATCCACTAGCTGTTGAACATCCAGCACCTGTAAAAACAACTAACCTTTCTGACTCAGCTATCCATTGAGCGGCTAAATCAATTTTTTCTTCAAAATCCATAAAAAACATTAAAAAAAAACAATTTAAAAAGATTTTTATAATATATTTTAAATCAGTTATTATCCGATCCACATATCAAAAATAATTATTTTTACTTTTTTGCCCCATTTTATAAAATTTTCTTGATTTTGAATTATTTCTATTTTCCAAACGAGAAAAATCAAGTATTTTATAAAACTATTTTTAGACACTTAATCAAGAACTATCATTTACCATTAAATCTATCACCCAATATTAAAACTTAAATAGGCATATAGTATAATTAGGTTAAATATAATTTTTTTGATATTCAATTTATTTAACAGAGGTTAAGGATTAGATTATGTTATCTCATGATTTAAATTTCAATTTAGAAGCTTTAAAGAACATAGAACAAGTGTATGAAAAAATAGAAACCACAATTGACGAAACTAAAATTATCAATGAAATTTCGAGATTTTTGAGTCAAAATGTAATACTTTCAGATTCTATTACAAGAATGATAATCTGGAATGCCATACGGGAATGGCAAATTAAAAACAATAAAACTATAGCGCATATTAGAGAATTTGCAATTGGAAGAAGATTAAATGCTATTAAAGAGATATTTTTTATTGGTAATAAAATGTTGAAAAGCATGTTAAATCAACCAAAAAATAAAAGTGAGATATTTATTGATATTGCTTTTGAAAAAGCTTTCAAACTTTTCCTTAATCATCTATATAAAAATAATATTATTACATAAAGTTCTTACATAATTCAAACTAATTTTTTAGACTTTAAAGATTTCAATAGAATATTGAGATTTTCTTCAAGATTATAATACTTTATCATTTCAAAAGGTTCTTCAATATCATTCAAATTGGAAAGACTATGAGAATCACATCCAATTCCAATTGGGATATTATATTCTTTAAGTTTTTCAAAAAAACCAATATATTTAGGAGAATAAAATGAGGGATAACTAGAATTAAACTCAAAATATATTAAACATTCTTTAAGAAAATTCATTAAAGTATCAAGGTTTCCCGAGACAAAATATGATGGATCAAAATGGGCGAGTCCTAATATTGGAAAATCATTTAAATTTGTTATTGATTTTTTCCAAAAATTGATAATTTTTTTCAAAAACGCAACTGCTTCATAATTCTGAAGATATTCAAATAGTAATAAATCAAATTTATCAATTTGAATGAATTTTTTAATGAATTGTTCAGAGCTTCCTAAATCTATTTCAATTGCTTTAAAAAGTTTTAACTTTTTGTTCTGATTTATCAAATATCTTTGGCAACTCGATAATTCTTCTAAATAGTCTGAAATGGTATCATAATTATTTAGCCGAGAAACCCAAGATTTCCATGAGTTTGTAAAGTGATCTGTTATTGCAATATAATCCAAATCTAGTTTTATTGCTCTTTTTATAATTTGATTAATTGATTGCTTTCCATCAGAATAATTAGAATGAATATGGAGATTTATTTTTGGATAACGGAACATTGTTTCATTGGAGTTCTTAAAAACCAAGTGTTTTTGTTTCTCTATTTAAATATAGACTGAAAGACCCACTAATTAAAAGAATTAATGCGAGAAAAAGTAAAATAGTTATATATAAAAATTCACAAGTTTCTTTAGGTATAATTGTGCTTCCAAAAGTGATAGAGTCTATTGATAAAATATCTAATGGTAATAATGATATCAGAATAAAAATAAAAATTGAACCGATAATTTGAATAACACCTATAGCATTATTAATGTAATATATCATTCTTACTTTACTCTTTTTCAGTTCAATAATCTGCCCGATTCCAATATTAATAGCAACTTCAGCTTTATTAACTCTTTTTATAAAGAAATATATTACTTCTTTAAGTGGAATAATATCAAAAAAGATAGTCCCGAGAACAAAAATACAAAAAAATATCAATATTCGCAATAAAACATAAGAAAAAAGAGAAGGAAATCCCTCTATTGTAGAATTTATAATACTTAGATTATTTATTACCCAAATAAAAATTCCAATTAGAATTATTGCAAAAAATTTTAAACCTGCTAATGTTAAGGTAATAGAATTACGATCAGCTATTGTTAATAAATAATAGGTAACTCCTATTAATAGAAAAATCAAACCAAGAAATACGGCATTGATATTTCTTACACTTAGTACAAAAGCTAAAATTAAACAAGTAGATCCAATGATAACTGGTAAATAAGGAAAAAATGGTGCTTTAAAAGGACGATCCAATTCTCTCCTTTTATATCTTAGACTTACAGCAGCAAAATTAACAAATGCTAAAGCAAAAAAATAAATAAATGTTGTAATATTCGCAGTAAATTCAATATCTGCATAAATAATGGGTAAAATTGTAAATAAAATAGTTGTTGCTGTAGTAATTATAATTACTAAAGTAGGGACTTGTGTTTTTTTACTTACTTTTAAAAATTTTTTTGATATATAATTATCTCTTGCTAGGGCAAGCATCACAGCGGCTGCAGATCCTAATGCTGCATTCATTGCAATAAAAGTTGAAATAGCTGCAGCAATTCCCATTAATACATATCCAGGAACCCCTAATATATCATTCATTACTATTGCCAACAAAAGAGGAGAATCTTCCGATCCCTTCATTGAACCAACATTAATTAGTACTACTATTGTCATGGCTAAATAAATAAGTAAGGTTATTAAAATAGCAAAAATATTTGTTTTAGGAATATTTTTTGAAGGATTTTTCAAATCTGCATTTAAATAAGCGAGGTTTGAAGTAATACTGGTAAAAAAAATAAATAAAGTTGAAAACCATGTAATAACAGAAAAAAATTTTATATTTGAGAATAAAAAACTTGGATCATATCCATTTACATTACTCGCAGGAGCAATAAATAGTCCTGAAAAAATAAAAATTCCAAAGATTCCTAACAAGATGACTGTCAGTAAAATAAGCGTTCTTAATGCTACTTTATGAGTTCTAAACACTACAATAGCAGTAAAAAGAATAAGTGTAATTGTTATTAGTATAGATATAATTTGAACATTCCCTAAGGGGAAAAAGGCTTCAAGTATATCAGAAAAGGCTTGAGCAGAAAATGAGAACGTTGCAATGTTTGCAATCCATAAAAAAAAGCCAATTATAAAAGCCAAGAATCCTCCCAGTGCTTCTTTGCTAAAATTATAAGCCCCACCTGAAATAGGCAAACTAGTAGATAATTCACTATAATTTAAAGCTGTAATAAAAATTAGAATACCACCAAGAATAAGACTTATCAAAACTCCGGCTTCTGCTTCTTTAATTGCTGTTCCTAAAAGAATAAAAATTGATCCTCCAATACCACAACCAATCCCATACACAACTCCAGTTAATAATCCAATATTCCGAGCTGGGAGAATTTTTTTTTCTTCTTTTTCAGTCAATTTTAGTGCACAATGGTTATTTCATAATTCAAAATTGGAAATATAGATTAATAATTTGAAAGATCAAGACTTTTCCAAATGAAAAATACCTGAAATAATTGATAAAATAGCTCCTATTAATAAAAATAAACCCATTATAAAATTTGTGACATTACCTAAATCAATAAAAGTATAAAATATCCCAACAGACCATATTATGAAAAAAATACCAATTCCAATTAATATACCACCAAAAAATTTAGAAGCTCTATAAATCGCGGATAAAACTTCTAATCTATGAATTCGACTTTCTTTATCTCGAATTTCCTTTTCCTGATTTTCTAATTCTATTTTGAGTTTTTGCAAAATCACTCTAGACTCATTGGTGCTATTTTCAATGGCTTCTTTTGCTTTATTTAATTTTTCATGATCAGCTTCAACATGTTTTAATTTTTCAGTTAATGCTTCTAATCTCTCTTCTCGTTCAATATATTCTGTATTCGAAGTTTCAATATCTTTTTTCAAATCATTGATTCTTTTCTCATTTGCTTCAATTAAATTTTCTTTTGAAATAATTTGTTCTACTAAGGAATTTGCAGATTCGTTTAATTCTTGTATTCGAGATTCAATCTCAATCATTTGTTGTTGTTTATCTGATAACTGTAATTTATATTTTGAAAGAAGTTCTTCATAAGTTTCTCTCTGTTTTTCCATTTCAGGAAAACCTTCTTTGTATTCTTCAAGTCTTGATTCAATTTCTTTAATTCTTCTTTCCTTTTTCTCAATTTGTTCTGTTAAAAGATTTTTTTCCTCTTCTTTCGCTTCAATTTCTGAATTAGAATGTTCCAATTCAATTTTATTTTTACTAATACTCACTTTTAAAGTTTCATTTTCAGCTCTTTGACTTCTCAATTTTTTTTCTAATGCTTCTGATTCTTCTCTTTGTTTATCAACAATATCCTCTTTTTCTTGAATATCTTGATTAAGTTTTGAAATCTTTGTACGCAATTCATCTTGATTAGCTACTTTTTCTTTTATTGAATCAGTAAGTACAATTAAGTCTACCTGTCTTGTTTCATAAGTTTTTACTAATTGTTCATTGTTTTTTAAAAGCTCCATGTATTCTTCTTCTAAATTTTCTTTACTAGATCTGGTTATACCTAATCTATCTTCTAAGTTAGTCATTTCTTCGTTCTTTCGATTATACTTTTCCTCAAGTTGAGAAATAGTATCCTCAATTGCTGCGAGATATTCTTCTTTGTCTTCTATTTTTTTTAATATAGTATCAAGCTTTTCTTGAGCTTCTTTTGTTTCTTCGTTAATTTTTTCTTTTACTTTTTTACTTACCTCTTTTTCTTCGGCTATCTCACCATTTGTTATGGTTTCTGATATATCTTCGATACTTGTTTCAAATTTTCTTAATGTTTTATCAATCATATCTCTTGAGTTTTTTGCTTTAGATAAGAATTCCTTATCTACTCTATCAGTTTCCTTTTCCGACTTGCTTTCCTTTTCTTCTCCTTTAAATTCGTTTGTCATTTTATTGGATTTATCATTATAAGATTATGATAGTTTATACCTCATATAGAATTAGAATATGAAAATTTAATTATTTTTTGCAATTTTTTATTTTATTGCAAAATTTATTTTGTTCAAATAGATGTCGATATAAATAGAACATTATTTTGCTCATCATATTTGATTCTTAAGAAATAGAGAGAGTTCAGATATTTAAATGTTGATTTTTTCTTGTTTTTATTTGAGGTATAGAATCAAATAAATGAATAACTTTATATATGAAAATGTTTTCAGCGCTCATTTGAAATTATTTAAAAAATATTTTGGTCAAAAATGCGATTTGTATGTCTTTTGATTCGATTGAAAGATTTAGATAAAACTTTTTCAATGATTTTGATTTGCGTTTGAACATATCCATTATCCCCTTAAAATTCCAATTTATTTCATAGGTTTTGCTAATTTATTTCTTTTTTCATCATAATATAATAAATAATTTTTCCCTAATACTTTTTCAAGGCGAGAATTTTTGAATTAAATTCGCAGAACTTATAAACATTTTTATTTTTTTGTATTTTTCATAAAATTAATTACATCTTCATAAGAAGTATCGGGCATTGGACCAATAGTTTCCACCTTTAATGCACCTACAGCATTGGCAAATAATGCAGTTTTCTTTAAATCCCAACCTAATAAGTAACCTACTATAAAAGCCCCCGCAAATGAATCTCCTGCTCCAGTAGGATCTCTTTCATTAACTTTAAAACTATTTACGTTCAATCCTTCTTGGTTATCTTTAGTAAAAACAATACATCCATCTTTTCCTTGTTTTAAGACAATGATTCTAGGTCCAATTTCAAGTAATTTTTGACAAGCTATTTTATTTTCTTTAATTCCTGTTAATAACTCAGCCTCTTCTCCACTTGGAAATAAAATATGTGTATTTTCCAAAATTGGTCTACTTATTTTTAGTATTTTTTCTAAACTGAGCATTTCAAGTCTAATATTTGGATCAAATGATATTACAATATCTGAATGTAATTTTTTCGCGTAATTAACAGCTTTATAACATGCTTCACGAGATGATTTACTGATATAAAGGGCACTACCTGTAATATGCAGATTTTTTATATTATTTAAATAATCCTTCTTAATATCTTTGGATGATATTTCTCCAGCTGCACCTTTAGCAAAGATAAATTTGCGAGAACCATCTGAATTATATTGATTGAATGCAATTCCCGTAGTAATGCCATTCGAAACTCTAATTTGGGATATATCTACATTATCCTTTTGCAATTTTTGAATAACACATTCTCCAAATTCATCATCTCCAATTACTCCAATAAATCCTGTTGTAAGTTGAAAAATTGATCCCATTCGTGCTGCTGTATCAATATAATTAGCTGGTGCCCCACTAGGATATGGTCCTCTATAAATTTCTCCAACTGTTTCATGTGGAATATCTTTTTTTATACGAATTATCTCAACTAATAATTCTCCTAAAGAAATAATATCAGGACACATTTTTGAAAATAAGTTATGTTATATATGATTATTTTATTCTAATTAAATGATTAAAAAAGAGTTTCTTGATATTCAAAAATAATTATTATTATTTAAATAATAAAATGGAGAGTTATTTTATGAATTTCTTTTTATATGATTCAATAGTACTTGAAATCTCACTTAAATGAAGTTTTAATTCTTTAGGGTGCATTTCTTTTAGTTTATCTACATCATTAATGATTTCTTTCATCTCTTCAATCCATAAATTCATAAGAATTTCCTTTTCTTTATTTTTGCAAGCTAATTTTATCTCATCATTAATCCAATCCTTCGCACTCTCATATATCTGATTTTTAAGGACATCAACCGCTATTTTGACTAAATCTTGTTGACTTTTAAGATTTTCAATCACTGGTATAATTTCATTCCTGAATTCTGTAATTTTTTTATCAGTAGTTATTATCAAATCTTTAAGCCCATCTTCTTTCGCATTAATATCATTTTTCATTGTTTTCAAATTGACTGAATTTTCTCCTTTATTTTTCTTTATAAGATTATTAATAGATTTTATATCATTTTTGAGTCCATTTACATATACATTTAACTGTTGATCGATGGTTTTTATTTTTTTTTCAATTTCAGAGTTGAGTAATTTATGATTACCATCAATTCTTTGTTCAAGAGTTCCAAATTTTTCATTAAATTCCTTTTTAAATAAATTCTCTAGGTCTTCTATTTTTTTTTCAAAAATTTTTCCTTGATCTTCTATATTTTGGTTTAAAAGAGTATATTCATCCTTCAATTTTTGTTCTAGTTTGCTTATTCTTTCAGTTGATTCTTTTTTAAAATTATCAACCTGAGTTACTAATTTCTTTTCAAGATTACTAATATTGTCACTTGTCTTTTGTTCAGATTTTTTTAATAAATCATTAAATTTTTGATTAAACTTATTAAATTGATCCTTTAATTTTTGGAATTCCTTAACAGACACTTCTTCAGGCATATTGCATTCCTTATTTTTGTTTATTACTTTTTTAATTACATACTAACCTTTACCCAAAGAGTCCTATTGATATGGCATGGATTGTTCTTCATTAAGTTTAGAAATTACTTTCACTAATTCAAACTCTTCTCTGTTTAGTTTAATCATCAAATTAGCATTCTTTTCAAAATCTTTTATAGAGTTTATGAGAATCCTCTTTAAATCATCAATCAGTTCTAAAATCGATTCGGTTTGTGACTTTTTTAAATGATTTATTGTTTCATCAAGTTCAGATAAATTGATCAAGAATCTATCGAGTAGTTCTAATCTTTGCTCTTCATTCTTATCTAGTTCTTGTCTAAGAAAATCATTATATTTTTGTTCCTCATCTTTCTTATCTAATTTTTCAATAGCACTCTCTTTTTCAACTTTTTTCGGTTTAAGTTTGATACTTTCAAAGATTGAATCAATTTTAGTTAAGTCTAAAAGTTTACTTTTTAATTTCTCTTCATTCTTACCAATAACACTATAAAACTCTTTAGTGGGATTACTAATAATTAAATCTGGATTCAATATCTCTTCTCTTTTTAAGTATGAAGATATTAACAATTCAAAACATTCAGCAACATTTTCACCAGTTTTGGCAGATGTTAGCATTATATGATCATTTTTTGCTAAAATCTCTTGGATAGCTATTTTTGTGGATTCTGGTTTATCTAATAAATCCAATTTATTCCCAACATATAGAGATAAGAAGTCTTCAGAATATTTATTTAAAGTTTCCAAAAAATCTTCTTTTAATTTTTCTAATGTTTCCTTTGGTCTAGTTAAATCAAAAACTAAGATTGCAATATCTGTGTTTGTATATACTGAAGGATTAAATGGATTGAAAGATCTCTGACCACCTAAGTCCCAAATTGAAATCAAAATTTTAAGTTTTTTATCATTCTCCTTTAATATATAATCCTTTTTATTAGTGATATTACCTATTGTTGGTAAATATTGTTCAGGAATTTCATTACCTAAAAAAGCATCTACTAATGAAGTTTTCCCAACTTTTCCTTCTCCACAAATAACTATTTTAATATTAAATTTTATCTCCTCGTATGGAGTCCTCTTAATCTATTTTATTTATTTCAAAATTTTTTTATAAGACTCAACTAAAATCAACAATTTTTTATAAAATCAAAAAGATCCCAATATTTAAAGTTATTTTTATAATATTTATTAATGTTGTTTGAATACCCCCATAATATTCTAATATTTTATTCATATTGTTTACGATTTAAACACATCTAATAAAATAATATAAGTATTTCCATAAAAGTTCAGTAAAGCTAAAAAGATCAAGATAATAATAAATATAAGGCATAAGATATTAGAATAAAGATTAAAAGAAACATGTATCTTCTTTTTGTATTTTAAAGCAATACTTATATTCTTTTTCGTCTTATTTTATTATATTTCATATGAGTTTGATTGTCTAAAAATGAATTCAAAGAAAAAGATACAATTAATTTCAAATGTACTGTATATATATGATGATGGGATTTATCTTTATTGTAGAAACATGTTTAATGGCAATTTAAAGGGAGATAGTCTTGGTTGTGGTTATCCTGTGGATTTATGTCATGATTATAACGAATTTACTTACCCGAATGGTAATTGGGAAGACATTTCTCTGATAACAATAGATAAAATAATTCAAGATAAAAAACTCCTAATCTAATCAATGATTGTGAGAAGAATGGAATTTTTAGAGACAAAAGTAATTCTAGAAGGTTTAAAGTTTCCAGAAGGTCCTCGTTGGCATGATGAGAGACTTTGGTTTTCTGATATGAGATCACGAAAGGTTACAGTCGTTGATCTAAATGGAAATTCAGAAATAATAGCAGAAGTACCAAATCGCCCTTCTGGGTTGGGTTGGCTTCCTGATGGAAGTCTTTTAATTGTTTCAATGGAAGATCGTCATTTACTTCGTCTTGACGCGGACGGTCTTACTGAATTAGCTGATTTAAGCAAACTTATATCGTTTTCCATAAATGATATGGTTGTAGATAAAGAAGGAAGATCCTACATAGGAAGTTTTGGCTTTGATTATCTCAATAATAAATCTTTCAATTCTGCTGAGATTGTACTTGTATCACCTCAAGGAGAAGCTAGGATTGTTGCTGATAATATGGATTTCCCTAATGGAATGGTTATCACTCCAGATGATAAAACTCTTATAGTAGCAGAAACATATGCATTTCAACTTACAGCTTTTGATATACTTGATGATGGTTCTCTAACGAAACGAAGAGTTTGGGCGAATCTCGAATCATTACCACCAGATGGTATATGTTTAGATGCAGAGGGTGCAATTTGGGTAGCTACACCTAACCATAGTAGTGTTGTACGTGTTCTTGAAGGTGGTAAAATAACTCATAAGGTTAATGTTTCCACAGAGGCTTATGCTTGTATGTTAGGGGGACCAGATAGAGATATACTCTTCATTTGTACATCAACTCAAGAAAGAACAAATGGAAGAATAGAATATGTAAAAGTTGATGTACCTGGAGCAGGACTTCCTTAATTAATAACATATTTAAATAATTTTATTAGAACCACAAAATAATTATTAGAAAATGACAAATAATAGAAAAGAAATTGAACCGTATGATTATATTGAATATTTCAAGAAAAATACTGGACTTATAGTATCAATGGATAAAAGTGGAAAACCAAATGTTATGGCTCTTGATTGGAAAAATATCGAAGATTTTGACGGTAATATAGTAATAAGAGCTCAGGTGGCTTATTCTCGATATACTTATACCTTACTTACAAAAGGAGTAAATCAATTTTCAATAAACATCCCCTCTGATGCTCAATATACTGCCGTAGATATTGCTGGATCTTATTCAGGAAGAAATACTGATAAATTCAAAAAAGCGGGACTAGAAACCATTCCTGGAGAGAAAATTAAAGTACCTACTATAAAAGATTGCCTTTTAAGTTATGAATGCCAAATTATTCACACAAGTAAATCAAATATGAGTAGTCATCATTATTTCTATGGAAAAATTCTAGCTGCTTATGCCTCTGATGAAATATTAGAATAACTACTCTAATACTCTTTCACAATAGCAGTCTGAAGAATTTGAAATTTGTTCACCACACGGGCACATCTTTGGATGGTTATATCTTTCACAGATTTTATTTATAATATCACAAGAGAAAAGAAGATTGAATTTTTCGCATTCTTCATGAGCAACTTTAGGATTCACACTAAATTCATTAATTAATAAGATCTCAAGTAAGCGAGCATGACGAGTTAGCTCGATTGCCATATCTTTTCCTTTTTCTGATAGATTTACTGGGTTATAGCGTTGATAAATTACATATTGCTTTTCTTCCAATCTTTTAATAGAACTTCCTATTGTAGAATGTGGCATATTAATCTTTTTAGCTATCTTACCTACCTTTTGAGGTCCATCTTTATATAACAATTTTAAAATTTTAAATTCGAAATCTAGCATTTTACAAAAGAAAAATATAACTATTTAATTTATTAAATCAATATTAGTGTTCATGACCTCCTAATGACAATAATAATACCATCGTTATAATTCCAAGTACCAGCACAAGTAATTGTCGAATAATATATTTTAAATCTGTGTGTTGATGAAGGTCTGGAGTTAAATCTGATAACGCAATATATATAAAACTTGCAGCAGAGATTGCTAATAAAAATGGTACAACAAATTCAATCGAGTCTAAAATAAAATAAGAAATTATTGATGCAGGTATTGTTGTTGAACTCGAAATAATATTATAAATAAAAGCTTTCTTTCTTGAGTAACCTGAATGTAAAAGAACCCCAAAATCTCCTGTTTCTTGAGCTATTTCATGAATAATTATTGTGAATCCAGCAACAAGTCCAAGATTTAATCCTGATAAAAATGCTGCAGCAATCACAATACCATCAGTAAAATTATGGAAAGAATCTCCCACAAGTATAATTGGACCAGAAGCCTGGGAATGAATCTCACATGTATTATTCCGACAATTTCTCCATATCACAATTTTTTCCATAATAAAGAAGAAAAGGATACCACCTAAGATATAAGGCATAATTAAATGAGGTTCTCCAACTTCTTCAACAGCTTCAGGAATTAATCCTAAAAAAGCAACAGTTAACAAAACTCCTGTGGCAAAAGAAATTAGGATTGGAATTATTGTCTTTTGAAATTTCTCACTTATAAACATGAAACTTCCAGCAGCACATATCGCGCCAATACTTCCTAAAATACTAAAAATTATAACCCAAAGTAAAATATTTTACCACTATATGTTAATATTGAATTGATTTAGTTAGTTTTGTCAATTATTTAAAATTTACGATGGATCGTAAATTTTTATTAAATTAAATTTTACTAATTTTTCTCTTAAAAAGATACTTGCTAAAAGAACTTAATAGTCAGAAAATCCAATTAATGTATAAGTCAAATATAATATCTATTCTAAAGGTCATTTCATTATTAAAAAGCCACTAATTCTAACTTGTATAGAATGTAATAAAAAGTATGAATTTACCTCAATTGAACATGAGTGTCCTGAATGTAAAGGTCTTTTATGGTTTGAATTAAATGTTGATAATCTTAAAATAAAGTTTAATAAAATTAATATCAATAGCAAATTCTGGGACTTTAAATTCGCGTTTCCTCCAATCGATAAAAATTGCATTATAACTTTAGGTGAAGGTGGAACTCCTTGTAGATCTTCAAAAAAATTAAGTGAAAAATTACAAGTAAATAATTTATATTTTAAAGATGAAACATCAAATCCAACAAATTCTTTTAAGGATCGTACAGCAGCATTATTGGTATCACATGCAAGAAGTTGGGCTTTTGAAAAAATCATTTGTGCTTCAAATGGAAATCAAGGTGCTTCCATAGCAGCTTATTCTTCCCTTGAGGGAATTAAATGTTTCAATATTATTCCCAAGGAAATTGACGTAGGTAAAAAAGCTCAAATTATTGCTTATGATTCTGATTTAAAAATTGTCGGTGATACTGTTGACGACGCTATTGATTTTGTCTTAAATGATAAGGATTTTAAAGATTATTATCAAGGCACGCCAGAATTGAATCCCCTTACATTAGAAGCACAAAAAACCATAGCTTATGAAATCTCTAATCAGATTGAAATACCTAATTGGGTTATAATTCCAATGGGAAGTGGAGAACTACTAGTAAGTCTTTGGAAAGGTTTTAATGAACTTAAAAAAGTAAAAATCATTACTCAAATTCCAAAATTAATTGGTGTTCAATCTCAATCTTCATCTCCAATTATCAACGAATTTTTTAATAATTCTGAACATAAAAAAGCAATTCCAAATGAGTATAAATCAATTGCATTAGGAATCTTGGTACAAAAGCCGATATATAAAGATTTAGCGATAAAATGTATAAAAGATAGTGAAGGAACCGTAATTGCTGTTCCTGAAGAGTTTTTATTAAACTCAATTGAAGAACTTATAAAAGATGAGGGAATATTCGCAGAACCATCCTCTGCTTTAACTTTTGCTTCTTTAAAATTGTTAGATCAAAAAGGAGTGTTTGAATCTAAAGATAATATAGTTTGTCTCATTACTGGAAGTGGATTTAAAGCACCATATGTATTGGAGGCTATTTCATCACAAACTAAAACTACTGGAAAAGGTTCTATAATCATAACAAAGTTAAAAATACTCTCTCAGGTTTCTCTTTCAAGTATCAAAGGAATAACTGGAACAGAGATTAAGGAGACTATGGGTAATATTAGTTTAGCAGCTATATATCAACATCTAAAAGAATTAGAGACAAAAGGTTTGATATACAGGAAAAAAGAAGGAAAGATTGTTTTATACTATATAGCTGATATTGGGAAAAAAGTCTTGGACGCTTTAGATGTACTAATTACTTTACTTTAAAATTCCAAAATCTCAATATTCACTATCAATAGTAACAAAAATTTTATCAAAAACTTGTGGTAAATTACCTGTTATTATCTTACGAGTGGCTGTTGTCAATAGTAATGAACCAATAACGCCAAATCCAAATTGAAATAAGTTTCCTGGCAATTCACCCAAAGCTCCTCCAATACCATATATAGGTAGCTCAACTAAAAAATAACCAGAGACCATTATTAACCCACCAATAATTACAGCAATAAAATCTCTATAATCAATTTTTAATTTTTTTCTTTTTGGATTACTAATTAATCCTACAAGAAATCCCTCTAAACCTTTAATTATTAAAGTTGGAATTGCAAATTGTGGAAATCCAATAATATCTGCTATTGCAGACCCAATACCACCAGCAAGCCCTCCAATAATCGGACCAAAATATAAACCAGATAGCATTACGCCGAAATCACCAATATTTATATATCCTGTAGTTACAGGAACAGGTATTCTTATAATAAGTGTTAATATACAAACTAATGCTGCAAATATACTAGTTATCGAGATAATTAATACATTATTAGGTAGAAGATAACCTAAAAAGCATTTATCATCTTTAAGTTCTCCATTTTTTACCAATTTGCTCTCATCTCTCTTATTTTTTATATTTACAAATATAAGTTTAAACTTATATTTAATTTGTATTCTTTTATATTTAAATTTTATATATTTAACCCAGCTTTTCATGAAGAGAATATAATTTTTAAATAGCTTAGAGATCTATAAAGTATTAATAATCTAATTAAAACTTTACAGTTTAGTAGAAAACCAAATTAAGAATTTAAATAGGAAACAAAAATGAAAGCTAAAAATAATTTTAAAGCCAAAAGAAGAATTTTCGTTTTAGTCATTTTAATTTTCGGATTATTCTTACCACTATTCTATGGATTTCAATCTAATAATCTTAAAGTTGATTTCTCTTCTGGATTAAATACAACACAAGCTAATGGTTCTAGTGAGGATTCAGTGATATGGAAATTAGGTAAAGGTTTACCCGGATCAGGTGCGACAATGAAGCCTAGGTTAATAAATTTAACTGAAAGTAGTGAATCATTAATTATAGTTGGAACAGATGAAGGTCTGGCAGCTATTACATTAGACGGTTTTATCAACATGAGTTATAGAACATTTGGACCTGTGATTGATTTTGATATTATTGAAGATATATCAGGTGATTCTAATGATGATATAATCCTTATTACTTATTACAATGAGCATCCAAACCTAATTGCAATAGCTTCTAATAATGGTACAGAATTATGGAAGTTTAAAGCTACTATAGAAGGAATTAGTCCTGAAACTTTTGAAACCCAAGAATTTATCACATATACATGGGATATTGAAGCAATCAATGATATAAACGATGATTCGATATCGGAAATTGTGATTTCTTCATGGTATAGAATATTTGTTGTAAGTGGAAAAACAGGTGAAAAAATTTGGATGAGAGATGGAGATTTTACAAACGATGTTTGGAAATTAGCAATTCTTGAAGATATAAATAATAATGGATTCGAGACTATTATTGCAGGATCGGAAGAAGGAAAATTATGTGCTTTTGATTCTAGAAGTGGAAGGAAACTCTGGACTTTTAAGGTTGATGAGTTGAAGCACCGTGTAAGAACTTTCGCAGGATATTCTACAGAGATCATTCCAAATTCTATTGATGATATTAAGGTAATTGAGGATGTTGATAATGATGATATTGATGATATTCTTATTGCAGCTGATGACGGCTATCTCAGATTAATTTCTGGAAATTCTGGAATTGAACTTAACAATATTATTTGTTATAATATAACTAAACCAAGCGAATCATCATCTGATTTTGAAGACTCTCCATATACTTCAAGAGAGAGATTATTTACTAAAAGTGGCATAAAAATTTATGAAATCCCTGATATTGATAATAATGGGAAAAGTGATTATATTTCAATTGCCACTGATCTTGATTATGGTTATATAGATTACTATGAGAAAAAAATTGTAGGAACAATTTTTCACATTAATCCAGAATTTGAATTTGAAAAATTCAATATTACTTATCATATAAATTGGACATATCAAAGTTTTTATCAAGATTCTTATCCTGAAATAATTGAATTTAATTCTGGATCACAAGTTTATTTCTATCATTATGGTAGAGATCAGTATTATGACGGATCTACTAATCCTCGAATTATCAGATATGATATTAATGATTTAAATTCTGAAAATCCAATAATTGTCTATAATGACCCAGATCAACCAAGTTCTCTTTCTTATGATTCACCAACAGTATCTTATTTATTAAATGTAGGAGATGTGAATTCTGATGGAATCGACGATTTATTTGCTATTAGTGCTGATGGTCGTTATTTATGTATTGATACAGCAAATGACAATACACTCTGGGTAAGGACTCGGAAAGACTTCAAGTTAGAGATCACAGACATTGATGATTTAAATGATGATGGATTTGATGATTTCTTAATCAAACAAATAAGTGATTTTAAGCCAGATTGGATTTATTCAGTTGATTCCGAGGGAGAGGAATCTGATACTGAGAAACCAAAAATTATAAATGAATTATTTACGATGGATGGAAAAACTGGAAATATAATTTGGTCTTTCGAAACACCCTCTCCTCAGTATTATGAAGGATTAAGGGATTTAAAGAACGTAGGTGATATTACTGATGATGGAATAGATGATTATGTAGGATGGATAATCCCATCAACTATACCATCTGATATTTCTGAAATTATAGAAGCTCTTATAGATGATGAAGTAATTGGACAAGATGATGTTGATAATGAAATTATTCATGAAGATATTTACAGGACATTATTATCTAAATATACTAAATTACTCGCGATTAGTGGTTCCAATGGAACTATTTTTTGGAATAACGATTTAATAGATTTTCCCTATAAATTTCATCGCCAGTATAGCTATAATGGCACCTATGAAGATCCAACTTCAGGTGTTTCTACTGGTGAAGATTTTTATAATAGAGTAAATGGTGAATATCCTCAAGATTGGAGTGGAGGTGGAAGTTATGAGTACATATATTGGGATGGTGATTGGGACATTTCGACATTATTACATCCAATTGATATTGATATTAAAAATGGAACAGAGTCTGGCAATTTATTTGATGTAAGGGGTAACCAAGATAGTAATTATACAGTCACATCCTACAATTCATCTGCTTCTTCTAAATCATTGAAAATAGGTACGACACTTGATAGTTCCTCAATAGGAACTATAGAAAGTCAGGATGGTTTATATTGGGATTTATACTCAATAATTTCTAATGAAGAACAGCGAATTAAAGCCGAATTATCATTTAATATGTCTCAACTAGTTGATAAAGAGTTGGATTATATAAAAGTTGATTATAATGGATTTATGCTTGATAATGATATTGAATGGATTGAAATTTCTATTTTTAACTTTTCTCTTAATGAGTGGAAAAATATAAGTACAAACGAAATTAACATAACAGAATCACAATCATCGAGTTTCTCATGGACTTTAAATTATACAAAAGGATTAACTTCTGGTTTAGATAACTTAGTAAGAATTAAATTAGAAGCTAAAAATTCTTCCGCATTTAGTATAAGTGTTGATGAACTCGTGGTAAATTATATTTATACTTTTAAAAATTACTCAATTTCTGCTGAGAATGTTGGGGACTCATGGAGAGCATTATTCGAATTAACTATATCCACAGATTTTTCTGATGATAAATTATTAGGAGTTATGGAGTATCAACTTTCTCAAATTGAAAGATTTTCTGCCTTTAAACTACAAAATAAAATAGCAATAAATATAACAACTTCTCTGTGGTTTAATTTTTCATATGAAATTTTTGATTATTCAACTGGTAAATGGGTTTTGTGTAATTGGAGTAAAGATACAGACATATGGAATAACCATACATATCATGATTTAAGAGGTCAATTTGGTGGTAACAGGGTTAATTATACATATTTTAATTTTGGAAATGAACCGTATAACTATAATGATGATTCTATGTGGCTTATTACACGTGGGACTACAGATGCTGATCCATTCATAGAATTTGATTATGAAAATAAAACTACTCTATCAAATTTTATGGATTCAAATAAAAATATTCGAATAAGAGTAAACGTGACTAACAAAAAAGATCCTTTTAATTTAACAATAGATAATTTTGGTATTGGTGCATTTTATTGGGGTTTATTTGATAATAGTTATGATAGATTTTATCTATGGGATTACTCTCAAACTTTTGACAATTTAAAATTCACTACTAATAACCTCTTAAATTTAGAAATTCAAGATTTTGAAGTAGTTAATGGTACGAATGACAAGTATCTAGATATTATTGCTATAATTGGCATTGAAGATGAATGGAGCACAAGGATTTGCCTTTTTGATATTAAAAATCAAGAAACCTATACAAAATGGAGTGTAAATAAATTATATATCCCATTTCAAAAAGTGCGTATATTGCCGATAAACAACAGTCTAAATAATTGGATTTTGAGCGGAATTTTTCAATATGGAAACAATTTTAATTGTTCACATAGATTAATTAGTGAACCTTATTGGAAATCTCAAATAACACATTTTGAAAACTTCAATGCGTCTAAAGTTGTGATTAATTATATTTGGGATGAAATTCCACAATTTCCAAGCGAAGGCCTTTTTAGTACCATTCCTTATGAATTTCCAGGGAAAACTTATGTGACGAAAGATGGAAAAGTAGGATTAATCTTAGGAATGTATGAGTTCAGCGAATCAGACATTGATTGGGGGCCAAGACTTACTGATATTCGAATAATTGATGTAAACAGCCGTAATATTACCAGTAAGATCTCTACAACTGGGTTAGAATATTATGGAACACCTGATGCAGGTGAACTTGATTTCAATTTAGAAGGTGCAGGATTAGGATTATTAATTTCATATGAAGATTTCAACGGTGATGATTTTCTTGATCATGTTGCTTTTTATAATCCACAAATATCGGAAGTAGGTTATATGTCTAGTATAGAACTAAGAATTTATAGTGGTAATTCTAGTGATTCAGATCCTGTTGTTCTATATAGTAAATCGTTTGGAGATCTTAGTTTTAGTTCTGAATCTTTGAAAAAAGGAATGTTCCCATTCTCGCTAATTGATGACATTAACAATGATGATTTTCCAGATGCTATTATTGGAATCCAAACTAAGAGTTATGACTATGGGTATTATTTTGAAGAAAGTGGAACTCGCTTTACATTTGGTAATTGTAAGGGATCTCATATTGACTTCTATGATATTCATAATAGTTTTGAAAATGAGTTAAATGAATTAACAGAATATAAATGGGTATTAGATTCTTCTAAATGTGTTTCCCGATGGGAATCACCAAGTTATGAATTTATATTTAATGCTGAAAAGATTGGAGATATTAATGGGGATAATTCTTCTGAGATTTCTGTTTATCGAAACTCTTATATTGAATCTGGGGGCCACTATTTAATCCGCCCACTAACAGAAATTTTAGATATTACAAATCAAAATATAGTATACAGATTCAATATGTATATTGATTCAATTTATCCAATTGCCGATTTAAACGAAGATGGTAAGGAAGAACTTTTAATTTCAAGTGGAGAAATATTATATTGTATAAATTCTAAATTTGGTGTTCAAATTTCAACTCCTAGAAATGAGCAAAGGATGGGATCTCATAATTTTGATATAAAATGGGACACAGACTCAAACTATGATTATTTTGAAGTTTTTATAGATGGTGTCAGTCAAGGTCCTACTACAGCTAAAAAAGTTACTGTATCTCTTGGTTCTGGATGGAGACAAATTAGTATTATAATGCACGATACAAGTGGTTTAATTTTAAGTGTAAAAACTATAAATGTGTTAGTTCCACCTAATGAGATTCATTTAATTTTAACGTTCGTATTTTTAGGTGTTATTGCTGGTTCATATATAGTCTACAGACGATATCGTAAAAAGAAAGCAGAATTGGTGCTAATTGATAAAAGAATCAAAAAAAGAGGTAATAAGAGATGACTATTAAAGAAGATAAATTAAAATTTGAAATTTGGAGTCAAGAATTAACAAAAATCTATGGTAAAGGAAAGGAGGCTTTAAAAGCAGTATCAGAAATTGATTTACGTGTAAAACCAGGGATACATGGATTTCTAGGACCAAATGGAGCCGGAAAAACAACAACAATCAATATGTTAGTAGGTGCTATTTCTATAACAAAAGGGATTGCTAAAATTAGAGATAATAAAGCTGGAACAGTCACCGCAAAACAAATAATTGGCTTTTTACCTCAAGATCCCGTGCTCTATGAAGACATGCTTGGAGAAGATTACTTAATATATATGGGACAATTAGGAGGTTTACAAAAGCAAAAAGCCAAATTAAAAGCTCAAGAATTATTGGATTTCTTTGATCTTTTTGAATTTCGTAATAAAGAAATTGGAACTTATTCGGGGGGAATGAAACAGAAAATCGGTATTGCAGGAGCATTAATTCACGACCCAAAAGTCTTAATATTAGATGAACCCACAGCTAATTTAGATCCACTTGGAAGAGCTGATGTTATACAGAAAATTAAAAGCTTGTCTGACAGAGTGAGTGTTTTCGTTTCAAGTCATATTTTATCTGAAATTGAACAAATGTGCGAAGATGTAACTATGATTGATCAAGGGAAAATAGTTATTTCAAACACCATTAGAAATATAAAAAAGAGTTTTATAACTAATCTCTTCATCTTAGATACCAATATGAATGAAAAACTTCTAAAGCAATTAAAGGACAAAGAATATGTTACCAGTATTAGAATCGACGAAATAGATGGAAAAATTCATATTATTCCTAAAATTGCTGAAAAACTACGAGAAGTGATACCTGAAATGCTTGTTAAAAATAAAGCAATTCTATATAGTTTTCACCAACCGGAATTATCATTGCAGGATATTTTTATGGAAGTAATGTCAAAGAAGGAGGTAGCTTAAAGATGGAAAAGAACAAGTTAAGTGTCATAAGCAAGTTAAAAAATAATTTTGGAAATTTTAATAAAAAAGTGCTTATACCTACAAAAACGTGGTTATCGAATCATATTTTCAAAAGAACCTTTATTATCACAAAAAAAACATTTCAGGATATTTTTTCTTTCAAAAAATTTATCATTATGATAATATTCATACTACTACTTCCATTGATCTATTCATTTAGCAGTGCTGGAGTAGATTTCGATTTAATTTCTCCAAATCATGCTGCAACAGTAATAAGTATTAATTTAGCGTTTTCTATGTTTTTTTGGTCTTTAGGTTTAGTTTATACAATTTTTATTGGAATCTCTGGATCTCCTCTTATTGCGGATGAAATAAAATCGGGAACTATGCTAATATTAATAAGTAAACCTATTAGTAGAATAAAAATATTCATAGGTAAATATGTTGGTGTATTCCTGTATGGAATGTTATTAAGTTTTATATCTATATTTGTTATTGGATGGATCGGAGTTTTAATACAATCGGGGAATATTGATCATTTTGTCAGTTTAATACCATTCCTAACAGCGTTATATCTATACAGCTTGTTTATCTTATTTTTATTTGCTAGTATTACATTGGCCTTGTCATCAGTTTTTGAGAAATCTAGGAATGCTTCTTTAGGGATACTCTTAATAGTAATTTTTTCATTTCTAGCGTTTATGATAATCAGACAATTAGCAGGTGAAAATTATGCATTATTTCAATTATATCATTTTGATCTCGGTTACCATCTTGGAAATGTATTTATTCTTTTCATTGAAAGTCTTAATGCAATTCCTCCTTCAACGAGTTGGCAGCTTGTATTTGGAATGTTAACAGGAGTATATACTACGGATTCACCAACTGATCGTGACCAAAATATAAATCTGGGTGGTTATGAAAAAACAAATTATTATCTACCAATTTCTTCTCTATTAATATGGCTTTTAATTGCTTGTTTACTTTTAGTATTTGGTTTAATAAGCTTGAAAAAAAGAGAAATATCAGTGTAATTATTAATTTTAATCCCTTTCTTTTTGAGACGTTTTAAAATACGTGTAATAATTTAATTCTAATTACAAATTAAGCACTTAGATTGGGATAAATTAAGGAATAAGTAATAAAAAAAATGATTTTGTTAAAAAAATATATAAAGAAATTGTTTAGAAATTAGAATAAATCATAAATTTATTTCCAGAGCCAAGGGAATATATCTCAAACTTACTACCACGTTTTGTTTCACAAAACATTTGAATCATTGGAAATAAGTAAATTTGAGATGTTATTTGAGCATTATTATCTTTCTCATAATTTTTATAATCACTTCTTGCAGCTCCAACTGTTTTACTAATATTTTTATTCATATATCCTAAAGAAGGTTCAACTTTTGACTCGAGTTCTTTAAAGTTACTAAATCTAATCCCTTCAACATCTTCAATCATTTTATGAAGATCATCACCGATCTCCTTCTCATATCTTGTTTGAGCACTACTATGTAATATAGGGACACCAGTAATTACTGTCTTAAAAGGAACAGGGAGAATCTCGTATTTATACATATTTTTATGCCCACCACACTCTTTACATGGTTCTGATCGATTACCAGTTCCATAACAAACACCACAGGGATAAGAAAAGATTTTCTTTTCCTTTCTTTGTTCCTCTCCAACTAATACTACAATGGTTTCCTCAATTTTTCCAGTTCCTTTACATGTTTTGCATTTATTCTCCATATATCCCTTCCCCCTGCAATTCTTGCAAGGAACCGCTTGAATTGATTCATAATGAGGTACTTTATCATCACCTTTCCAGTTTTCCTTATTTACATTCCCAGCTCCCTTAAAAGAATAATATTGCTCTTTGCCTACTTTAGGAGCAATTACTAAATTTTCTTCTTTCCCTTTTGGTGCAGGACCGAGAGATTTTTTAACAGCGAAATAAATAGCTGCTTCCTTCATAGTATCTTTAACATATTCTGCGGCACTTATTGCATCTAAAGAAAAAACTGCCCCTTTCGTTCCAAATTGCTTTTCCATCTTCTTTTTATCTGTTCTTGCTGCTTTTTGTTTCCATTTTTCAAAAATTTCATCTAAATTCGGAGTTTTTATTCTTACTGACATTTTTTTTCATTTCTAATATTTATTTTTATGTTTCATATTCGAAATCAAATTGATTCGGAATTATAAAAATATAAAATAGAATAATTTATAATCTTTATATAGGTAGAAAATTAAAAATAAAAATAATAAAAGAGAAAACTATAATAAAAAATGTCTGCTGAAGAACGACAGTCTGTAGAATATTTTCTAGAATGGATTAAAAATAATGGTCTGGCCGATTGGATTACCCATTTTTTGAATCAAGGCGATGAAACAAAACTTAGGCAAATAAAAGAAGTATATGATAAAATTAAACAAGTTTTTGGATTCTAATTTTTAATTTCTTTTTATTATCCTAATTATTAAAATTTCCTCAAACATATTCAGTCTATTAGTGTATAGAAAAATTGAATTGTATCTTTTCATATTAATTTATTATTATCTATAAATGGAGTAAAATTGAGTGTTCCTTCAAGAAATTTTTTCATTGTTATAGATAGAAATCGTGATCATAGAAAAGAAATACTTTTCAATGTAAATTTTTTCTACCTAAAATCATTTAAGAAAAAGCGGTTCACATTTACATATATAAATGAACCATTCTTTAAGGGTACTGTATTAATTGGGTCAGATTTTAAAAATAAAATAAGACCTCTCAATTTTATTAAAATTGATAATGATGGAAACTCTTATCCAATCGATCCGCGTTTACTTAAAAAGTTTATTATTTCAGATAAAAATAAATTTATTGCTTTTTCAAACCAAACTAGACCTGAAGATGTAGGACAAGTTAAAGATATGTTAAGTAGTTTTCAATTTGATAAGGAAAAAATTATTGATTTAACTGTATGTGATTCATGTTTAGATAAAAAAAAGTTTACATTCCTAAGCAAAAATATTCAAATTAAATCTTTAAAAAATCAAATAATATGCTCTGAATGCTCTTATGATATCGTTCTTAATAGAATCAAGTTAACAGGGATGATCTCTAAAGAGAAAATCAGTCCTAAGTTCAAGAATTTCCTTATGCATATGATTCTCAAATTTAAAGATATTAAAAAGGTAATTGATGTTTTTAAAGCTGATTTTGATCCTACAAGCTCCAGTGATATAACCTTATATGATATTGAAAAGACACCCACAATTAGTAAAAAATATCTTAATCAAAGAATAGACAACCTTGACATTCCTACAGAGTTTAAAGAAATACTGAGGTGCTTAAATTTAACTATTTTATTACCAATTCAGGCAATTTCTATTGAAAAAGGGTTATTGACAGAACGAAATAATCAATTAATTATGGCTCCAACCAGTGGAGGTAAAACTTTAGTAGGAGAGTTAGCCGGAATATCAAAAGTGTTAAATAATAGAAATGCTAAAATGTTATATTTAGTACCAATTGTAGCTTTAGCTAACATCAGAACAGAAGAATTTAAAGAAAAATATAAAACAATTGATCTAAATGTAATAAAAAGAGTTGGGGAATCCTTATTTGGTAAAAAAGAGGAAGATAACATTAAATATTTAGCTAATGCTCATGTGATTATTGCTACTTATGAAGCAATTGATTATATCTTAAGAAGTGGGAATATAGAATTTCTAGGAAATATTGGAACAATAATCATTGATGAAATTCAAACATTAATTGATCAAGAACGGGGATTTATATTAGATGGTTTAATATCCCGATTAAAAACGCAATTTAATTCTCAATTTCTATATTTGAGTGCAACCTTAGGAGAACCAGAGGTGTTATCCGTAAAATTAAACTGTGAATTAATTAGATATGAAAATCGTCCAGTTCCAGTCGAACGTCATTTATTAATGTGTCTAAATGAAACTCAAAAACAAAAATATATTTTTAGCTTAATTAAAGCTGCTTTTTCTAAAAAATCGATTTATGGATTTAAAGGTCAATCGATAGTATTCACAAATACTCGTAAAAAGTGTGAATCAATATCATTATATTTGCAGAATAGAAATCTTAAAGTAGTTGCTTACCATTCTGGATTAACAAACGAAGAAAGAAAAAAAATTGAAGAAGATTTTCAATCTCAGAAAATTATGGGAGTGGTTGCAACTGCCGCTTTAGCAGCAGGGGTTGATCTTCCAGCAAGTCAAGTAATCTTTGAGTCTTTAGCAATGGGTATAAATTGGTTAACTGTTGCCGAATTTGAACAAATGATTGGAAGATCAGGAAGATTAAAAAAACATGAGAAGGGTTTAGCTTATATACTTGTTGAGCCTGGAAAAGTGTATTCACCCAAAATGAAAATTACAGAAGAAAATATTGCGATTAAGCTTTTAAATGGAAAGATCAAAGATTATGAACTTATTCCTGATGAAGATAAGTCTCAAACAGAAATTCTTGCATTTATTGCTATGCTTAACGAATGGATTTCAAAAGAAACCATCTTTAAATTTTATGATAATTTAATTAATAATCATTTTGATTTTGAAGAAATTTTGAGGAAATTATTGTCTTTTAAATTGGTGCGAATTAGAGAAGACTTAAAGTTAAAAATTACTCGTTTAGGAAGAGCCATTGCCAACTCATTTTTATCTGTTGAAAAAAGTCTTGAGATAATTAAAATCTTACAAGATAAAATTAAAAATCCTTTAGACATTGCTTTAGACTTAGAAAATCTTAGAAATGTTTATTTATCAAAAGATTTAGTTGCCGATTTGTCAAAAAATGTTAATATGAAATATTTTTCTAATAATTTATTCAGCGCTAGTGTGTTATCATTGATGAATGCTGATTATGTGAAAAAAAGAAAAACATTTTCACGTGATTTTATTGACTTTATTATGAAATTAACTAGTGATATATTTAATTGTACCTGTAAGGATAATCCTTATTGCGATTGTGGACGATTAAATCTTGAAAAATTAATACTTGATTTACGGGTTAAAGATAAAATGACAATCGAAGAAATATCTAATCATTTGATTATAGAATATAAAATTATGATATTTAGGGGAGATTTGATAATGTATCTCGAAAACCTTATCTATAGTTTAGAAAGTATCAAAAATATAGCAGAAGGAATATCTAATTTAGCTGATGATTACAAAAAAGAGATAAAAGAAATACCAAACTTAATAGATAAGATCAAATATTAGGTTATGTGGATTTCTACTACATCAAAATCTTTTAAAGCATAATCTAACCCAACCTTTTTTCGCTTTTGTCGCGCTCCTTCTCGTATTACTATAGCGTGATCGAAAGATTCATAAAAACTTCTATGGACTTTTAAAGCTACTTCTTTAATAGTAGAATTCTCATCCATTATTAATGGCTGTTGAGCAATAATTCCACTACTCATAGTGTATATCCTGATTTTATTTAAGATTTTTAAGATTATTTCCCCAAAATCTTTAGGAAAATTTTCCTTCTGAAAGCTTGTCCCAATAATTATAGGAAATCTATCTTTATAACTAGTTTTTAAGCTGTCAAAAACATCTTGAGTATGTGATAAATCACCTTTAGTACCTAATACAATTACTTTTTTATATACTACTGAGGGAGTTAAAGCATCAATAATATTGTCAAGAGTAATTTTACCATAAATCTTCACAATCCCATTACGCATTCCATTTTCATATACAATCTCTTTTATTTGATCTGTTAGATCTTCCATTCCTTCAATTTTTTTGGCTTCTTTGGTTAGATAAAGAACTTGTATCTTGTTGGCACCAGTCTTTTCGATAGTAAGAGGTGGTGGTAATTGATTTATTCGAATATCTGCTTTAGAGAATTCATTTAATAGTAATTCCATCTGTTCTTCAACATCTCTCGATAGATCTATACAAAAACATAATAGATCTGCTGCTCTACATTGTGAAAGTATTTCTTTTCCATTTCCGACTCCATCATTAGCACCTTCCATGATAGAGGGCATTTCGACTATTTGAAATCGTATTTTCTGATATAGATATATCCCAATTTCTGGTAAAGCTGTAAATTTTCCAATGTTCTCTTTCGCTGCTCCCGTTAGATAGTTTAAGATTGAAGTTTTTCCTACACCTGGAGTTTGGAAGGTACTAATTAATATTATCTGTAATCCTTCTTTTTTTATTGAAAAAGGACTGACTATTTTCTGTGTAGTTTTCTGTTTTTGTTTACGATCATCTAGTTCACGCTTCATTTTTGCTAAGCGTGATTTATTAAGTGCAACAATCTTTTCTGTTGCTTTATGTTTAGGAACTAAGGACAGAAATTCCTCTAACTTTTTAATCCTTTCTTCTAAAGCTCCAGCATCTAAATATTCTTGATATTTCGCTTTAGCTAGGGGTGGTAAATTGGAACTCAATTTTAACACTATTTAATTAATTTTAAAATAAAGAGCGAAATCTATCTTCAGTTTTTAATCTTAAATCTCCTAAAATCTCGTTAATTCTTTTCTCAAATTGTCTAAAATATTTAGCTTTTTTTGAAAAAATATCATTTAATGGATATCGATTGAGAAAATAAGAGATAATTCGATTCAATTGTTCTTTTACAACTGAGGCATCTGTTCCTTTTTCTATAATGGCATATGACAGCAAGGGTTGCTTATTATACACATCATCTGTAGGTAAATTAATCATTTCACAATAACATACTAGTTTAAAACTTGCTAAACTGATTACATTTATATCATCTCCAAAGACCTCGCTAGTAAAACTTTCAAGTGCGGTTAAAAAACCTGCTCGTAGGTTTGGATCTAGGACATTATCTGATGAGGTATAATATTTAATTTCAACTAAGTTTCTCATCCCTAGATTAATTCCAACTTCTAGAATTGCCATCTTTCTAAAGGGTTTTTTTACAGATTAAAAGATATTAATTTAATCAGATTATCTTTTTTATAGTATAAATTATAGTTTATATTTCTATTTTTTTTGTAAACCTTGATCTAATATAATTTTAATTGTTTTTTCTATAACACAGCAAATTTCAAGGTAAATTTTAATTTTGATTTAGTTAAGATATAAGTATTAAGATAAATTTACCTGTTTCTTATAAGCTGCAAATGTGTTCTCACAAAGCATTGCAACTGTCATGGGTCCTACTCCACCAGGAACGGGAGTTATTTTTTGGCATTTTTCTAAAACATTTTCAAAATCTACATCACCACACAATTTTCCTTCAACTCGATTCATACTTACATCAATTATTATTACTCCTTCCTTAATTTTGTTCTTAGTTATGAAATTTGGTTGCCTAACAGCGGTTATCAGGATATCTGCCTTCCGGATGTATTCATTAATATCTTTTGTTGATGTGTGGCAAATTGTAACGGTTGCATTTCTCTTTAACAACATAAAAATTAAGGGTTTTCCTACCAAATTTGATCGATTTATTATAACTACATCTTTTCCCTTAATTTCCACATTATAATATTCTAATAGTTTTATTATCCCTTTGGGTGTACAAGCTGCCAATTCTTCATTATAATCAAAGAGTTTTCCACGATTAAGTGGATGCAAACCATCGGCATCTTTTGATGATAATATTTCTTCTATAAAATCGTTAGTATGTTCTCGTATTTTTTTGGGTAAAGGTAATTGTAGAAGTATAGCATGAGTAGTAGGATCATTATTAGCTTTACTTATTTCATCCATTAATTCATCTTTTGATATGTTTTCATCGAGTTCTATTATTTTTGATTCTATTCCAACTTCCTGACATGCTTTATGTTTATTGTTAACATAAATTTTTGAAGCACTATCCATACCTACTAAAATTGTTATTAATTTTGGGATAATACCTGTCTTTTTTACAGCTTTAGTTATTTTATCTTTAAGTTCAGCATTTAGTTTATCTGCTAAATATTTTCCATCTAATATTTTATCTTTCATGATTTTATTTTGATGATAAAATAGAAATTAAGTTCATTGTTGTTATGAAAAAATAAATCAACATATTCATACTAAGCATAGAATAGCTTTATATTCTTCTTTTTCTCCAGATATATACCATTATTCCAATAAAAGCAGCAATAGATGTAAAAATTATAATTAAAATCCAATAATTAAACTCCACCATCCAAACATCTTTAGATAGACTAGAGAGGGAAGGATTTAATATCTTTAAAGTTTTAAAAGCATGATATGAAGGAATAATTGAGGATATCTTTTGTACTTCACCTTCAGTATTCTCTGAAAATCCTCCATCATTAAAATTTTGAAGGGTTAATATCCATGAAATTGTTTGAGCCTTATTCAATTCATTAGGATCTATTAAAGAAATTGTTTTTACACATAAATATGAACTACTTAACATTGCATATTGAGTTGTACTATCTGGTAAGTATCCACCATAATTATTGATATCTACTGAATCATTAACATATAATTGTTTAAGATAAGCTAGAGTTTTGTTAATGTTAACAATATCAGTAATATTCCATAATTGATCAAATAATAAAACCGCAAAATATGTATCTAGTAAATTAGTTGATAAACTTTGATTTCCCCCAAAACCACCATCTATATTATTACATGCCTGAATCCAATTCTTATGTTCTGGGAGGCTGTCAATAGTTACATCAATTAATGAGTAGAGTTGAATAACATAATAGGTAGAGGATAAACTAACTGAGCTGGAAGTGTTTGAGAAAGAAAACCCTCCTCCAATTTGTTTAGTTTCATTTAAATATTGATAAATCCTGTTTTTTAGATTATCATCAATTTTATATTGCAAGATATTGAGCGATTTCATCAAATAAAATAATTTATACAATTGAACCTGATTTGTATTAAACATATTAGTTATTTCATTTTTTAAATTAGTTTGGAGTGTTTCAATTTCATGTGGATTAGATCCGTAATCATTTAATATCTCTAATGCATAAACTGTTGCTTCATAAGAAACTGATTCATTTGTACCAATTACATTGGAAAATCCAATACTTTCAATTTCATTTTCTTTAATAAAATCTAATAGATAAGATCTACGTGTTTTTCCTAATACAATCGGAATTATATTTATTGTTATTAAAAAGATAAATATTATAATAATTATATTCCGATATTTGTACTTCATAAAAAGATACCTAGATCTGATAAATCAAAATTTAATTGTTTAAATCTATCTTGAAATTAAAAATTAACTATATGTCAATCTAAAGAAAGAAAACTTTCAATTTTTTATAATTTAAGAATAGAACTTTTTAAAACTTAGTTTTTTTTTTTATTTAATTATAGGATGTCACTTATATCTCTGTATAATAGGTTTACATTTACTTGAAACTGTTCGTGTGTTATAAATAACTGTTGGAATGAAGGCAGACTTCCTAAAATGGCAGCACCATTAAAAGTAGCATACTGAAGATTATCAGGAATGAAATATTTTAGTACTTTATTCGCAGATCCCATAAATTCTGAAAATTCTTGAGCTGCTGATTTCTCAATTTTTGTTTCTGGTAATTTCGTAGCTTCTAATGCTGCGATTTTTTTCCCACAATATGGACAAAAAAGAGAATCTGTATCAGGTAATTCTTTTTTGCAATGTGGACATTTTTCTTTTTCTGATTGATTTTGTTTAATTGTACCTAAATTTCCAATCTTTATTTCAGGCAATATCAATACTCCACCACATGAAGGACATCGATCTTTTCCGTCAGAAAGATCAACTAATGTACCACAATTAGGGCATGTATCATCTTTCTTTTTTGAAATTTCAAGAGTTTGAAGTTGAATTAATTCACTCTTAACTGCGGAAAGAGGGGATACTGGTTTGGGAATAGGACCTAATTGTGATAAAAGAGGATCTAATTCAGATTCAAAACGTTCTTGAAAACCACTATAAGAAAGATTTCCTCCCGCAAATACAATATGAGAAAGCATTTCATGCCAATAATTATTATCAATTACTTTTAAACTCTCAATGACTGCTTGAGGTATATTCATTATATTTCCGTAACCTAACATACCAGGATTAAATAAGACTTCTGGAGCTTGATAGAGAATGTAAGTGGGAACATTTATTGATGATCCATCAGGCATAGGAACTTTGAACATCTCTCCCGCTTTAGGGGGAATATTTGGATCTAAAACAAAATAACAATTCTTTTCTTTGATATCTTGGATAATTTCATCGGCAGCACTAGAAGAAATGCTTGCTCCTTCTCTCATTAAAAGACTTTTTAAATTTTGATTAACATCTATTCCTGCAATTGGTATTTTTTGTACTGCATGTTGAAGAATTTGCCCGTTAATTATTGGTACTACCCATGTTAGACCATCTCCACTTTCAATAACTAATCCTGTGGTTAATCCAACACTGAATAAGGAAAGTAGTGGTGTTGGCAGCATTACCAAACTCCTAACTCGATGAGTTTCAAAAAATACACGCGCTATAAACTCTTTTGTCTCTTTTTGCATAAAAGGAGGTTCACAATAGAATACAGGATACTGTGAAAGGTTATCAATTCTAAGTAATGTGTAAAAAATATGATTTAAAATCTCATAATAACTATCCCAATCCATAATTTCTCCACGACTTAATGGATGGTTTATTTTAAGTACACCGCGCATTCGGGATACGTCATTTCCTACATAGATACTTCTAGCACTTACATCAACCATTACAGATTTATACTTTTCTGTACCAGTTATGCAAGGAAACACAAATCTAGGGCTTGGTTCACCGGCGAATCCAACTTTTACATATGCAGAGCCAATATCAATTATAATTGGCGTTCCAGGTAGAGGCAGTGCCATTTTCTATCAATAATTTAGTTTTATATTGTTTTTCTTATTAATAATCTAAAATTTATATTTTTTATAATTTCTTTGTAAGCATTATAATTTTAAAATTCTTAATTATTTTTTCATATATTCAAGAAGTTTTTTGATGATCTCATTTTGCATAACTAAACCTATTAGTTCATTACTATCATTCACAACAGGTAATCTTTGTATTTTCTTCCCTAACATCATCTCAATTACATACATTAAAGTATCATTTTTTTTGACAACAAATGGCTCTAGAGTCATTAAATCCTTAACAGTTGTATCAGGAGTATCAACACTCATCGCGAATCTTGCTAAGCGTATATCTCTTTGCGTAATGATTCCAACTAGATGCATATTCTTACGATCTTTTACAACAGGAAGTCCGCTAATATTTTTTCGTATCATAAGTAGCTCAGTAGCACTAATTTTTTCATTTGGAAATGTAAATAATGGGTCTTTTATCATGATATTTGATACTTTTATTTCACTAAATTCTTTTAGGTTATCTTCCATATTTTATACCTATTACCTAAAACATTTTAAATAGACATACTTTTCAATTTCTCTACTGAAAATAATCAATAATAGAATTAAAATATATTTATTAGACGATCTTTATCGTTTCTCCTAATATTTTTTCAATTTTTGTGATTTCTCTTAGGTATTGCTTATATAAGTTTAAAATGTATTTTCCCCAATCATTTAATTTTACCCATCCTCCTCCACCACTACCTCCTTTTCCGGTTATTACAACAGCTTTACCTGTTCTTCTCTCGATTCGCTTTAAAATATTCCAAGCATATTTATAGGAATAATTGCATTCTTTTGCTGCTTGAGTTAATGAACCTTCTTCATTTTTTTCAATATTTTTTAACAATTCTGCCCAACCAGTACCCAATATACTCTTACCCTCGAATTCAAGCCAAAATTTAATACCAAATTTTATTTTAGATTTTAACTCTTCAATATTGGGTTGAGTTTCCATAATACTATATTTTATTTTTGGTTTATTTAATAATTTTATAGTTTAGAAAAGAAAAAAATTAAAGTTAAGTTTATTTTACTTTTTTAAAAATTTTAATAGAAATGGCTCTCATGTTTTTTTCCAATAGAGAATCTGAGAAAAGATGTAAAGAAGTAATAAAAAACCTTTATTACTTCTCAGAAAATCAAATGTTAGATTGCAATCAATATATTATTAAAGATTCAAGTACAGAGAAACTTGCGTTATTTGATACTGGAAATGGCATTTCTCTTAATGGTTTATTCAAGGGTATGGAAAAATATAACCTTAAATATCAGAATATTAACAAAGTTTTTTTAACTCATGAGCATGTAGACCATGTATTAGGTTTATATCCATTAGTGAAAACACTAAAGAATAATCCCCCTGAAATTTATGCATATGGCGAAACCGCTAGAATTCTAAAAGCTGGTAATAAGTCTCAAATATGTCCAGATATTCTTGGTATAAATCTTGATTTGTTTGGAATTGAAATCTTCCCTTTAAATGTGAATAATCTTGAAAATTCCAAAGAAATTGAAGTTTCTTCTGAATTTATGTTTCAAATCCTTTTTACTCCAGGTCATTCTTTAGGGTCAATTTGTTATTATGAATCAAATAAAAAGGTTCTAATCCCAGGAGATCTAGTATTCACAGGAGGAAGTTTTGGAAGATATGATTTTCCTGGTGGATCTTTAAGTACATTAATTAATTCAATCAGTCGTGTAAATAATTTAGATGTAAATTATTTACTTCCTGGTCATATGGGGATTAGTGATAAAGGCAATCAACAAATAGCCTTATCTTATAGAATGATAAAATCTATGAGTTCATTTTACTAATTTCCATATGTTAACAATATTATATTCTAATTTAATAGTTATAATATTTTTAAAGAAATCTATCAATTTTGAATTTGAATACAAAAATCTAGATTATCACCCGAATTTTATATGATAATCATAATAATTTTGGGTTTAATTTTTGATTTGGCCTTAAAAAACTTTAAATTACATAAGAGTAAAATAAAAGTATTTAATTTTTAAGGTGACTAATTAGACACTAATATTTAAATAACACATCTATATATTATTTTTATAATCCTCTTTAAATAAAAATTCTTTAAATGTGAAAATATATGTCTGAAAAAAAACCTCAGTATCCAAGTGAGATATTCATAAGAAGTTATCCTAAGATAATTTTTTTTTGGCCTCTACTAATAACAAGTTTCGTTTTATGGTTAATTCAAGCATTTATTGACCCCAGTAATGTTCTAGGATATATTTGGTTCATAGTTTTCTTTGTAAATATATTTGTAACTGCTTTTGACTTCTCCTCGACTAAATTCTTTGTATTAATATTAGCTATTGTTATTATCATCTTACTTGTTGTTTTTTTGATTCTCCCAAATTTTGCATTAGATCTAACAGGGGTAAGTCTTGATTTAGCTTTACCATGGGAATTCTATATGACAATGTCATTAATCTTGCTTTTTATATTAGGAATCGTAGTAATCAGCACTAGATTTGAATATTATAAAATTGAACGAAATGAGATTTTCCATAAAACTGGAATCTTTAGCTCAGCTGAGAGGTTTCCAGTAAAGAGTTTAAGGTTCAAAAAGGAGATTCCTGATGTATTTGAATTTTTTATGTTGCGAGCGGGAAAACTCACAATAATGCCAGGAAAGGCTGATGAAGTAATGATCCTTAATACAGTGCTTAATATCAATAAAAGGGAAAGACAACTTGATTGGTTGCTCTCCCATGTTAGTGTAGAGCCAGATGAAATAGACTCTTAAAAAATGAAATAAAATTTTTATTTTTTTTTTATTTTTTAATTCTTCTAATATATAATTTCTAATTTTTATTTTGGAATTCCAATTTCCTCTCGTGTATTAATATCGTCTTTAATTTTATCTTTCTTATTATTTATTTTACCTAAGTTCTTTTTATTATCTTCTGGTAGATAATTTGTTCTCTTTTTAAATAACAAAGTTAGTGCAATGACCATAATTACAGATACACTCCCTAAGATTAATAAAACAGAATAAAGCAGAGGTGTTAAATCTATTGGATCTGTAGGATCTTCAAATATTCTGGAAGAAATACCAAATGATTCTATATGATTATTTGATGTTAAATTAATGATTTTTGTTTTATAT
>JBHLNF010000020.1:0-45047 GCA_048937405.1 Promethearchaeota archaeon
GGTACGCCTCCCCATCCCGTTAATGATCCATTACTCAGGAAGAAATGTTTTGTTGAAGTTGTATTGAAAATATACCATCTTTTATCGATTATGTTATCATCCCAAATTTCCACCTCAAATTCTGGAACTGTGGCATTATAATAACCACTGGTTGGGGATATTATCGTGATGGCGGGAGGGGTAATATCTTTATTAACTTGAGTTAGAGCGGAATTTAAATTACTGACAGAGTCATTTGCAAAAAATGTTATATTAACAATTCCCTCTGGTAGAATATTCCAAGCAAGTTGATTAATAGATCCATTATCTTCAAAAAAATGTTTTGTTGTATTAGTATTTAAAGTATACCACGTTTTGTTTAAATTAGAATCTGAAATCTCAACGGTAAATTCTGGAGCTGTTGAATTAAAATAACCACCAATGGGTTTTAATATATTTATAATTGGATCTTGTTTATCAACTCTAACTATAACGTCTTCTTGGTTTATTTCTCCTAATGAGTTATTTGCATAAAATCTAATAGTTAATGTTTCTGTTTCATTAGGTATATTATTCCACATGTTCTGATCAAACGTTCCTGTAACATTTTCCTTCGCGATTCCTTCTAATTCAATAATAGATGAATTTTCATCAATTTCTACAAATTCATACCATGTCCAGTTCGCTAAACCCTCTATAATGGTTATTGAGAAGTTTGGAGCTGTTTTATTGAATAAATCATTGTTAATTGGAGAATTAATTTGAATAATTGGAGGCGTTGATAATTTTAATGATTTTTCATCGAAAATTAAGCGATCCTGTATATTATTTGATTTAAATTCAAAAATTAAATCTTTAGTAATTGAAAAAAGGATTAGTAGAAAGAAACATAATCCTAATAAAGTATAGTATATACGTTCTTTACTTCCCTTAAAATATCGTCTAAAAAAGATAAAGATATAAATTAATGACAACCAAATTTGAATTATAAATCCCAAAGTATTTGAATCAAGTGATTTAATGCTATTACCAAGTGAAAAATTAGTATTCATTGGTTCAACAATATTTTTTTTAATCAACATATCTGCATGTCCTTCTTTTCCAAAAGAGTTAACAACATAAAATCTAATCGTTATATCTCCGTTAGATAATTTATTCCATAGATTTTGATCAAATGTATCTGATATATTTTCCTTGAGAATGCCATTCAATTCAATCGGTACTGAAGTATCTCCAGTTTCTAAAAATTCGTACCAGAAATATTTTCCTATTCCATCAATAATAGTTATTGAAAAATTAGGTGCAATGTTACTAAAAGAAGCATAATTAATTGGTGAATTTATTAAAAGTACTGGACGAGGTGATGATTTAAAAGCAAATGCTCTATAAATTAATTTATCATTTGCACTTTCAGAATTAACACTAAAATTTGGTTTTATTGAAGATAGCAACATTAAGCTTAAGAAAAAACAAAATAATGTTGTAAGAAATATAATATGTTTTGACTTTTTCCTTTTAAATTGTTTAAAATAAAGCATAATACCATTCACTTCTATCAATCTCTTTTAAAACATATAATTTACAGAATTAACATTTTGAAATTATTATGATTTTGTTTTATCAAATACCATATGATTTTTTTATCGTAATTAAATCTGGATTGAAAACAATTTACAGTAGTGAATTTTTAGTATATATATATTGCTTTTTTCCCTTTATTCCTGGAACAAAAAGGAAAATCTATAAAATATATACTTTATTGACTCTACTAAATAATATAGAGCTTAATAAGAGGGAAATTTCAATAATTTTTCAATTAACTCTATTTTAACTCTTTTTTTTCCCAAAACTTTAAATTTAGAATTTTTTTATTTTAATAAATAGCAAAAGCACATTGATTTATAAAGAAAAAGAAGCATTCTTTAAATAGTGGTGAAATAAACTGAAATGGAAATGTGACAAATGTGGACATGAATTTGAACTTGATGATTTTCCTGAAGAGGGATTTAAATGTCCTGGATGTGGAGATACAGATTGTACTTTTACTTTAGCAGACTAATATGATTTCTTAAAGTGAGTTTTTGTTTTCTCAAGTTTCTATTCATTAAATGAATCTTCTTGAAATTTATAGCTTATTAAGGGGGAATAAATTTAATCTATTAGCAAATATTTTTTCTGATATTTGTTGAACTATAACGTCCATTATACTGATATGTGAAAATTTATAAGTCTAAAATTAGGTTAGATTTGTATGAGATTTAATAAAAAAAACAAACAGGGTTTATTTTTACTATTTTTATTCCTTTCAATAACTACAAGTATCTCATTTATTACGATTAAGCCAGAAAACAAGATTCCTGATAATAGTTCAGTTTTACTTAGTGCACCAGAGGATCCTTACGAATATAATGATATACCTGAAAATGCAACAGATATACGCTTTCTAGAAGCACAATGGCTTAGTTCTTACCTTGGAAATGGTTCACAGTGGAATGACGATTGGTATATGATCGATTTAGATATGAACGAAGAACGATTGAGGGTGGAATTGCTTTTTGATCATTCTGCTGGGAATATTAATATTGAAGTATATGATTGGAACTTTAATTATATGGGTGGAAATAATTCAATGGATGATAATGAATATTTTGAACGAGATATTTTTCCAAACGGAATATACTATTTGAGAGTTTTTGGAGATAATACTGGAAATTCATATAATTTATGGTGGGAAGACCTTATGCCATATGATGATTATATGGAAGAAAATGATGATTTTTGGTCCTCAAGCTGGGTTGAATCAAGGTATTATCATAGACTGAAGATTGTGGATTCGGATGAGGATTGGTTCAATCTCTATTTAAATTCTGGTGAAACTATTGATGTTAATATTTATTTCAAACACTTAGATGGAAATTTACAGTTAGAATTGTATGATCCTTCTTATATCAGTCGAACTTACGATAATTCCTCTGATGATAATGCATTCATCTCTTTCACTTCTAATATGGATGGTGATTGGCGAATTCGAGTGTACCATGCTGATGCTAATTCTAGTGTGTATTATGATTTAGATTTAATTACTGGAGATGATTGGATGGAGCAAAATGATGATTATTGGAATGGTTACTGGATTAGTCCCAATTTTTATGACAATCTAGTTATTTTAGGTGGTGATGAGGATTGGTTTAATATCGATTTAAATAGCGGTGATACTATTGATATTAGTATTTTATTCAATCATATTGCTGGTGATCTACAATTAGAACTATATGATCCAAATGATAACACAAATCCTAGAAGTACATCTACTAGTACAGATAATGATGAGTTTATTTATTTTAAGGCTGATACTCCTGGAACTTGGCGAATTCGTGTATACCATGCTGGTGCTAATACTAATTTGCATTATGACATGGATATCTGGATGTATAAAGGAGATGAGTGGTCAGAGCCAAATGAATATAACAGTCATCCCGGAGATATATATGATTTAAGTGATGATGAAGGTAAATGGTTATCTGAAATTCATGGATTAGCGATTCTAAGAGATGATGATTGGTATATGATTGAAATATATCCTGGATTTCAGCATTTAATGGTTAATCTTACATGTGAACTAAGCTCTCAAGGATCTATCAATATTAACTTGTTTAGATATAGGGATGAATATGGTCTTGATGGGAATCCAGTATATTCAAATCATTCTATAACAGGTGATAATAAAGCTGTTATTAATTGTCCATACATAGATTGGGGTATATATTTAATTCAAGTTTATGGTAACTCCTTTGAGATGGAATATGATCTGTGGTGGGATGATTTTCGTACTGATAATAGACCTGATGATAATTATGAAGAAAATGATAATCTTAGTAATGCTTATGATCTTTCTCGTCATGAAAATGAAGAGTTATTATTCATCAATGATACTGCTATATTTAGAGATAACGATTGGTATAGAATTCAAGTACAGTCTGGACGTGAACAACTTATTGTTTTGGTTAAATTTGATTATCAAGAAGGCGCTCTTGGTATAGAAATTTATAATTCGGAAGGTTCACAAGTAATTAGCAATTTCACAAATGAGGATAATGAGATAATTAATTATAGAGTTCCCTCAAACGGAACGTATTTTATCCGAATTTTTGGAGATACAGACGCTGGAAATATTTATAGTTTATCTTGGCACACTATGGACCCTAAAGAAGAAATGATACCTGGATATGATATATTTATTCTACTTGGAGTGATAATGGGAGTAGGTGTAGTTATTACTTTAAAGTGGAATAAAAGTAAGAAAACTCAATAATAATATTTTTTTTTTAATTTCTTTTTTTTATTAATTAAAGCTTATCATAGGTCAAGGATTCTTAAAAAATAACATATGATTATCTTAATTTTAAAAACTTTGATTTATTTAATCTATTTAATTTTATTGATCGCGTTATTATCTACTTTAAAAATTATGAAAGAATGTAATCAAGAAAAAAGAAAAAAGAGTTGTACTTGTACCTATGATTGTCATAGAAGAGGTAAATGTTGCGAATGTGTAGAATATCATCTTAATATGGATCAATTACTAGGTTGTGTGTTTGCTAAAATTTCTAAAGACGCAGAGAGATCATATAATAGAGATTTTAAATACTTCGCAAGATTAGTTTTGACGTAAAGAAGTAAAATTATAATTTAGAGACGCTTGAGATTTGTACCCGCCCTTCTGTACTAGAACTCGTCACCAAGTTCAGCTGGAGCATCAAACTAAGCGGCCTACCTAAAGCTAGCTCCAAGTACTTTATCGCTTTCATTTGGCCTTGCACCAAGGTATTAGCTCGTTCCAACCATTCCTTCCAACAATTTCTCTGGCTTATATCCAAGTCATTAATATATGTTGAAAGGCAGTGTCGTTTCAGTTGCTAAATTACGGTTCTCACCGTAGTAGTTATCTACACCTTGCTTGGAGAGTGGGGCGAGGTTCCTCAGCGAGTCAAGCTCACCGTCAGCTCCATATCTCACTCGTCGTTTTTTAAAAGGTAAATTTACTTTATAAATCTTTTTCTTCAAACGAGGAACTAATTAATTACTTTTATAAAAAAAGTTTTAGGTAAATTATAATTATCTTTTTCTTGAATTAATTATAAGTATTCTTTGTATTGAAATGTAAATTAATATAGATCTTAAATTTAGAGGATATTAAATGAACAAACAAGATATTTTAATTCAACTACAAAACATAGTAGGTGAAGATTTTGTGTCTAATAGATCTGAAGAATTATATATATATTCTCAAGATCCTGGCGCGTCAATACCTCGTCCAATTGATTTTGTTATATTACCTAAAACAGTCGAAGAGGTACAAAGCATTGTTAAGCTAGCAAATGAAAATAAGATTCCGATAGTTCCTATGGGTGGTGGATTAACACTCAGTGGATTAGTAATCCCTTTAAAAAGAGGCATTGTAATTGATATGAAACGAATGAATAATATTATTGAAATTAATACATGGAGTAGATACGCGGTTGTAGAAGCGGGAGTTACTACGGGTCAAATATTATCTTATCTGAATGAAAATTATCCAGATTTACAACCACCTATCCCTGATGCACCAACTTCAGCTACAGTTGCAGGAAATATGTTAATACATGGTTCTGGATATTTATCTCAAAAATATGGTTGTCATTCGTCTATGATAAATGGTCTTGAAGTTGTATTGCCAACAGGAGAAATATGCAAATTTGGGTCATGTGCTATTTCAGATTATTGGTTTTCAAAAGGACCTATTCCTGATTTAGTTGGTTTATTCACAAGTGCTTTTGGAACAATGGGTATTGTCACAAAAATATCTATTAAATTATTTCCAAAACCAAAATTTAGAGATATGGTTTTTGGCTTTCTTGAAGGATTCACAGACTTACCGAAACTTATATCGAAAATAACTTTTACTGAACTAGCTGAAGATATTCTGATCGCTAAAGGTGATGTCCCAGAAGTTTTCAAAAATTTTGCAATGTTGATGGTTTATATTGTTGGAAATTCTGAAGATGAACTAGAATTTAAGAGAAAAACGATAGAAAAGATTTATAAAGAGTATAATGCTCGAGTTACTCCCCTTGAAGGAAAAGCTAGGGAACGATTGATGGCACAACCACAATACGGAGCAGCATTAGCAGCAGATTGGAGGAAGGGAGGTGGATTTGAATATGTTGGATCATTTATTCCATTAGAAAAAATCCCAGAAGCTATTGAAAAGGGTACAGCAATATCTAGAAAGTATGGGCTTTTAACCTCTCTTCTCTTTAGGTTAATTGGTAGAGGTCATGCTGTAATGTTTTCTGTGACTTTCCCATTTAATCGTGCAGATCCTAACGATTTAATAAATACAAGGAAAGGATTGGAGGAAACTGATAAAATGATATTGGAAATAGGAGGAATCCCCTGGAAAGCAGAATTTGCTGGTCAAAAATTAATACTAGAGAAAATAGACCCAAAATTTAAAGAATTATTTAAAAACATACGCAAAATTTTTGATCCAAATGAAATAATGAATCCTGGAAATTGGGAGGTGAATTAATCATTACTATCATGGATAAACAAGATTGGAAAGATATTGTTCATAGATGTTTTAGATGTGGCTATTGTAAATTCACACACAATTATTCTGATTTTAATTGCCCAAGTTATAAAAAGTTTCGATTTGAAACTTATAGTACAGGGGGAAGATTATGGCTCATTTATGGTATAGTTAGTGGTGAAATTGAATGGAATGAATCTTTAGCGAATGTGCTCTATGCTTGTCCTACATGTGGAAATTGTACAGAAAATTGTAAGTTTGAAAAATTTAATGATTTTCTTGTGGATATAATTGAAGCTGCTCGAGTTGAAGCAGTTAAGAATGGATTTTGTCCAGATAAACAGAAGATTCTATTAGAAAGAACTGAAAATCCAGAATTAAACAATCCATATGGTGAACCAAATTCCGATAATACTGATTTAAAAAAAAAATATAATTTACCAGATGAAGCTGAATGGGTTTATTTTATAGGTTGTACTTCTAATTATCGTCAAAAAGATTTGAGAAATGCAACTATAAGATTTCTCAAGAAAGCTCAGATTGATTTCACTTTGATAGACGAACATTGTTGTTGTAGTCCTATTTTACGAACAGGTCAAATTAATCCTGTGAATGATATTATGAATTATAATATTACTCAAATAAATAATGCTGGGGCTAGAAAAGTAATAACTTCATGTGCGGGTTGTTATCGAACAATGAAAAAAGATTGGATAAAATTAGGGGCGGATTATAATTTTGAGGTATATCATACTGTTGATTTAATTAAGCAATTGTTAGATGAGGGTAGTATGAAAATTAAATCTGAATTTAAAAAAACACTTACCTATCATGATCCATGTCATCTCGGTCGTCATATAGGAAAGTATGATGTGCCAAGAGAAATCTATAAAAAAATTCCCGGAATTAATTTTGTAGAGATGAAAAGAAACAGAGAAAACGCCTGGTGTTGTGGAGCTGGGGGAGGCGTGAAGATAGGTTATCCAGAATGGTCAGTAGAAATATCAAAAGAAAGATTGGATGAGGCTAAAGAAACTGGTGCAACTATTATCTCATCAATCTGCCCATTTTGTAGAACAAATTTATCAGATGCTAATGAAAAATATAATATGGGATTTGAAGTAATTGATCTAGTAGAGATTTTAGATCAACTTGAAATTGAATATAATAAAAAAAAATAATAAAATTTTATTATATTTTTTCTCCTAAAGCCATTCGGGCTAAATCACTTAACATATAGTTTTTTAATCCTTTTCTTTCAACTTTAGATCCCAAAACGTCTTTACATGCTGGGCAATTATAAACACACGCTTCAGCATCATGGTCAATCATATCTTGAATATTTTTATTTTGAGTTGTTCTTGTCAAACCAGTTTTACCTAACGTTGCAAATATTCCTGCACAACATAATGCATTTTCTCTATCATATTCTCGTGCAACGCGTTCTACTCCTATTAATTCACAAATTTTATCAACCCATTCATCAGTTTCAGGGATAAATCTATTGGAGCAATTTCTTTGATAAGCTATTTTCATATTAAGTTTGGTCAATTCAGATTCATGGTCTTTTAGATAGTTATATACATAATCAAAGAGATGAATCGGCTTGAATGGCACTTCAATGTTATTTCTCTGACAATAAGATGTCCATAATCCATAACATTCATCATGCCAACAAATTAATTCCTTTATTCCATGTTTTTTTATATTCTCCGTTACTATTGGAAGTCTTTCTCTGATAACAGAATCTCTTCCATAATGATGAAACATTAAATTACAAAAGAAAGGACGACCACTAATATATTGTAAATCTTCAAACAATTGTCCCTTCATTTCTTCGGAATTAGGTCTTGAAAATAAACATTTATGGAAAACTGGCTTATTAGGATCGATTTCCTTCATTCTTAGTTCGCTAGGAGGTTCGAATTGTTTAATCGTAGATTCAAGAACCTTTGGATTAATATTTAAACTATTATATTTTTCCTGCAATTCTGTTATTATATCAAATGGATGAGAATTAAATGGACAATACTCATCACATGCAAAACATGTAACACAATCCTTCAAGACGAATGAATCTTTTCCATTATTTATTTTTTCCATTTCAATCCTAGCGGTCTTTTTATCAATATCTATATATTGACATCGCGTCAAACAGTCAATATTTTCACATTCAGAACAATGGGATTTGTCAAACATTTTTTTATTTTTTCTAAACAATTAGTATTTTATCTATAAATTAGAAAAATTCATTATTGAGAAATTAAGAAAGAGTATTTAATTTTATTAAAATAATTATTAAAAGATAAATTGTTCTTTGAACAAATATTTCCGTAATTTTAAAAAAAAGAAAAAATAGATTATTTTATAATTAGTTACAATGCTAAAAATTCTGCCAAAAGCCCTGCTCCATTGCTAAAAAGCATTAAAAAACCAAGAAAGATAGATGCTGTTAATGACATTACAACCAATAATGTATTAATACTTGGTCCTGCAGTGTCTTTAAATGGATCTCCAACCGTATCACCAGTAATGGATGCTTTATGTGTTTCAGTACCTTTACCTCCGAGGTTCCCATCTTCGATCCATTTCTTAGCATTGTCCCATGAACCTCCAGCATTCGACATAAAGATTGCGAATACAAAACCAGATAAAATTGCACCTGCTAAAAATGCTCCTAATGCTGCAACTCCAAATAATATTCCTACAGAAATTGGGATAGCAATTGCAATTATACTTGGTAATATAAGTTCTTTTAAAGCACCCTTAGTCGCAATTGATATACATTTATTAAAATCTGCTGCTTCTTCACCAGTTAATATCTTAGGTTTCTCTTCAAATTGTCGTCTGATTTCATCAACCATTTTAGCCGCGTTTCTTTGTACAGCAAGAACTAGTAAAGCAGAATAAAGTGCAGGAACAACTACTCCAATAAAGGCCCCAATTAAAACATCTACACTAAGTAAATTCACCACATCTATCGTCCCTGCTTGAATATCATTCGCTTCAGTTGCAAATGAGAACATTAAAGCAAGTACTGTTAGATTTGCTGCGCCAATAGCAAACCCTTTAGTAATAGCTTTTGCTGTATTTCCCGCGGAATCTAATCTATCTGCAGTTCTAATAACATCTTCACCCAAATCACCTTGTTCAGCAATACCCCTCGCATTATCTACAATTGGTCCATACGCATCATTAGAGACAATAGTTCCAACAATTGCAAGCATACCTACTGCTGCCATTGCTACTCCAAATAGTCCTCCTAAGATATAGGCCGCAGCCATTGCTATAACAATACCAACAGCAGGTGGTACAACACTTAATAATCCATAAGAAAATCCGCTAAGAATGACAACTGCATCACCTTCTTGTGCTGATTTTGCAATATTTCTTGTTGGTTTCTTATTATCACTTGTAAAGTAATCACTTGTGAATCCTATAACCAGTCCACTAAGTAATCCTATCAATACTGAAAAATATAGTTTCCATAAGAACATTATCTCATCATTACTTAATCCTAATGCCATTATTGCTGTAATTATTGCGGCAAGACCACCAAAGACAATTGTAGCTAGATATGTTCCTAAATTTAATAATTTTCCGGGATCTTCTCCTTTTATCATTTTAATTAGGTAAATGCAAATCAGAGAAGCTATTAACCCAACACCACTTAAAACAACTGGAAATATTACAAAAGTATATCTAATTTCAATTGACATAGTTCCCCATATATCGGAAAATGCGGGAGCTAAAATTGATAAAGTTGCAGCTAACATCATTGCAGCTACAATTGATGCTACATATGAATCAAATAAATCACTACCCATCCCTGCAATATCACCAACATTATCACCCACATTATCAGCAATAGTTGCTGGATTGCGTGGATCATCTTCAGGTAGATTATATTCAGCTTTTCCAACAAGATCAGCACCTACATCTGCAGTTTTTGTGTAGATTCCTCCTCCAGCTTTCATAAAAAGCGCAACGCTACTAGCTCCAAAACTGAAGCCTAAAACAATCATAGGATCTGGAATAATCCAATATAGGATAGAAAGACCAATAAGCGCTACACCAACAACTGCAAGACCCATTACTGCGCCACCAAAAAAAGCTATATCGAAGCCTTTCTTGGTGCTAATAGTACAACCTTGAGCAGAACGCGTATTAGTTTTTACACCTGTCATCATTCCTAAATAACCAGCCATCATTGAACCAACAGAACCTATAATATACGCAATCATTTGTTCCCAATTTAAGGCATCAGGTATAAGTCTATTGTATGTTTCGCTCTCCTTTAAGGGAGAAGGTAAAAATAATAATGCTATTGCTAAAACAATAACAAAAATACCTAGGATTTTATATTGAACTTTAAGGAATGTTTTGGCTCCTTTTTCAATATACTCAGATACTTCAATCATTCTTTCATTTCCTGGATCTTCTTTCAGTACTAACTTAGCAAAATATAAAGCCATTGCAATTGAAAGTATCCCCGCAATTAATGCAACAATTAAAATTATCGGTACAGCCATAATTTTTCACATATTTATTTTGTTTTTATTAAATTTTTTATAACACAAAAGTGTAATAATATCAAACAAAATTTCTTAAATCATTAAAACATTTTGAATTTTAATTAGATATATATTTAAATTGATGTAAATAAATGAATTTCTAAAAAAAAAGAATTTAAATAATAACACTTTAGAGAGAGATTTTATTAAATTACTTGAAAACCTATATTTAATATGATCATATAAAGTCGCTAATGGATAAATACAACCATTTTTTCTTTTAGCAAATATAAACATCATTCTGAGAGGTTGAAAGTATGGATGAAATTAAATGTGAAATATTAATTATTGGTAGTGGTCCAGCAGGGTTAAGTGCTGGTATTTATTGTGCACGTGCAAATAGAGATATTATAATTCTTGATGGAAAAGAATTATCTGGCTTAGAAAAAGCTAAAGAAATTCAAAATTGGCCTGGGGAGATCGATATCAAAGGAAAAAATCTCTTGAAGAAGTTTAGAGCACATGCTGAAAGCTATTCTGAAAATATTAATATTATCCAAGGTGATATAATTTCATTAATGCTTGGGATGGGTGTAAATGTAACAACAACAAGAACATCAACAATTTCTTCCGACGTTGTTATTATAGCAACAGGAAGAGGCACTCGTAAAGATATAATTAAAGGAGAAAGCAATTTATTAGGTTTTGGTGTTTCGTATAGTGCCTTAAATGATGGACCATTATATAGGGATAAAGTTGTCTATGTATATGGTAAAGATGAAGAAATGATAGAAGAAGCATTAACATTACAACAAATGGGTTGTATTGTTCATATAATCACAGATTTAGAGATTGAAGATTTACCAGATAAAATTTTCGAAGTTAAAAAAAAAGGAATTGAAATTCTTGAAAAGATGGAAGTAATTGAAGCAATTTCAGATTCAGAAGGTAAGCTTCAAAAAGTATTATGTAAATCTACTAAGACTGAATTAGAAGGTATTGAAGAAATAAAGGAATTAGAGTTAGATTGTTTATTCATTTTATCTCATATTTCATCTAATTCAATTTTTAAAAAAGCAGGAGTAGAATTAGATGATTTAGGAAATATTAAAATTGATGATGATCAAAAAACAAATCTTAAAGGTGTATATGCTGCTGGAGATTGTACTGGGGGACTTTTTCAAGTAGTTTTTGCTACGGCAGAAGGTTCACGGGCAGCGATAAGTGCATGCAAGTATCTTCGGCAATTAAAGAAGGAATAAATTATCTAAAAGGAGAATAGAAAAAAACAATAAATAATTTTTAAAATTAATAATTACAAATGCGAATAAAGCCACAAATATAATGGAGAATAAAATTGACTTATAAAAATGAATTTGATCTTGTTATTATTGGAGGTGGACCTGCCGGTTTAACAGCAGCAATTTATGGGGGAAGAATGGGATTAAAGACCGCTCTTTTTGAAGGAAAAGGTTTTGGAGGTTTAGCAGGGACTGCTCCTAAAATTGAAAATTATCCCGGTTTTGAAAGTATCAACGGTCTTGAATTAACAGAAAAAATGAGAGTACAAGCTGAAAATTGGGGAACAACTTTTTTCTTTAATGAAGTATCAGCAATTAACCCAAAGGAAATGATAATCACAACATATGAAGGAGAATTCAAAGCAAAAGCAATTATAATTGCAACTGGATCAAAACATATGACCCTTGGCTTATCTAATGAATTTGAACTAGTCGGTAACGGAATATCTTACTGTGCTACTTGCGATGGCCCTTTATTTCGAGATCAGGTAGTTGCCACGGTTGGTGGTAGTAATGCTGCGGGCCTAGAAGTAATTTATCTTTCTGGTATAGCAAAAAAAGTATATCTTATTCACAGACGTCACTGTATGAGAGCAGAAGCATGTATAGTCGATGAGGTTGATTCATTGCCCAATGTTGAACCAATGTATAATTGTATTATTGAAGAAGCAATAATTAAAGATAACAAATTGGGTGAATTAAAAATTAAAAACATTGAAACAGGTGAAATTTCTAAGATTGACGTTAAAGCGTTGTTTATTGCAATAGGAGTAGAGCCACAGAGTGATTTAGCAAGAAAAGCCGGTATCGAACTTGATGAAGACAATAACATTAAGGTTAACAGAAATCAAGAAACTAATTTTTCAGGTATTTACGCAGCCGGAGATGTAACTGGTGGAATACGACAGGTAACCACTGCTACTGGTGAAGCGACCACAGCCGCGATGAATGCGTATCTCTTCATCAAACAAGGTTGGTATGGAAGTGGAGAGGCTCTAAAAAAATAATAAAAAACATCAGATCTATTATAATATCTCAATATTATAATGTATTTTGTAATTTCACGATGATTTCTATATAACATGGAAAACTATAAAATTTCTGATTTTATTGAGGATTTCCTAATAGCCAAAGAAGTTGAAGAGGGTTGTGCTTCCTCAACAATTAAAGCTTATCAATATGATCTTCAAAAATTCATTGAACTTATTGGAGATCTCCAAATTAATTCCTCTCTACTACGCCAAAGAATTCGTCTATTCTTGAAAAAATTGAATGAGATGAACTATACAAAAAAAGGGATAGGGAGGAAAATTGCATCTTTGCGTTCTTATTTTAAATTTCTGGAATTAAATGAATTCATTTCAAAGAACCCTATGAGTACAATTAAAACTCCTAAAATTAAGCTTGAAGAAAGCTTACCTAAGTTTTTAAGAATTTCTGATATGGAGGTAATTTTTACTAAGTTGAAAGACCGACATTTATTCAACTCTCGAAAGAGTGAACGATATTATATGATTGTTAGACTTCTATATTCTACAATGGCACGAGTAAGTGAGTTATGTAATATAAAAATAAGAGATATTGACTTTGAAAGAGGTTATATTCAACTCCGTGGGAAAGGAAATAAGGAAAGAATTGTACCAGTTGATCAAAAAACGTTGGAAATTTTTAAAGAATATCTTAAAAATAGAATAATTTATGATTCTGAAGAGTATTTATTAGTAAATACGAGAAATCAAAAACTAAATCCACGAGTTGTACAAGCAGATATTAAAACAATTAAAGAAAAATGTGGATTTTCTGAGTCTAAAATAATCACACCTCATGTATTTAGGCATACTGGTGCAACTCATTTAAGGAGATCCGGGATGGACATAAGTGAATTACAAGATATTTTGGGGCATTCTAGTCCAAATACAACACGGATTTATGCCAAAAATGATATAACTAAGTTAAAAGAATCATACTCTCAGATGCATCCTTTAAACAATATTGATAAATTATAGGTATTAATCTAATTTCTTAGTTAATAAATTTAATAAAAAAAAAACATAATTTAATAAGTATAAGAAAATTTATACTTTAATCGTTCTTTTATTACGTATACATCAAAATAAAATAGTGAGTCTTCTCGATTTATAATGGATGAGGATGAATTTAGAAAACAATTTCGGAAAAAATCAGTTTTTCGACAAGCAAGCTCTCTTGATTTAAGTTATGTACCTGAAAAATTATTTTGTCGTGATGAATCTCTTAAGACTTTAATATTTAATTATCGACGTATTTTAGAGGAAGATCTGCAACCTTCCATAAACTGTTTGATATTGGGAAAGGGAGGTGTTGGAAAAACTTGTACAGCTCGATTTTTTGGGAGAACTTTCAGAACAATTGCAATTGAAAATGATGTTAATTTATTTATTGAATATTTTAATTGCATTAATTTTCGCTCCAAAAGTAAGATAATTAGAGAATTACTTGCTAAATATCAACATGGGAGTGGAAGAGGTTTCAGTGATGATGAGGCATTAAAACTAATTCTCTCACAACTCATTCGGGAACAAGGATATATGTTATTGGTTATAGACGAGATCCATCTTTTAAAACCAGATGAAGTATTAGCATTTCTAGATATCGCTGAGACTTTTGGCCATCAAAATGCAAAATTATCATTACTTTTAATTTCTAGAAGTAAAGATTGGATGAAAATTGAAAATGAGAGAATTTTAAGTAGATTAAATGAAAAAATACAGCTTAAACCTTATAACTTCGATGAGTCAATGCAAATATTAAAATATCGAAGTGATCTTGCTTTTAAAGAAGATGTTATCAATATGGAGTTATTGATAATGATTTCTCAAATTGTGGTTGCTCATAAAAATATGAGACATGGTATTGAAATATTAAGAAAAAGTGGGTCCTATTGTGATAAAGAAGGATTAAATACTATAACAGCAGATATAATTAGAGAAGCTTCTAATGATGTATATCCTACTTTTAGAAATGATATTGTTGATGAATTAAAAGATCAAGAACTTTTAGCTTTATATGGTATTGTAAGATCTTTAATTAGTACAGATGAACCTTACACGTTAGTTGATGATGCGTTTGAGGATTATAATGCGATTTGTGAAAATTATTCAATAGAACCACATGTTAAAATGAGTTTTAGGAAATATGTTCGCCAACTTACCCAATTAAAAATAGTTTCTTCTAAAACTGTAAGAATTGAGGATGCTACACGTGGAAGACATTTAGAGATTACTCTTTTAGATATCCCGGCTAAGAAGCTAGCTGAGTTATTAGAAGATATCTTAGAAAAAAAATTTCGGACATAATTCAGAGGTTTAATACTTCAATTAATATGACTCTTTTTTTATATGATTCTATATTTAAAAATCACATATTATATAGAAGATTCTTAATATTTCTACTTTTAATATTGTTCTTTATCCGATTTTGAGCTTGAGTACCATTCTAACCATTCTTTACGTCGATTTTTTTTTTGTTGCAAATCATCATCTTCAGTTGTATTTTCGCTTCTTACTTTTTGCCAATATCTATCTAATTCGTGTCTACTAAGCGATAAACCACATGATTGACATACAACTTGTTTTATGGCGGAATGGTATTTCATAAAGCCTCCACATTCTGGGCAACGAGCCATTATTATACTATATTATTCTTTGTTTAGAGTCATAAATATGCTAATTTATTATATAGATAGAATTAATTAATGTTAAAATATTTTGTGTCTAAAATTAGAAAGTCTAGTTATTTGTATGAGTTATTAATAGCTTTTTTTATGTGAAAAAGATGAAATCAGATGTATTTTTTTTTACAGCTCGAACTCATATTCACAATCAGAGTATGAGTAAATTTAAAGGTCCATTAGCATTGAAAAAGATTGGAATTGAACAAAAAATTAAAAATGGTGATAAAATAATAATTAAAACCCATTTTGGGGCATTAGAGAACATAAGATATCTCCGCCCTAGTTACATTCGATTTTTGTGTGATTACGTTAAAGAATTAGGTGGTATTCCTTCAGTTGCAGAATCTTGTGGATGGGGCGTTCCTGAAAGTGTTTCTGTAAAACATACAGAATATAGTGGTAGAGCCACTGAAGAAGAATATCTTAAAGTCGCACTTTTTCACGGCTATACTGAAGAAACTATGGGTGCTCCAATTCTAATGCTTGATGGAAAAACTGGAGAAGATATTGAAATTCAAAAAATTGATGGTAAGAGATTTAAAGAAGTCCTAGTGGCAGGACGTTTAAGGGAATTTGACTATTTAATACTAGCTACTCATTTTAAAGGTCATACAGGTGGTGGTTTTGGGGGATCAATTAAAAATCTTGGAATTGGATGCGTGAGTAAGGGAGGTAAGGTAGAAGCACATACTGGAAAAACATTTGAGATCGATTTTGATAAGTGTATACCAAAATGTAAAAATTGTATTAATATATGTCCAACCAACGCATTAACTAAGGATCAGAATAATAAACTAGTTTTTAAGAAAGAAAAATGTAAATTTTGTTATATGTGTGCTTCAGTATGTAAAGATGAGTTAATCAATATTGGTACAGTTCAACGTGAAGAATTTATTACACAGATGATTGATAATGCTAAAGGGGTTGTTGAATTTTTCGGAAAAGAAAAAATATTTTATATTAATTATGCAATTGATATTACTTATCAATGTGATTGTACAGGGGGTTCTGATGTTCCATTTGTTCCAGATATTGGTATTTTAGCATCATTGGATCCTGTGGCTTTGGATCAAGCAACTGTAGATCTTGTTCACAAATCTTCAATTGCACCTCATTCAGCTCTTTCTGATATAGAGGGACTTACTACTCAAGGACCATATGAGTGGTTTTCACACACACCACGTTTTAATCCTGAAAATGGAGAAATGGATTTTAGTGGAAAAGAATCAAAACACTGGGAATTACAATTAAAATTAGCTGAAAAGATTGGCCTAGGCACAAGAGACTATAATTTAGTTAAAGTAGAAATTGAATTAGAAAAATAAAATGATAATTTTTGTTTTTTCATTAATTTCATTTAAAATTTCAAAATATGTATAATATCAACTTTTTTAATACAAATCAAATTTTTCATTTCCAAATATTAGAAATGGAAGAAAATAACCATCTTAACAAAAAAAAACTAAACCTCTGAAAAACAAATAAAAATAATTCACAACTCGGAATTTTCTTCTTAATCTGATGTTTGAATATTTTCTTTTGAGTAATTTTCTAAATAAGTAATCCTTTTTTCTAAGATTGTCATAGTTTCTATAATATTATTGAGAACTTTGTTAGTTTCTCTAATCTCATATTGTAGATCTCCAAGTTGTTGTAATATAAATAACATAACTTTAGATTCTTTAACTGGAATAGTCAACCAATTAATTATATTTTGTATAAATTTTCTGTTATCATATGAATTTAACCCAATTCTGGGATTTGACGTAAAAATATCAACATCTCCAATTGCTACTACTTTTCCTTGTCCAAATTGAGTATATGCAGCAATAATTTGCTGTTTCTCATTTTCTTTAGTCCATTTATCAGACATATTGTTATAGATTTCGGCCCATACAGAATTTTTACCTGTTTGTAATAATGGTTTTACTTCTCTATTTAAAAGTAAAGAACATGCACCTCCAATTACCATTTCTCTTAAATTATTTGTATTTTGGTTTTTAAAAAAATCTTGAATATGTAATATACTTGAACAATTTTGGTTATCATCATTCATTTCTTTAATTAGATTTTTCTGAAAAAAGATGCCAAACTTTCCAGCAATATCATTGAGATTAGTTTTTTGAAGAGAATCCGAACCATATTCACTCAAGAGTAATAGTCCACTCCCACTCCTTACATGATCAACAATATATTTTATTTCCAAACTAGAAAAGAAATCATCAATCGGATTTCCAATGATTAGTAGATCTATATTTTCTAAGATTTCCTTAGAAATTAGACCACTTTCATTTATTTTAACCTTTAGATCTAATTTTTTAAGGATATCCAAAAATTCCTTGAATTCTTCATCGTTGGTATTTAGCATTTCGTTGTGTGCTAAATCAATAAGAACAGTTTTTTTAAGCATATCGAAAACGATGAGGGCTTTTATTGGGGAATTATTAAAAATAGATTATATCTTACAAGAAAATTCACATATAAAAATAATTATATATCTATTATTTTTCCGTTCTTGCCTACCTACCAAAAATTTTTTAAAGTGTATTCAATAATCTTTTTTGGAACATTTTAAGTGTTGATAATATATAAAAAAGTCAAAAGGAAAAAGATTTATGAGTAATACAATTGCAGTAGTTGGATTAAGTTGGGGCGATGAAGGAAAAGGAAAGTTTGTAGATTATTTTGCTCAAAAAGCAGATGTAGTTGTAAGGTATAATGGAGGAAATAACGCAGGTCATACAATATATGCAAATGGAGTCAAATATAAATTGAAAATAATGCCCTCAGGTGCTCCTTTAGAAAAAGAGGGTGTAATTGCTAATGGTTGTGTAGTCGATCCGAAAGTCTTACTTGAAGAAATTGAAAATTTGAAGAAATTAAATAAAAAGGTGGATTTAAAGTTGAGTTCTACGGCACATGTGATTTTTCCTTTTCATCGTATTTTAGATGGATTAGAAGAAAAAACTAAAGGAGAGTATGCAGCTGGAACAACTAAAAGAGGAATTGGACCAACTTACTCTGACAAAGCATCTCGTTGGGGTTTAAGAATTTATGATATAATAAATCCAGAGATTTTGAGACCAAAATTGGAAAAATTATTTAAGTTAAAGAAGGATTTAATATCAATCTATGATCCAAGCATAGATATTGATTTAGATGCCATCTATGAAGAATATAAAACATATGGTGAGCAATTAAAACCGTATGTAATTGACACGGCATATTATTTAAACAAGGCTGTTGATTCTGGAAAGAAAATTCTTTTTGAAGCCGCTCAAGGTAGTCTACTTGATATAGATCATGGATTTTATCCATTCGGAACCTCGTCTAATGCGAATGCTTTAGGTATTTCTTCAGGCACTGGAATTCCTCCAAAAAAAATAAATAAAGTAGTTGGTATTGTAAAAGCATATACTTCCCGTGTAGGAAAAGGAAGATTTCCAACGGAATTATTTGATGAAACAGCTGAAAAAATAAGAGAACAAGGTCATGAGTATGGCACAGTCACCGGAAGACCAAGAAGAGTTGGATGGTTAGATCTTTTCAATATTAAATATGGTATAATGATTAATGGTGTGGATAAAGTGATAATCACTCTGTTAGATGCATTACAAGGAATTAATCCCGTTAAAATATGTGTTAACTATAAATTAGATGGAAAAATACTTGAAAGTTGGCCTATTCAATCAGAGATAATTGAACATTGTATACCAATTTATAGAAGTTTTGAAGGTTGGGAAGAAAAAACAAGGAAAGAATGGTATGAGATTGCTCTAAAAGGTTATGATGCCCTTCCAGAGACAATGAAAATATATATTCAAGCAATTAGAGAGGAACTTAAGTTAGATATCGCATTTGCTTCGATTGGTCCTGATAGAAAAGAAACTATAATTATAGAAGATTGTAATTTCTAATTTTTTTATTCTTGTTTTTTATTTTAAGCATATTAAACCAAAGCGATATATATTATCTTTGGGAGGCCACTCCAAATTAAAATTTAACTTGGTAACTGTTTTTGTTACATCAATTCCAACTGCTTCCATTGAGTATCTTTTCTTATCTGGATAACGACAAGGTTTACCAGAGTCATAAGTACATCCTTTATCATCTTTGTTAAAACAAACTCTGCAAAATCCATCCCATAATAGAAGTTTATCTTTAAATAAAGGTTGAAAATTCTTAATAAAGCTAAAAATTTCTTTTTCAAATTTATTGCATAAGAGATTTTTCATGAAGAATTCATTCCTTATTCTTTTTTCACTTCTTTTAGGATATTTAGCTTTTTTTTTTTGAACATACTCTTTCAAATTAGATTTAACATAAAGAAGATAAAATTTTTGATATTTAGAAATAGTTTCTTCCAAATATGGTGCTTCGGGTGGACATACCCATGAATGTCCATAATTTGGACATTTAAAATCAGGATTCAAACAATAAGTTTGCACCTTAGGGTCAAAAAAAATATCTCCCAATTTAATTTCGAGAAATGGCAAGAGTTTTTCCATTCACTGTGATTAAAATGTAGAAATTTTGAAAGTATATAATATTTTCTTTATATCAATCTGAGGTATGTAATGCTAAATCTATTGGAAAAAAGAAATTTTTTTTAAGAAATAAATAATAAATGAGATTATTCGATTATTAATTGATATTGTGAATAGAATGAAATTATTAAAAGAGAAAAAAAACAAATTATTAGAAGTTGCAAATGAATTTCACGCTCAAGTATTAAAAGGTTCTAATTTACTCCACAATTGTATTAATGATTTAATCGAAGGAAAATTGAATAAAGATAAATTGGAGGAAGTAATTAAGTGTGAGCATGAAGCTGATCTTGCAAAAGAAAATTATATTAATACTCTTTATATGGATCGACGAGCTCTTCCTTTCTTAGTTGAAGATCGATATAGAATAATAAAATATTTAGATATTGTTTCTGATAAGTCAGAAGACCTTGCTCGTAATTTACAGGTGTTTCCCTTTGATTGTTATGATGAAGTAAAAGAAGCTATAAAGAAACTAAATGATATATATGAAGAAATAATAAAATTATTAATTAAAATGATAAATCTTATGGAAACTGATTTTAAAGCTGCTTATGATAAGTCATTTGAGATAGAAGCTCTGAAGAGAAAAGGTCGTGAAGCTAAATTTAATATCCTAAATGTAATTTATCAAAAGTCTGAGGAAAAATCTCTTAAGATTTATCTAACTTCAAAAATATGTATTAAACTATTTAACATGATTTCAAATGCAGAAGAAATTAGTGATTTTCTGAGAAGTCTAATTGTAAAATATCCAAGTAAATAGGAAAAAAAGTAATCAAAATAAGGGAGAAAAAGATAACAATGGATCCTGCTGTAATTATAACAATATTTATAGTAATATCTATTATAATTTCAATAGGTATAGGAGCTAATGATGAAACGATGGCTCCACTATATGGATCAAGAATTCTTAACATGAAACAAATTCTTATTTTAGCAACTATTTTCGCTATTTGTGGTGCTGTTATATTAGGAGAAGGTGTGGCTAAATCAGTAGGTGACAAAATTCTTTTATTAGACTATGAAACCACTGATATTAACCAAAATGCTGTTGTTATGACAATATTAATCTCAACTGCCATCTGGTTAATATTGTCTAGCGCTTTAGGTCTTCCAATTTCATCAACTCATTCTACAATTGGAGGTATAATGGGAATAGGGTTGATGCTGGGAAGTGTAGGTGGTATAAATTGGAATACAATATTAGGAATGAGTATTTGGTGGTTATTGTCTCCAATAGTTGGATTTGTAGTTACATATCTAGTTGTTAAGATACTTAATAAATATAAACTTAAATATCTTAAAGGATTCCAAGACTATGAACGTTCAGAGAACATTTATTCCTATATAATCTTAATTGTAATATGCATTACAGCTTTCTCTAGAGCTGGAAATGATTGTTCTAACGCAGTTGGAATAGTTGCAGGAATTGGAGATGATATTAATCTACCAGCATTATTAGTTATTACAGGATTTAGTTTAGCTGGTGGGATTATAATTTTAGGTCGGATTGTTATAAAAAACTTAGGCAAAATAACTGAATTACGCCCGAGCACAGCCTTTGCTGTACAGGTTCCAACCGCAGCCGTTATGCTTCTCGGAACGATTCAAAAAATACCTCTTTCTGGTTCCCATCTACTTGTAGCGTCTTTAGTGGGATTATCAAAAGCAAGTAATGCACCAATGGAAAAGGGTATATTGAAAATAGTAGCAATTTGGTTATTAACATTTCCAATATCAGCAATCTTCGCAATTGTACTATTCTTTCCTATAAATACAATATTCTAATTAATACAGAAAAAAAAAAAAAAATTTGATTTAGGAAAAAAAGTAAAGATGATTTTATCTTAAGATTTCTTGGCGAAGTCTATTAAGAAATCCATCAAAATCGGTTCTATCATATTTAACATTTAACATAGTAATCAATAGAATCGGTACATCCTCTTCATCCTCATATACAGGGATAATCTTCATCTTATCTTTTTTAACTAATTGGTACGCAGCTTGCCATTCACCTTCAACAGCTTTAGATTCCTTAGAGTGTTGAGTACAAAATAGCACAAAAGTATTGCATACTCTTAATGTCTTTTCCATATAGTCCACAATGTTTTGTCCACTATCTTTAAGATAGTAATATACTCTATTAATTTCTGGAGTGTTTTCTAAAACTTGGGCAATTTTATCTATTTGAAACCGATCTTCGTCAGCTGTAGAATAACTGAGAAAGACACTGACTTCTTTTTCCTTTCTTCTTTTAGGTGTAGTCTCCTTTTCTACCTTCACTTCACTTGGTAACACAGGTGTGCTTGGTACTTCTCGCTGCACCTCCTGATAAAGCCCAGCTTCAATTTCCTTGCACTTTTCAACTTTATCATTAGCTCTATTAAAAATAGGATAGAAATCATATTGATCTGCAGTATCTTTTATTTTCCCTAACTGTCTATAAGCTAATTGAATTTTTCTTTCATTTATAAGATTGTCTACTTGGTGTAATTTCTCTTCAAGCTTTATCTTTATTTTCTCCTTTTTTTTATCACTTATTTCTTTTTCCTTCTTGTCAGGAGAAGAGATTTTCTTCCTTAAAACCACAGCACCTGCTGCTCCAGCAACGGCAATAACAGCAACAATAATTATTATTAAAATAAGCTCGAAAGGAATTCCTTCTTTATCGGATATGAAGGTGTTATCTGTTATGATATTTCCTGTACTGGAACCCTGAATTTCAATATCATGTGTATTACCCGAAAAATAATTTTGCGTGATGCGATTATAACTGGAATCTTGGAGATAAATGCCATAATAATTGTTATTTATTGAATTCCCTTTGATAGTATTATTGTTGCTAGTGTCCAACCAAATTCCATATTCATTATTATTAATTGTCTCATCATTATCATTAATAGTAATATTATAACTATCGTAAAGCCTAATACCACCTAGACCATTTGAGTTTAATGTATTTTTAGTTATAATTATATTTTGGCAGGCATAAACTACAATCCCATTGCCATTATTAGAACTGCAATTACTATTAGCAATTAATCCACTAGATACATTTTGCAATTTTATACCACCATCATTAACGGTATCAACAGAATTAATAAAACTTGAACTATCAACAGTAAAACTTTTGTATGAATTTCGAATGGTTAAACAACTACTTGAAGCTTGTCCATCTATTTGGATAGAATCGATAATATATGGGTCACTTACAGTTCCAGAGCCACTACACCATGGGAAAGTAGCCACCGCTGCTGACCAATTATAATCCCCTCCCCCTGTATCATCAATTATTATCGGTGATTCTTCCCATAATCCAGTGCTTTCATTATAAAAACTTTCATCATAAACTTGAATATTGAGTGTATTTGATAATTTTTCACCACTTTCGTTGTATGCTGCGACTATAAAATAATAATCTCCATTTTCTAAATCCGATATGGTAAAAGGAGAATTTACATTTTCATATGAATTTAAACGGTATCTTTTGCTTATATATGAAATATCTCTATCAAAAATAAATACAGAATAATTATCTACTCCAGTTGAATCCGACCAAGTTAGATTAAAAGTTCCATCAGTATCAATAAAAACATCAGTAGCAACAGAAACATCAGCATTAGTATTTAAAGAAAAAACACCAGGTATATCCTGTGGTGGCTTAAGATAATGAACCCCCCAATATGGAAAGGAAACTGAACCCGTTGCAATATTATTCGGATAATAACCAGGGTTACCTGGAACAGTAACATAGGAGGGAATAACCACTTTATTTCCATCTAATTGCCATTGACAAAAACAACTATATGAATAGGGCCATCCTTCCCATAAAGCATGAGATTTTGTAAAAGCAATGTTCGCACTTGCAGCAATAAAAGGATTAGTTCGATTAAAATCTTCTAAAGCTATAACAGTGTCATTTGCATCAAAAATTTTAATAGTTTCACTTATATTTGCTATTATATTAACCGCATCATAGGAACCAATTCCAGTATAATATGGATCTATATTATATGTTGAATAAAAACTATCCCAGAATGGAATAGACTTTGAGGTTTTATAATTTCTATGTTGAGATTGCATTATAATTTCATATTGACATGTTCCTTCAGTGTCATCCCAAAAGGAGTCTATTTGGGAGAATAAATCAATACCTGCTAGGATACATTGTGGTTTAATATTTCTATATGTTTTTAACATCGTTATTGAATCATTACCATTAACTAAAGGAATTGTTAATTGCGTTTCTGAAGCATCAATTGTATCCCAAATAGTTTCAAACTCTGATTCAGAGGTACCTAAAGGAAAAGAAATTATTTGTTTGTTAGGAACTCCTAATACAGCATAAAGGGCATTTGCTAAATTTGTTGACCAAGGTATATCTTCTCGAAGTATCGTCAGATTTGTAATACCAAGATTACTACAGAGCCATGCTATTTGATTAATCACTATAATACCAATTGATGTTGCATTTAGCGGCATTATATTAAAGAAATATTTATACCTTTCATAAGTAGAAGTATCATTAATTTTTAAACAAAAATCTTCACTTGTAGTTCCAGTGGATAAAAAAGGTATTTGTGCATCCAAAATAGGTTCTAGATAATATGTTAATGATTTATTTTCAAAACCCCCTATAATGTAATGTGGATCATATGATAACATTTTATTTGCGGCAGTAATACCCTTAGATATGCTCAGAGTTGAGTTTAATTCATCTGTATCTTCTGCTACAAGACCTATATAGTAAGTTGTACTGTTAATCAAAATTCCTCCGGCTTCATTAATTTCTCTTGCTGCTAAAAGTGCTCCTTTCCAAGCATGATCACCAGTGATATGCTCCAAATCGTCAAGTAACCCGATTCTTATTGATTCATTTAAGAGAGGGGGATCTGTAATTCCAGGAAATGTATAATTTCCCACAATAACATCGGATACTTCCGGATTAAGAATAAGAGCATTACTTTTTTCTCTGGTATTAGGATAAAACCAAGTTAAGCCTGCTAAAAACTGAATAGAAAATAGAATTACTAAATATAATGTAATTACTTTTTTATTTTTCATTTGTTTCGTCCTCCTAAGATATTTTTTTGTTTATATATTTGGAATGTTAAAATCCAAATTAATTTTATAATGTTAACTAAGTTCCCACTATATTTAAAATTTTTAAATTCGAAGTAATTTCTTATCTTTTTTCTTCTAGACAAAAAGGTAATATAAATATCTTAAGATTTCCTGACGGAGTTTGCTTATAAAACCATTAAAATTTACTTTATCATATCTGACATTTAGCATCGGAATTAATAGAATTGAGAATCTTCTTCATGTTCATAGACGGGGATAATGTTCATTGTACCTATTTTAACTAACTGATAATCTTTTAAAAATGTTGATTTCAATTTTACCTGTCATGATATCTCATTTATTTCCAAATTTTATGTTTTTTTAATGAGAATAAGAGAAGATTATTGTATTTTTTTGAGATAATAAGAATAGTCTTTTCTTAAATTATTTCTCCAATATGAAATAATGAATCAAAATGTTTTTTAATTTGAATATTTTAAAACGATGATATTGGCTACGAGAATTAAACTTCCTCCAACTATAGTAAATATGGATAGTGATTTCAGAACAATAATATTTAGGATTGTAGCTGTAACAGGTTCCAGATATGATAGAATTATGATATTCCCACTCTTATCATTTTTTATTCCAATATTATATAATAAAAAAGCCAGTGCTGTTGGGAATAGTCCTAAAATAAGAGCGAAAATTAGATCAAAAAAGGAGAATATCATTAAATCATATAGAGATATTGGTAAAAACATAAAAATAATAAACAATGTAGGCCACCAAGCTAAAAAAGTATCGAAATCACCTTTTACTTTAAACAGGAATTCTGAACTTTTACGTTTAATGTAGATCTTTTTTTTATAAAATATTAATATTCCCAATGTTAATCCTGAAAAAATACCAAAAAAAGCACCTGAAATTAACGCTTCACCAGTCCAAAATTCCATAATAATAGCAACACCAACAATTGCTATAAAAAAACATAAAATATTCACTTTTGATACTTTTTCCTCTCTTGAAAGAATTAGAAATAATAGGAAGAACATAGGTCCTGTATACAATAAAAATGCTGCAAAAGAATATCCTGTGAGAATTATATTTATAAAATAAAATAGAATGATCAATGGATTCATAATTCCAATAATTAAAAGCTCTTTCCAATGAATCTTAAGAGATTCCTTTAAAAAAGTCATTTTTAGAGAATTCGATTTAAGTAAAAACAAGGTAAGAAAAAGAGTTCCAAATAGTCCTCTTATTAAAACAATAGTTAGTACATTAAATTTATCGAGGAAACTAATAATTAGACCTACATGTCCCATACTAATAGCAGAGATGATCATGCATATTTTAGAAACAGTAGGATTAACTTTTATATTGTTAGATTCTATGCTTGTCATTGAATGGAATAAGAATTAATCCTTTTAATTCTAAACCTTTTATAGAATATTCTTAAAAATTTTCAATTCTACATTTAATTTCTGTAAAATTTGATGTTAGCAGGCATAGAATTTAAGGTTCAAAACTTTTATGATAAAATTGCTTAGAAGAGGGATTTCAATAGAATTTTTAAAATTTTAAAAAAGTTAAAGTTGAAGTTGATTTAATTAAGTGTTGCTCCGCAAATTGGACAAGTGCTGACTAATTTATTACATGTAGCTCCACAGATTTTGCATAATTTTATTGAACTAGTTCCTTTTCTTCGTGGTGGTTTTAAGGAGGTTATTGATATTGGTTGTTCTTTCGATTCAGTGGCTTCAGATACTTCTGGAATCGTTGTTTCTCTTGATTTTTTAGTTCCAATAGTAATTTCTTTTCCAAAAAAGCCACCAACTCTTACTTTTTTTGGTTGATCACCCGTGGAAGGTTCTGGTTCTTCTAAACTTACTTCTGACTCTTCTTCTATTATTTCATTCTGAAGTTCAGATTCTTCTGTATATTGTTCTTCTTCATAATCTGTGATTACTGTTTCTTCATAACCTGGTTTTTCCATGTCTATTTCGGGTATATTTTCTTCTAATTCTTCTTCTAAATCCTCTTCATAAACCATATTAACAAATTCTTCATCAAGTTTTAATAGCGCATCGCAATGCGGGCATCTGAATATATGTTTAAAGCCAATATTTTTAACAAGTGCATATTTTGCCGCACAACAATTATGAAATTTTGTATTACAATTATAGCATTTATGTATCTCATCAGAATGAGCCTCACAAATAGGACATAACTCTTGTTCACAAATATTACACAATTCTTGATCCTCAGTAGATAAACTAATGAGATCTACCGCTAATCGTTCATAGAAAATCTTATCTTGACCTAAAACCTGATCAGGTTCTTCAGATTTTATAACTTTAAATTCTTTTTTATTTTGAATTAATGATCCTAAAATATTTTGAAGAAGTTTTTCATTTGGACAATAGAATGTTCCTCCATGAGTTTCACTAGAAATAACTTTCAGTTTAACATCGTCTTCATAAAATTTCTCCTCTCCAACTCGAATAATATCAATAAATGCAGAGAATTTTTTTGCTTTAATTAATAAATCATAAAGAGCATTATAATAATCTTCAGATAATCGGCTAGGAGTGTCTGAAATTATAATTACACGGTAATTTTTTCTAATATCTCGACTTTTTCTGAATATATATGCAAGAATTTCATATAAACCATTTTCTAAATAACTATGTTCATCTTCTCTTGTTTCCCAAGCTTCTTCTATATTTTTCAAAACACTATCTACATCTTTAAGATCATATACATTGATAGGATTTTCATTCTTTTGAAATAATAAAATTCCATATGAAGCAAGTGCGTTAAATTTGTCTTTTTCCTTGATAAAATGACTTATAGCTTTCATTAGTGACTTCTTCTTTAGAAAATCTGAAATTAAATCTAAATAAAAGATAAATTCTTCTGAATTTATTGTATTTGCTCGAGGTAACATATTAGCATCAATCGTAAAGCTTTAACAAAATAATATTATAAGTTTTATTTATTTTTATTGATATTGAAAAAAAATTCTTTATCTTAATTATCATATTTGTCTTTAGGTTTGGAACTATGAAAAGACAATAATACGAAGTATTACAAATTAAAGGTTTTTCTAATTTTATAATTTATATCCACAAATAGAACACACTTTATGTTGAGAATCATTTTGACTTCCACATTGAGGACATATAAAAAAACTTGGTTTTCTTTTTGAATTAATATTTTGTTGTAGGATGACTTTTTCAGATTTGATTATATTATTTCTATCTCTTATAGTTTTGGTTTTAAAGGATGTTTGTGAACCCCTTTCATAAATGATCTTATCACCTTTCTTTTTAACTGTATATACTTTTCCAAAAAATCCCCCAATCCTTATAGTTTTACCTGGTCCTCCTTTAGATGCACTTATTGGTTTTTCTGGAGGTTTTTCTATTTTTCTTTCTAAAGTTGGTTTAGGAATTGGTTTTTCTTTTTTAGTTACTAATTTTTGTAGATCTGCAAGTATTTCTTTTTCCATATATTCTTTTACGGTATTTACTTCTACTTCGCCCGACAATTCAATTATCTCATCTTCATCAATTTTTAAAAGAACATCACATGAAGGACAACGTAGAATATTTGGAATTCCAATGTTATGATTTATTGTATAATTTGTAACGCAGCAATTATGAAAACTTTTATTACAATCTTCACAGATTAAAGGCATATCATGAACATCCATACAAACAGGGCAAATTTCTTCATTACAAAAATAACACACTAAATTCATTTCATCAGATCTTTTCAATGATTTAGCTAAGTGATAGTAAAAGGTATAATCTTCTTTTGTTATTTCGATAAGATCAGGACGATCTGCAAAAGTAGTTACATACTGTTTACTTTTTACTAGTTTTTTAATAACATTAGAGAATTCTTTTTTATCCTTAATATAAAAGATACCCCCCTTTGTATCACTAGCAAGCATGTTTAATTTTACATCATCACTAAAAAACCGTTGATTCTCTGCTGATACTCTTATTATGTCTATAAAAGTCGGAAAGTTTTTGATTTTTGAAACCAGATTAAACAATGCCTCTTGATAGTCATCAGATAGATCGGAAGGAGTATCTGTAATAACAATAATTCTGTAAAATTTTGATTTTTTTCTTACAGTTTCAGCAATGTAAGAAAAAATGTAAAATAAGCCGTTTTCAAAAAAACTCTGTCCTTTAGGGCGATTTTTCCAATTTTCTTCAATAGAATTGGTAATAATTCCAGAATCTTTTTTATCAGTTATAAAGATTGGATTTCCTTCTTCTTGGAAAATAAGAAGTGAATAATGACCTTTCAAATTTGCTTTATTTTTTTCCTCTATATAATATTTGATTGTTTTGATGATTTCCTTTTTTTTTAGCAAATCCTTAGTTAAATCCAAATAAAAATACACATCTTCATGTGAAATATTCATTTTCTCCTCACAAGATTCTATTTTAGTTCTTTAAGTATCTCTAAAAGTATTAAATAACATAATGAAATAACTTCCTTAAATATTTATTAGTATCGATATTTTTTAGATAAAATAAATATAATTAAAAATTCAAATGCTTTTATAATTTATATTAAATTGGAACAATTATTTGTTAGAAGAAGGTGAAAAATAGATGGACGACTTTTTGAAGAAACTAAAGCTTTCTGAATTCGCAAGAGAGATGTATCTTAAATCAATAAATAGATTTCCCCTTTCCTTCTATGAATTATATTCGATAGTTCCTAAAGCCACCCTAGAAGAATTTAAGAAAAGTTTAAGTGAATTATTAGATGTAGGATTAATTATTCAACAAACTTCAAAAGATCAAGAAACTGTTGCTCATTATTTAGCTCTACCCCCAATTTTTCCAATTTTAAACTATTATAATAACATTAATTCAAATTTAGATAATATTAAAAACTCAATTCAAGAATTAATGATCAACGCAGTAAATGAAATTTTTAAAGAAAACAAGACGATAGAATTGGATTCTATTTTACATACGTTTCAAGAGATTAGAAAAGATATTAATGAAGATTCTATTATCCAGAAACAAGAAGCAGAAGATATTGTTGAGGGTATGGACGAATTAAAGGTAGTTAAACAAAACTTAACTATCTTTCATCAAAAAATTATTAGCATCACACAGTCCAAGTTTGCTGAGTTATTAAAAACTATAAACAATCTTGAGGTCGATATAATTGAAAAAATTGAAGCAATGGAATTTAAAAAACACAAAGATGAAATTATTTCGGTTATCAAGCAGCAATTTAAGGAGAAATTAGATGAAATTATAAAAGTATTTCCTAATACATTACAAGAATTAATTGAAAAAGAGTTAGATGATACTGGAAAACCAATTGAAAATTCTTCAGATTTAATAATCCAATACCAAAATGATTTTAAAATGCTGTTATTGAATCTATTAAGTAAATTTGAAACTGAAATGAATAAAATTAATGATTTTCTTATAGAGAATAATGAGAATCTCTTTGCCAAGATGAAAAATCTAGAAATAAAAATAGCACAGAATTTAAATTCCATAATTCAAGATTCTCTTATTGAGGTTTCAAATCTTAATAAACCTATTGAATCTGTATTGAAGGATTATCTTCAAGAAATAAATAAAACTGATAGATTTCAATTTAACAAAATCAGGGCAATAAATAGTATCACAAAGATTAATGAATCAATCCAGCATCTTATAGAAAATTCCAAGAGTGACCTAATTATTATAATACCCTCTTTAGAAAATCATTTAGCAATTGAACAATTTGAGAAAAAAAATAGTGAATTAAAAATTAAGATTGTATCTTCAGAAGCTCATACCAATAGTATAGTTAAAAAGCTCAAGAATATTAAGAATATCACATTTAAGAGCCATCAAAATGGAGATTTAATAATTCTAAAAAGTGATAATAATACGCTTATAATAGGCGTAATTCAAGATTCAATCAATCCTCTAAATAATTTTGTTGGAGTAGAAACATCTTTTGATCCTCTAATTAAGTTATTGAATCCTATTATCCAAAATATATGGGAAGAAGCATATTCAGACACATTTCATGGTACTCAAATGGCAAAAACTCAATCTGGTGTTGCAACTACTACTACAAAATCAAGTGTCCCTATTAAACCTATCATTTCAAAACAAACAATTGGGCAATCAATAAACATCAAAAATAAGCAAACTGAACCAACAGTTAATATTTCAAATCAAATTCATAAAATCCCTGAAGTCAATTCAAGTTCTATAAAAACGCAACCTACTACAACCTCTAGCCCAACTTCAACCGCCCCTCTAATTACAGACTTAAAACAAAAATTGCAAGAGAAAATAGATTTTGTTTCTGTCGCTCAACCTAAAGCTGGTGATGAAGCGGGTGTTATAATAAATAATGCTTTTACAAATCTAATCAATAAATTAGATATTCTTAAAGGAGACCAATTTGGAAAAGAATTAGCAGAGATTGCTGATTTAATACTTGAAAAGAAAGGATTTTCAGTAACCCTACATAAAGTTAGAAGAATTATCAATAGATTCAAGGATAAACTTGTTCTATTAAATGATAGTGATAAAAAAGAAATTATAGAAGAAATCCAAGAATGGAAGAAGAAAATATTTTGATTTATTTGAAGAGGTTGTCAGTTTCTTATCAAAACCTTAAAATAAATATTAAGATGGCTATTTTTCCTTTCTTTCTTTAATAAAATATAATATGAAACCTCTTAGTATTAGAAGAAATGATAAGATGAAAGCTCCTAAAAAGAAAATAGATGCAATGCTAGATACTATAAAGTTTGGTGAACTTATGCCAATTACTCCAAAAATTGGACAAAGAGGAGCAAAGATAATAAATACAATGTAAACTGTTTTATCTTTTTCTTCAAAATTAATATAAGTTGTGATATTAAACCACCCAATTATAATTAAGAAAATAGGTATTAAAAATGATGAGAGATCCAAAAATGGCAAGTTAATATCACCCTTAGCAAGCACGTAAAAGAAATTAGTATAGAAAAAAGTTATTAACATTAATGCACTTATAGGTGTTGGAACTCCTGTATATCCCGGATTTTTTGATATATTAAACCGTGCTAATCGGAGAATTGCTCCAAATGCAAAACAAATTGCCCCGATTATAATGAATAAATCAAATAGAGTTTCTGTTTTGAAAGATTGGTAAGTCAATATTGCTGGTACTACGCCAAAGGTCAAGGAATCACTTAAAGAATCTAACTCTCTACCAATCTCATTTAAAGTTTCAGTTTTTCGAGCAATATATCCATCAATTAAATCAGTTCCAAGAGTAATTGAAATTAGGAAAAATCCTAATGAAAGTAATTCTCGAGAACCTAAAGTTGCACAAATTAAAGCTATAATCCCTAAAGTAGTTCCTATTAAAGTTATATAATCCTTTAATTTAAGTAATTTCGGAATACTCTCACTTGACATAGTGCTTATTTAACCATTTTTTATTATTAATAATTAAAGCTTATTAAATTAAAAGCTTTTTATGACGATATATTAATCATAAATTCTATCCGAAAGTTTATTAGATGAATTAATTATTCTTTTCATAAAATAATTATAAAATAAAAAAGGGAAACACCAAATGTTTTGTCAGAACTGTGGTGAAGAAATTAAAGATTCCTCACAAAATTTCTGTGAAAAATGTGGGTCACCAATACCAGATAGTGTCAGACAGAGTGTAACTACTAGCTCACCAACATCAACAGCACCATCAAGTCAACAATCTTATCATCAGCCGGGGAGTTTATTTGATATTAATCGAAATTATTATATCTTGAAAGAAAAATATTGGGATTGGGGTTCTGGAGATATTTTAGATGAAAATAACCAGATCATAGGGCGAATGAAAAGAGTAATCCTAAGCATTAGACGTAGAGTTGAATTACGAGAAGTTGATGGAACTGTATCAGCTACTATTCATGCTAAAATTGTATCTGCACGTGGAGCTCAAGATTTAAAAGACCCTCAGGGGAATTTAATAGCCCGAATTAAGAAGAAGATCCTTTCATTTTTCAGACCTGTATTTTATCTTGAAGATCCTGAAGGTAATCAATGGTTCCGTGCTCAAGGAAAATTCATGGGATTTAGTTTTAAGGTTTATGATGTAACTACTGGAAATGTTGTCGCAGAAATTGAAAAAGCAGATAAATGGAGAGATCTCTTTCTCGGAGGTCTTTTAGATTTTAAAGATACTTATGCTCTAAGAATACTTGATAATGAAACAGATAGAAGAATTCTTGTGGGATTTGTACTTTCAATTGATAATGTTCTTCATGATTATTAATTTATTATTTTTTTAATGTAGAATTAGTATGAGTTCAAAAAGGTATTTCATAGTCTTTTTAAAAAAATAAATTTAAAATAATTTAATTTATATCTTTTTTAAAATAAGTAAATTTGAAAAGAAAAATCAAATATTTTTTTGATAATCTTTATAATTCACTATAAAATTTAGAAAAATATTATTTATTTTACCCCCTGAACGAAAATGACTGAATATGAATCATTTATGGTATATGAACTTGATGATTCTGGAGAAAAAATGCGATTAGATCTTGAACAAGAACACCTTGAAGCAAATTTACATCCAGAACAAGTCCTTGTAATTATTAGGGAAGATTTAAGAAGAATTTTTATTTGGAAAGGTCCAAAATCACCAGTTCGAAAACGATTTATTAGTTCAAGGGTAGCTCAAACACTTCAAGAAGAGTTAATGAAAGATGCGAGATACCATCGCTGTAAAATTGTGTCTGTAGATGCAGGAGATGAACCTGCAGAATTCTTAAATGCTTTTAAGTTGCAATCAATGGAAGTTACTGAACGTTTAGCAGACATGCGATACGTTCGAAATATTGAACGTGAAAGAGGTGTTGAAGCTACCATTATGGATGTTTCTCCTAAAACTACTGAATCACCACCGGAGGAAGAATATTTTTCACCAGTATTACAAGATACTAGTAATGAAGTAGTTGTATCATCATTTTCAGCAACTTCTCCAAAACCAAGTATTAACTCTCAAAAACCATCAATAACAAAACCGACAAGAGGGTCTAAATCCATAGAACTATCAAAAGAACATCAAAAAACAATTAAAGAAAAAATTCTTAAAGAAAAAGTTTCTGATGATTATAAAAGATTGAATTTAATATTGGGACATACTCTTTATGCTGCGGTTTCTAAAATTGCGACTGTTTTTGGAAAAGAAGTCGAAGAAACTGATTGGGAACCTGTTAAGAACGTTCCAAAAAGAATGATTGAATTAGATAATCATATATTAAGAGTATACTTTAACGAAGAAAAAGGAATTGTTGAAGCTGTTGAAATTTTAGAAAAAAAAACAACTCCACAAAAAACTTTACAAAAATCTGCTGTAAAAAAATCAACTACTCAAAAAGAAACAATTGATTTTAATTCAATGACGGTGAAAGATCTCAAAACTTATGCTGATGAAAAGAATATAGATTTACCTGCAAATGCAAGGAAATCTGATATAATTGAAGTTTTGGAGAAATCCACAGAGAAAAAATCCAGTACTCATAGGCAATTACCTAAAATTCCTAGTAATAATGATTAGATTCTGCTTTCTAATTAATTAAAATACCAATCAATTTAATTATATTACTATTTTATTTAGCAATTTATTAAAAGAGAGAAAAATTTGGTTTTTTTTAAAATAAATTGGAATTATTTCCATTTCTAAAATTTTGAATTGAATGTATCTTCGCTATAATCATCTGAATCAGATAATTTCTCTCCGTAATATTCTTTTTCTTCTGGTTCTTTTCTACTTTCCCGACTTTCTGGCTTTCCCTCATTTAGATTGTTAGGCTTAATCTTCTTTTTAATTTTTTTCAATCCTTCTATTGCTTCTTTCCGAACCAAAGCACTTTCATCTTTAAGTGCTTTTGTTAATATTTCGAGGCTATATGGATGATGGAGGTCTCCCAATTCATCTGCGGCTTCTCTTCTTACATTTTCATCTGGATCATTAAGAAGAACATATGTTAAAACCCCCAATACTTTTTTGTCTCCAAAACTACCTAAAGTATCAACAGCTTCCATTCTTACTCCTGGATCAGGATCGGTTATAGCGGTAGTAGCTAAATGTTTTGAAATATCATCTTTTCCAATAGGTTCTATCATACTTAAATCAACTCCGCAATACTTACAGTAATTATGAGATATTTTAATATCCCGACCACATGCAGGACAAATTCTACGAGTGTCAAAATCAATAATACTTGTTTTTAGAGGAGATGGAGTTGATTTTACTCTGTATGGGTTTTCATCTCGCATTGGTTTAAAAATCTTTTTACTTCCCATTATTCACTCATGAAAAAATTTATTCTTAAGTATGAGTAAAAAATTCTTCTTTTTATTTTTGATCCCTTAAAAAAAATATATAAAAAAAAAGAATATGTTTTTTATTAAGCTATAGTAATATTATTATCTAAATACACATCTTGTACAGCATTAAGGATTTTAATACCTTCTGGTGTAGGTTTCTTGAATGCTTTTCTTCCGAGTATGAGCCCCATACCGCCAGATCGTTTATTTATAACAGCCGCTCTTATTGCATCTTGAAGATCATTGCCTCCAGCTTCTCCTCCTGAATTAATTAACCCTGCTCGTCCCATGAAGCAATTTGCAACTTGATAACGGTTCCATTCAATTGGGTGATCTGGTGCTAATTTTTCATAAACTAGTTTATCTGTTTTACTATAGTTTAAATCTAGAAATCCTCGATCTAATGTAGCTAGCTTTTGTTTTATGATATCTGCTTCAATTGTAACTCCAAGATAATTAGCTTGACTTTCCATATCATTTGCTGTGTGATAATCTTTTCCATTTTTTATGAATTCTTCTGAATTTCTTAAATAACACCAAAGAACACATACCATCCCTAACTCATGAGCGTACTTAAACGATTCACTGATTTCTTGGATTTGTCGTCTTGAATTGACCGAACCAAAATAAATTGTTGCACCTACTGCTGCGGCCCCCATATCCCATGCTTGATCAACATTTGCAAATAATGTCTGATCTGCTAAGTTCGGTTTAGTAAGTAACTCATTATGATTAATTTTTACAATAAAAGGGATTTTATGAGCATATTTTCTTGAAACGGATCCCAAAACACCAAGTGTGGATGCGACAGCATTACATCCACCATCTATTGCAAGTTTGATAATATTTTCGGGATCAAAATATGAAGGATTTACAGCAAAACTTGCTGAAGCCGTGTGCTCAATTCCTTGATCTACGGGTAATACTGAAAGATATCCTGTGCCTGCTAATCTACCAGTTTGATTAAACAATCGATTCATATTATTTAACACCAGATTATTTCTATCTGAATGAACAACAACACGATCAATAAAATCTGGCCCAGGAAGATGAAGCTTTTCCTTTTGAATTCCAATACACTTATGATTTAATAAATCGTCTGCATCTTTCCCTAAAATCTGTTTTATTTCTTCTAAATCCATTTTTTTTCATCAATTTTGCATTAATATTAAAATTAATGAAGAAATAAGAGTCTTAAAATAAAATATTTTACTTTTACTTTCTCTGAAAGACTATAATTTTTAGAGAAGAAATTCTAAATAAAAATAATATTTATTTATTCAAAATAAGGATAACTAATAAAAAACTCTTTTAATAATTCAAAAATAAGAGATTAAAATAATCTACTCCAAACATTAAGTTTTTCTTTAAGTATTCTTTTTCTTAAATATGCCTGATGAGTTTGATTTCAATAACTATAAATCAATGGAGGATTACAGTAAAACTGTCGAAGGAACAAATTATTTACATTCATTATATTTAAGAGCTGTTAATAATCCGGTACGTCGGGAGATTTTAACAATAATTAATAATTTAAAACGTATTTCAAGAGAGGATCTATTGAGTCGACTTCTTACTGAGAAAATAATCGAGGATGAAACTATGTTTGATTATAATATCGACTATTTAATTAAAGCTTTTTGTATTAATTCTGTAAAAGATGAAATTAATGAGGAAGTATTTTATGAAATTACTCAAAGTGGTAAGGTAATTGAGTATTTAGGTTAAATTTTAATAAATTAAGTCATTCTTCATAGAACTCCTTATAACAATTACAGCAAGGAATACCTAACTGGAGGTTAAATTTATTTAATTTTGCGCTATTTATCGTCATTAATCTTAGTAATTCCCTTACTATTATTTCTTTATCCTTATCAAAATAGGCACGTTTTAAATTAAAAAAGTGGTTCAAATTTCCACAAATAGGGCATTTTGAATAGAATTTAATAAAATTATGAAATATTTGTTTTTCCGTTTTAGGTAAAGCTTTTAACTTTAAATCTGGATTATTCTTGATTATATTCCTCAGATTAGTTAATTCATTTAACATTTCATCTCTTAGAAAGTTTGATCTTTGATCTCTTATTTCTAATGAACCTATATTTTCTTCAATGATAATTTCTGAAGTATCAAATTTATCTATATATTCTATCGCTTCATTAAAGAATCTTAAAGGTTTATTTTCCAATTTTCTACTCATAAAAATAATAAAAGAATTGTTTTGAGTTGTATCAAGAATATTATTAGTTAATTTCGCTAAAAAATTTTATTATAGAAATTTTAGGTATTTCTCATTTCGACTAAAGAGATCATTTTTAATGACACCATCTATTCTCCTAAAGTTAATTATTTTTGTAGGTGCAAAATATTCAAAGTCAAATTCAACATCATCACCTGAATTTCTTCCAGGTATCGGCATGAGTCGACAAGTTAAGGGTTTATTTAATCTGACAGATATGGTACATAAATCAAGTAAGATATAAAATAACTCTCTTTCAGAAATATCCCCAGGAAGTGGAACTACATCCAAACCTGTACCACACATTGTTGAATATAATAAAAGTGAATCTAGATTGAATTTATTTTCAGATAGTCGTTTTGATAAAATAAAGTCTTCTAAAACGGGTTGCATAAACCCTGAAAAACCAATCACTTTTTCCTTATCGATTGGTATAGAATTTTTAATTAGGGCCACCCCAGTCAATGTTCCATTTGCTCCAAAATATTCAATTCCTAATTTCTCAATAGCTGTTCCAATACTTTTCTCAATCGTAGGATAGGGAGCTGGAGAAAAATCAATGCCTTTAAATTCAAAATTGAAATCTCTACTAGCTTTTTCTACTATTTTTAATAAATTATCATAAATTTTATTAAATTTCGCAAGCATATTATGTTGAGCCTCCTTAAAAGACTTTGATTCTTCAAGTGCTTCAATTACTTCATCAGCCATCTCTAAACCTATAGAAAAAGCAGGTTTATCTGAAAAGTGATAAGCCGCAGGAAAGAAAGGAACATTAGGATTTACATTTGCAGAAACACAAAATTGTAAATTACTAAAAGGGTTAGGTTCAGATAATTCCTTGATTATTTTTGCACCTGATTTTAGAGCAACTAAATTTATGCCATCTTCACTTGATGCAACTTGAATAGAGGTAAAAAAATTCTTATGATTTTTAATAAATTTTGGAACTTCATTTAATAGTAATTTCTCGAAAATTCCTAACTCTTTAATTTTCGAGGCTAACATCATACAACATGCAAAATATTCAAAACCGTAATCTTTGAGTATATCTTGAAGAAATGTCAATTGATTGTTAATATCTACCAAGGTTTCTTTTAAATTTTTTTCATAAAATAACTTATTTTCATAATCAAAAAGAGGTTGAGTGCAAAATCTCCTAGTTTCAACTTCAATGCCAATTTCATTCATCATCTCAATAAATTCATCAGCAAACAGGGAGAATTTTTCAAGTCTATTTTGTAAAAATGATAAAATACTCTCATTTTTATATAAGAAAGGAATAATATGTCCAAAAGTAATCGAACGTATTCTCATATTTAACCCTACAAACTATAAATTTGGAAATAAAATTTGGTAATATATTATAATAGAAAATCTCCATTAATAAGGTTTGTAAGAGGAATTATCTTTAAAAAAAAATTGAATAATTTTTAATTTAAAATAATTTTGTTATTTTGATTAACTAATTCCTAAATTTCATCTAATTTTGCTCTATCTCTTAATTGTTTTCTGCTTGAAGTAGGTTTTGTATATTCATTAGGTTGAATTGGACCTAAATTATCTAATTCTTCTTTAAATTCTTTTATTTCTTTTGCAAATTTATTTCCTTCTCCAGCAGATATACTTATAATTCTTAAACGATTTATATTGATATTTGCTTCAACTAGCATTTCTTTAATAGTATCATACCGTCTTTTGGCTTTCATAAATCCTGTTTCATAATGACAATCTTGAGGATGACAGCCAGCTATTAAGACACCATCTGCTCCATAAAAAAAGCTCTCAAATACTATTGATGGATTAAGCATAGCAGTACACATGACATGAATTGTCCTTATATTTGTTGGATAAATTATTTTACTTGTTCCTGCTAAATCCGCTCCTACGTAGGAACACCAATTGCATAAAAATGCAACTATCAAAGGAAATTCCTTTTTTTCTTTTAGAATTGTTTGCAATTGGACGGAGATTTGACTTTTTCTAAATCCAGGAATGAAAAGAGCATCATATGGACACATTGCAACACAAGCACCACATCCAGAACAATTTGCTTGAATAACTTTAAGTGTATTATTTTCTATTTTTAAAGCATTATACTCACAAATATTTTCACATAATCGACACAGATCACATTTTCCTTTATCATAATAAACAATATGAGGATCTAATTCTACTTTTTTACGAGCTATTAATGCTAATGCTTTTGCAGCAGCACTTTCTGCTTGTGCGATGCTCGAAGGGATATCTTTAGGACCTTGGATTGCTCCTGCTAAGTAAATTCCACTTACTAAAGTTTCTGACGGTTTAATTTTTAGATGTTTTTCTAATAAAAACCCATTTGGATCCTGAGAAATATTTAATATTTTACTTAACTTATCTGTTCCCTCAGCAGGCTCTATGCCTATTGCTAAAACTACTAAATCTGTTTTATTTTCAAAAATCGAATCCTGTATTATATCCTCACCTCGAACGATTAATTCGTCTGAAGTATCATTTTTCAATATTGCAGAAATATTACTTTTTATAAAGCGTATCCCGAAATCTTCTCTAGCTCTATTATAAAATTCTTCACAATTTTTTCCTACTGCCCTAATATCTGTGTAATAGATATTTATATCAATATTAGGAAGTTCTTTCTTTATCAATACTGCTTGTTTTATTGCCACATTGCAACATACTTGACTGCAATATTCATGATGGATTTTTTTATTACGAGATCCTACACATAATATGAAAGATATCTTTTTAGGGATTTGACCATCTGAGGGTCTTACTATTTTTCCTTTGCTAGGACCATCATTATTAAGTAGTCTCTCCATTTGCATTGTAGTTACTACATTAGAATATTTTTCATAACCATATTCTGCTAATATCGTAGGATCAAATGGTTTTAAACCAGTTGCAACTATTATTGAACCAACTTTAATATTGATGATTTCAGGTTCTTGTTCAAAATCAATAGCATCTCTTTCTCCACAAGCCTGAGCACATGCTTTGCAACCTATACAATATTCTTGTAAAATATTTGGATATAAAGGTATTGCTTGAGGATAAGGGACATCTATAGCTTTTCTTGGATAGAATGTATCCTCAATTTCTATTGGACAAACTTCTCTGCAGATATCAAAACATCCTACACAATTTTCTTCCTTTATAAATCGAGGATTCTTTTTTATAGATATATTAAAATTTCCTATGTATCCTTCAACGCTCTCTATTGTAGAATAAGTTAATAATTCAACATTAGGATGATTGTTTATTTCTGTCATTAATGGTCCAAGAATGCATATTGAACAATCAAGGGTTGGAAATGTTTTATCAAACAAAGCCATGTGGCCCCCTATTGTAGCTTCTTTTTCAACTAAATAAACCTTATTTCCAGTGTCAGCGATTGCTAGAGCTGCCTTTATTCCAGCAATCCCTCCTCCAATTATTAATACAGAAGGTGTTATTTCTGAATATTGGACTTTTAATGGTTCTAGAAGTTTAACATGTTCAATTGCCATATTAATTTGATCAATTGCTTTTTTTGTAGCTTGCTCCGGATTATTAAAATGAACCCAAGAATTTTGTTCTCGTATATTAGCAAAAGCGATTAAAAATTGGTTAATTCCTGCTTTTTCAATCGTTTTCCGAAATAATAGACCATGTAGCTTAAACGAACAAGCAGCTATAACAACACGATCTATCTTTTTTTCTTTAATCTCATCAATAATCTTATTTAATCCTAATTCAGAACATAAATATTGATCTCTAAACACATACAAATCATTGTATTTCTCAAAATGCTTAATTAATAAACTATTGTCAATAACTCCGCTAATATTTTTCCCACAATCACAAATAAATAAGCCAATTTTCAAATTTACTCCACCATTCATTTAGAGATCTTTATTCATTTCTAATAATTATAAAATTCATTTTCTAATAACTTTTAATATTACTTTTAGAAATTGGAATATTAATATAGAAAAACCATCTTATTAATATAGAGTCTTCATTTCTTATCTTATTTATTCTTAATTATTCCAGCTTATTTAGAGCGGTAGTCTATTAAAATAATACCAATAATTGATTATTATTCGATTTTAATCTATAATTACAAAATGCTATTAAACATATAATAATAAATATGTAAAAGCTTTTAAATTGGTTAAAATAATTTAGATTCAATTTTAATTTAAAAAAAAATTAAAATTATAAAATACTTTAAATAAAAAGCAAAAAAACTCTTTATTAAGTAAAATTTATATAAAAAAAAATTCAATAACTAATAGTAATTATTGAAAAGGTGTTAAAAAGTATGGTAAAAATAGATTTTAAGACAGATACATGGTTATATGCCATAATTGCTCTGATCCTTTTAATTATATCTATATTCACCCCATGGGCTACTACAGATATGGCGGGTGTAGATGTTTATACGTGGATGGGTGGTGCCGTTCAGTATGCTGGAGATCCAGCTGATATGTGGCTTGGTGCGGGAGTAACTCTTTGGACGTTCGGACTTACAATGCTTTCTATAGGAATGCTCTTAGTTTTAGGTATACAATCCATGAAAGGAAAAGAATTGAAATGGGATTGGTTAATTTATTTATTACTTGGACTTGCTTTACTTATCTTTACAATCTTGGCACTTGCAATGGAAGGAGATGGAGATTCTATTGTTGGATTTGCACCTATAGGAGTTATCATATCAAGTATAGTTTTAATTATCGCTTTTGTTATGGATAAAATTGTAGCTCCTCGCAGCGCAGCATAAATATTCTATATAATTTTTTAAAAAAAAATCAATTTTTTTTTTTATTTATCTTTTTATTTACATTCAAAGAGTCATAATACTGTTAATATGGTAATATCCAATAAACAGAGCTTTATAAATATTATAAAATTATTTAATTCTAATTCGAATTCATTTTAAAAAATAGATTATATAAGAAGAGTAATCTTATATGAGCAATGTTAACGAAACGACTGCCCCAAAAGTAATTCTTTTTATCGCGATGCTTTTTATGTTAGTGGAGACTGTATTATATTCTGAATCTGGGGGAATAGGAATTCTTTATGGAATCCTTGAGATAATATTCATTATTCTGATATTTCTCTCGTTGGCTTTTGTTAGGACTAAACCTGTTGAGATACCTTATTATTGGTGGATCTATCTTATTCTTGGTATTATTCTTATTCTATTTTCATTTTTACAGGAAGTATTTTTACAATTCTTTACAGGATTCTTACTTATCTTAGCGGTAATAGTAGAACTACTCTGTGAAAACAAAGAATTCAAAGCTTCTAAACTTGTGTTATTAATTGGAATTATTCTCTCACTTTATGATAGTGTATTGTGTCTATTTGCTGGTGATGCAGGAATTGGACCGGGGATTATTGGTTTAATATTAGTAATAATTCTTTTAATACTTGTATTAGATTTATTTGATATAAAAATTCCAATGGAATGGTGGACAGTTCTAGCAATAGCATTTGTAATATTTACGTGGGTATCACCACTTGTAACTGGATATATTTTTGGTGGTTTTGGGGGATATATCCTTATGATAGCATGGGTGTTACTTATATTCGCTTTTTAAATTTCTAATAATTTTCTTTTTTTTTTATTTTGGGAGATTTAAGAAGAGCATTTAATGATTTAATGGTTAATGGTAAACTAAGATCTATTAGAAAGTGAATTTATAAAATTAATATTTCACAAATTCTAAACATTTTTTTTGCTTTTTGGATAATCTATAATTTTTTTATAAAGTGAAGGGAGCATTTCAATATATTTATTTTCTTCTCTATTCTCCATTATTATTTTTGAAACTATTTCCAAAATTATTTCATAATCCTCTGGTTCTTCAAGTATATTCAACATTAAAATAAAGAAATAATCTAATTCAAAACCAGAATAATACGTTACAAAATTTATATTTTCTAATGTTAAACTCGCAATTCCAGGTTGAGTACTAAATTCATGCAGATTTAAAATATGCATTAGAGTTTGATTTGAGATATTAGCTTTTTCCTCTGGGAATTTTGCCATTATCTCCAACCCACTCCTTTCATCATATTTCATAACTATTAATCCATCTGGCAAAATTTTTTCTACTCTTGTAACATTTTTTTTGAGAGAAAAGGATATATCTTTAGAATATCAAAGTTATTTTCTTTCATCTCAAGAAAGTATTTCTTCTCAATTTCATATTCTTTTTTAGCCCAATTTAATATTTCCTCTTTTGTATAAAACTTTCCTTTCAAGGTTTGCAAGCCTTTGCATTTCTTGGTATAATCATCAAAATTTTTTCGACTTGATACCATCATTTGCCAGAATGGAAAAGATCTACACTGGAACGGTCGAGCTTTATGAACACTGCATTTATTATTTATTAGAAAATGACAATGTTCGTCTTCCCCTGTAAACTTATATCCAAGTGTTTTAAACCTGTAAGTTTTCCCCCTTTGTGCTCCTGTTTCTTTCCAGAAAAAGGAATCGTCAACAACTTTGAGATATTTTTCAGCAAATTTTTTTAGACCGTTATCACCTTTAATTTTCAAGAATTTAATTAATCTGAAAATATCATCTTTATATAAGTAAACTTCACCTTCATTGAAACCTCGACAACATTTTCCGCACATTTGACATGAAAATTTGATTCCATTTTCAAGATTCTTCGATATTTTTATCTCTACAGATGTCAAGGTAAAATTATTAGTTGTTTTTTAAGGTTA
>JBHLNF010000010.1:0-21237 GCA_048937405.1 Promethearchaeota archaeon
GAAACCATTTAGTTCCTGGAAATACACTTAAGTCTTCAACAACTTTATCATAAGGAATAGAAGAAATTATTTTACAAAATTTCCAAATGGCATCCCAGAAATCTGAGATCTGATTCACAGACCATCTATAAAGATCTTTTCCGTCTTTAAGGTTTAGTTTATAATTTTTATTGACAAATTCAATAAAATGGGTTACTTCTGCGTTCTTAATCCATTTATCAGAGGGTTCCCATAGTTTTTTTCTATTTCCACTCATAATTTTCATTTATTATAAATCTTTTAAGATCTATTAAAATTGAATTTAAAAATTTTAGTATATAATAAGATAATACTATCATATAATAATCATTATGTTGAGAATCCCACTTTTAGAACTATGATAATCTTAAATAAATCCTAAATAAATTACTTTAAAATAATATACTATAAAACATGTTTAAAACAATTAAGTCATGTAATGGAAAAAGAATACTAAAAAAATAAATTCATGAGATAATATTTCTAATTAACAAGATTTTTATATTAAATAAGAATAATTTGGTGCCGATTATAGAAGAAAAGGATGAAGAAAAAAATCAAATAAAAGAGTATACAACTGAAGAACTTACCAACATAATGATTGAAAGCGTGATGGCTAAAATAGTTGAACCTGGTTGTTGTGAGGCAAAATATAACAGATTACAAAAAGAATCTGAGAAGATTTTAAAAAAAAAAGATGAAATAAAGAAAAATGGTGATTAAAATAAGTAAAGTCTTAATTTTATATGGAACGAGATATGGTACTACTAAAGGAATATCAAATAATATTGAAGAAATAGTCAAAAAAAAGGGAATTGTGACAAAAAACTATAATTTAGCAGAACATAATTTAAAAGAGATTCCTCCATTAGAAGACTATGATGGTATTATATTAGGTACAGGTATTAAAATGAAAATGTGGACAAAAGCAGTTAAGAAATTCGTTCAAAAAAGAAAATTAGAACTGAAGAATATGCAAAATAGCTTCGCATTTTATGTTTGCTGTGGAGAAGCCTCAAAAAAAAATAACACAGATAAAGCAATTAAAGAATATATAACACCAAAACTCCAAAAATTAGGTCTACAACCTATTTTAATTGATGCTTTCGGTGGTGCTTATGATCTAACTGAAGGATCTGCTATTTCTGGTATAACAAGAAAGATCGTTATAGGTATTCTTCAGAAAGAGGAAGGAATTGAAAATCCTGAAGGTAAAATGCATGATTATCGAGATTGGGATCAGATCAAAGATTTTGCTAACAAGTTTGTTGAATTACTGAAAAAATAAAGAACTTTTAAAGAGATCTGTCCTAAATTTGATGAAAAAAATAATTGAATTATTTAAAACTTATTTAGTTATCTTAACCAGCAAAAACCTGAATGAAATAAGAAAAAAACAAAAAGAAGAATGAATTTTAATAGATTAAAACATTTTTTTAATAAATTCATTCAAAAAATAGTGAAACAAAATGAGTAAAGAAGGAGAAGAGAAAGAAAATTTCATAGAAAAATTGAATAAACAATTTACAGATTTCGTTGGAAGTGTTTTTGGCGAATCTGGAAAAGATTTTATAGATGAAACTTCTGAAAAGATAAAAAAGTTTAGTTCTGGTGCTATTGAAAAATTTATGGAATTTAGTGATGATGTAATTGAAAAACTTAATTTAAAAGAAAATGAACAGGTAATAAAGGCTCGTGATAGTGTTGAGGATTTGCTAAAACAAGCAGGACTTCTAAAAGAAGATGATGAGGAAGATGAGTTTTAATTAAAAATTTAGGATTTAATTTTTTATTATTTCTTTATTTAATTTGATTTTAACTACTATTTTAAAAAAAATTACAAAACTTTTGCATTTTTTAAGAAAGATTTAATTTCTTCTTGGGTTGCATTAAATAATTCTGATATAACCATCAAAGATGTTGCTTCATCCATACCTAAACCTGTATAATCTTGATATAATTTTATCCAAGTTTCTTTTTGGGTATACTTTTCTGGATGTGTAGTTTGAATATGTTGCCAATAAGGATGTTGTAATTCAATCCCACAATATGGACAAAACCTCGACTCGTCTTCACTCATATAATTAGTCCCTTGACTTTATTTTAAGTTTAATTTTTTTCTGAATAATTGTAACAAACCAATGTTTATTTAAAAAACTTATAATTTCATAGATTAAAAAAATTATATTCTGAGATTTTTTTAAATGATATTATTTCCATTTATTTTTTAATTCTTCTGCTGTAATTTTTCTTATTGTATCTACCGCCCAAACTACATAATGATAACACTTTTTTGCCCATGTATCATTTTTTCGATATTCTATCATTCCTTCGGGTTGACTGAAATCATAGCCGCAGAGTTCAGCGCATATCACAGATCCAAATTTCATTTCAAATTTATGTGCATATCTAGAAGCCTTGATGGCAGCCATCATCGCAGTTTCATCATCCATTCTTTTATGACCTCCCAAAATAATACCTATTGCAGAACATCCACCAGATACAGGGCCACAAGCTCCTTGCCATCCTTTTTTTGATTTATAACCTCCAAAACCACCAGATAGAGGGATCATAGCATTATGAAATAGAGGATCATCAATTCCTAATACTTCAAGAACACTGGTTAACGTTAATTCTGCACAATTAACATTTTTCACACGTGTAGGTAATGATTTTTCAAGTTCTTTAACTTTTTCATCAAATCTTTCATCAAGTTTTTTTGACATTATTATAACTCAGTTTTTAATTATCCATTTTAATAGTATAAATAAATAGTCTAAAGTTAAATATGAAAAAAGCTATTAAAATCTTAATAAAAAGATTTAGTAAAATAATTAAAATCAATATTTTGCGGATCCTACAGTGAAGGAGCTTTACGAATTAGGTTTTGTTTTCCGTGGATTTGTTCTTGTCAATCATATATTTAAAGCAGTACCAGTTCAAAAAGGAAGTAGAGTAAATAAGGACCTTAGAGGAGCATTTATCTCTGCTATTAATACATTTGTAGATCAAGCTTTCAATAAAAGTTCGTTGGAATATTTAGAATCAGGAAATATCTTATTTATCTTTAAAGTATCTGAAATTCAATCAGAAGATAATTTCATGAAGGAACCAATAATTTTATATGGTTTAGTTGATAAAGCGAAAAAGAAATCTGATAAACTTGTAAGAAAATTTTTCGAGCGTGTAGATCCCGTTTTACAACTCTTTATTCAGAAATATAATTTAAAAGATTTTACTGAATTAAATCAATTTGAAGACTTTAAAGACATAATGGAAGGTTTTTTCATAAAAAAAACTCAGATTTAATTATTCGCTTAAACACCACCCTTTCGGATTAGTACGAGAATAAACTATTCTTTTTTGGTCTTTTAATAATGCAATTTCTTTTTCAATTTGAGTATCAGAGAATCCGCTTGCTTTAATATCATTAACAAATTGAGCTTTTGAGGGGACTACCTTTTTTTCTTTTAGATATGACAGAATTATTTCCTCCAAAGATTTTCCAGCAGTCGCTTTTTCTTCAGAAACTGGTTTATTAACATCACTTTCAAGAGCCGCTCGCAATCTCTCTTTTTTTGGTTCAACAGGTTTTTCAATTACTAATGGTTGTACCTTAGGTTTTGATTGCTTCTCTACCACAACTTCTGATTTAACTTGTTCAGGCATTTCCTTTGAAATTTCTTCTTCAGGTAAACTCCAAACTGGATATGAAACCTTTTCATAAGTAACTGATTTTTGTGTTTTAAGAAGTGCAAATTCATCTAATATTTCATCCTCAGAATATCCTAGATCTATCAAATCTTTCATTAATTCCTTTAAATGACCTTTTTCTTGTAAAATAGTAAAAATATGCTCTCTTATATTTGAAGGGATGTTCTTAATTTTTATGATTTCTGCAATTAAATCTTCTTTTTTACTTTCTTGAATTTCAGGTATTTTAATTTCTTGGGGGATATCTAATGATTCTTTCTGTCCCCATTCAAAATCTGTTACATTTCGAATTGTACGATCATATCCTCCAAATATAATCTGCTTTAAATTTTGTTCTTTTTCTATACAGTAGCATACTTTTTTAATTGAAGTTGACACTTTAGTCTTCCATTTCAATTCAAAATCCTGAGAATTCAATGAAGTATTATGGAATATTTTTAATGACCCATCAGCACATCCAACAACAATTTCTTTTGCGTTATCACCATCAATATCTTCTATTAATAATGAGAGAGGACGACCCTCATCAGTTTCTATCTCTTTTAAAATATCTCCTTCACTGTTTAAAATTTTAATATAAGGATCATCAGTACTTACAATAATTTCATTAAAGCCATCATTTGTGACATCTCCAACTTTAATATCATTAACTTTAGCACCAAAATCTTTCTGCCAAATAATATCTATCATATTATTTTGAAAATGTATTAGTTGAACTAAACCATTTCTAGTGCCAATCAATAATCCATTTATTGGATCTTCCATATCTGGCAATTTTAAGAAACTTAGTGTGCAAGTAGTAACCCAAGAATCATAATAAAGAATAAATTTTGGCTTTTTAGCCTTAATATCATCAAAAATTCTAAGGGACTTATCTTCACTCCCAAAAATTAGTTCAATATTTCCATTTCGGGTGAAATCTCCCGCGGTGCAGCAATTAATCCTCTTAGAAGCTTTATATCGCATTAATCCAACTAATTTCTTATTTTCTATATTTATTTTCATGACCATGAAATTTCCATCACCAGCTCCAACTAATATCTCATCACAGCCATCTCCATCAATATCAACCGGAAATGTACATCGACACCACCCATCAAAAGCTCGATCATCTACAATGTTCATTGTATCATCCATTAAATAAAGAGTTTTATCGTGTCCGCCAAATGCTAAAAAATTAGTGCCATTTTTACATTTTAAAATTGAACATGTTAACACCGCTTCCGGACATTCAAACATCCAATTTAATTGATAACGTTTTCGTATCATTTTTTCTCAAGATTATTTATGATTATAGAAAATAATAACAGTAGATAAAATAAATTTCATTCTTTATTCATTTAATACTTATTATCATAAGCTTATTAAACTATTACTGTAACATAAAAAAAAATAAAAAAATAAAAAAATACTTTTTAAATTTAAAGGGCTAATTGGGCATCAGATGGACTATATGCTCCTGTACCGGTTATCTCATATGTGATTTCTAAGCTTTCTCCTGCTTCTAAGACTTCAATATCCCATCTTAATGTATCTTGTCCCACTTCATCAGTAATTTCAGGAGTTGTTGAATAATTACCATACTCAAATGAATCAGGAACTTTATCAAGTAGAACAAGGTTAGTTAATTTAGATTCACCAATGTTTTCAATTGTTAATAGAATTCTGTAATTTCCAAGATCCCCAAATGCTTGTACTTCTTTTCCAATTCTGAATTTTCGTCTGATGTGCATTGCCTCGATTACTGGAACTTCTGGTTTGAATTCCAACTCTTGACTTACTGGAAAAGTATTTGCAAGATATGTAATTTCAGAATCAAAAGTGGATTCACGCGCTGGATTTACACAATGAATAGGATATTCAAATTCCATTGTAGATTCTGGCATAAACATACCATTACTACTATCTTTTAAATCAGTAAGATCAATTTTGAATACATTGTTCTCAACACTGACAGCAGCTGCAGATACTTCCACTTCCTCTCCGTCCCATATTAATTTTATCTCATCTGCTTTTGGTGGCTGATATTCATCTGAGAAAGTTTCTTGTATAACGGATACCTCGTTTAAGGGTGCTGAACCATTATTAACAATCTTAAGTTTAGCCATAACATCTTTGGTTCTAAAAGTAGGAACTTCTGTTATATCATATGACATTACACCAGTTATACTACCAATTTCTAAGATAACATCTGAAAGAACAGCGGTCCCATTTACAATTGTTTGAAAATCAGGCATTACTCTAAATTCTAATTTCTTCCTAAATGTAGGATATTCATCACTTTCATATTCCCATTTTCTTGAGTGCCATTGAGCTCCACTTGGTAAAAGAGGAACATCATTTGGATCAATATCTACAAATTTTTTCGATTCATCTTCGGGAGCGTATACATCAGCATTGAATAATTGAATAATAAATTCTGAGGAATTATCAAAAACAAGCTTGCAATCAAACATACCTGGTTCTTCATCTCTTTCAACTGTATCCACATAAAACTTATTTCTGGTATATGCATCAAATTTACCAATATCTAAACCTTCAGCAAAAGAAGAGGCACTTTGGTATGTAATTTCTATTGTTCCTGTTCGTCTTTTAGTAATATCTGTAACCATGATGTTGCATGTAAATTTTAACATTACTGTGTATTCAGGAGCTAACTTATCAATTGTCCAAACTATTTGAGTTCCTTCGATATTGGCGCTTCCTTCAGTTGTATCTACAATCCGAGGATTTGTAAAATCATTTGGGATATTTTTTATTACTTTAATATTAGAAACTGGTTTATCAAACATGCTTCTAAGTACTATAGCAAAGTGAACAAGATTATCCTTGTCTATGGATATTCCAAAAGACTCCAACCCTTCTTGAGTAAGCGTTCCACCATCTCCCCATGTTTCACCTTCATCCTCATCTTCTTCTTCTTCCTCTTCTTCAACTTTGGGTTTTTCATTATTAGGTTTTGAGGAGACTCCACTTTTTTTATCCTTTAATTTTAATAACTCTTTTTCAATATCATTTATGTTTAAAACATCATCTGCATTTGGGTTCGTATTAATAAATTCTTTAACAAGAAATAGATTTTTTATATCCTTCTTAATTTTAAAATTTCTAGAGTCAACATTCTCAGGTTCTTCAGTACCCAATTCTCTTATTGAAATATCTTTTGTTTTTAAATCAGTGCTTCCAATATTTTCAAGTGAAACATCAATATCCCATAATCTGTCTACTGTACTTGGATTTTCAATATTAAATTTACCACTATGAGTAAAAGATTCTACCTTTGCATAATGATCTTGTTTTACATCTACTTCTTCTATTATTTTCACTAATGCTAATAATCCTTCTCTGTTGCCGTCTTTTAAGACAATGCTTCCCTCTAATTCCCCTGTATCCTTATCGTATGTCTCTATGACAGGAGTCGATGTGTCTCGATCAATTAATTCAACACGACCTGTGTCCATGTCTTTTCTCTTTAAAGCATCTGCAATAAGTTCTTCATCAGCCTCTGACCTATCAAAGCCCATTCGCGATCTTGTCTCAGTCTTTTTCTTATCTTTTCTAGCCATTAGTTTTTACCTAGTCTTTATACTATATTAAATTGAATTTTATTTACCAATTAATATAATTTAATTGATAAAATAAAATTATCATCAAAATATAAAAAATTTTTTAATTTAAGGTAAAAAGAGTTATTTTGAATATAGAGAGAGTTTAATTAAGTGCTAAAAACCATTTTCCTTAAGATCTTTGGAAGAAAAAAATCGCTTTCCAGAATCTTTAAATTTATAACCGCACATTGGGCATTCAATATTTAAATTACTTTCTTTAATATCAAATTGAAAGCTAAAACCACATACAGGACAGTTAATTACATCACTTTTTTTAATCATAATAATAAATCCTTTTAATAAGTGAATTCATTTTGAAAGGAGAATCAAAACTAAATCATTAACATTACATCCTGTTGAACCAGTTATTAATTCAATTCCTAATTGTTTGAAAAACGCATTTGAGTCATTATTTTCTAAAAGATTCTCTGAATTAATATTCATTGAAAGCATTTTATCTAAAATAAAATTATCAACAATAGCTCCCATTGCTTTACTATTTCCTTCAATACCATCAAGATTGGCACCCATAACTAAAAAGTTATAATTAATATTTTTATTTTTTATAAAATTAAGAAAGCTTAAAAGCATCTCTTGGTTTCTCCCGCCAATGCCATTCCCTTTAATAGTAACAGTTAACTCGCCTGTTGCCATTAAAATTATGTTTTTATATTTATTTTGATCAAAATTTTCTTTTACATATTGGGAAATAATCCAATAAAGAGATTTTCCAAATTCCTTAGCTTCACCAGTTATAGTATTAGAAAAGTAATCGATTTTATATTCAGGTTTACGAGAAAGAGTTATAAGTTCTTGGACAGCGAAACTAATACTTCCAATCAAATAATTATGAATGTCCTTAAAATATATGCTATTAGATTTTGGATTTTCTAATGTATTATCTTTTAATCCTTTCTCTATATGATCCTTAACAGAATCAGGAAATTTCTCCCAGAGTTTATATTTATTACTTATTGTTAAAACATCTTTAAAAGTGCTTTTATCAGGTATTGTAGGACCAGATGCAATTGAATCTAAATTATCTCCAACAACATCTGATATGATTAAACAAATTAATGTAGCTCTACTTGAATTATAAAGATTTTTTACTAAATTTCCACCTTTAAAATCAGATAAATGCTTTCTAATGACATTAATCTCATGAATAGATGCTCCCGAAGATAAGAGTAAAGAGTTGACTTTTTGTAAATCTTCAATTTTTATTCCTTTTTTTGGCAATGGAAGTAATGCGGAACCTCCTCCAGAGATTAAACAAAAAAAAAGATCTTCTTCATTAGATTTTTCTATTTTTTCCATCATTAATTTGGTTCCATTAAAACCAATTGCATTTGGAATTGGATGGGATGCATGGTTAAAGATAATTTTACTTTTTTTTAGCTTTTTATGTTTATATGCACTTTCAGGAACGTTAATAATTCCCTCATAGTTAGTATAATTCAATTTTATCAGAATTCTCTCAAGTTCTAATGCCATTTCAGCCGTTGCCTTACCACCGCCAATAATATAGACTTTTTTATATTTATGCAAATCATACTCATTGTTTAAAATGTTTAATTTCCCTTTTTGGATTATGATTGATTTCTTCATCAGATATTTAGGTTTTACAAGTTGAATTATTCGCTCAAGAATTTGAAGCCCTATTTTCCTTAACCTAAATTGATCTTTATTTAAATCCATATGAAGAAGTTGAGAAGTATTCTTTACAAACAAAATAGCACTTCAATATTTGTCAATTTAACGTATAAGATATTATTGGAAATATCATTAACATTAAATTATGTTCAGTATGATATAAATAAATTATTGCTTTTCATGAACTTTAAATATAACTAGTTTTACTAAATACTTGATTTGAAAACGTTACTTTAAATCATTGTTTATGAATCAATCAATAAATCTTATATGAACTATGCTAAGACAAGTATTCATTCTTAATGGGAATGAGATTATATATAAAAGAGTTTATGGAAATGCTTTAAGTAATTCAGAGATTGAGGACCTTAGTTTTAAAATTATCTCAGAAGCAAAAAGAGCTCTTGGAAGAACTACAGGGTATTTTGATTTTATTAAGTATAGAATATCTTATGACATTGATCTAAAATCTATGCTATCCTTTATTTTTATAACAGGATTAATGGATGATTTTTACAGATCAATTAAACTTCAACTAAACAATTTTAAAAAACTATTTTTAAATCGTTTTGGTGACAATATCAAGGATAATAATCTAAAAATGTCAAATTTTGTTGGGATAAATATAGCTCTTGATGAAATGCATAGAAATTTAAAACCTAAAATTGCGGTTGTAGGTTTTGCGGGAGTTGGTAAAACAACCATAAAACAATTAATAAAAATGGATGAAATACCACTTCAGCATGTTCCAACTATTACTGGTGAAATTGCAACTATCAAAATTGGTAAATTATTTTTTCGATTATTTGATTTTGCAGGACAGGAACAATTTAAATTTCTTTGGAAAGGATTTATTAAAGAAAGTGATGCTGTTCTTATAGTTACCGATTCGACTCAAAAAAATATAGAAAAGAGTAAATTCTTTTTAGAATTAAAAGTAAAAGAAGTTCCCCACTCTCGAGCAGCTATAATAGGAAATAAGCAAGATTTACCTGATGCTTTAAGTATTGCAGAAATAGAGGAGATTACAGGTTTAAAGACTTATCCAATGGTAGCTAATAGAAAAGAGAATCGTAATAAAATGATTAGAGTTATTGCTGATATTTTAGATATGAGTACAGAAGACTCTCCATTATTATCTGAACTATTTGAGAATACTGATTTAAGTTATGAAACTTTATTTGGATTAAGTGAAGAATCAGTTGAGGATGAATCCTTAATCATTCCAGAAGAACCATTTTCGTTAGAAGAACTTCAAGTTGAGCAAAAATTCGAAGTTAACGAGATAAAAAATAAGATAGATCAAATAATTTCAAAAAGCTCTGGGGATGAATCAGGTCATCTTGAGGAAAATAAGAAATATATCCATAGTCTTAAAATGCCTGTTGAAAATGCCTTAATTACTTCTGAATTATTTAATGAATTTGAACAAAATAAATCATTTGGATATTATGATAAATTAAGTATTTTATTCACTGCCCTTAATTGTGTCTTTCTAACAAAAATGGAACCAAAAAAGTACCCAAAATTCAGTGCTTTTTTTAAAGATTATAAAATGCATATGTTTAACTCTAAAGAAATTAACCTAATTCGAAAATTTTACTCAAAAGTCTTAAAACAAGTTACCGCTTAACAAGTAATAAAGCTTTAACGATTAAGGTAGTATAATTTAAAGGATGCTAATTTTCCATTCTTCATTATCATTTCTCTATAACCTCCAGCAGTTTCAGGATGACCGTATCTACCAAGTCCCAATGCTGGTGTTTGGACAACAAATGGTCCATTATTTTGTATATCTTTTGGATTTGTATAAATCTCAGAATATTGATCATAATAGATAGCCGCAGGATTTTCAATTTTTTTCAATTTAAATGGCGGTGCATCATAAACACTTGTTTTTTTTTCGGTATCTTCTAATCTAAACTCCAAAGAATCATGAGTATGACCCGCTAAGGTCAAAATACAACAATCCTTACAGAATTCTACAAGTTTTTCCCAATTTGAAGAAACACATCCATGTTTCAGATTAAATATTCCATCAATACGAGCTAAAGATAGCGATTTTCCTAACTGTCTGAATAATGATTCTTTAAATTCAGTTAATTTTTTTTTGACAAAACGTTTACCTTTCTTTTCAAACAAATTAATTTTAAGTGATTTACCACCAGTGTTTAATGGAGGTCCATGCAAAAAAAGGAATGTATTCATATCTTTTTGGATTACATTATTTAATAGATTTTCTAAATATTTAACTTGTCTAGTTGAAATACCTGTAACAGATGGATGTCCAGTTATTAAGTCTCGTATATTTTTAAAAGAATCAGGCCCTGAATTTAAAATTATAAACAAATTATTCCCAAGTTTTACATAAAAATCATAAAAAGAATTAATATCTGATAGATACCCTTTTACTGCTGAATTAGTTTTAGTTAAAGCTGTAATTGGTGAAGCAGAAAACATTTCATTTAATGCTAAAGCTTCTGATGCATTTAAACCAATCTTTTTATACATCTCTGCCCAAGTTAAATCATAGTGAAAGGGACGATAATCATGATTGCCCAATGTTGTAAAAATAGGACAATTTAATTCTTCACCTCTTATAACTCCTTTGTATTCCTTATTATTAGGTAAATTTAGGACACAATTTTTAAAAACCTGCCAATTACTATCTTCATATTTAAATAAAAATGTGTCTTTTAATTTTCGTACTTTTTTAGCTAATCTACTTAAGATTGTAAAATCAACTAAGTCTCCAGTCATTACTATAAAATCTAGTTCATTTCTAAGTACTTTTCGATTCATTATTCTTATAAACTGTCGAAATTGATTATTTGGATTAATTAAACGCTTTCTTAATGGTACTTTTATGTCGGTAAGTATTTCTTTCTTCTCATCTTTTTTCTTTTTTCCCAATTTCAATTTCTTCGTTATAATTTTAAAAAAATCCTCAGCACCGCTTTTGACAGACGATTTTGCCCATTTTTTTATTATTCCATAAATTCTATCATTTCTTTCTGCCAAGTGTAAATCAGTAGCATGAACAAATGTGAAATCTTCCCATTTTTGTTTAGAAATTACAACGGAGTGGTAATTTATTCGTTCATTTGGACCATAAAGATCAAACATTATAAAACTTCTTTCTTTCAGGAAATTAAGGACTTTCTTATTGAGAGTAAAACTGATATTGACAATATAAAAATTATTCATATCTTCAAATACTTGATTTTTTAAAAGGAAATCTTGAGGATTTAATCCATTTAGTGAAGAGATTTCATGGATATGACTAATGTTAGAGTTTTCTACCTTTGTAATACTGGCCAGAATTGGTTCTCCTCTATGGAGACGAGATTTCAGTGACTTTAAACCTTCATAACTTAGATCATGATCATCTATAAATTTTATTTTATCCTTAAGAAACTTCTTTCTTTTTTTTCTAAATCTTTTTTCTCTCCATTTTGAAAATAAGCCTTTCTTTTCTTTTCTAAAAATTAATTTATATGACCATTTGTAATCAAATAACGGAATTAAGGTTATTTTTTTATTAATTGTTTTGCTAAAAAGATCTAAATCAGAAATATCACTGATAAAAAGTAAATTAGTTTGAATCTCTTTGTTTTTTAACTTACGATCTATACTTAAGATAGATGGACGTCCCAAATTTGGGTTTATTAGAATTGATTTTCCTTTAAATTCTGTTTCTGGTGCATTCAACATTTAAAAAATTATTAAGTCTTAGCTTATTAACTATTGTTGTAATTATAATAAATTAACTAATTAAAATAAATAGTAGTTCTATAACTTAAAATTATAAATTAATCTTCTAATTATTGGGATCTTTCAATTTTTTAAATTATTCTGCTAAACAACAAAATATAACATTATCCCCACGTACAACTATATTTCCGAGGTCTTCACGCTCCTCGCGAATATTACCCTCATCATCTTGAAATTCAAAGAGTTGACTTGTACCTTCAAGATAAAGGTTTAGATGCTCATCGAAACCAGCCAAGATTCCTCTAAATAGTCTATTACGCTTAACCTTAATTAAAATTACCTTATTTATTGAAGACTTCAAATAATCGATAGGACGGTTAGATCTGGAATAACTTTCACGTGACATTATTAATATCTCAAAAAAACAATTATTCAAAAAAATATTTATAGTAACAAGTAAATACCATTTAAATTAAAACCTTTCTATAGTTTTTATAGGAATGTATACATTTAAACCTACAAAAAATCCAATGATAAAATTGTAAAATGACTAAAAAGATGAAATTAAAATAATATTATATTCATTTTACTTTTTATTATATTATGAATTGTTTTATTATACAAAAATATATTAGTATTAGGTCCGTGGCCTAGTTTGGATAGGGCGGCAGCCTCCTAAGCTGAAGATCGGGGGTTCAAATCTGGAGAAAATTATTCTAAAGAGGACTTTTCCCCCCGGACCTGTTAATCTTTATCTTCAAGTTTAAAATTTATCATCCATTGATATTTTTCTCCCCAATCATCAAATTGAAATCCGTATCCCTCTTCTCGACACATTTCTTCAGTAATTCTCATTAAGTTTTGTTGAATTTTCAAATCAGCTGTTTCTAACATATTCATTAGAGTTTCTATTATCTCATTAGGTTGCATAGGAAATTTTGTAAGCGGGAATTCCTCTAGTTCCCATCTCAAATATTTATAGTAGGGGTTTAATCTTCCCCTGTGAATGGCAAATATTGTATTTAAAAAATAGGGTATTGAGTAAGCTGCTTCTAAACGAGCTGCGGGGAGGTCTCCATCACGTAAACATTTTAAAGATCGATAGAAAAAATTAATATAAGCATCTATTGATTTTGCAATGTAATCATGAAGCTCTTTCTCGGGAATCCTCGCTTTTTTTTCTAGGATTTTTTGAATCTCGCTCTTTTTATCTAATAAAGCTTTAATATGTGCAAAAGTATACCTTTCAAATCTTTCACCAGTATACCAATCACCACATTTCTTTAATTCTGTTAAAGTTAATACTATAAGATCTAAACCCTCATATTTCTCGAATGGATATTTTTCTTTATATTCATTAACTACCTCATCTTTAACTATAATGTAGGTATCATAGTCAGAGTAAGGATTTTCACGTCCTTTTCCTCTTGAACCCCCTAAAAAAAATCCAATTATATTCTCATCTAATTTAGCTTCTTCATATATTTCATTAAAAATTTCATTTGAAGTTTTCATATAGTATCAATTTCTGAATGTAATTTTTCTAAATCCTTAAAACCTTTTAATAAAAATTAATGTTTCGATGCAATTAATTGAGTTATTTCTATATAAATGAATAGAATATGATTTTTCAAACTTTTTTAAGTAATCCTTTATGATCTTTATCATGAAAGAAGCATATGTAACCGACTTATCATCTTTAAAGGTGAGGGTAAGACCAAGATTACCCATGATCCTACGGAGGATAAGTAAGTTCTTATTGCGATATGGGATTGTTCCCTTAGTAAAGATAATAGGTAAGTTCTTAGGATTTGGATTTGGTAAGAATGGAGTAAAAAAGTATCCAGAATATTTCATTAGATTGAAAGATGGAACAAAATTAGCAACAGATATATATGTTCCAAAAAATGTTTTTAAGAAAAAAAGTAAATGTCCCACAATCTTAATTAGATTACCCTATTGGAAAGATAACTGGAGTTTTATAGGATATGCTTATTCTATTTATGGATTTGTAACAATCATTCAAGACATTAGAGGAACTGGTCATTCCACAGGTTTTAACTATTATTTATTTACCGAAAGAAATGATGGATTAGAAACGTTAGAGTGGATTTCCAAGCAATATTGGTATAATGGCAAAATAGGTATGGCAGGGGCAAGTTATTTTGGCATAACTCAGCTTGCTTTATCTTGGGATAACAAGCATTTATCTTGTATCTCTCCTGCTATTACCTCTACATTGAATCTATGGATTAATAATGGGGGTTTACAAATACACGCTCTTACAACTTCTATTTATAGGATAATGGTTAATATAGCATCACACACTGATGCACCTGAAGTAGATACGCTAACAGATCTAATGCAAGAAAGATATTTGAACCCAAAATATGCTTTATATAATGATCCGATTAAAAAAGAAAGTGATCTTAAATTATCTCAGTTAAAAGGAAAATCTGTTAAAGAAATCCAGGATTTATTAGCTTCATTTTATAAAATAAAAAATTTTGACGGTTCTAAGCGAAATCTTAAAATTTATTTTGAATTTCTAAACGATTTCTTAATAACACGTAATCTAGATAAAGATACATATAAAATGTCTGGACTATTAGAAATGGATTTAACAAAAGTTTCACAACCCATTTTCATGTTAGCTGGTTGGCAAGATATGTTTTTTGAACAACAATTAAAGGATTTCTTGGAAATTAAAGAGAATGCTATGGGAAATGCAAAAAAGTATTCAAAATTACTCATCGGACCATGGGCTCATGCAGCAGTAGGACATCCTGATAGCAAGATTAGTAATGCCGGGTTATTACGTTTTTATAAAGAATTTATAAATCTTAATTGGAACCGATATTGGCTAAAAGATGAATAATATGCATTCTTAGATATCAAAAAACCTTCTATTAGGTATTGGGTTATGGGAAAAAATATTTGGAGATATACTGAGAAATGGCCACCGAACAATGTCGAATATAAAGAACTATATTTACATTCTATCAAAGGCGCAAATAGTATAAAAGGAGATGGATTTTTAAATTTCGACCAACCATTTAAAGAAACGGAAGATTCATATAATTTTGATCCACTGAATCCAGTAATCACAAAGGGGGGAAGAAATTTAGGGATTATAAAAGGAGCTCGAAATCAAAAAGAGAGTGAAAAAAGAAAAGATGTTTTGGTTTACTCTACTAAATTTTTAAAAGAAGGATTAGAAATAACTGGTCCTGTTAAGATGATACTTTATGCTTCTTCATCAACGAAAGATACTGACTTCATGATCAAACTGGTGGATGTAAATAGAGGAGGAAAAGCTATAAATATCTTAGATGCTGGGATACGAGCTAGATTTAGAAATGGTGAAAATAATGTCTCTCTTATTGAACCAAACAAAGTCTATGAATATCATATAGAATTAGGGAATACTTCAAATTTCTTTAAGATAGGACATAAAATACGTATTGAAATAACATCAAGTAATTTTCCACGATTTGATATTAACTCAAATTTAGGAGGAGAAGGTCGAACGGGAGAATATGTTATTGCTGAACAAAAGATATATCACACTCAGGAATATCCAAGTCATCTTAAACTTCCAGTCATAAATGAGAAAAAAATATCGCATCAATAATCAAAAAATTTTCTCAGAATACAATCTTAACTCATAACCAAATTTTTGGATAATTTTTTCTAGAGATAAGCTTAAATCGTGAATTCCTATCATCTTTCCCATCCTATTACTTAAAAAAGTATCTTTACGTTTCAAGTTCAATTCTTTCAATAAGATATGAAAAATTTCATGAAAGGATTTTCTCAGATTCTCTGGATTTAGTAAAATCTTTTTCACATCTCCACTCTGGATAATCTTAATAGATAAAAAATTATTACTTTCTTCATTTAAGTTGGACATATTTCTTAACAGTAAACCAATTTGTTAGATAAATCTATTCAATTCTTCTAAAAATATGAATTATGCAAATAGTTATCGTCTTGGATAACTAAACATAACGATTCGCTTAAATAAAACAGAAATATTATTATTATTCGCCTAAAAAATAGAGGTGAAAAATATGCCAAAAAGAATTTTAAGAGTTAATATGAGTAACCTTGAAGCTAAATTTGAAGACTTACCTGAAGATTATGCTACTTTGGGTGGGCGTGGTATGACTTCAACAATAGTTGCTAAAGAGGTACCACCAACTTGTAATGCATTAGGTCCTCATAATAAATTAGTGTTAGCACCAGGGATAGTCACTGGTACTGCGGCACCATCAAGTGGAAGATTATCTGTGGGAGGTAAATCTCCTTTAACAGGAGGTATAAAAGAAGCGAATGCTGGAACCCCATTCTCGCAAATGTTAGCAAGGATGCAAATAGGAGCGATAATAATAGAAGGTAAACATGAAAAAGACGATTATTATCTCCTAAAAATAAGTATGGATGGAGTAGAATTCATAAATGCTAAAAAATGGTCTGGAAAAGGATTATATGGAGTATATAAGGATCTCTTTAAAGAATTTGGTGATAAAGTAGGAATTTGTGGAGTCGGAATAGCTGCTGAACTTTTAGGGGCAATGTCAGGAGTCTGTTTTAATGATCCTGAAGGATTGCCAAGTCGATACGCTGGAAGAGGTGGATTAGGTGCTGTTATGGCATCAAAAGGTTTAAAATTTATAATAGTTGATGAGAAGGGAGCTCCAGGAGTAGAAATTGCAAATCAAGAAGTATTTAAAGCAGGTATTAAAAAATTAAGAGATGCATTAACTTCTCATGATGTTACAAAGCCAGGAGGAGCACTTAATTCTTATGGTACATCTGTATTAGTAAATATAATTAATGAAGCAGGAGCATTACCTCAGAGAAACTTTTCTGTTGGTCAAGATGATCGCGCTGAAAAGGTTTCCGGTGAAGCAAAAGCCGAAATTATCAAAAAAAGAGGTGGGGAAAGACCGCATTTTTGCAATCCTGGTTGCATTATACAATGTTCAGAAGTTTGGGTGAAACCAGGTGGTAAAGATCCCGTTGGTGTCCTAGAATATGAGAGCGTTTGGGCACTTGGACCAAATAGTGGAATCTATGATTTAGATGACATTGGTGAATTAAATCGTGCCTGTAATGATTTAGGATTAGATACAATAGAAGCGGGAGACACATTAGCAGTAGCAATGGAAGGAGGTTTGATTGAATTTGGGGATGGAAAAGGAGCCTTAAACCTCATGGAAGAAATTAGGAAGAAAACACCGACAGGAAAAATATTAGCTAACGGAACGGAAATTACCGGAAAGGTTTTAGGAGTTACAAGAATTCCAACAGTCAAAGGACAAGGATTACCCGCCTACGATCCAAGAGCAATTAAAGGAATTGGTGTAACATTTGCAACAACTCCTATGGGAGCTGATCATACTGCTGGTTATGCGATTGCTCCAGAAATCTTAGGAGTAGGAGGACAACTAGATCCAATGGATCCTAAAAAAGCAGAAGTTTCACGGAATCTTCAATTCGCTACAGCAGCTGTTGATGCATCAGGATATTGTCTTTTTATTGCATTTGCAATATTAGATATTCCTGAAGGATTACAAGGTGTTGTCGAGTCTTTAAATGGAGTACTAGGAACTAATCTAACTGTTGATGACGTTGGACCCATTGGAAAATCTATTATTGACACAGAAATTGATTTCAATAAAAAGGCTGGATTTACTCCTATCCATGATAGACTACCAGAGATGTTTACAGAAGAAAAACTCCCACCACATAATACTGTATTTGATGTACCAGACGAAGATTTAGATAGTGTATTTTAAATCCACATCTAGAAGAAGAAATGCCAATCAATGTGAAACTATTCGGAGATTTACGAAAAAAAATTAAACCTGATATTTCAGGTACTAATTCACTAAAAATCGAAATTGATGATTCAGAAGTTAATAGAATTATAGATCTTCTAAAAAAGTTGAATATCGAAGAAAATGAGATAACCCATATATTTGTGAACTCTAGATATGCAGGATTACATAAAAAAATAGAAGATAAAGATATTGTGGCTTTATTTCCACGGAATATGGCATTATTATATAAATGGTATTTTAGACGAGAAGAAGATGAATGATTCATCAATTTCAGTTACAATCAAGTTTTTTGCTACATTAAGACAATATGGCCCAGAAAAGGAATTATTGAAAATTCCAGAAGATAGTAAAGTCAAGTTATTATTTGATATGTATAATATTCCAAAGAATGAAAGAAGAGCAATAATTTTAATCAATGGACGACCGCATAAAGATCTGGAGACAATTCTGAAAGATGGAGATCTTGTTTCGATTTTCCCGCCTATAGGTGGAGGATGACCCTTTAAATTACTAAATCTTTTTTTTTCTCTCATTTTATTTTAAATTATAATTAATTCATTTCTTTTTTACTTATTTGTATATTATTTAATTAAAGATTTTAACTCCACAATATTGAAATTTAACACAAATTTATCCCGTTTTTTCAAGATGTTAAAAATTGTGCGTGATATCGCAACAAAAATTATTCTCTGCTTATATAATATTAAGTAAAGCCTAAAATATTTTTATTGATATTATCAAATAAATCAGAGATCATTTGTGAGTGATTTAATAATAATGACATTAACAGAAAAGAAACTTCAGGAATCTGAAGAAAAATATCGAAATTTATTTGAGAAGTCTTCAAATGCGATAGTGTTGCTTGATATTACTGGAAAAATTATAGAATGCAATTCCGCTACTGAGAGTGTATTTGGATATTCTGTTGAGGAACTAATTGGTAAAAATTACTTAGAATTACCTTATTATTCAAAAAGAATGTTGAATACGTTAATAAAGAGATCTCAAGCAATATCAAAAAAGCTTGATTTGGAACCACAAGAATTGGAGGTTAAAAAAAAAGATGGGAATATAGCAACGATTAGAACTATTATATCCTATATAAAACTAGGAAATCAAGATTTTTTTCAAGTTATAATTCAAGATATAACCGAACAGAAAAATGCTGAACAAAAATTAAAAGAATCTGAAACTAAGTTTAGATCAATACTCGAAGCAATTCCAGACATATATTTTCTACTCTCTAAAGACTCCACAGTATTAGAATATCGAGGGAAAAGAGAAGATTTATATCTTGAACCCGAAGAATTTATGGGAAAAAAATTAATTGATATCTTACCATCTGATCTAGGAAAGAAGACATTGGAATTTGTAAAGAAAACTATAACAACAAAGCAACCTCATAGTTTCGAATATGAATTACCCATAAAAAATGAAATACATTATTATGAGGCAAGATATTTTTATCTTTCAGAAGAAAGAATCTCTTGTTTTGTTCGAGATATTACTGAAAGAAAAAAAGCAGAAAAAGAAATTTATAATTTAGCAAAATTCCCTTCAGAAGATCCAAATCCCATAATGAGAGTTAATAATGAAAAATTACTTTATATTAATCAATCTGGTAAAAATTTATTTAATATCATCGAAGGTGGTAAGATACCGAAGCAATTCAAAAAAATCTTAAAGCAAGTATTAATGGAAAATATTATAAAAAAATTGGAAATTGAAATTATGGGTAAAAATTACTCATTTGCCCTAATACCGATAAAACAAGAGAATTATGTTAATATATATGGTCAGGAAATAACAAAAAGAAAAAAGTTTGAGAATGAATTATTAATAGAAAAGAAATTTTCTGATGATTTGATTAACACGTCAATTGACACTATTTTTGTTTTTAATCCACAAACTGGAAAAGCAATTCGTTGGAATAAGGCATTTAACGAAATTAGTGGATACACAGATGAAGAAATATCTTCAATGAAAGCACCCGATTCTTACTATAGGAAGGAAGATTTAATACGGGCAGCACAGGCTACTAAAGAGGTAACAAAAGAGGGTTCTACAAAAGTCGAAATGTCATTAATTACTAAAGGTGGTGAAAAGATCCCTTTTGAATATAGTGGAACATTAATGCAAGATACCGAAGGTAATACCTTAATTATGTCCATAGGGAGGGATATAACGGAACGAAAAAAATTCGAAATGGAGTTGAAAGAATCTGAAGAAAAATTTAGAACTATCGCAGAACACTCCCTAGTTGGGATTTCGATAATACAGGATGGAATAATAAAATATTTTAATAAAACACTTACTGAGATAGATGGATATACTGAAGAAGATGTAAAAAGTTGGAAACCTAATGAGTTCCAAAAAGTATTTCATCCTGAAGATCGGGAATTTGTAATGGAACAAGCCCGAAAAAAACAAAGAGGTGATCCAGATGTTATTCCTCAATATCAATATAGAATAACACGAAAAGATGGGAAAATTAGATGGATTGAGATTTTCTCAAAAACGGTAACTTATAAAGGTCGTCCAGCAGATCTCGCAATGACTCATGATATAACAGACAAGGTCAATGCTGAACGGCTAATAAAGGACTCCGAAGAAAAATTTTCTAAAGCATTCAATTCTAACGCATTAGCAATGTGTATAACTACTTTTAAAGAAGGTATAGT
>JBHLNF010000010.1:21337-139763 GCA_048937405.1 Promethearchaeota archaeon
AAAATTGAACTTAATGGAGAGCCCCATATTCTTACAATCATTAATGACATTACTCAGAGAAGACTGGCAGAAATAAAGTTAAAGGAGTCCGAAGAAAAATTTTCTAAAGCATTCAATTCTAACGCATTAGCAATGTGTATAACTACATTTGAGGAAAGTCTATTAATTGAAGCAAACAAAGCCTTTTTAGATGTTATAGACATTTCTAGAGAAGAATATATTGGCAAAAGAACAACTGCATTTAATTCATGGAGTCCTGTTCCAAAACGAAGAGATTTAATGCTAAAACAATTAAAGGATGAAGGAATTATAGTTAATGTTGAAAGCGAGTTTGTATCATTTACAGGTGAAACTAAATATGGTTTATTTTCTTTTGTTAAAATTGAACTTAATGAAAAATCCCATATTCTTACTATTATAAATGATATTACGCCATTGAAACTAGCTGAACAAAAACTAAAAGAATCAGAAGTAAAATTTTCTAAAGCATTTAATTCTAATGCATTAGCAATGAGTATAACTACTTTTGAAGAAGGTATAGTAATTGAAGCAAACAAAGCCTTTCTGGAGATTCTAGACTTTACTACGGATGATTATATTGGTAAATCAATAGAAGAATTACAGGGATGGAGCCTTCAACCAAAACGAAGAGGTTTAATGCTAAAACAATTAAAGGAAGAAGGAATTATAGTTAATGCTGAAAGCGAGTTTGTATCATTTAAAGGAGAACCTAAATATGGGTTATTTTCTTTTGTTAAAATTGAACTTAATGAAGAACCTCATATTCTTACTATTATAAATGATATTACACCATTGAAACTAGCGGAACAGAAATTAAAACAATCAGAAAAACATTATCGGTTAATTTCGGAAGCTTCTCGGGCAGTTATGTGGACTTCAGACTTGAATATAAATCTAACTTATGTTGATCCTATTGTTCTTAATATTTTTGGAGCTACTTCTGAAGAAGTAATAGCTCTGCCTCTTTCTTCATATCTAACACCAGAATCTTTAGAGACAACATACAGAGTCATGGAGGAAGAATTAAGAATTGAAATGAGTAAAACTAAAGATTTAAACCGATCATGGACATATGAAACAATTCAAATTCACAAAAACGGAACTAAAATTCCTGTTGAAAATATTCTCACATTTCTTCGTGATGATGATGAAAAAGCTATTGGGATATTAGGAATTTCAAGAGATATCTCTGAACGGAAAAAGACAGAAAATCAATTAAAAGAATCGGAGAAGAAATATCGAGAAGCTTATGATATGGCAAATTTCTATAAAGATCTATTTACGCATGATATGAATAACATTCTGCATATTATAGGTTCTTCCGTAGAAATTATTGATCTACAACTAGGGGAATCTGAGAAGTCAGTATTTATTGAAAATATGACAAAAATGATTCATAGTCAAGTGGATCGGGGTGCGAAATTAATTTCTGATGTCAGAACTCTAACTGAACTTGATGATGCTGAAATTCCCATTAATCGAGTAAATATTACCGAATTTTTAAAAAAATCAATAAATTTCATTGAAAAGTCTTATAGTGAAAAAAATTTGTCTATTTTTGCTAAAAAACTTGATAGAGATTATTATACTAATGGTAATGATCTCCTTCAAGATGTTTTTGATAATATATTGAGAAATGGAATAAAACATAATGAAAATTCTGATATTCAAATATCAATCAAAATTTTCAAGCAAAAAATAAAAGGAAAAAAATATATTAAATTAGAATTTATTGATAATGGAATTGGAATTCCTGAAGATAGAAAAATTGATATATTTCAACCAAGTAATAGAGAACGCAAAGGATCCAAGGGAATGGGGATAGGTCTTTCTTTAGTTAAAAAAATACTTACTATTTTTAAGGGAAAGATTTGGGTAGAGGATAAAATTGAAGGGGATTATACTCAAGGTAGTAAATTTATTGTGCTATTACCTGAAGTAGATTAGTTAAACAAATTTAGTAAAAAGAAAATTAATATTTGTTTTTTAATAATTCATTTTCTCTAAACATTCCCTAATTTGTTAGATTTCAGGCAATCTTCTTAATTCTATTCAAATAAATTCTGAATAAAATCCCCGATTTTACTAATTGCTTCATTCGCTTCAGGTAAATCATGAAAGCCAAAACCCTGAAAAACATGTATAGTATCATTCCATTCTTGTAAAGTTACATCCACACCAGCGGTCTTAGCTCGTTCTACTAAGCGTGTTGAATGGTCATATAACATTTCACTCGTACTTACTTGTATTAAAATTGGAGGTAATCCACTTAAATTTGCATTTACAGGTGATAATAATGGATTATTTGGATCAGCTCCGGCAAGATAGCTTGTCGTCCACCAAAAAATCCCAATATCTGCTAGAATTGGATCTGTTTTTGCATTCTCATAAATAGTTTTACTGCCATCTGTAAAATCTGTTAGCGGTGATAATGCTACTGCACCAATGGGCAACTCAATTCCTTCATCATGTAGTTTAATTAAAGTTGTTATTGTTAAAAAGCCTCCAGCAGAATCACCTGCAATTACTATATTTTTTGCTTTAAAGCCCTGTGATAAAAGCCAATTATAAGCAGCAACACAATCCTCTAATGATGCGGGATACGGATGCTCTGGTGCAAGACGATAATCAACACTTAATATCCGCATTTTTGTAAGTTGTGCAATTTCGATTGTCAATTCTCTATGAGTTTTTGGTGACATTATTACCATACCACCACCATGAAAATATAAAATCACTTTATCAGCATCTGCTCCAAGCACTATTTGCCATTCTGCAGGAACACCTCCAGCATTTATTTCCTCTATTTTTACATCTTCCGGAAGTGGATGTTGTTTTAATTGTTCTTCTATACTATAATTTACAACAAAACGTAAGAATTTTGCGACTTTAAGCAATTCCTCATCACTAAAGACTCCATAAAAATCATCTAAAGTCCCTTCCTTGCTTGATAACATTTGAAAATATTTCTCGTTGTATTCTGCTGTTTTTTGCATATAAGCTTGGAGATTAAATCCTTTACTTTCCTCAGTTTTAAGAAATTCTAATGCTCCTTTTATTTGAAGTTTCTGGCTCTCATCTATTAATTTAAGAACATCAGGTCTAAGTTTTGATCTTTCTAATATTGGCATGTTTCTCTCTCTGAATAACTAGATTTAAAATTTAAGTCAATTAATCTTAATATTACTTTTAATTTTGTTTTTAGAAAAATCTTTTTATTTTTTTAAATTGTCGAATTAAAATTCATTGAATTTAAGGCAATTTTAGTTTTGAAAAAGTACTTTTGTTTTACTTAATCACTTCAAATTGAAGTTCTGTACCATTTTTATCAAAACACTTAATATTGTTTAAACTATAAGGAAATCCTACAATAAAATGAAATCTGTTTCCTTTAAATACACTATTTAAATCTTGTAAAGAAGGGAATACATTTCCAGATGGATGGGAATGAATCGTTCCTTGATAATCTCGATTTATAGGGATTCTACTAGGAAAAAAAACTCCTGAATTTCTTGAAGTAATTGCACCTGGGGGTAGTATAAATTCTGTAAATACAAATCTCTCCATTTTAAGGATTCCTACAAATTCTTTTGGATGGTGTGCTTTACATAGTGCTAAAAAACCAGTTAATAAATCCTTTTTTATTTTGACTGTATTTGATTGTAGATTTTCTAAAATAAATTTAATTTCATTGATAACCTCTAAAATAGATTTAGTTTCCATTATTTTCCAATCTTTTAAGGAGATGATCTCATTATTTAAATTTTTATAAACTTTTCCAGATTTGTTAATTAGCTTAATTTTTGGTTTTTTAGGATATTTGGAATATTCTATTTCTACTATAATTCCCTTAATTAAATCAATTTTTATATGTGAAATTTTATTATCAATAGTTTCACAATTAGGAAAATGCTCTATAATATTTTGATATTGTATCTCAATCTCTTTAAGCATTATTTAAATATAATTTTGATTTTAAAAGAATGTTATTTATTTTGGAAATAATTTGCTATTTTTTTTTTAACATGAATTTGATTTTGATCAAAAAAGATTTAATAAAGTAAAAACAAAATTGAGATATTCTATTTTAATCAGGCAAATTCTAAACTAAAGAAAAAAAAAGATGAAAAATTAATTATAAATATTTTATACTATTTTCATTGCCAAGTCCATGTCCTCAAGTGTAAGTTTCTTTCTTCCAGCGTGTCGAGTCATTTCAAGAGCCTTATTTGTCATACCTTTAGCTAGCTTTTCTAAATAATCAATTAAGGCATCTACAGCATCTCGAGCCACCATTTCAGCCCCGTTGTCTTTCATTAATTTACGAACAGGAGACCAAGCAAAAACCTTTTTAGCCATATTATTATTCCTCCACTTATTATTATTTGTAATAATTTAGTAAAGTCCATAAATTTTAGTATGAACTTTATTATATTATATTACTTCTTTCAAATATTTAAAAGTTGCGTAAAACTTTCGATATAGTATGTTTCGGTTAATAAAATTATCCGATTAACAAGATCACGATGTTTGAGAAGAACGCTTGAGGATATTGTTCCGAGTTATTAGATCTGAGATCTTTTCTATTTATAAAATCAGTAATCGAAGAATATCATATAGTTATAAATCTTATCCAATTTAATGAATTAGAATATCTTCATATTTTTATTAAAACTCTTTATGCATTACATAATAATTCTTTAATTCTTTATATATAGAAAATCCTTGAGATTTATATAATGAAAGTGGTCCATGATAGCTATAAGCATCTGATAAGTCCCCCTCTTTCCGAGGGTAAGCTTCGATTAAATCATATCCATTATTTTGAGATAATGAACATGCAACTTTCAACAATTTTTTTGCAATTCCTTGTCTTCTATGAGAAGGTGCAACAACAAAGCATACAATGGAAGCAATCTTAGCTTTTGAACCTTCTTCATAAGGAATTTTAGCAAAATTCTCTTTAGAATTAACATTACACCATCCAACTGGTTTATTATATAGATATGCTAGTAAACCATTCATCTTTTTTGCCAGAATTAATTCCATTGAAGCATTTCTATTCTGTTCATTGGATCTTTCACTCCATTCTTTAATGTTTCCTGAAAAGTGGTAAAAATGACAATAACAGCCCGCCCAATCAGGATTATCAGTAAATCCAACATTATCAAAAAAGTAAAAAAAATCTTCAATATTTTCAGGGGTTAAAGGCTTGATATTGACTTCCATGTTTATATCTTTCATGCGGAAATAATTTAGATTGATAATTTAATATTTATTATCTATAGCAGACAGGAATATTTTCAATTGATCGAATATATCTAAACGATAATCAGTACTAATTCTGAAGAAAAAGAGGTCAATACTTTTTTTAGTGAGATATTCATCTACATTTAATTGTTCAATTATTTTTGACCAGTTACTACTTTCAGATGCTCTAATCCCCACAAAAATAACTAAATTTTCTTTTCCATTTTCGATTATTTTAATAAGAATGTCTTTCCAACTGGTGTCAATTTGTGTGTTACCACGTGTATCAAAAATGCAAAATACACCATCTGTGCTGGAGATATCGTCAATAGCAGAATATTCATGCTGTTTTATAATCATTCCATTAGTGTATTGAAAAACTTCTTCATCTTCATAATCTCTTATTAATGATTTTTCTCCTAAATCTTTAATACTAGTTATAATTTGTAATCCTGGACTCCATTGTGAACTTTCATTTACGAATGACAAAGTTAGGACAATCTTTTTTTTAAGAATAGAGTTAATAAGTTCTAGTAATATTTCGCTTCGTCGAGAATCTTCAATTTGTTTACTTCTCATAACATAGTGATAAGAGATTAGATTGAAAGCGTCCTTAACATTGCTTCCTGTCAATGCACTTGTCTCAATATATGATATCTTAATTTTTTCGTTTTCTGACAATGTATTAGCTAGTTTAGCACCATCTTGATATAACACTCTTCTTTCCTCAGTCAAATCAGATTTGTTTCCAACAATTATTATTGGAATGTTCTCTTTAGGTATAAATAATTTTAATTCATCATACCACACCTTTACATTCTCAAGTGATTCACGTTTAGTTAGATCAAAAACAATAAAAGCTGCTTGGGCACCTAAATAGTAAACTTTACGAAATCTCTTAAAATATTTTTGAGCACCTAGATCATATAAATTTACTCCAATTTTATTTCCATAATATTCATATTCATGAAATACAATATTAATACCAAGAGTTGCTCTATAATCAAGAGAAAATCTATTTTCAACAAATCTACGAATTATTGAGGTTTTTCCCACTTCATGATCGCCTAAAATTACAAATTTAAATCTATAATCACCCTTAGTACTGAAAGGCATCTGATATAACTGATTTTTTAATCTCTCAACATTGTTTGCTTCATATTCAAAATTTGGTACATCAATTTGGATCAAAGCACCTTCATCAATAGTAAGAATTTGAGCCGTTTTTTCTGCTAAAAAAAATCCATATGGAGAAATTTTTTCAATTGAGGCCATACTATCTAAGACTAAACTCAGTATTCTTTCTTCATCAACAGATATGAATAAAAGACGATGATCCTCTGTATCAAAACTTGCATTTCCAAATTTTTGAAATTCAAACTCGTTTCGCATTCTTTCTAAAATAGGATTAATTATTGTTGTTAAAACTGAAACAAGTTCAATATCTATATCTTTTCTTTTTTCTCCTGCAATTACTAATCCTTCAGAATCAGAAATAATTACCGATTCTACTTCTCCATTAGCTTTTAAGAACTGATTGAATAGTTCTTTAAAGAGTTTATTTTTTTGTATAGGCATATTTTTCACTCCAATAATAGATTTTTATTTTATAATCAAATCCTTACCAATATTATATTATTATGAGTTTTTTATTATTATTGATTATATAATGTAAATTATTTACCTTTAAAGATTTCATTTCTAAGAAAATTTTTCAAATTGACCATAAAGACAATCAACAGAAGTTTGTAACTAATGTTATTTGTTACAAAATAGTATACAAAGTTATCAATATGAGAATTCAAAATATATTATTAAACCAATAGGGTGCAACCTTTAAATATAAGATATGCATATTCTATAAAATATCATGATATCCAATTTTTTAAAGTATAATTTATTAAATGAGTTAGATATTCGGGAAATTGAAAAAAAGGATTTAGATCAGGTTATTCAACTCATAAAAAAAGTCTACCAAAGCAACTACGACAAAAAATATTATGATAAGCGTTATCTTGAAAAATACATCAGTACAGTTAAAAAGAAAGCGATAACTTTCTGGAAGGGGGCATTTTTTCAAGAACGACTGATAGCTCAAATGGTGTTCATAATTAAAAATGGAGTGGGAAAACTTAAGTTTACAATGGTAGATCCCGAATTTAAATCTAAAGGTGTGATTTCATATTTAGGATTTAATATGAATAAGGTTTTGCAACTTCCATTTGTAAAACGTTCGAATTTACATATGATCTATGCTTATGTGGAGAATGATAATATTCCAATGATTAAAGTTTTAGAAGAATATGATTTTAAATTATTTGGTCGAACTCCCAATTATAATAAAAAATCTTTTTATAAAATATATGGAAGAGTTATAAATATAAAAAGGTGGAAATATATAACACCTTATTTTAGTGTAAGTAGATTTATCCAAAATATTAATATAAAATACAATTTGCAGAGATTATTATGTGTTTTTATACCATCATTTTCAACTCCTTTTACAAAACTAGATCTTGATATTGAAATCGTTGATCAGAAGAAAATATTATTTTTAGTAGAAGGGATAAAATATGGAAAGATATATCAGGATAATCATTCTTGGCATGATTTCAAATTTATTAACAATCCTTCTAGAGATATAAAATTCTCTATATTGGTAAAACTTATTGAGGAATTTAAAAAAAATGAAAAAATTTATTCAATTTCATTGTTCATAGATGTGAATGATCTTAATTCTCAGGAATATCTATTGAAAAAAGGATGCAAATTTTTTGCTTATTTACCATATTATCATGAAGATGATATTATTTTAATAGGAAAAACAAAAACAAGAGATGATAATAATGAATAAAGTAAAAATAGCTTTCTTAAAAACCATAAAATTTGATGATAGATCAACTGAACATATGGCGTTAGAAGTTCTTGACGATCCGAAATACGATGATTGCAAATATGTTGATAAAAATGAAATTGAAAAAGCATTTGATGAATATGGATATAAACTAAATCCTTTTAATGCTAATACTTACAGTTCAATTATGTTAAGCCCTAATATTGAAGGTTATTTCCTTAAAAACAATTTGCCTGAAATAGAATCACTTGTATTTGATGACGTATGTGATGAAGAATATCTTAAAAAAGTGATGGATAAACATCCAGATATTTCACATTTTGCACTATCTACATATGCTATGGGAATGGATAATACCATTAAGGTAATAAAAACAATGAAGACAGAATATCCCGATGTTCAAATAATAATTGGGGGAATTGGTGTATTATATCCTCATTTAAAAAAGTATGTAGATGAAAAAAACATATGTTACGGAAATGGAGTAAATTGGTTAAGAAACTATTTTAAATTAAAACCTTATAAAAAGGGAGAATATAACATCTCTATTATACCTTCTAAAAAAGGTGTATACAACATCAAAACTGTTTATCTAGTGACTCAAATAGGATGTCCTGGTAATTGTGATTTTTGTATAACCAATACATTTCTCAATTATACTCCTCTTTCCAATAGTTCAAAAAAGATAATTGATTCTCTTGAAAAAATAAAAAATGAATCTAATAAAGATATTTTCTTATTCCTCTGTGATCCTAATGCTTTATATCCTACTAATGTATGGAAAGAAGTATTTGAATATTTTATAACACATAATCAAGGTAATTATATTTATCTACTCTGTCTTATCACTCTAAATCATTTACAATCATTTGATTTGGAACGAATTCAGCAGAAAAGTTCCCTAAAATTATTTATGGTAAATTTTGGGATAGAATCTGTTCTACAAGGCGGTTATGAAAAGAATAAAAATATCCAGAACACTTATATAAAAGAACTTAATAATCTTGGAATATCTACTTTTCATAATTTTATATTAGGATTACCTTATCATACTGAAAAATTAATTGATTTAGAAATCAAGAGAAATTTTGAATTTGATTCTGTATGGTTTTCAGTAAATACTTTAAAACCTCTTCCTACTACAAAAATATATAGTGATTTAAAAAAAGAAAATAGAATTTTTGGAGATGATCTACCTCCTGAATTTTTATATAGAGAAGGGTTTTTTCCATTTAAACACAAATACTTAGGATCTGGATATTCGGCTTTAAAATATGCATTTAAAGCTTATTATGAATGTGAGAAAAAAAGTATAGATTCATATGGTCGGTTTATCGAAACACTCTCAAAAATACCATTTTCAGAATCCTCAAATTTCATCAGAGATCTTACTATCACTTTTAAAGATCTTAGTAGAAAAAACTTTGAGTTGACTAAATTAAGAATGCCTTCTAGTTTCATCAAAAAGTATGAAGAAAATTATATGAGAACATTTTCATCTAAAATCTAAATTAAAATAAATCTTAGAGAATGTCACATTTTTCTAAAACATATTTTAGTAATTTAGATTCAATTCTATTTTCTGAAATTAAACAAGAATAGGATGGTTTTCCTTCGAAATCATTCTCTAATTCAATCCAACTAAATTTATCTAATAATTTAAAAACATCATCTTTAAATTTCTCTTTTGAATATATCGAAAGCTCTTTCAAGATATTATTTATAATTTTTTTTCCCTTTTCAAAATCCTTAAATGATATAATTGAATCATTGATTTGTGACATTCTTATCCAAAGATGTGTTTTTAAATCGTTTACTATATAATGTAAATTTAATATTTTCTCTAAATTTTTATCAATAAGTGCTCTCCTATTTTCTAAAGATATGGAATGATCATCCATTAAAGAAGTTCTTCTCATCATTAATTTAACATACCTAGGAGAATATAGAAAAGAAGACAATTCAAACCCTAAAATCCCTGCTAATGCAATTATTCCTTTCATCTGTTCAAAATGAATATTTTCATGAGTTCCAGCATATGTTATAATATATTCTTTCCCAAAAATATCAATTTTAAATTCTTTAGTCAAGTTGTTTGAAAGCATAAATTTATTCATATTTTTAAAAAATCCAATTAATTTATCATCATCTAATCTTCCCCCTCCTAAGATAAAATCAGCATATCTCATTAAGAGTGAATATAGTTCTTTAGAAAAAGGCAAATATCTGTTCAATTTAATATTATCTTCTTGAGTAAGTGTGATTTGTATATGCGAATTCTTCCTAATAAGTTCTTTAATATCTGCTGTATTAATTATTCCCTGAATTTCTTTAAGATTCTTTCCATTTTCATAATTATTAATAATAAAATCTAAAATTTCTCTAATAAATTCAGAAAGGTTTACTTTTCTTTGTTTTCTATTGTTATTTCTATTAATAGAAGATACTATCTTTTCAAGTTTATATCTTTGAAATGGAGATATTGCCATATTTAACCTTGCTGTCAATTTTTTTGATAAAAATTCTTCTTTTGTTTTCATACATTTTTAATAAATATCATATTTAAAAATCTTTCTTAACAGATAGATCTTTTATTATCTTTAAATTTCTATTTTTTTATTCAATTGATGAAAATTGTTTTCCCCAAAAACAGAAAGTTAATAATTTAATTAATTATTTCAAATATACCTCATTGCTTTTTATAATTTTTCAATTTTAAAATTTTCACAAATTTATTTAAATATACATAAAAGATGATATTGATAGAAGATAAAAATTAGTTACTATATCAATTATGATCTCAGTTAAATTAACAAAATCTAAAAAAAATAAAGACAATATCATAAGATATCAATGTCCAAAAAATCATTTGTTATCAAAAATCAACTTGTCTTTTTATATTTGCAGAAGTGGATTGACTTATGATTTATTAAAAAACACTCACACACAATTCGGTCATTATTACAGATGTCCTGAATGTAATACTTCATATTATGAGGATGAATGGGAACTTGTAGATTTAGATTTTAATAATTTTAATGAGAATCACTCATGGAGGTAAAATAAAATGTATTGTATTCAAGATAAGAAAAATAAAAATGATTCAGACCTCCTTTTCTCTTCAAAAGAGATGGAAAGTAATATTATAGCTTTAAATAAAATAAATAATAGTCTTTCTGAATTGCAGGTAATTTCTATTGAAACTACAACGGATCTATATAATGTCATGGAAATCTGTGATCTTATCTTCCCAAAGACTGAAAAAAAAAATATAAAAAAATTAGTTTAGCATAGTTTTAGAGAGTTTTCAAATAAAGTAGAAAAAACTGGGGAGAATATAGAGGGCCCAATCCTCCGCTTTAACAATCTTATAATAGGATAAATATATATATTAGTTTATTTAGATTATTAAGAGTTTATTAGATATAGAGTATGATTTTAATAATCTTTCATATAATTTCAATATTAAAAACCTAAAAATTTTAGAAGTAATAAAAAGAGTATTGATAAACTGGAATAAAAGAAAACTAGTTTTCTTTAATAGAATCTAATAGTATTTAACATTACTTTAAGTTGATCGAATATCTCTAATCGATATTCAAGTCCTATTTTAAAAAATAATAAAGATACCATCTTTTGTTCAAGGAGTTCATTTACACTTAATTGTTCAAGTATTTGTGACCAATTGGTATTTTCAGAGACTCTAATACCTATTAGAACGACACTATTTTCCTCTATATTGTTAATAATTTTTATTATAACCTCCTTCCATTTCGGATCAGAATGGTCTTTATTTCTGGCATCAAAAATGCAGAAAACCGCATCAGAATCATTAACTTCAAGATTCTCATATAAGTAATTTTTCAATATTATGCCATTTGAAAATCTATATATTTTTTCTCCTTTATCGTCTTTATTTTTTTCAAGCTTATATTCAGAATTAATATCTGAAAGTATTTGAAAACCAGGACTCCAAAATTCATTTTCAGAGACAGTTGTTAAAATTAACAATTTATCTAAACTTAAACCTTGTTTTTTCCTTTTCTCTAATATCAAATTTATTTCTTCTAATAGATCTAACTTAACCCTTTCCTCTTCTTCTTCTTTACTTTTTGTTATATAATGATAGGCAATCAATGTAAATGCATCTTCAACATTTTCACCCGAAAGAGCACTTGTTTCTATATATGAAAGCTTGATATTAGGTTTTTGAGATAGAGTATTAACTAAATTTACTCCCTCTTGATATTCAATTCTTCTTTGATCTTTTAAATCTGTTTTATTTCCAATAATAATAATTGGAATTTCTTTACCACTAATGAAATTTTCTAATTCTTCATACCAATTTTTTATATTCTCAAATGATTCTCTATTCGTTAAATCAAAAACTATAAAAGCTGCTTGTGCACCTAAATAGTATGTCTGTCGAAACCGTTTAAAATATTGTTGAGCACCTACATCCCATAAACTATAAATAATCTGATTTCCAAAGAATTGAATTGAATGTGATAAAATGTTAAGTCCGATTGTCGCTCTATAATCATGAGAAAATTTATTTTCCACAAAACGTCTTACTAATGAAGTTTTACCAACTTCATGATCACCAATAATTACAAATTTAAATCTATATTCTCCTCCTTCATCTAACCTCATTTGATAAATTTGATTTTTTACACGCTGATAATGAGTTGCCTCATCAATTTCATATTCGAAATTGGGGATATTAAGCTGAATCTTATCACCTTGTTCTGCATTTAAAATTTGTGAAGATTTTTCTGCTAATAGATAGGCATATGGACTTGCTTTATCAAGTGAAGCTAAACTATTCAATACAACACTTAGAGTTCTACTTTCATCTAAAGAAATGAATAAAAGTCTATACATATCAGTATCAAAACTTGCAGTTCCAAATTTTTTGAACATAAATTCATCTCGTATCCTATCAACTATCGGATTTATAATAGAGGTCAAAACTGATACAATTTCCATATCAACATCACTTCTTTTTTCTCCCGCAATCACAAATCCTTGTTTATCACTAACTATTACTGCTTCTACCTCTTTATTAATTTCTAGGAATTGGGTGAATAATTCAATAAAAAGTGTTTTTTTATTAATTGACATAAATCCTCTAAACCTTCAAAATTATATCAGTGATTAATATGTCTTTATCCTTATAATAAAACTAGCATTTTTAATATTTATTATATCATTATATCGAAATACATATGTTTAAAACTTCTTATTTTGTTAATTTATTATACTACACTATGAGTACTGTAGACCCCAAAAAACTAATATTATGGAATAATGCCCTCTTGTATAGTTTGTCATTTAGACATTGATGAGAATACAGATTCCCACTTTATGTGTAATAACGATCATCCTGTTCATAGAGATTGTCTAGCTGAATGGTTAATGCATTCGCATAATTGTCCCTTATGTAGTGATCCATATCCTCAAAATTTAATTAATCAATTTAAAGATTATATGGAAAAAAAAGAACAAGAAAAACAAGCAGCTTTAGACAAGGAATTAGAAATAGAAACAATAAAAAAAATGCAACAAGCCACCAAGGAAATTATATATCAAAAATTTATTGAGATTAATGAAAAAAAAATTGAACAAGGGCAATATGATGAAGTAATTGAGAAGCTTTTAAATCGATACGACGATAATTCTGTTGATGAAAATAATTTAAAAGTCCTTTTTTTGTTAGGAAAAGCAAATTATTTAAAAGGACGATATGATTTAGCAATAAACTTTTTATTTAAATTAGTTAAAATTAGATTTGATTATCCTGAAGGATTTTTATTTTTAGGTAAGGCTTATGAGAAATTAGGTCTTGCTGATAAAGCCCAATGGGCATATGATCGGGTCAAAGAAAGCATATAAATTTATTCTTTTTTTACCTTTAACAATTATAGTCTTAGGATAATATAATGATGCAAATTTCTGAAGAAAAACAAAACATAATTAATCAAATAAGGAAAATATACAGTTTAATATCAAAAGACAAAGATTTTAGCAAATTAATACCAGAAGTTAGAATGAATATATCAGGTTCTCTCTCTAATGCAAAAGAGAAAAGTGAAATCGCTGCAATTGAGGGTCGCATTACAATAATCAATGGTTTCCCGAAAGCTTCAGGCGAAATTAAATTTGGAGTATCTGATCATACCGCTAGATTGATTCTTACTGCTAAAGAGTTTGATAGTTCAATTAATTTTGTTATTAATTTAAAATATATACCCAAATTAATTGAATTAATTAAAAAAGATACAAAACTGGAGCTACAGGAAATCATAAGGGAACATCAACCAGAAAACGTGAAAAAGAAAGAATATTCAACAATGCAATGGTTGATAAAGGAGAGTGTTAAAAAAAAAGGGAAAATACCAGATATAATCTGGGACAAAGGCGCAATCGGGAAAGAACCAATGATGAGAATATTCGCCAAAAATTCTGATAATCTAATAAGGAAACTCGAACAAATTATTAAATTAATTAAAATATATAAAATCTAAATTTCTCTCACACTAACTATATCAAGATTAACTTTTACTACATTCCCTTGTGAATGATCCGTTGGACCATGGCCTTTACCTATATTAAGATTATTTGCTCTTTGAATAGCGTTTGTCAAATATGCTTTCGCGATATGCACGGCTTTTTTAATATCCTCTCCTTTAGCTAACTCAGCTGCAATGCCGGAGGCAAACGTGCATCCTGTTCCATGTGTGTTATTTGTGTTAATACGAGGACTACGAAATTCTGTAAAATTTCTCCCGTCATAAAGAATGTCTATTGATTCATCAATATCTTCTAAATGTCCTCCTTTTACAACTACGTTCTTAGCACCCATTTTAAAGATTTCAACTGCGGATTCTTGAACATGATTTAAATTTTTTATTTGAATTCCTGTTAAAATATGAGCTTCATGAATATTTGGAGTTATTACATGAGCTAAAGGAACAAGTTTTGAGATAAGGGTATTATGAGCTTCGGTTTTTAATAAAGGATCGCCACTTTTAGCAATCATTACCGGATCAACAATTAAAAGCTCAACATTATAATGAGATGCTCGATTAGCCACTAATTTTATTATCTCTGAATTTGAAAGCATACCTGTCTTCCAAGCATCAGCCCCTATATCGCTCATTACTGAATCAATTTGTTTAGCAACAAATTCAGGATCGATTTCTAAAATTCCTTGAACTTCGACGGTATTTTGAGCTGTAAGTGCTGTAATTGCACTCATTCCGAAAACTCCTAGAGCAGAAAAGGTTTTTAAATCTGCTTGAATCCCTGCACCCCCGCCTGAATCTGAACCTGCTATTGATAAAACTTTTTTCATGATTATAAGTAGTAAAAATGAGTTTTTTTAATTAAAATTTTAAAGAATAAAAATACTATTATAATTCTTTCATTTCTTTTTTTTTTCTAATGCTTCTTTTAAAAGCTTTATTGCACAAAATTCTCCGCACATACTACAAACTTCATTATCTTTAGAATTTCCATTTCTATAATGTAGCTCCCTTGCTAAATCAGGATTGATTGAACAATTAATCATTTGTTCCCAATCTAAGTTTTTTCTAGCAATGTCCATTTTATAATCCCAACTTGAAGCTCTTTTACCATATTTAGCAATATTTACAGCATGGGCCGCTATTTTAGAGGCAATTACTCCTCTTTTAACTTCTTCTTTTGTAGGAAGTCCTAAATGCTCTGATGGAGTCACATAACATAAGTAATCCGCTCCAGCTAAACCCGCCATGGTTCCACCAATAGCACTTACGATTTCATCATAACCGGGTGCAATATCTGTTACTAATGGCCCTAATACATAAAATGGAGCATCTTCACACAGAGTTTTTTGTATTTTCACATTTTGTTCGATTTGATGAGCAGGAATATGACCAGGACCTTCAACCATCACCTGGACATTCTTCGCCCACGCTCTCTTTACTAATTTTGAAATTTCAATTAATTCTTGTATTTGGGTATAATCAGTAGAATCAAAAATACAGCCAGGTCTCAATCCATCTCCCAATGATAATGTGAAATCGTATTCTTGAGCCACATCAAGCAAATAATCAAATCTTCGATTAAAAGGATTTTCCATCTCATTTTCCAGAATCCAAGAAGCTAAGAAAGTACCCCCTCTGGAAACTACTCCCATTGTGCGTGGATGTTGAACCAAATAATCCACAATTTCTTTTGTTACACCAGCATGAATAGTAAAAAAATCAACACCTTCTTTAGCTTGTTCTTCAACAACATTAAACATATCATCTTCATCCATGTGGATAATCGCACCTTTAGTTTCAATAGCTCTTAAAGCAGTTTGGTAAATGGGAACTGTACCTATTGGAACCTTGAGTTCTTCAATTATATGTTTTCTGATTGTTTTAATATCAGTTTCAGTTACTCCCGTGCTTAAATCCATAACTGTATCTGAACCATATTTAACTGCGATTCTAGCTTTTTCTATCTCTTCTTCAATATTGCACACAGTTTTCGAGGATCCAATATTTGCATTAATTTTCACAAGAAGTCCTTTCCCAATACCTATAGGAGGATCTAATTCTCTTCTATTCGATTTAGGGATAATTATTCTTCCACTTTTAATTCCTTTTCTTAAAAATTCAACATCTACCTGCTCGTTTGCAGCAACTAATTCCATTTCTTTGGTAATTTTTCCGTTTTTTGCAGTTTTCATCAATGCGGACAAATTCTCGAACCTTTAATTGATTTCTTTTTCCTATATCATTAAAATGTACTCTATAACAAAATAATAATGATAAAATTATATTCTTTTGTTTTATAGTTTAAAAAAATCCTGAAAAATAGAAATGATTAATTAGTAATAAAAAAAAATATTTAATTTTTATACTTATATTTCTGGGGCAGTCATATTTAGTATCTTATACGCTTCGCTGAAATCCAAAATTATTTCTGCTTTATATTTAAAATTTTCGATCCCTGCAGCCATAAATATGTTTTGCTTAGAGACCCTTTTCAAAGCTTCATTTTCTTTTCCTTTAACAATGTCAGCCATACTTATCGTCAGAACATTTCCATCTTTATTTGATAAGACCCCTATACGAACGTTGGTCGTAATTGTTTTATCAAGTGGATTATCCTTTAGCCAATCCATATACCTTTTAGCAACTTTATTTGATTGATTTGCTGGAAACCAACTTTTTGTTAATAAAATAGTTATAAAAATCACCCTTAGTTTAACTTTTATAGATTAGATTTCCTAGTAAGTCTAAATATGAAATAGTTAATATAAGTCTTTACATTTTTGTCTTAATTTAGATTGATTATCTATCGTAAAATATCATTAAAAGAAGATTTAAAAAATGAAACATAATGAATTTATAAAACTTGAATAAAGAGAAAGGTAAATCAACCGTATTTTAAATGTATAAATATGTTTTAAACTGTATAATAAAACGTAAATATATAATCAATATTTTATTTAGAATGCGTGTTAAGATATTCCCTAAACGTGCACATCTTATCCAAGGCCTTAGCTGCTAAATGTACCGACTCGAATACTGGAACTTTTAATTTAAACATTTCTCTTTTAAACAGTACTTTATTAGCAAAATCACTAGTATCATCTACAACTTTATATGCTAAACAAAAAAGTGGTTTTTTCATTTCCTTATAAGCTCGTTTAATAGTTTCAAGGAACTGACGGCCGAATTCACGTGTCTTAATGAACATCACTCCAGAGATATTAGGATCTGCATCTAAAGTTATTAGAGTCTTGTAGAATATTTCTGGATCGCTCATACTTCCTCCTAGATCCAGAGGATTTCGGAAAATTGTATTCACATCTGGAACAAATTGTGTAAACTTTTCAACTGTTTTAGGTGATAGTTTAGGTACTTTTAAATTATTTCTTTCAAAAGTATCAGTTGTTTCGATTGAAGCACCACCACCTCCAGTAGTAATTGCCATATTTCTATCTAAGGGCATGCTACTGATATGTTGAAATAACATTGCCAAAGTAATTAATTCATTTGAATCCTCTACTAATAGAGCACCAGTTTGTTTTGCCACAGCTTCCCATATTTTTAAAGATCCCGCTAAACCTCCTGTATGAGACACGATTGTTTCTCTTGTCGCTTCTCCACTCCCTACTTTCCAGAGAATAACAGGTTTTCCTTTCAATGTTAATTCCTTAACAACCTTCATAAATTTTCTCCCAATTTCAATACTTTTAATATTTTCAACGTAGAGAGCAACTATTTTTGTCTCCTCATCATGTAAAAAATATTCCAAGAAATCTACAAAATTTAAATCGATTTGATTTCCGATTGATAGAATTTTACTAGGATAAGTGCCATAGATTGATTGTCCTTTCGTTGAAATATAAATTGCTAAACCTCCAGATTGAAAAATACCTCCAAAATTACCAGATTGATCAGTTAGGAGAATACGCGAAAATGAAACATGATTTTTAGGTACAAAAATCCCTAGACAATTTGGGCCAATTATGCGTATTTCATTTCTTTTTGCAATTTCAAGAACCTCTACCTCTAAATGACGATTTCCAACCTCTGAAAATCCTGATGCAAAAACAGTAACAAATGGTACTCCCTTCTTGCCACATTCTTCTAAAACTACCGGACAAATTTTAGCAGGAACAGCAAGTATGACATAATCAATAGGATTATTCTCAGGAATTTCTAAAATAGAACCATACACAGGGATGTCCTTAATTGTGTTCCCTTTTAATCTCGGATTTACAAGATAAATAGGCTTCTCATAGCCAATATTTAAAAGAGCATCAATAAAAAAACTCCCAGCTTGTTTTTCATTAGCACCTATTATACAGATACTTCTCGGATTGAATAATTTTTCGAAATCAGTCATCACAAAACGTATCAATTTTGATTTAGAATTACTATAATCAAAAAAGTGAATAAAGTTAAAATTTTGCTTATTTTTTTTAGTTAGATCAATCCTAGTAACAAAAGTTTATTTTTTTATTAGAAAAATCAAAGTGAACTACACCAATCCTAAAAATCGTGATATACTACAAGTATGCAACTGTTTCTAATATGGGTTAATCTGTATATCTTAAATAACTTAAAAAATAGTCTTTTTAAATCAAAATTATATTAAAGTTAAAAAAAAGTTTTATTTAATGGATATAGAATATTAGGGTAGACTTTTTCCTATCACGGCCAAACCTTCTTCTACAGTTGCCCAAACCTCAATTGAATATTCAAATCCTTCAATACTTAGGAACATCGCCATTTGAGTACGAGCACGAGTCAGAGCGTCCTCCAGTTTTCCTTCCATAACTTTATTGACACCAAGGGTTTTTATTCCTTCGCAACCTGTTTTTACTGCACTAGGGATAATTTCTTCAACCAAGGATTCATCTACAGGAAACTTTTTTAACATTTCAAGATAAACTTTAACAACTTCTTCGGTCTTATGGCTAGGATACCAACTATATACAAAAATATATGTCATAATTTTTACCTCTTCTAATTTTAATTGAAATAATTAGATTTCGATGTGATTAATACTAGGATTTTTTATTATAAAAGTATTTACATTCTTGTACAATTAATATTTTAGTGACCATAAAAAAAGAATTGATGACTTCAATAAATCATAGATTTTAATCATATCCAATTTTTAATTGTTTTAAGAGTTCTATTAAAGATTTTGTTAAGTTGTAATTTTTCAATTCCTCAAATGGGACAAAGCTTGCATCTAAGGCATCATCTGCAGCTCTAGGTGGTTGAGTAAGATCTCCTTCGATTTGTTCTACAAAATAATTAAGTAATACATAATGATATTCGATCTTTCCATTCTTATCATACATTATCTTATCAATGATTCCTGCTAATTCGGTTACTTTCACTTTAAACCCTGTTTCCTCATATACTTCTCTCTCCGCTGCCTTTTTGACTTTTTCTCCTAGATCTAAATGCCCTCCAGGAATACTCCAATATCCTGCATCTGGATCATATTTTCTTTTTACTAATAATAAACGATTTTCTCGAATTAACAGTACTCCTACTCCAATATGGGGAAATGTGGGATAATGACGAATTTCAAAAAGATTTATTTCTTTTTTATCAGCCATATTTCATCTAAATTCTTAATTAAATTATACTTTAAAAAAATGATTTTTTACATAATATCTTATGCAAATCTAAAAGTTATCAAAAAGAATTTATATATAACTTTTAATACCTTCCAAATAAAGGGGAGATATGCCTATCTTTTTATTACTGATCCAATATCCTCGAGGAGGTAATATTATGTTATTCTCTTTGCAAATCCGACCTAAATGAGAAGATGAGATCCCATAATATTCACAAAGTTCCTTAATCGGAATTATCATTACAAGATGCTGAATCTCTTCTAATATTTCATTAGTGATTATAATTTTAGTATTTTTATCTATTAATTCTTTGGGAGTAACTAATCTAATTCGTTTTTTCGGCATACTTTTTTTATAATTGTCTAACATTTGATTGAATAACTCTGCACCTAAATGAAAAGACCAAGCATTTTTTCTAGGTTCATGATATATAACAAATGGTAAATTAAATCTGGTCTTTATTTGATTTATAAATTTTAAACTACTACTTGTGATTCTCGTAGATCCTCTTTACCATCTCCATCAAAAAAACCTAATAAAAATGCTAAATATAATTCCTGCTTGTTAAGTTTTGGCAATTCAATAGTGTAAGTTTTCATCTTTCCAATGATTAAACCATGTTTAATCAAATATTTAGCAAAGATATCACTTGTAATTTCAAATCCATACAGTCCATTTGTTTTTACGTTTACATATTTAGGTTCAATTCCAATAATTTTTGCCAGACAATCTACTGTGTTTATAGAATCAATATCTTTTGCATTAAGTCCAAATCTAAATCTCAAATTTATATTTTTATATCTTTTTCCACTTTTTTTGTAGCTAATACTTCCATCAGCAAAGATAAATCCTAGCCAATAAGCTTTTTCTTTTGTGTTAATATTTTTAAAATAATGGAGATTAAAGTTTGGATGATAATTGTAGATTTTATATGGCTCTAACTTTAAGTTATTCAACTTATTATACTTTTCAATTAATCTGATTGCGTGTAAAGATTTTTCCTTTAATTTCTTTCTTAAATTGAACTTATAATCAAAAACTTCTTGCTTAGAAATCTGGAAACGTGAATTGCGAGCAATATTTTTCTTAATATAAGTTATAAGATTTTCCTTTTGACCTAAAAAGTTGCTTAATATCTTATCTGTTATTTTATAATTAGAAATTGATTGTAATTCCTTTTTTAAATCATTAATAAGCATTAATGTTGTGTAAGTATTTTTACTGGTTTTGATATTTTTGGTATTATCAGTAATATAATTCTTTATCCTCACCCCATATTCTTTCCCCATCAATATCTTTTATTACTTATAAGCAATAAGAATAAAGAGAGTCTTAAATTATTAATTTTTTTCAATAAAGGATGAATTTACAATTCAGAATAAATTTATATTATTAATACGATAGAAAGAATATAAGGATTCATTAATATTTGTTAATTATATGGTTCGTCCATGGTATTGGCCAAAAAATGGTATGCCGGATAGAGCGATTCCTTTTACATGGATAGTTAAAAATAAAATGGCTGCTTCATGGTGGCCAGATAAGCAAGTAATTGAGAAATATAAGAAAGAAGGGATTAAGGTTGTCGTGAACTGCTCTGAGTTCGATAATAAGAAAGAAATTTCTCCTTATTTTGAATATTTTCATATTAATATCCCAGACTTTGGAACTCCAAAGGAGACTCAAGTAAAAAAATTTCTGGATATTACCAGTAGATTTGGAGCTAATGATGATCCGATAGTTGTTCACTGTGTAGCAGGTTGTGGAAGAACTGGTATAATGATTGTGATATGGGCTACGTATAATGGTTATATTCCAAATGGATTGGATCCAGTAAAATGGATTCGAAATCTTAGGCCTTGTTCCTTAGAAACAAAGGAACAAATGGACTTAGCACGAAAAATGGTTAGAAAGTATCAAAAATAACTTTAATGTAAAGTATTTAAGATTGGAATATATTTTTATTATTAGGTATATCTTTTTTTGATTATATAATTAGTGTTAAGGCTATATATTAATGCAAAAAACTGACTATATATACATGATTACGGACAATATTTTGGTTTATCAGATTAATTTACCAGAAGAACTTGGGGGAAATAATTTACATGTGCATTTGAATAAATATGATGAAGAATATCTTAAAATTATTGCCGGATTTGATAAAAACTTCTTAGAACATTTTTTAATAATATCAAAAGGGCGAAACCCGCAAGATTTTACTGATATTCTTAAAAAAATGGAAAAGATCTCTTTCATGATTGGTCCTACAGGAAATTTAAGTTATCTTACATCTAATCAAATCCAGTATATTCTTACTCAGTTAGGATCTTTAAACTTAAGAGAAATTAAAGAGACTAAAATAAGTAAAATTGCGGATGAACAGATAGAAAAAGAATTTGGAGCCTCACATGATGGTTCATCAGCATTAGAACGTCAACTATCTAGCGCAGCATTTTATTTACAATCCATTGGATATTCACATCAAGATATACAAGAACTATTTAATGAAGTTAGACAAGATCATTCTAAGATAGATACTCTATTCACCTTGCAACCTAAAGAAATTTATAGCATGCCAGAAGAAATCCAACCTAGAAGCAATCCCCCCTCGAGAGCTCAAGCAACCTCAACTACTCAATCTAATCCTATTGAATCAAGTGTAGAAACTCAAAATGCAATTGATCGACATGTTCAAGCAATTCAACATGAAATTTCTGGAGAGAGAGCTAAAAAAGTCGACGAAATAATGCAATTAATAAAAGATCATGTTAAGGAGCATATGAATGACAGATATGAGAGAGTACTTAGACAGATCCATCCTGATCGATTAAATCGTGCTTTTAAAATGCTGAAAGAGACAAAAAGGAAATCCAAAAGGATGAATCTTTATTTAGAATGGTTTTTTTGCTCTCATCTTTTAGCTAATATTGAAGTAAAAGTTGAACATTGGCAAACAAGTAGCGCAGCGGGTCATGGGCAAACAGGAGTTTATACTGCAGGAATAAGTTTTTCTCGATATGATAACATTATAAGAGATTTTCCAGATGCCAAATTAACAAAAGTTATAAATATAGCCAGAAAGATACTCCAAAATCCAACTAAAAAAGCAATTCAGAAATTAGCTACAGACTTGGTAGCCGAAACAGGATTTGATGAACATCTTTACTTCACAGATTAAACTAAATTATTGAAGAAAAATTTTAGGAACTGATAGAATAAATTTTTAGGTCTCTTTTTTATAAACTGTTTTTCCTCTTATTATTGTTTGGAGAACCTGAATTTCTTCAATTTTATCTTTTTTAGCTTCAAGAGGGTTTTGGTCTAAAATCACCAAATCTGCAAGTTTTCCTACTTCTATACTACCTTTAACATTTTCTTCAAATGCGGCATAGGCTCCATTAATAGTATAAGTTTTTAGTGCTTCTTCCATAGTTATACATTGCTCTGGAATAAATCCATTTCTATTAACTAATGCATGTAATCCCATTATTGGATTTGGATCTTCGATTGGAGCGTCACTCCCTGAAATAAGAATAACACTTGAGTTAATAATAGATTTCATAGGATATGTATATTTGCATCTCTCTTTTCCCAACCTCTTTTCAAGCCATTTATATTCTGAATTTATGAAAGGTGGTTGACAAGATGCGATAATTCCATATTTCTTCATATCCTCTATAACATCATCAGTCAACATTGAAGCATGCTCAATTCTATGCCTATGATTTTCTCGAGGATATTTATTTAGAAGACGTTTATATAAGTCGACGCAAATCCTATTACCTTTATCACCAATTGCATGAATAGCTATTTGAAATCCATTATTATGAGCAATTTTCATTTTTTCATATATATTCTTTTCATTAACTACACAAAAACCGCTTATATTAGGTGCATCTGAAAATGGCTCCCACATGCAAGCTGTCTTTGCTCCAAAAGTTCCATCAAGAAATAATTTCAAACATCCAATCTTAAATTTGCTATCTTCTTTACCCCCATCTAAAGGAGGTATTTTCAATTTCATTATTTTCATAGGATTGTTTGTAGATATTAATCCATAGTAATTCTGGAGCACTTTTTCATGAATTGATTTAAAAATTGTGGTCTCCCGAATGCCTAAATCTCCACCTTCTCCAGTTGTTTCCAGTTGAATAACTCCATGAAAAGAAGTTATTCCCATTTTAGCTAATTTTTGAAAAGTTTTATCCGCAGTTTTTTGTATAACTTCAGGCTGTGGGATGAGAAATTTAGAAATTTTTGAATAAACTAAATCTAGAGCATTTTCTGATATAATTCCTGTTAATTCACCTTTTTCATTTTTTCTTATTTCACCTCCCTTAGGCACCTTAGTTTTAGAATTAAATTCCAAGCATTCGAGTGCTTTTGAGTTAGCAATTCCAATATGAGAATCATACCTTAATAAAAATATAGGATTTTCTGAAGATGCTTCATCTAAATCCCAACGTGTGGGTAATTTTGGATCATCAAATTCCTCTTCTTTTAAAAGGAATCCAAATATAAATTCTCCTTCACTTTTTCCTTTTGCATTACTTCTTAAAGTATTCTGAAGTTCTTTTAGACTTTTTACTGAAGATAGATCTAGATATATTTGAAAAAACATAGAACTCACTGGATGTAAATGACAATCAATAAAGCCTGGAAGCATTGCTTTACCTTCCAGATCACATAATTCTACATTCTTTTTCATTTTTTGTTTAACCTCCTCAAGTTTACCTGTCGCAATTATTTTTTCTCCTCTAATTCCTACAGCCTCTACTAAAGGTTGAGTTTCATCAACAGTAATAATTGTTCCACCATAAAATACTTTACTTTCAAGGTTTTCTCTATTCATTTGAACCCCTATCCACCTATTCTAGAAATATTAAATTATATAATAGAAAATATGCAAGGTTTTAAAAAGTATAATTTAAAAAAAAAGATTAATATTTTAATGGGTATTTATTCAAGGATTTTTTACTATTTATAATACTCCTATAAATAGATTTTGAAAGATCATCAATAAAGCTAGAGCTAGTATTCCCATACCTGATGCGAAAACCATTCCTCTTCTAACTTCTCCTGAAAGGTCCCTGTCACTCATCGCCCCGAGAAAAGTTGATAAGCAAAACATTATTATACCCAATTGTGTGAAAAATCTTGTGAAAGCTGTGAGATATCTTAATATTCTATAATAATCCTCATATTCCTCAAAATCAGTAGGTGGTTCAACGAGACTTGAAATAGTTACTAGAATTATGCCTACTATCACTAAAAGCATAGAAATGGTAAAGAGTTTTACGTAGTTTTTCTTAAACATGGATCCTCGATATGATTCTGAAATAAATTTCACCTTTATTAATGCAGAATTGGATTAAATATGATTATGATGTTATCTTATAAAAAGTTATTTCTTTCGGAGTTTTAAATCCATATTCTCTTTACTGGCAATTAATCTAATTTTATCCTTAAGGATTTTAGATTTATTCTTTAGGTCGTTTACATCTACACCTTCCTTTTTTATTATTTCATTACTTTCCTCTAAAGCTGTTTCTAGCCTTTTTATAGGAAGTAAAGCAGATGCGATACAATAAAAACTCTTAGATCTACCTTCATTAAATTCTTTCAGCATTGTTTTAAGTAGTTCGATCCTCCTTTTCTGTTGATCCAAGAAAGGTTCAATTCCTTTCTGTTTAATTGTGTTTAAATTTGAAAGTGACACTTTATGAGATATAAATGAATCGAATTTATCCCATTTATCGATTTTTGAGCACGGGAATTGATTGCATTCTGCACACGTCTCAAAATCGTTTTTTTTTACACAACACGTAATTATTGAACATGATGGATGCTTTTCGATGAAATTAGGTCCACAACAACCAGGACATCTTGAAGGACCTTTAGTATAATAACTAGGACATAACCCACAATCTAAACCACAGCAAGCAATTGTAGCATACTTTTTTAATGGAAATTCTCTCGTCATAATTGAACCTTCTAAGTAATTTATTCAATATTAATACCTTACATTTTAAGAAATAAAAATATTATAAGTAAAATATTAAAAATATGAAATAATTCTTAGGATTAATCAATAGGGAAAAATGTGAAGTTAAGAAAATGAAAGCCTCACTTTTGAAAAAACTCAATGTAATAATTGAAGAAGCTAATGCTTTTAAAGATAATAATGATTTTAATAAAGCCATTAGAAAATTGAAAGAAGCTTTAAACTTTGTTAATGATAAAGTGAAAGAGGAGAGAGAGAAAAATACTGAAATTGAGAACATCAAAAACGCAATTAATCAAACTTACTCTATCCAAATCGATAATGTAGTCCAAGGAGGAATACGTTTTACAGCTCAAAAAAAATTTGAAAAAGCAAAAGAAGAATTGCAAAATGCTCTAATGATTGTTGAAAATATTGATGATCCAAATCTTCAAAAAGCTGAAAAAGAGGAAATTAATAAGCTCATAAGCGAGAATGAAATAGAAAAATTAATGGCAAAAGGAATTGATTTAAAGAAGAATAATAAACCAGATGAAGCTTTAGAAATATTTAAAGAAGCAATGAATTTCGCTGAGGAAATTTTTAAATCAGATTTTAAAAACGAAGGTTTAGCAAGAATCAAAAGGGAAATTACTGATATTTATGGTTCAAAAATTGATGAGATTATTGAGCAAGGTAAGATATTTAAAAATAAGGGTCAGAATAACGAGGCGATCAAAACTTTTGAAAGTGCATTACAAACTATTGAAAAATATTTTGATTTGGAAGACAAAAAAGCTCAGATTACTTCAATTAAAAATTTGACTAATGAAATTTATTCTAATCAAATTAAACCGTTAGTTGATAATGGCAGAGACTTATTAAAACAAAATTTAACTGAAAAGTCCATTTCTGAATTTAACAATGCACTATCTATAGTAAAGAAAATGTATGATTCTGATGTCAAAAATCATGAGTTAAGTCTTATTGCTGATGGATTAAATCCTATCTATATCGAAAAGATAAAACCACTAGTTGAAAAAGGAAAAGAAATAGCATCTAAAGAAAAGTTTGAAGAATCTTTAAATTTAATTAATGAAGCTGTTGACTTCTTCCATCAAGCTCTAGATATTGCTAATTCTATGGCACCATCGGAAAATAAAGAACTAGAAATTAAAGAAATTAATGAGTTGATTAATAATTCTTGTAATTCAGGTATTAATATTATTAAGGATAAATCAATCCAGTTCATAGTCCAAAAAAAATACGAAGAAGCTATTAGCGATTTATATATTGCTCTAAGCTTATCCAAAAGAATGGCATATCCTGAAGAAGAAAACCCAGAACTTACCAATCTAAAAAATTTAGTAAACAAAGTATATTCTGCTGAAGTTATAGAAGTTGTAAATAAAGGAAATAAATTGGTAGAACAAAAGGATTTTGAAAAAGCAATTGAAACATATAATAATGCTTTAAACATAACGAATAAAATGTATTTAACTGAAGAAATGGAGAAAGAAGTAGGTAGAATTAAAAGTTTAATTTATGAAACGGAATTAAAACAATTAGTTGGAAAAGGTGGTTTGGAAGATGAACAAAAATTAAAAGAAAAAGAGATTGAGAAACTTAAAAAGAGATTAGATTATGCTCAATCAATTGAGGATCCTGAACGCAGAGCAAAAGAAATGACTAAAATTAAAACTTTAATTGATAATGTTCATTCTGAAGAAATCACATTATTAATAGAGCAGGGAAATCAACTTGCAGATATAAAAAAATATGATGATGCATTCAAATTTTATGAAAGAGCATTGAAAGTTACTGACATGATGGAATCACCTGATGTTAAAAATAAAGATTTAATTAAAAAAACCTACAAAAATAAGCTTATAAATAGAGTAAAATTAGAAATTGAAAATAAGGAATATGATAAAGCCATAAAATACTGCCAACGAGCTTTAGAACTTGATGACATATTTGTTGAGGCATATTATCACATTGGTCTTGTTTATTATTATAAGAAGAAATATGATATTGCTATAGAAAATTTTGAGAGAGCAGTAAGTTATAATAACAAACATGTTAATTCATGGAATTCTATGGGATTAGCATTTGAAGCAAAAAAAGACTACGATAATGCCCTAAAGAATTTAAATAAAGCTGTAGAGATTGACCATGATTTTTCTGAGGGTTGGTATAATCTTGGAAATGTGTTTAAATTAAAAAAAGAATATGATAATGCCATTCAGAATTATATTAAAGCAACAGAGATTAATCCAGATTTCGCAACAGCCTGGTTCTTTATGGGGTGTGCTTATTTTGATAAAAAAGATTATAATAAAGCGGTTGAAAGTTTAGAAAATGCAATTAAATTGGATCCAAACTTAGCTCATGATGTTAATCCCCTTTTAAAAGAATTCAAAAAAACAATTGATAAACTCCAAGAAATTCTTTCAATGTCGTTTATAAATAAATAATTAGATTGAAATTTGAATTTTTTGATTGAAAATTTTATATTTCAAGCTTATAAAGAAAATAAAGAAGTGAAAAAAAAATTATTCGATTTTCTCTAAGTGCCTGAATCCTATAAAGAATAATGGAAGGGAGATTGTAAGATGAATGGAAATGAAGAAGATTGCAGGTGTTAATTCCCAAGTAATGAGATCTGGAAATTTATCTCCCAACCAAATCATCAAGAATATAAAACCCATGAACACACCCATCTGGATTATCATAAGCTTAAAAATGGAAAATCCCATGTGTTTTCCCTTTTCTTCGAAGGCAGGACTAAATCCTTGTATTCCAATTGCTTCAAGTAGAACTATTATACCATATGATAAATAAGCTATGAAAAAAACAATTGCGTAAAATGCATCAAATTGAAAGAGGATAGTATAAAATATTGTTATTATCAGGGCTAATATTGTATTGATTATTATCATCGCTATAATGTAGGAATAAACCAAACCGTTTACGCTTCTTGGACTCTTTTTATATACCCATAGTAAATCTTTACTTCCTACAAAGATGAAGTTTCCAAGCATCATCCCATAGAGCATCCCACCTATGAAAACTACCAATAATATTACAAATCCTCCAGATAAAAGATCATTAGTAGCTGCTTCTCCCGTAGAAAGTGAGTAAATCACTCCATAAACGCAAGTTAAGCCTCCCAAATATACCAGCTTCGTGATATTTTCTTTCTTTCGGAAAAATTCTTTTAATTGGGTGATAACAAGTCCCTCCCATTTTGATCCCAGAATGTGTCTATTAAACTTGTAAAATTTATTTTCCTTTTCTATAACTGAACTGGCTTTTTCGACCCCGCCTTCAAGTGAGTAGAATCTATTAGCTCCTTTATAAGAAATATACAAAATAGACACAGGTATTAAAATTGCAAGTGCTAAACTAGTCCAAATATTTAAGATGTAGGTATCTAATAATGTAGGATCGAATGTATAAAGAATTATATTTGAGAACCATAGTGCGGGATACCACATAAAGTAGTTTTTCAATTCTGGATGCTCCAAAATGAACTGAAAGCCAAATTGAAGGGAATAGATGAGAGCGACCATTCCAATTGATAAGAGCATTAATAGAGCTTTAGCGATATCTTTTGCTTTCGCGCTCTGAGAAATTTTGTGTTCTATCCAACTCATTAGAATGGTACCAATTAATGTTGCCATAAATACAAGCCCAAATACACAGCAATAAATAACAAGAGTTTGTATGAATGATAGATTAAATATTGGATTCAGCATATTTACAAAGACAGGTGTGAGAGCAAAGACATAGGAAAAGAGTATTGGTATCTTTCCAAAAAATTCTCCTAAAAAGATATCACCCGCAGTTACGGGGGATGCTAACAGAATTTCCTTAAACCCTATCTCAGTTTGACGATAAATATTATTCAAGGGATAAATTAAAACAGCTATGAAAAATATCATCATAAGGAATTCTATAATCATTGCAATAGAGGGGATTAAAACATCAGAAAGTTCCTCCCTCTCTGCTAATCCCGGCATAAATTGGTCAAAAATTAAGGGACATAGAATAAACGCCCAGGATATAAGGAGAGAATATAAAACTAAGAAAAATGCTACTCTATTTTTGCGAAATTTAGAGGTTCTAACCCTTACTTCATTTTTGGCGATTGTTGTCCATAACGCCATTTTATATCACTTCCTTTTCTTTTTTTCTTTCTTATTGAGATTTTCTGCATTTGGACCATTCTCACGCCATGCTAATAAGTCTTCCATCTGAGTTACACCCATAATTTTAAGATATGCATCCTCTAAATCTTCTGCATTTTGAGATTCGATAATTTCTTTAGGATTACCTTGTAATTTCAATTCTCCTTTATCAATAATTCCAATAATATCACAAAGTTCTTCAGCCGCATCAAGTAGATGAGTACATATGAAAATTGTCTTATCAGCTTTTTTAGCCAAATCGGAAATGAGATCCTTTACCATTCTCGCCGCTGCAGGATCTAGATTAGATGTAGGCTCATCTAAAAAAATAATCTTGGGATCCTGAATTAATGCTGCACATAAACATACTTTTTGCTTCATTCCACGTGAGTATCCCTCAAGTAAATCGTTTTCTCGCCCCTCAAGATCAAATATTTCAAGAAGTTCATCAATACGATTAGATATGGTTACTTTTGGTAAATAATAAAGCTCACCAATAAATTCCAAGAACTCTTTTGCAGTTAGTTTTGCATATAATCCAGGCGATTCTGGTAGAAAGCCGCAGATCATCTTTGCATCATTGGCTTGGGTAAGAATATTATATCCCCCTACTAAGGCAGTACCACTTGTTGGAGTAATAATAGCATTTAACATTCTTACCGTTGTTGTTTTACCAGCTCCATTTGGTCCTAATAACCCATAGGTAGTACCATATGTAATATCAATATTTAAATCATGTACAGCTACAATATTACCAAAAACTTTTGTAAGATCTTTGGTTGTTATTGCCAATTTTTCCATTCTGTTTTTTACACTTCCAAAATTTTTATTCTATTTTTTTTTTATTCATTTTTTTTAATTCTCAGCTTCTTTCTCAAATAGATCTTCAAATTGCATTCCTAATCCTTTAGCAATCTTATTTAATAAATTTTCGTTAAAATTTGAAGTTAATTGTTCATCATCTATTTCACTTAAAGAAGCTAATTTATCAAGGCTAATTCCAGCTATTTCAGCAACCTCTTTTGATTCTGCAAACGATTTAGTTTTAAAGATATCCTTAATAATTGGTTCTTGATAAAAAATATTATCTAGTGATGTTTGAAAAATTTCAGTTAGTTTAAATGATAATATTAAAGAAGGGTTATAATCCCCTTTCTCCAAATAATAGATCGTTTGACGTGAAACACCTACTTGATCTGCTAATTGTTGCTGTGTTAAGCCAAGTTCTTCTCTGAAATCTTTGACTTTTGATTTAATTGATTTTTTAAATTTCAGGTGTTTCTCACCACTCCTTTATTCTATTTGGAGTTAAAATAATCGTATTATAAATAAAAAAAATATTGAATTTTATACCAATTTAAACAAATCTTCTATTTTACACTGTAATACTTCCGCAATTCTATAAGCTAATGATAAACTTGGATTATATCGCCCTTCTTCTAAATATTTAATAGTTTGAAGTGGAACACCTACCTTTTCCGCTAAATTTGCAACAGTCATATTAAGATTTTCTCTCTTTTCTTTAATAGTTGTTATTAAATGCTCTCCTTCCCGCATTTTAGAAAGTATATAACTAATAAAGTTATCAAAAGCAAGTTCTTCTGGTTTGAAAATTTTATCTTCTAATCCACTTGGTATTGCCGAATATTTGAGTATTCTTTCTTTTATTTTTTCCTCAATAATATTAGGGTTCAATAATCCAGGAATATAACCTTCTGGACGAGCTATCCCTGACTTTGCACTCGCTGCAGTAGCACTCGATCCTGCTGTTTCAATTTTGACTGTGAATGTCTTAAATATCCTGTCAAAAACTCCATTAGTAATATTTATATTTTGTATTCTGCTAAAAGGAATAGTTGCTCGAACTCTATTAAAAACACCGTGTTGAAGAATTATCTCGCTTTCTAATATCTCAAAGAAAAACATCTTTACAAATCGATAATAATACCAGATTGACAATAATAACAAGACTATAAATGGGACTACAACTGATAATATAAGTATCCATATCTCAAGGATCCATGTCATCTCTTCAAATAGGATTTCAGGCGTAAAAAAGTACATTAAGCAAATTATTAAAATCATCCACCACGCATAAATTGAAAAATAAACTATAATATTCTTAAATATTTCTTTTTTTGCATAGTTAGACGAGATATTTCCCTTATATGATTGATTTTTATTACTCATTTTTTTTCCTCCATTTTATTTTTTATTTTTTATTAATGTAAACTTTAATTACTTGAGGACTTTGATACTATGAATCCTAAAACATCATTTTTAAAAAGAATAATTTCTTATGTAATATTTATTAACATTGATATTTAAATATTTCTATATTGATTAGTAATTAATGGGTAGAAGGCTTAGTGCTTCATTATTCTTAATGTTGAGTAGACTTTACATTATTATTAATTTTAAAATTTCAACTTAAAATACATTTCTATATGGTTCTATTTATATTTCAATTATTATTGCTTTCAAGGTTTTTTCTCTAAAAGAATCAAATTATATCATTTTTTTTAATATATAACTCAAGCTGTATCTAAATTTTTTTCATTAGATTTTGACTTCATATTTAAAGTTTTTGATTTCGAAATTTATTTGTTCAGAAAAAATAGTTAATTTAAAGACCATGTTCATTTTATCTAAATAATTAGGTTTCAACATCACCTCTTTTATCGTCGCTTTATTTGGTTAAATAAGTGGGAACTGTATGGGTAAAAGTTTAAATATGTGTATGAGATAATATACTTAAGAAATTTGAAATATTGAAAAAAGTTTATAAAAAATTAAAAAAGATTGAACAAAAAAATGCGTAATTTTACATGTGGCGTTAAACACAACTTTAATACTGGAGTTATAGTTCTAAAGGATGATCGAAAAAATTATATGTGGAATTGTTCCACTTGTGGAATTCAAGAAAAAATGGAAGATAGTGAAGATACTAAAGATTTTAAGGCAAACAATAAAGTCATAAGTCCACTTTTATCTTATGAATAACTATTTTTTATTTACTTGAACTTTCTTAATATTTCTTTTCCATTTCCTTTATATTTGTTAACGTGAACTTTAAATTAGTAGTGTTAAGAATTTCTAGATAGTTTTTATACTATTGATCTTCTGGAGAATCCAATTTCAGTAGAATTTTCATTTCTTTTAGGATTTGTCTTATATAGATTCATTTTTATAATAATCAAGAACTTTTAATGGGAATCTACTGGATACTGTTGCAGGACCACCCCCCATTTCAATAGCTACCTCTATTGATTCAATGATTTGATCTCTCTCTGCTCCAGAATTTAATGCTTCTTTTATATGCCATTCCATACAGGATTCACAATTTATAACCACAGAAATCCTTATTGTTATTAATTCTTTATATAATTTCTTTAACGCCCCATCTGAATATGTGCATAAATAAAAGTAATTATATATTGAAGAAAAGATATTAAAAGGAATATAACAGATAAGATAAATACTAGGACCCAAGATCTCTGGAAAAAGCACGAAAAGAACATAGAAGATGTGAGCATATCGAGCATATTTGATAATATCTCAGGTTCTATAAAAGAATTTAACAAAAAATTATATTTAAAATATTTTAAAAAGAAATTAATAAAATTTGTAATCTTTTGATAAAAATTTTAACAAAAATTATAAAGTATTAGAAATACAGTAAAACAATAATAAATATAAATTCAAAAAATAAGAAAAAGAAAATACCAATTATCTTTAATTTAATGGGATCAGGATGAATTTTTCCTATTAAAGATTTTCCCTTTGTTTCAGCAATAATATCATCAATAACTAAAAATAATCCAAAAATAATAAAAATAAAAGAGAAAAAAATAGGTTTCCAAAGAAATATCAATACAATACCCTCACCTAAAATGATAATCCCCGATACTAAATGATGTAAATATTTCCAGATGTTCATAGAATTCTGTTTTTTTTTAGTAGTAGTAATAAATAAAAATAATGAATTAAGTCTAGACTAAACCAAAGAGAGATAGTATAAAAGGAACTACTGAGGAACCAAGTGTTATTAAAAACTTCTTAATTGATGTAGGATTAAAAGGCCAATTACTTATATTTAAAATTTCATTGTAAAAATGATGAATTGCTTGGATTTCCATATAGTTAACATTATCCTCTGAAAGATTATCTTGAATACTACCAATAATTTTTGCTTTAAGTCCTTCTTTGTGTGTTACTATTGAATTATGTATATGAAGTGTATTTTTATATAATAAAAATGCCATTATAACAGATATCGCTAAACCCAATCCAATATAATAGTAACCAATATAACTGGTAGCAGTTCCCCTATATGTGAAAATATAAAATAAACCAACTATGCTAATAAAAGTGCTGCCAGCTATGACAGGGATATTTATTGACATAATGAATTTTCCAATTTCATTAAAGGCACCAATTTTTAATTCTTTATAGGAAACTTTTAGTTGAAATTTTTCGGATCCTAGCTTATTGATACACCTGAAAGTAATTATTATAATTACAATTGCTGAAAAAGCTAAAGTGAAAAGAATAAAATATGCTACCGAAACTAAGAAAAGACTTATAATATAGATTATACGAGTTATTCCCTCAACATAGACTTTTTCTCCACCCCATTCACCATATTCAAAATTTATTAAAAAATTTCCACCAAAAACAAAAAAAAAAGCCCCTATTCCCATGAAGAATGGAACAATAAACTCCCATTTGGATTTAAAAGCGTTTTCAATCTCTTTTTTATAATTTTCAAATGTTTTTTCATTCTTGAAAATAGCTTTATTCTCTAATATCAGTCTATGAAAATATTCAGGATTTTTTAAACCAACAAATAGAGAAAATATAAAAATTGCTATACAAAGGATGTCTATTACATATCTGTTTGCTCTATACCAAAGATCTATACCCATAATAAAGAAAATTCCGATAAGACTAGACACCAAATACAGTATCAGGTAGCTGTATTTAAAAACTGTATCATATTTTAAACGATTTACCCAAACTTTAATATTTAATTCTGAGGTTTTAGATATAGGTTGAGCATTAATGATTGGTTCTTCTTTTTGAAATTCTTTAACATATACCATTAAATTCTCACTTCTAATTTTTATCTTCTTATAGATTAACTAGAAAAATAATTTAAACATTGAATATAATTTATCACTCTATCTATGAAAATACATAATTCTATTCTTATATTTTATATATAAATTTTTTGTTATACAAAATTTAGTAAAGAGAAAAATTTTTTATATTATTTCTCAAATCTCCAAAGTAAATATGATATAACTTACTTCTAATTCTTGAATTAGAAGACAATCATTAAGTGAATACAACTTTTCAATTTTAAAGACACGTCTATTGAATTTTTATAAAATTATAATTGGTTTCTTTTGTTTGATTTTTATTGAAACATTTTATAATTTATAATTACAGAAATCCCAATTGCAATTAATTCTTTATATAATTTCTTTAGCGATCCGTCTGAATATGTGCTTTCTTCTAATTTAAGGAATGATTTATAAACTTCTGATTTTTTATTTAATAAAATATTATGAGCTTTTTTTCTATCTGAGATGATTTTTTCTACTTTTTTTATATCTTCAATGTCCATAGTAGGTTATTTACACTTTATCTCTTTTTAAATTTTTCTTAAAATTTGGTTTTTCATTTTAATATTTAAAGCTTATATATTGATTCTCTTTCTAAAGATATTTTAGTTCTACAAATCTTTCAGAACTTAGTATTATTAAAAAAATTAATAAATTATTGATTAGATTTAAAAATTTGTATTCGATTATTTAATTCTTATAATAACAACGCCCTAAAAAATTTTGGACTTAGCGTTATTTTTGAAAGAGTAGGAAGTTTGGCAAACCATTTTTCTCCAACATATCTATCATTACTGGTGTTATGAGTTGATAGATCATGATTGATATATGCTTCATAAATGTATTGTCTTGCTAATTTATTTTCACTAAGGAGTTCTGTATATAACCGCCACAAAGTCTTTACATGAGAACTTTCATTATAGATCAAGTACTCAAGGGCATTTCCGTTCTTAAAATAAGATAATAAAACCCGTCTGACTTCTTGATCATACTTTTGCAAATCAGAATTGGTAAAGTTGCTATCATTTTCCAGTAATGGTATTAAGGTTTTAGTAGCTATATCTGCACAAGCAACTCCTGGTAATAAACCTTCGTAAAAAAAGGCAGTAACTAATCCTGCTGCTTCACCAAGAACGAGGATGCGATCTTTAGTGAAACTTTTTATAGGGTGTTTTGATATGTCTCCTACAGTAGCAGTGGACATATCATATTTCAATCCATCCATAATATGTTGAATTGGTTTGTAATTTTTTAAAATTCTATCAAGTTTAGAAAGAATGCTTTCTTTAGTTTCACTCCTAGAACCTAAAAATCCAGTAGAAATACGATCCACCCCCTTGTTAAAGAAGAAAGGTCCATCCCGAGAGATTTTTGGATTAATATGAAAAGTATAATTATACTCTAAATTTTCATTGATTTTATCCTCATCACCAAATAAATGAAGAAAGGTTCCTGTATAATGATCTGGAACCTCAAATCCTACAGATCGTTGTAAATCAAAACCACGAGAGCCAGTTGCTAAAGCTAGGATTTTGGTTGCATATGATTCTCCCTTGTTATTAACTAATTTTAAATGGTCATTGTGTCTGTTAATTTTAGAGATTTTCTCATTTGAATGGAATTCTCCTCCCTGATCTTCAAATTGATTAATAAGTGCTTCTAAGATGCTTTCAGTATAACAGATATTTCCTAACGGGATTCCAAATTCAGTAGAATCAATAACACCATTGAACTCATCACTCATATAATTGGATTTAGTATGAAGACTTGGAAATATTTTTTTATTATTCCAATCAATTTCATCTTTTATAAAAGGTTTATTATGTTCAGGAAAGATATTGGTTTTTTTTGGAATTTCTTTACGGTAATCTAGGGCTTCAATCAGAAGTGTGTTAGCGTATTTTGAGATTTTAGAAGCAAAAGTTGCACCCGCGATTCCTGCACCAATAATAATGACATCATACATATATAATCATTCTTCTCAAATGAAGTGAAATTATTTGTTATAATCATTCGATTGATTTTAAATTTTAGTTAGAAAGTTTTTATAGGTGTGAATTCGTAAATATAATGAATAAAAATTTTTTATAATTTAAACAAAAAATATTAGAAAAAATTAAAGGTGGTTAATTATAGGATTAAGATTAGCTTCGGGGCTAGCAATAACTTCTCTATTTGCTTTAATGTATGCAGTTATTTTCGTTATTGGTGTTTGGTTTTTACCCTCAACAATATTTGGTTTACTTTTCATGGTAGGACTGACGATTATGATGGTATTATTTCAATATGGAATTTCTCCATTGATTATTGGTTGGCTTTACAGAATAGATTGGATACCCTATGAGCAATTTGTACGGCAATTTCCACATTTAGTAAACTCTCTTGAAAAAGTGGTAGCATATAATCGAATTAAGATGCCACGGCTTGGGATAATACATGATCTCAATCCAAATGCATTTACATACGGATGGACTAAAAATTCTGCCAGAGTTGTTCTTACTGATGGTATTTTAAAATACTTAAACAAAAAAGAGCAGGATGCTGTGTTTTCGCATGAGTTAGGGCATGTGGTTCACTCGGATTTCATTTTAATGACGGTAGTGTTTGCAATTCCGCTACTTTTACTATCTATCGCTCGATGGGCATATTATGCCAGCTTTTTTTCAAGGGGTAGTTCAAGAGATGATGAGGGTGCTTTACTTGGTATTGCTCTAATCGCTATAGCTTTATTATCCTACTTAAGTTATTACATAAGTTATTTTATCTCACTTATAATAAGCAGAATTAGGGAATATTACGCGGATGAACATAGTGCAGAAGTTTTAGAGAACCCAAACGCGTTAGCAACCGGACTTGTTAAGATAGCTTATGGTTTATTGGTCGACGGTAATATTGAGGAAAGAAAAAAATCCCGCGTACTAGCACTGAGAGGATTAGGAATTTTTGATCATAGAGCTGCAAAGGGATTGGGTATTATAAGTGTAGGAAAAACAGGAGTTCTTTCAATGGAAGCTATACAAAAAGCTGCTGCTTGGGATTTATACAATCCTTGGGCGAAATATTTTCAAGCCTTCTCCACTCATCCATTACCTGCAAAAAGAATAATGCGATTAAATATGTTATGCGAAATTTATGGTATTAAGCCTGAAATTGACTTTTCTGATGCTAAAAGATTAAAAGAAGAACAAGCAGGAAAATCGTTATGGGATGAATTTCTATGGGATATGTTTATAAAAGTTCTCCCTACACTTGTTTTTATTGCTCTACTTGGTTTAACAATAGTATGGATATTTGATCTAGTTTTTGATGGTTTCAATATAGCTTTTCTGACTCCCTTTTATGCAAACATGTGGCTTGTATGGGCAATTGGTTTTTATATTATAGGTTTCATGACTATAATAAAAACCATATATATGTATAAGGGAGGTTTTGAAGATAAAACAGTGTTGGACTTAGTTACTAATGTGAAAGTATCACCTATCAGACCAGTACCTGCGTTTTTAGAGGGAAAGATTGTTGGAAAAGGTATTCCAGGTTACTATTTTAGTGAAGATATGTATTTCCAAGATAGTACTGGTTTACTTTATGTAGATTATAGATTCGGAATTGGTATTGCAGATTTAATATTTTCCCTTGGAGCTGTTAATCGGTTAGTAGGTCAAAATGTAAGAATTAAAGGTTGGTATAGAAGAGGCCCAAGCCCTTATATTCAAGTAGATACAATTTGGTCTGAATCTGGAAAAAGACATAGAAATTATGCGAAACATCTAAGATATATCTGGACAGCTTTAGCATTTATCATTGGTATAGTATGCTTTTATTTCTGGCTCTAATCGTAAAATACGTATTAAAAATTTTTTTTATATCAATTTTCTTTTTTTTATTAAATCTTTATCCATATTAGAATTTTAATCTAAAAGGATAATTTTCCTTAAAAATCAAAAAAAAATAAAATATTTTAATTCAGAATTTTGCTTTATATAATATTGGTTATCTTATTCGCTACTTTTCTTATATTCATTTCTGCCATTCCCAATGGCACGGTAGTGTCGAAAAGAGCAACAAGAAAGAGTGGTTCTAATTTCCAAGGAATATCTATTATTTTAGAAAATACTTTTTGTCCATTTTCTAGTCCATAATATTTTTCAGGAAGGTTTAAAGCACCTACCATATAACTAATTTCTAATTCTTTTAAAGAATTTATTAAGATCTCATGAGGTAGAGATGTATAAATTATATTTCCTTTAGTTGTTAGAAGGGCAACACCGACGAATTCATTATTGTTTAATAATTCTTCAAATAACTCAATTGCTTTTTGATAAAAAGTTTTACTCATATGGATCTCATCTTCTCCCTTAATTATTGATTTAATTACTTTATCTAGTTTTGGATTCTCAACCTGTTGATAATCTACTATTTCACCACTATTAGGATATTCCTTAAGAAAAGTATCAACAATTTTTTCTAGACGTGAACTAACAAATAAAATACTTGCTGTTGAATCAGATAAAAGAGAAAAAATTAGATCATTTTTTACTTTAAAAACAAATCTTAATTCCCTCATTTCAAGAATTTCTGGAGTTTTACGAGACATTACATTCTCAGAAAAAGAAAAAATTGCAGAAAAGAAAGGAGTAATCAAGTTGACTTCAATATGATCAAAATCTTTTGTAAAATTTTTATGAAAGATGCATAATCCAGTTTTCTTGAGAATGAAAAGAGAATGAATTTTCATTATGAGCGTAACCTTAGTATCATATAAGTAAAATTATATAAACACTGTCTTTTAAGTATTTTTAATATAAATTCTATTCAAATTTGTCCATATGGGCTTTTTCAAGAATTTTTCAATTTGATGCTCAAATTCTTCCTACAAAGCCATTTCTTTAGAAATCTGAATTTTATATCCATAAATCCTTCAAAAATCTTAATATTTTCAAATATTTTTCTCCATTAATTCTCATATAACTTAAAATTTAAGTTAGAGAATTCTTTTTTCACGATTACAATAATTTGATTCAATAATATAGATTAAGTTATATAATTTATTTTAATCTTGAAATTTCGTTCTTATATCGAGTTTCTTTTTTATTTCCTGAAATTTAAATAAAAAAATTTACATCTTTAATTTAGGTAAATGGGGATATGACTCTTTAGTGTTCTCAAAAATTCTTTAAAACGATCAAAAAACTATAATGTCTAAGAATGAAATGGAAAAAGTAATAATTCAGAAAGCGGAAGTGGTATCAAAACTTCAAAATTTATCTGGAAAGTTACTTGAGATAAATGATAAAGATGATATCTGTGAATTATTAAGAAATTTCCCTAAGAAAGTTATGATAATTGATTTTTGGGCTAGTTGGTGCGCTCCTTGCAAGGATTATACTCAAATATTTGAAAAGGTATGTCAAGAATATTCAAATGATTTTATTTTTATCAAAACTGATGTTGATAAAGCACCAAAGATCATTCAACACTTCAAAATTTCTTCTGTTCCTACAACTCTTTTATTAAAAGGAGAGGAAATATTACGAAAATTTGTAGGAGTCGTGAATTATGGGACATTAAAACAAATCGTTGAGAGATTTAGAAAATAGTCAAACAGTCTGGTGAATATTTTTGTTTTTTTAATTTTATATTATGAAATTTTTCTTATTTTTATCTCCAAGCAGCGTGTCTTAGTATTGCTTTAAATGGACATGTATCTTGACATACTCCACATTCAATGCATTCACCAATCATTTCAGCAACAACTTTTCCATTTATAATTTCATATACGCCAGCAGGGCATACATTTACACAATCTCCAGATCCCATACATCGATCTATATCTATCTCAACCCAATGATTATCTTCTTCCCACTTCTTAATGTCTGTCAAAATTGTATATTACATCTGATATTCCTATAATGCAAAAAAATCAATATTATTTATCATACGAAAAATAAATAATTTCCTAATCTTTTCTAATATGTGATTTAAATGGAATTGAAAACTCTTTATAGTCCTGAAAAAATAGCAAATATTCAAATAAAAAATAGAATTGTTCGCTCAGCCACCTTTATGGCAAGTTCAGAAAAATATGGGTATGTCGGAGAAAATCTTATTAATATTAACAGCAAATTAGCAAGTGGAGGTACCGGATTGATAATATCAGGTTATACTGCTGTAGATCCAGGCGGTACTGCAAGTCCCTATCAGGAGTGCATATATAATGACTCCTTTATCCCGGGTCAAAAGAAATTAGTGAAAGCGGTTCATGAATATCCAGATGTAAAATTTGCTCTTCAAATAGCGCATACAGGTCGATTAGGGTATCATCCTAAATATCCAACGGTAGCACCATCACCTATCCCTGTAAAGGAAACAGGTATAATACCACGAGAATTAACATCTGAAGAAATTGAAGAACTAGTACAGAAGTTTATAGATTCAGGAAGAAGAGGGTATGAATGTGGCTATGACATGGTTCAATTACATGCTGCTCATGGATACTTTTTAAGTAATTTTATTTCACCATATACGAATAAAAGAACAGATGAATATGGTGGAAGTATTGAAAATAGAGCTAGAATTATAATTAATATATATAATGGTTTAAGAGATGAATTAGGTAAGGATTTTCCAATAATGATTAAACTCCAGATTGATGATTTTATCCCAAATGGGCTTCAATTTGAAGAGGGGATTAAATTTGCTAAATTATTCTCTGAGATTGGTTTTGATGCTATTGAGCCGAGTGGAGGTAGTGAAGAAACAAGAGTGTTAACAAAAAAATCATATCCTTCTCTAATTATTAAATCCTCGGATGATGAGAATTATTTCTTACCTTACGCTAAAAAAATAAAACCATTAATGAAGAATTGTAAATTAATTTTAGTGGGTGGTATTAGAGATCCACTACAAGCTAATAAAATCATTCAAGATAAAAATACGGATTTTATTTCCTTATGTAGACCTTTAATATATGAACCAGATCTTCCAAATCGTTGGAAAGCAGGAGATCATTCACCAGCAAAATGCATTAGTTGCAATAATTGTTTTCCAAGATTTAGAGATGGTACAGTATATTGTGTAACTAAAAATCAGTTAAAAAAAAAAAAAAAATAATATAATTTTGTGGAAAATATAGAGATTCTTAAGGCTCTGTGCATGGAATGATAGTATGGTAATGATTAACGATTTCCCCTCTTTTTATTTTTATCATAGGTATCCCTTCACTTTAATAAAAATAGCATATAATTTATTATAATAAAAATATTATCAAAAACGATTAGAATGGTATTGGATACTTTATTCAGTCCAAAAAATATTGGAAATGTTCAAATAAAAAATCGTATAGTACGAAGTGCGACTTTTACGAATACAGCAGAGAAATATGGTTATATTGGAGATAAATTCATTGAACTTTATGAAATTTTAGCTAAAGGAGGTACTGGATTAATCATTACAGAAGCAATGGCGGTCGATCCAAGTGGAACTGGAGGTCCATATCAAGCATGTTTGTATGATGATTCACATAATCCTGGACACAAAAAACTAGTAAATAAAGTTCATGAATCTAGTGATACAAAAATTGCCATTCAACTTGTTCATACAGGGCGTTTAGGTTATCATCCTAAATATCCAACGGTAGCACCATCACCTATCCCTGTAAAGGAAACTGGTATTACACCGAAAGAATTATCTACTGAAGAGGTATACGAATTTATACAAAAATTTGTTACATCTGGTATAAGAGCTTATGAATGTGGATATGATATGGTACAACTTCACGCAGCTCATGGTTATTTCCTTAGCAATTTTATATCACCCTTTACTAATAAGCGAAATGATGATTTTGGAGGGTCAATTCAAAAGAGGACAAAAATTTTAATAGATATATATAATGGCATTAGAGATGAAATCGGGAAGAAATTCCCTATTTTAATAAAACTCCAAGTAGTAGATGCCATTCCAAATGGGTTAATAGAAAAGGAAGGGATTAAACTTGCTAAAATCCTTACTGACGCTGGTTTTGATGCAATTGAACCAAGTGGAGGAAGTAGAGAATCGCAGATGTTTGAAAAAAATACTTTTCCTAGTAAAGTGGTTAAAAAGCCTGAGGATGAAAATTATTTCTTACCAATCGCAAAAAAAATAAAACCAATTTTGAAAAATTGTGCTTTAATACTCGTAGGAGGAATTAGAAATCCCATGTCGGTTGAATCAATTCTACAAAATAATGATGTTGATTTTGTTTCATTGAGTAGACCTCTAATTTATGAACCAGAACTTCCTAACCGTTGGCAAAAGGGTGATACTTCGCCAGCGAAATGCATAAGTTGTAATTCTTGCTATACAATTATGGAAAAAGGAGTTCCTGTTTATTGCGTAACTAAAAAGAATCTAGAAAATAAATGATATGGTAAAACGATTTGATAAATAATCATCAAAAAATCTATAAAATAAACATTCTAAAATGAATTCAAGGAGTATTTAAATTAGAATTATGAGTAAAACAGCATATACTGGCCATCTATTTCAATTTCGCTCAATAGAGAGGAAGAGACTGATTTTATCTCTATCGATCACTTTAATTGTTTTGATTTTAGAGATTATTGGAGGTTTAGTAACCAATAGTATTGCTTTAATCAGTGATGCTGGTCATATGTTTACACATGCTTTCGCAATTGCAGTAAGTTTATTAGCAAATTTTATTGCAGGAAAACCATCATGTCACCATAAAACTTTTGGTATGTATCGTGCAGAAGTTTTAGCTGCTTTTATAAATGGAATACTTCTAATTCCAATTGTTGGATTTATACTATATGAATCTATCCTAAGATTTATAAGCCCTAAAGAGATTTTTGGATATTATATGTTAATAGTAGCTTTTATTGGTCTTGGTGTGAATTTATCAAGCATTATTATACTTCAAGGAAGCAAAAATGTAAGTTTAAATATAAGAAGTGTATTTTATCATATGATTGCTGATGCAGCATCATCTATAGGAATTGTAATTGCCGCAATCATTATTATATATACTGGATTGGTTATTCTGGATCCTATAGTAAGTATAGGGATATCTATAGTTATTATTTATTGGGCATATGGAATTTTAAAAGAATCCACTCGTATTCTACTTGAGATGGCACCAAAGGGAATGAATATAGATAATATCAATGAGGAATTAAAAAAGAATTTTCCAGAAATAATAGATTTATATAATGCTCACCTATGGACAATCATTCCAAATATACTTGTATATTCTGTGCATATTAAACTAAATGATAAACAGAGAAATGAAAATCAAGAAGAACTTATTTTAAAAATGAATGATTTCCTATCCCAAAAATTTAAAATTATCGAATCAACGATACAGATTATACCAAAAAATATGTCAGTAACATGTAATATTTGAAAGTTAATATTTTAAAAATATAAAATAAACATTTAAATAAAGTTCTAACCGAAAAATATTAAGAAAAAAAATTTTATCATTAAAATAAAAAGAGGATTTTAAAATGTCATCCGAAAAGAAAGTAGACCCTTTTGCTGTAATAATTTTGGTATTAAGTATAATTGGGATAATTTTAGTCGCAAGTCAATATTTTGCTGGTTTTTATCTGGGTGGAGGGAATTATAGATATTCTTGTTTAGATTGTGAATATGCTACATACGTCGATTTAGCAGCACAGATAATAATAATAATTTTGCTAATAGTACAAATAATTGTTGTTGTAAATGATTTACTTCCAAACAGGTTTATTGAAAAAAATCTTGACTTAATTGGGATAGTTTTGAGTGGTCTTACTATACTTTTTACTATAATAGGATTAGGTGCTTTTGGCCTTAAATATAGACTATATGAATGGTGGCCTGAAACAGGTTTTTATGGAGCGATTATTGCGGGAATACTCAACCTTATATTGTTTTTCTTAAAATATAAAAATAGATAATTTCTTCATTTTTACCTTTTTTTTTGAATTTTCAAAATAATTTGGTAATTGTAAATTAAGTTTTTTAAATTCAATACTTTTTCTACATTAGAATTTTGAGTAGATTAGATAATGGAAAAAACTTATAAATCAAATATTTACAAAATTTATATTTTTTCGTTTATTTTGGGTATTCATACCGTTAGAGCGGTATATATCCCATTTATGATGGATTGGGGGGGCCTTTCCTTTTTCCAAATCATGATTTTACAAAGTTACTTTACAGCAATGATTGTTATACTTGAAATTCCTTCTGGGGCAATAGCAGATTTCTTGGGTCGTAGATTAGCTTTAATTTTATCCACATTTTCAGTTGCAAGTGCCGCGTTCACATATGGTATCATCCCTAACTTTTTTTTATTTATGCTTGCTGAAACTTTATGGGCTTTTGGTGTAGCTTTAAGTTCTGGAACGAATGAAGCTTTTGTTTATTTTTCTTTAAAGTCATATGGTAAAGAAAAGGATCTCTCAACGATTTTGGGAAAATCTCAGACTTTAAATTTGATTGCTTTGACGATTTCTGCTCCTATAGGTTCTCTTATCGCACAATTTATCTCTCTACAATTTACTATGACATGTTTAGCTATTATTTATATTGGAGCTCTAATTGTAGCTTTTACATTTAAAGAACCAAAATTAACAGATAATAATTATAAACAGGAAAGTTATTGGAAGATAATAATATCTGGATTTAAAGAATTGAAAAAAAATAATATACTTAAGAGCTTAGCTTTTGACTTGATTCCAATAAATGTTTTAATATTTTTTTTATTTTGGACATATCAAGTATATTTAGATGTTATTAACATTCCAATATTCGTTTTTGGATTTATTTTATCTTTTATGAATATTATAAATGCTATTTTTTCTATTTTAATCCCTTATTTATTGAAAAAATCTTCCAATAAGAAGATATTTTTAATTATTATTAATTTAATAAATGGTATAGCCTTTATTTCATTAGGATTCACTACAATCATCCCTATCGGTATTGCCATAATTCTTATAATTGTAGCTTTCGGTTACACAAGATATTTTATATTTGTTAATGGGATAAATTTACAGATTGAATCTGAGAATAGAGCTACAGTCCTTAGCACAATAAATATGTTTGGGAGCCTTATTAGAGCACTTATTTATCCTTTCATAGGGCTCATCGTAGAGTGGAATGTATTTGCTGTTTTTATTAGTACAGGAATATTAATCTTAGTCTTGACAATTTTCACTCGTTCTAAAAGCGAATACCTTTAAAAGAAGTAAAAAATTTAAGAAGAGGGGGTTGTGATGTATTTTTAACCTTCTTTTTCAGCCCTTTCTCTTAATTTCCTACGAAAAATTTTACCTACTGCAGTTCTTGGTAATACAGTTATGAATTCTACTATTCTTGGATATTTATATCCTGCTAGTTTATCTTTTGACCATTCAATAATATCTTGCTCTGTTACTTTTCCTTGATATTCTGGTTTAAGAGCTATATAGGCTTTAATATTTTCACCAATATTCGGATCAGGAGCTGAAACTACTCCAACTTCCAAAACTGCTGGATGTTCATGTAATTTTTCTTCAACTTCTTTAGGCATAACTTTATAGCCTTTATATTTTATAATATCTTTGGTCCGTCCCTCTATATAAAAATAGCCCCGCTCATCCATTCGAGCTAAATCTCCTGTTCTGAGCCAATCACCAGCAAAAGCTTCTGCTGTAGCTTTGGGATTTTTCCAATAGCCCTTCATTACTTGGGGTCCTTTAATTAATAATTCTCCTACTTCACCAATAGGGAGTTCTTCTAATGTATCAGGATTTACGATTTTTGCATCTGTATCGACTAATGGGACACCTATACTTTCCGGAATTCTTTCGGGTAACCATCTAAATTGACTATGAGTCGCTGGTGAAGCCTCAGTTAGACCAAATCCTTGACCGACTTTAAATCCAACTACCTCTTCCCATTTTCTATTTATTACCGGAGGTAATGTTGCGGATCCAGATGATGCACCTTCTAGACTTGTAAGATCTCGTTTGTAAAAATCGGGAGAATTAACTAACATCTGATACATTACTGGTACACCTGAAAAAGTTTTACATTTATAATATTCAATTGCTTCTAAAACTTCGGTTGGATTAAATGAGCTAAACATAACTAACATTGAGGCGACTATTGAAGCTATAATCAAGACAAAAAAACCAAAGCTATGACAAACAGGGAGCAGTATTAAACCTACCCCTGTACCATAAAGATCTTTAGGATCCTCTCTGGATTCTCTGGAACTCTGGCCAAAACATATAATGTCGGAAATTAGATTAAAATGTGTTAACATGACTCCTTTAGGTAATCCTGTGGTACCTCCTGTATATAATAATGCTGCTAAATCATTCACAGGGTCTACTTCAATATCAGGCGCTTTTGCTTCTTTATCTTTTATAAATTCTTCTAGAGTAATAGTTTCGGGTCTAGCCTCCTCTGCTTGAAGTAAAATTATATTTTTTATTTGAATCTTTTTTCGTACTTTTTTGATTGTTCTGAAAAGACTTTTATGGACAAAAACTACGTTAATATTTCCTGCATCTCTAATGATATGCGTCACATCTTCCTCTTTGAGAAGCGGATTTATTGGAACAACAGCTGCACCAGTCGACATGATTCCTACACAACAAAATAAAAACTCGGGGCAATTAGCAGTCATAATGCCAACAGCATCCCCTTTTTTTATGCCTTGTTCGTATAAAGCATTAGCTATTTTGTCTGATATATAAAGCATTTCACGATAAGTGTACTTTTTATCTGTTGGTTTATAATAAACACAGACATTGTTAGGAAAGTCTGATGCTGATCGTCTGATACGTTCATGTATAGGGATTGGTTCAAATTTTACTGTTTTTGGAATATAATCTGGTTTAAGTTTTAACCATGGACGATCCAAACTTTCGAGGTAAGGAGATTCATTGTCATAATCTGGTATTGATTCCCAATCTGAATAATCCTTCATAATAAAGACTCTTTAAGTTTAATTTTATAATAATTTCAAATTAGACTAGGCAAACAATATAATAGAAAATAACAACTTTCTTTATAAAAATATTTCTCTGAAAAACAAACAGAAATTTTATCAAGATTATCAGAAAAAAAAATAAAAAAGATTAAGAAGAGGAGGTTTCGATGTATTTTTCACCTTCTTTTTCAGCCCTTTCTCTTAATTTCCTACGAAAAATTTTACCTACTGCAGTTCTTGGTAATACAGTTATGAATTCTACTATACGTGGATATTTATATCCTGCTAATTTTTCTTTTGACCATTCAATAATATCTTGTTCTGTTACTTTTCCTTGGTATTCCGGCTTAAGAGCTATATAGGCTTTAATTGTTTCACCAATATTCGGATCAGGGGCAGAAACTACTCCTACTTCTAAAATTGCTGGATGTTCATATAATTTTTCTTCAATTTCTTTAGGCATTACTTTATAACCTTTATATTTTATAATATCTTTGGTCCGTCCCTCTATATAAAAAAGTCCTCGTTCATCCATTCTGGCTAAATCTCCTGTTCTGAGCCAATCACCAACAAAAGCTTCTGCTGTAGCTTCGGGATTTTTCCAATAGCCCTTCATTACTTGGGGTCCTTTAATTAATAATTCCCCAACCTCTCCAATAGGGAGTTCCTCCAATGTGTCTGGATTTACGATTTTTGCATCAGTATCGACTATTGGGATACCTATACTTTCGGGTACTTTCTCTAACCATCTTGGTTGATAATGTGTAATTGGTGAAGCTTCAGTTAGACCAAATCCTTGACTTACTTTAATTCCAACTACATCTTCCCATTTTTTATTTAATTCTAAAGCTAATGCTGCAGATCCGGATCCTGCACTTTCAATAAATGAAAAATCTCGTTTAGCAAAATCGGGTGAATTAACTAACATCTGATACATCACAGGTACTCCTGTAAAGGTTTTAGGTCTATAGTATTCTATTGCATCCAAAATTTCAGTTGGATTAAATGAGCCAAACATAACTAACATTGCGGCAATTACCGATGATACAATTAAGACTTGAAAACCAAAACTATGACAAATAGGTAATACTAGTAAACTTACTCGTTTGCCATAAAGATCTTCAGGATCTTCAAAACCTTCTCTATTAGTATTCATGGAACACAATGTATTGGAAATTAGATTAAAATGTGTTAACATGACTCCTTTAGGTAATCCTGTGGTACCTCCTGTATATAATAATGCTGCTAAATCATTCACAGGGTCTACTTCAATATCAGGCGCTTTTGCTTCTTTATCTTTTATAAATTCTTCTAGAGTAATAGTTTCGGGTTTGGCCTCCTCTGCTTGAAGTAAAATTACATTTTTTACTGAAATCTTCTTTCGTACCTTTTTCATTGTTCTGAAAAGATTTTTATGGACAAAAACTGTGTCGATATTTCCAGCATCACTAATAATATGGATCACATCTTCCTCTTTGAGAAGTGGATTTATTGGAACAACAGCTGCACCAGTTGCCATGATCCCTACACAACAAAACAAAAATTCGGGGCAATTTCCTGTCATAATACCAACTGCATTGCCTTTTTTTATGCCCTCTTCGTATAATGCATTAGCTATTTTGTCTGATATATGAAGCATTTCACGATATGTGTACTTTTTATCTGTTGGTTTATAATAAACACAGACATTATTAGGATATTCCAATGCTGCTAGCTTGATGCGTTCATGTATAGGAATTGGTTCAAATTTTACTGTTTTTGGAATATAATCAGGCATAATTTTTCTCCATGGACGATCCATAGTTTCAAGGTAAGGAGAATCATTATCGTAATCTGGTATGGCTTCCCAACCTGAATAATCCTTCATAATTTCTTTTAACCTCACATACTATTTTTATATTTATATCAAACTAGATTGATAATGTTATAAAAAATTATATTTTAGTATTTAAATATCTAACACTATGAACAGAATTGATATTTCACTGATAATAATAAAACTAAAAAAAAATAATTTGTAATGTTAGTTATTTATTTTTCTCAATCTCTCTATCGCGTAATATTCTTCTGAATATTTTTCCTACAGCAGTTCGAGGTAATGAGTCCAAAAATTCTACTTGTCGTGGATATTTATAAGCAGCCATCTTATCCTTTGACCATTCGATAATCTCTTGTTCAGATATTTTTCCTTTGTATTCTGGTTTGAGCGCAATAAATGCTTTTATATTTTCCCCAATATTTGGATCAGGAACAGAAACCACACCTACTTCTAAGACAGCGGGGTGTTCAAATAATTTCTCTTCAACCTCTCTCGGCATTACTTTGTACCCTTTGTATTTTATCATATCTTTGGTTCGTCCTTCAATATAAAAATAACCCCGCTCATCCATTCGAGCTAAATCACCGGTTCTTAGCCAATCCCCAACAAGAACCTCTGCTGTTGCCTCTGGTCTTTTCCAATATCCCTTCATGATTTGAGGCCCTTTAACTAATAATTCTCCAACCTCTCCAATAGGGAGTTCTTCTAACGTGTCTGGATTTACTATTTTTGCATCTGTGTCAAGGACTGGCATACCTATACTTGCTGGAATTATTTCGGGGAACCATCTAGCTTGCCCATGGGTGACTGGTGATGCCTCAGTTAAGCCATATCCTTGCATTACTTTAAATCCTACTACTTCTTCCCATCTCTTATTCAATTCTGGAGCAAGAGCGGCAGAACCACAACCCGACTCTTGTAAACTTGAAAGATCTCGTTTAGTAAAATTAGGTGAATTGATTAACATTTGATACATAACAGGTACACCTACAAACTGATCACACCTATAGTATTCAATTGTTTCTAATACCTCAGAAGGATTAAAAGAAGATAACATTATAAGCATACGAGCTGTGTGAAGACTTGTAAGCGCTACTATGAAGCCAAAAGAGTGACATAAAGGTAAAACCGCTAAACGAGTACCTGTGCCATAATAACTCTTATCTTCTCTTTCTAATTCTGCATCTCGTTGACCATATATAACAGAAAGAGCGTTTGCAACTAAATTATTATGAGTTAACATAACACCTTTTGGTAGTCCCGTTGTTCCCCCTGTATACAATAGTGAAGCGATATCGTTGGTGGGATCAATCTCCACTTGTGGAGCTTTAGGTGGTTTATCTTTGATGAATTCTTCATATCTAACAGCCCCTTCTTCAGCTTTTTCAGCACCCAATAAAATTACATTCTCTATATCAACTGTTTCTTGCGCTTTTTTAACAACTGGATAATTAGCTTTATGTACAAATATAGTATTAATATTTCCAGCATCACTAGCAACATGAATTACAGAATCTTCTCTTAAAAGAGCGTTAATGGGAATTACCATAGCTCCTGTTTCCAATATTCCAGTAGTACAAAATAAAAATTCAGGGCAATTTGGTGTCATAATTGCTACACCATCAGATTTCTTTACGCCAATTTCATTTAAAGCATAGGCGGTTTGATCTGATATGTGAAGGAAATCTCTAAAAGTATAATGCTTATCTTGAGGTTTGTAGTATACGCATACAGTGTTCGCATATTTCTCAGCATTCAACCTTGCAAAAGTGTGTACGGGTATAGGATCGAATTTTATTGCTTTTGGCATAGTATCTGGAGAGAACTTTAACCATGGACGATCCTTACTTTCAAGGTAAGGAGAATCATTATCATAGTCATTATATGGTGCCCAATTTGAATAATCTATCATATAACATCACATCTTTAATATAGATTTTTTTGTGTTAATAAAAATAAATTATAATAGAATTTAAATTTAGAAATATAAAAGTGTTTCCTCAGAAAAAAAAAAGAACTATAACCATGATATTACTTGCCGATTATTAACTAAAATATCAACAAGGTCTTCATAACCAATTGCATTAATATTTCTTCTTAAATCTCCCAAATCCATTCCTCGAGCTAGAATATCTGAAGTTAAAACTTTAATTGATATTGGCATTTGGAGTAATCTTTCTAAAGTACGGGGGAGTTTGCTTTTCTGAGTGACCCCTATAACTCCATCGTGAAGTAAAACTAAAATGATTTTTATATTTTTTCTGATTTGTTCATTAAAAATCTTTAGTAAACTTTCTGATTTATCTTGTTGCCTTAAACTAAATCCATATAAATAAACCATTCCTTTTTCTTGATTCATTATATATCCTTTTAATCTTTTAATATTTAAAACTCATTTCTGCTTCAATTATCAGTTCAGAAATTTTTGAAAAATCTATAATATTAATATTATCAGCAAGTACTAAATCAGAAGGCTTTATTCCCGCCAATTCAAGGGCTTCATTGTGAATATAAATTTCTAAATCAGACAATTCAATTAGTCGCATTATATTGGTAAATTCATCCATGTTTAAAGCTTTTGGATTTAGACTTTTATCTAAAAAATATATAGCATCTTTTAATAGAATAATTTTACAAATTTCAACATCTCCTACTGCAAGAATTCCCGCAGCCATCCTTATAGCTTCTAATACAGAATTCTTTCCAAAAGGACCATCTTCGCAAATAATTACAATCGAATTTACCATAATTTATTATCCTCCTGGACCGAAGAACAATACCCTATCAGACTGCGAAATCATATAAGAAAGACCCCCTAATCCTTCTTGATGTGCTCCTTCTATAAATTCTTCAGATTTAATTCCAGTAATACTAGTCCATGTACTACAAGCTGCAAATTCTATCTTATTATTTCTACAAAAATTTTCTAAACGCTTTGATAAATTACGAATAGAATTATCTTTTAACTCTCTTTTCTTAATATTATAAACGCCACTTCCATAGAAAAAGATTCCAAATATTTTATAATCCTTTTTTATTATTGCTTCCGCTAAGTTAATAACTGTGTCCATAGCTTCATACTTATAAGGTTCCGCACAAATTACAAAAGTAAATGATAACGTCATAGATTTTTTGTTAATTTTTGATTAAAATTAAAGATAAAAAATGGTATTAGAAATTTATTTCTTATTCTAATAGAATATTATACATTAAGCTATATTATATTACTTTGTATCTTTCTTCATAGTTTAGTAATTACGCTTTGAATTAAAGAAAAAATATTGGAATTCATAAATTTTTTATTCAGATAAATCTCTAAGTTAAATCAAATTCATACTTAAGAATTTTTAATACCTTAATTCTTTCTGATTCTGTTAGATTTTCTATGAGATCTCCACGTAAATTATAATAATCTGGATATTTAATTAGATATGGTTCAATAAATTCTTCTAAATTTGTATTACTTAACTTTACTTCAATTTCTTCTTCATTTAAATTTGATAATATATTATTCATCATCATTCTTTTGAAATTCCTCATTTCTTACCAATATATACATGAAAACTTAGCATTATAAAAGTCTCCTATATAATATAGGGCATTATTAATGTTCTATATACTCTAAATAGTCTACTTGATAGCAATATTGATTAAAATTAAATTTGAAAAATATTTAGGGAAAAGGAGTGTTGCAGTATGAAACTGCAACAATTTGTCAACATAGAATTAAAATGGAAAGAAAAGAATAAATGTGCATTGAGGAGAATTTGTTAAGGCGATAAGGGTTCTAGTTGACTTCCATCACTAATTTGTATATTCTTTAGCGGATATATAAAAACTGTCTCCATAAAATCAATTGATAAATATTGAGTATATATTATACATAGTAATATATGTTAATGGATTAATAATCCTATGAAAAATTTTTATAATTTCTGTATTTGGAAAGATTCTGAGAATTGCAATAATTGCTTCCTTAATGGTAAACTAATATGTCATTTCCATAGAAAATATTTATTAAGTTTTCTTGGATTTTTTTTTGCTTTTGCTATTACTGCTTTTGTAGGAGTGATAATAGCGGGTTATGGTTGGTTTTTATTAGGTTGGATTGGTTTTTGGTTATTTTTCTTTGAATTTTGGGAGATTCGAATTCTATGTAGTCATTGTCCTTTCTATGCTGAAGAGGGGAAAACATTACATTGCATTGCTAATTATGGCAGCTTTAAACTATGGAAATTTCACCCAGAACCTATGAATTTGTCTGAAAAAATTCAATTACTAATTGGTTTTATTATTCTTGTTGGGTATCCTTTAATTTTTTTGATATTAGATGCTCAAACAATCTTTTTAATAATTTGTATTATTGAAATTTCCATTTTCTTTATTTTTTTAATCACAAAAAGGTGCGGAAATTGTTTAAATTTCTCTTGTCCTCTCAATCGTGTAAAAAAAGAAATAGTCGATTGTTTTCTTAAAAAAAATCCAGTAATGGGAATGGCTTGGAAAGATAAAGGATATAAAATCTTAAAATAATAAATTGTGAATCATTCGAGAATTTATAATAAACAGTCACAGTATTTAACAGAAAGTATTTATAGAGAATCGCCAAATACTTTTTTCTCTGGCTATTTCTTTACATAACAACGAACTGGAAAACCGTTTGAAATTGCTGCTAGACAACGATTGCAAGAAATACAAGCTGCCTTTTCTTGTTTTCCTTCTTTAAAAGATTTAACTAAATAAGGTTCCCTAATGAATGGTCTTGCCATTGAAATAAAATCTGTAAAGCCTTTTTCTATAATTTCTTCAAAATAAGCTTTATTTCTCAAACCACCTACGACAATTATGGGTAATTTACCAATAATTTTTTTGATTTCTTTTGCAGCTTCAACATTATAACCTTCCTCTAATTCAAATTTTCCTTTCATGTCTAATAAAGATTTTTCTGCTAATGGTTTTATCTTATCTGGCAAATATTCAGTAAATTCTTTGACTGGAACAGTTCCACGACACATATTAAATATAGAGAAAGTTGTTGAACCAGCGCTAACCTCAATTCCATCAATACCTGATTTTTTAAGCCATTTTGCATATTTACATGCTAAGGGGATATTGATTCCTTTTCCTGGAGTGTAATCTACAGTATTAAGTTTTAATAAAAGAGCCATATCTCTTGGAATGACTTTTTTAATGTTTATTATAATTTCTTTGGTATACTTAAAACGATTTTCATCTGTTCCGCCCCACTTATCTTTTCTACGATTATAAAAAGGAGAGAGAAACTGATTGATTAAGTATCCATGAGCACCATGCAATTGAATTGCATCCGCGCCTGCTTCAACGGCACGCCTAGCAGCCTCAATAAATGATTCAATTGACTCTTGGATATCTTCTTCGGTCATTTCTTTTGGTTTGGTAAAGGTTATTGGATTCATAACTTGTTTGGAGGGCCCCAAAGGAAGAGACCCTATTATTGCTTTATGTGTTTGCAATCCTCCATGTCCTATTTGAAATGCAACTTTTCCATCTTCTCTATGAATCATGTTAACCATTCGTTTTAGACTAGGAATTAAATCATCATTATGAATTCCTGTTTGATTTTTGGATATCTGTCCTAAAGGATGCACATACATAAAGCCTGTAATAATTAAGCCAATTTCACCTTTAGCAAGGACACTAAAAAGTTTAATAAGTTGTTCAGATACTTCACCAGATTCATGAGCCAAATTGGTAACTACTGCTGAACGTACAAAACGATTTTTTACTTCTATTTTTCCAATATTCATTGATTTAAATAAAATTGAAATAATTTATCACCATTTTTACACATTTCATAAATTTTTACTTAATTTTGAGATCCCTTAGTAAATATAATAGTTCATTAATAGTTGAGGATGATTATAACATTTAAAATTCTTAGATAATATTATTATCTAATTTTTAATGATTTCTTTTATTTAAATAAAGAAAACACACTTTTTAATTAAAATAAAACCTTTAAATTGTTTAAAGAAACTTAATATAACAGAATATTTTGTCTATTTTGGAAATTTTGAAAGAAAAAAGATGTCGGGTTATTAAGAAATACGAATCGCCATATACAGATCCTTTTTTAATAACTAAGGGAGAAATGTTATCTATTAGTGAAAAAGATAGTGAATGGTCAGGATGGATATGGTGTACCAAAAAAAATGGAATAAGTCGTTGGGTACCTGAGAGTTATCTTGAAATCGAGGGAAATTCTGGTAAAGCAAACCAAGATTATAAGGCAACAGAACTTTCTGTTAATGTGGGAGAAGAATTATTCATTGAACAAGAAGAAGCTGAATGGTATTGGGTTACAAATCAGCAAGGAAAAAGTGGTTGGGTTCCAATTAAAAATGTTCAATTAATTATGTAACGAGATCGGATTTCATACTATTTTGAAACAATTTTAAATGATTTAATCCTTTACTATTAAGGATTTCTTTCAACATAATCTTAAAGACTATTTCTACGTTCTCTCCTGTTTTTGAAGAACATTCAAGATAAGCATATAATTTGTGTGAATATAATAAATCTAATGCTTCTTCTTTTTTACAAATTCTCTGTTGTTCAAGATCTAATTTGCTGCCAACCATTAATATAGGTAGTTTTCCCATTATTTTTCTAATTTCTGGAAGCCAATTAACTATATTAGTTAGACTTTCATAATTAGTAAGGTCAAACATAAAAATTCCACCAGATGATCCTTTAGCATATGAGGGAATTAGGAATTTAAACCTATCTTCACCACCAAAATCCCATACTTGAAGTATTATTTGTCCATTCTCAAAATAAAAATATTTTATATGTATCGTTGCTCCAAGAGTTGATTTAATGTATTCATGATATTTATTTGTAATATAACGATCTATTAATGTCGTTTTTCCAACACCACTATCACCAAAGATACAAATTTTATATGTTAAATTTATCCGATCTTCATTAGATCCTTCCAATTCTGAACATCCTCAACAAAAATAATGAATCTTTATAATTTAATTATAAAAAAACCTATTCTTATACCTTTAATCAAGATTTGCTATTTCTTGAAAAAAATATTATATGGTGATTATTTTTTCATTAATTTAAATATTTTACTTTTCAAATTTGTAAATTATATTAGAATAAGAATTAAATAACTTCTTATTTCGTATAAATAATAAAAATTTAAGATTTAACGTTTGATTATAAGACAGTAATTATTGGTGGTATTGAACTAAAGTTACAAAGGCAATTCCAAACCATATAGTGTTCCACATAAAACAATTCATTGAATGGTTGGATTCCTAGTAAATTGTACAAATAACTAATAAAATATGAATCACTAAATATTATCAACAAAACATTAAACTCATTTGTCAAATCATGTCTAAATACTCAAATAGTAAAGATTGGTTCGAAATCATTAAGCAAAAAGATTATTTATATGTTATTCGAGAAAGATTAGATGAAATTGATCCTCGATTTCATACTACTTATACTAACTTATATTTAATTTTAGGTTCTCATTCTGCTTTATTGATCGATACTGGTTCTGGATTATTTCCACTTAGGCATATTGTAGATAATTTAATCTTAGATAGAAAATTAAAAGTAATAAATACTCATTCTCACTTTGATCATATTGGTGGAAATCATGAATTTGAAAAAATTCACATTCATAATGAAGAACGAGAGCAAATTTTAAAACCTCATGGTATTTCTTTTTTAAAAGAATCTTCTAAAGAAATAACTAAACTTTATAAAAATAAGAATTATTCCCTTCCACCTGCTAAAGATATCCAACTGGTTAAAGATGAGGAAATTATAGATCTTGGGGATAAATCTGTGAAAGTTATTCATACACCAGGTCATTCATCTGGTTCAATCTGTTTATATACTAACGAAAATGAACTTTTTACGGGAGATACTGCTCATTATGGAACAATGTATCTTTCAGAAATAAGGTTTCCTATTTTTCTATCAAGTATCTCAAAATTACTTAATTTGATTCAAAATTTAGAAGATATTGAAATTTTTCCTTCTCATGAAGAATTCGCTGTAAGCAAAGATTTACTGATAGATCTTAGGAAGGGTATAAATGAGATTGATAAGATTTGGGATACAAAAACTCGAGATGATTTTTTTGAAGCTTGGTTATTATCAGATGAAAATTTTAAATATTTGATATTTTGAATTGATTTCTCTTTAATTACATTTTCATTTTAACTGCTACTATTTCTCCTGTAGCACATTCTTTATCTCTAACAAAAAGCGAACATGACACATTAATTTTTCTTTCCTGCATATCCTTTATTCGCGCTCTGAAAATCCATGGTTTATTCAATGGGGCCGGATTCAAAAATTTCACAGATAAACTTCCTGTTAAATATAACATTGGTGGATCTGTTCCAAATTCTCGACCTTCAGCTCTGTAAGCGGCGGAAATTGCAGTATTAAGACAGTGACAATCAAGAATAGTGGCTATTATTCCCCCACATCCTCTACCAGGAAAGGCACAGTAATATTTTTTTGGTTTCCAAGTGCAAATACACTCTTCTCCTTCCCAATAGCTCTTTATTTGCAATCCATGTTCATTATTTTTACCACATCCCCAACAATAAGTGCCCATTTCAGGCCATTGATCTTGTATTGCTCTATTTTCCATAAATAATCCTCTTTTTTGATTTTATATAAAGTTATTTCTTTAATAATACGAAAATAATTAACTATCTTACTATAATTTCTTTATGAAATATCAATATTATTTAAAAAGATTTTAAGGATAAATTGAGGAAATTAAGTCTTTTTCCACCAATAAGGAAAGTCTACTGAAATTAATTCATTGGAATTTAAAAGTAATATCTTATCTTCTAAAAATGTTAAAGCAAATCCTCCTAGATATGATACCCAATTCTTACTTGGAGGAATTCCAAACCAACCAAAACGTAGTGCTATTAAAAAAAAATCATGTGTAATATGGATATCTATATTTCTACCAGGCCCCTCTTTTAATTTTTTCAAAAAAAGTTCAGCTGCTTTTTTACAGTATTCCTGTAGAGGTGTTATTTCATTTGGAGAATATAAACCTGCGATCCAACGAAAAAAGAACTGCTTACCTGAATACTTTTTTATTTGATTTGGGAAAAAATCTCGCGCAGTTTCTAAATTAAAAAGAGGCCCAAAGGAACCTAAGATTTCACCTTCTCCATCAATATTTTTAAATCCAGATAAAATATCTTCTGCTGTTTCTTGACACCTCCAAACAACGCTATGAAATAATCGAATAGATCTATTTCTAGGTAGTTCTTCACCGAATTTTCTAGCAATCATATGTCCTTCAGGAGTTAATCTAAGTTTGATTATTGTATCTAACTCTTTAGGTTCATCTCTTTGAGAATGTCTAAGAATAAGTAGGATTTTTGAGTTATCTGGAAATTTTTTAAGTCCTTCGATTATTTGTCGTGCTTCAGAAGTCCAATCAGCTTCTTCCCAAATTTTATTGATATCCATGTAAATTAGAATATTATATACCTTTAGAAAATTTACTTTTTATAAATTAAAAGGATAAGTTAATGATGATGCGATATTTATAATAAAGAAAAATTAAAATAAGCTATTTTTCACTCAATCCAGTTAAGACTTGTTCCATTTTCTTTCGGTAAATTTCAAAAGCTTCTCTACCTTGTTTACTGAGTTTCAAAATGGTTTGTGGTTTTTTACCCTTAAACTTTTTTTCTACTTCCACGTATCCTACAGATTCAAGTCTGTTTAAATGAGAAGATAAATTTCCATCAGTTAATCCTGTTTGATTTCTCAAGAAAACGAAATCAGCACTCTCAACAACATATAAAACTGACATAATCATCAATCTTGATGGTTCATGAATGATTTTATCAATGTCGCTGAGTGGTTGGATAATATCCTCTGATTCCGCTTTCTTCTTTGCCATTGAAACACTTCTATTTTGTTAACTGATAATTTCTAAAAAATGTTATAAAATAATATAAACCAATTATTACAATTACCCCTCCCATAATACCAAAAGGAAGTAAAGTATCCAGAGGGGTCCCTACGATTGGATAAAGCAATTCTGTTAAAAAAAAACCTAATCCTGCCAGAATGGCATAAATATATAATCTTGTGAAATCTAAAAAATAAGCTACTACTACAAAAGGTAAGGTTATTGCCACTAATCCAAGAATTAATGCCATTATAAGTGGTTCGAATTTTATGGAATTAACTAAGTCTGTAAAAGTTAAAATCAATAGAACGATATTTAAAATTAAAAATGCAAATAAAAATAGCCTGAGTTTTTGTTGCTTTGATTTACGCTTTGGTCCAAATTTAACAATTCCTAGACGTGGAATAGTGATAAGCTTCTTCCCTAAATAAAATATCAAAAAAGCACTAATATTTAAGATTAAGCTCGGAATAACAGCAATCCATAAGTCATCCCAATTGAGAATTGAACTCAAAAAAGTACTAAACCCTAAACTTAATATAATCAAACCGATAAATAAATCCCATAATCCATCCTCGAAAATTGACCTATACGCTTTTCTCTCAAGTGATCTTAAATCTACATTTTCAGTCATCTATTGAGTCCTCTCCTCTTTTGGTAGTGGATATCTCTTGAGAAAACGAATAAAAAGTGCTAAACCCATTAAAAAAATAACGGCTCCTATTATTCCATATGATAAAAGCGATCTAGTAACCCAATCCATTGAATCATATAATAACGCATTGATGAAATTTGCTAACCATATAAGCAATCCAATTAGATATAATCGTGGGAATTTCATCAAAAATCCCATTATCGCGAAAGTAGGTATAAAAAGTAAGCCAGTTATTAACATAAATATCATTTCTGATACTTTTGATCCCGAGCCACTTCCTGTAAATAATAGGATAAGAAGTATTAATTCTATTAACAATTGAATAGATACTAATATAAATAACTTCTTTCTTATTGACTTTATAGAGGGACCCGGTTTAACCACTCCAGTTCTGGGTTGAATGATGTATTTGGTAACATAAAAAGTTGATACAAGGGATATAAAAACAACAATCAATTGCCACAAAAAATATTTATATGGTGAAGGCAAACTCTCATAAAAGAAGGGAAAAAAACCCATTCCCAAAAGTAAAAAGCCAAATATTAAATCAATAAAACCATGTTGGTGAGCCGTTTTGAGAATATTTTTCTCAATTTTTTTAAAATTAAAATTCTCTGCCATTTTTTAAGTCAACTCCTCTATTGATAATGGATGTTTCTTAAGAAAACGAATAAAAAGTGATAAACCCATTATAAAAATAATACCTCCCATAATCCCATACGATAAGAGATATCTAATTGTATAGTCTATGGAATCCTGTAATAGCTCGTTGATGAATATAGCTAACCATATAAGCAATCCGATTAGATATAATCGGGGATATTTCATCAAATAGCCAATTATTCCAAAAATAGGTATAATAAATAAACCTATAATTAATATAAACATAATTCCTGTTACTTTTATCCCTGAACCACTTCCTGTAATTAATGAGATAATAAGTATTAACTGGATTGTTAATTGAATAATTATCACAATGAATAATTTTTTTCTCATTGATTTTATAGAAGCACCTGGTTTAGCAATCCCTGTTCTCGGTTGAATGACGTATTTAATAACAGTAATAAGACACACCTCCGCTATTATCACAAGAATTAATGGCCATAAAAAATACTTATATGGTGAGGGTAAGGTTTCACGAAAGAAAGGACCAAAACCCATTCCCGCAACTATAAAGCCAATAAGCATATCAAAAGAACCATGCTGGTGGGCTGTTTTGAGAATATTTTTCTCAATTTTCTTTATATCAATATTTTCAACCATTTTTTAAGCCATCTCCTCTTTTGATAAAGGGTATTTCCGGAGAAATTTAATTAAAGATACAATTCCCATGATTATTGTTATCCCACTTATAATGCTAAATACTACTAGAACGTCAAAAGGTTCAGGTATAAAAATTGATAATAAATCTGACAAAAAGAAACTTAATCCCACCAGTAAGCCGATGATATAAAAACGAGGATGTTGGATGAAATATGCCGCAAAACATACAGGAGCTGTTATAAAGAGTAATCCTAAAATTAATCCATCTAAATATCCTGGAAATTCTAAGCTTAATTCAGGATTAGTAAATCGGATTAAAAATAGGATTAAAAGAATAAGGAGATTTATAGATAATACAACTAAAGTTTTTAATTTACGTCCTTTTCGTTTAATTCCAAATTTTACTATTCCTAATCTAGGTTGAGTAATCATTTTTTTTGCAGTTAAAAAAAAAGCTAACCCAATTCCAATAAAAATAATTGGAATAAATTTATCGAGAGGATTAGGCACCACAGGACTAAGAGTCATCCCCATACCAAGCCCTAGAATTAATATACCAAAATAGATATCTAAAATTCCATCTTCAAGGGTAGATCTCCATGTTTTTTTCTCAATTTCCTTTAAATCAATCTTTTCTGTTATTTTTTTCACCTTAATATTATATTTTAAGACATATTTTCTAAGAATATCATAATGTTTACTATAAAAATTGCAGAAAACACAATGATTATTATGATTCTTAAAACTAATATCTTTTTCATTAATTTATCCTCCGTTGATTTATTATTTTTTATTTCTTAATTGATAACCTATTAGAAAAAAGAAAGAAATGAAATTTCTTCGAACTAATTTTACTCCAATCTATTCAATTTTTTCATACCAAAATACAAAAGTGGAAGGCTCACCCCGATATTATACAGAAATAGAGGTGCTTGTATAACTAACCTCATCATCTCTACATTTCCAGGATTAATAAATATCAATAATCCTATTGGTATAAACATTAAAGGTTGTAAAAGTAACATAGAGATCATTGTATTTCCTTTCATACTTGAATCTTTTTCTCCGAAAGCGGGAGAAATACATTGGAGTCCCATCGCTTGACACATTGAAATCTCTGCAAACATCAAAAATTCAACAAAAAAAATCACTGTATTGAAAAGATCTATATCAGAGAATATCGTAAGCATTGTAGTAATAAATATTGTTAAGAAGATATTAAAGATTAGCATTATAAGCAGATAAGAATATACAATTGCTTTAATTCCCCTTGGAGATCTCTTGTAAACCCAAATTAAATCCTTTGAATCAATAAAAGCGAGATGCCCAACAATTATACTTCCTATTCCTCCTCCTATAGCTATCAATATAGTAGAACTGAAAATTGTCATAGCTTCATCCTCAACCATTCTTGAAATAAACCAACTCATAAATCCTAGAAGTCCTACTACATAAGCAACTCTAGCAATATTCGCCTTTTTTCTGAAAAACCTTTTTAGTTGTATAACAATTAAACCTCCCCACTTACGACCAGAAATTTTTCTCACGAGCTTATAGAAGGGATTTTCATGCTCAATGATTGTAATACTGCTCTTTTCGACACCACCTTCTAAAGTATAGAAGGATTCCGCTTTTCTATATGAAAGATATAAGGTAATAATTGGTATCCCAACGGCTAATAACACATTAATCCATATATTCAGTATGAAAGTATTAATTAAAACGGGATCAATTGAGTACAATATAATATTTGAAAACCATAGAGATGGATAAAAAGCTAGCCAATTTTTTAGTTCAGGATGCTCCAATAGATAGTTAAGGAAAAACATTATCGCGTACATTATTACAACTAAAAGAATGGTAAATACCCATATCAATGTCTTTCCTAAATCTCTTGCTTTTTCATTTTTAGAAATTTTATGTTCAATCCAGCTTCCGATGATTGATCCTATTAAATTCGCAAAATATACATGACCAAAAACTGTTCCATATATTATGAGATACTGGATCACCGTTAAATTGATAATAGGATTTATCAATCCAACGATGATTGGGGCAATTAATAAGATTGCAATTGAATACATGGGAGCTTTACCTAAGAATTCTCCTAAAAAGATATCATTTGCCTTAACGGGGGTTGCCAATAATATTTCTTTGGATCCAATTTCTTCCTCCTTATATACATTATTTAACGGGTATATTACTAACACTAAAAACAGCATCATCATGATAGACTCAATGGTAATTGCAATCACCGGTTTAAATACATCGGAAAATTGTTCCGCTAAAGTTGGCATAAACAAATCAAATAGATAAGGCGCAATAACTACTGCCCATATAACTAAAAATGAATACAATGCAATAAAAAATAATATTCGATGATTTCTGAAACTACTTGTTCTAATTCTTATCTCATTTTTAGCAATAGCTTTCCATAAACTCTTCTTTTGATGTGCAAGTCTAATAGAGTCTTCCTTCTTGATATCTGTTTCGGTTGAATCAATTAATTCTTCAGTTGTGAGTACTTTCATGTGAAATCTACCTCAATTTTTTATTTTTCTTGTTCTTGTCTTTTTTTATTTCATTATAATTATTATTTAGATTCTCCTCTCGCCAGCCAAGTAAATCATCTATATGGGATGCACCTGTAATTTTTAAGTATGCCTCTTCTAAATCCTTAGCTCCAACAGATTCAATTATCTCTTTTGGTGTCCCTTCAACTTTTAGTTTACCATCAACAATGATTCCTATGATATCACATAATTCTTCAGCCGTATCGAGAAGATGAGTACAAATAAAAATCGTTTTATCTGCTTTCTTAGCTAATTGAGAAATTAAATCTTTTACCATTCTAGCTGCAGCAGGATCTAAATTTGATGTAGGCTCATCTAAAAATATTATTTCTGGATCTTGAATTAACGCAGCACATAAACAAACTTTTTGTTTCATACCTCTTGAATAACTCTCTAAAAGATCATTTTCTCGACCCTCTAAATTAAACAACTCTATTAACTCATTTATTCGAGCGGAAATTACACTTTTTTGCAAATAATATAATTCTCCAATAAATTCTAAGAATTCCTTAGCAGTGAGTTTCGAATATAATCCAGGTGCCTCTGGTAAAAATCCACATATCATTTTAACTTTATGACTTTCAGTTACTATGTCATATCCTCCAACAGATGCGCTTCCTGAAGTCTTAGAAATAATAGCATTAAGCATCCTAACAGTTGTGGTTTTTCCAGCCCCGTTTGGTCCTAATAAACCATATGTTTTTCCATAGGGAATTGTTAAATCTATTTTATTGACCGCAAGAAGATTACCAAAATTCTTGGTAAGATTTTGGGTTTTTATTGCGTATGCTTTACTCATATTTTTTACCTCTTTTTTTGATTAATTTTTAATTTTATTTTTTTTGTTTTTAGATTTGAAATTATAATATATAAAGAATTAAATTCATGCCCTCTGATATTATCAGACATGTAAGTAATAGCCATAATACTTTTTTATATTGAAAATTTTGATCTTGTTCAGCTTTTAACTGTTGTTTAGTTTCAAAATAAATTGCTGGCATAATTATTAGGAATATTGGAATCATATCTCGGCGATCAAAAATAACAGTATATGTAAATAAAAGAATACTTACAATGTCCGAAATAACCAATGCAGCAATTAAACCCCTCTCAGTGATGTTTAAAGTTTTCATTTTTAATACCCTTCAGACTTATTTTTATTTTTTGTTTAATTCTGAATTTCTTTCAATTCTTAATTTAATTAAAAAGCCTAGATTCATCGTTAATGAAATTCCTGTCAATAAACCACAAATAAAATCAATAATTGTTCCTGCTCCAGCAAATTTATCTAATAAAATAGCGATTGTTAAAGAAAACATGCCAATTGTGAGCATTGTTTCTTTATTCTTATTGAATAACATACTTTTATTCTTCACCATTAGATAGTTCTTTAGCATTTGTTCTCTTCTTTTTTTCTGTTTTGTGTATCCCCAGGTAGTATAAAATAAATGTAACAAAAAAAATCAGGAATGGGCCCCCTAAAAAATCGGTTCCAGTTCCATCATTTCCTACGATTATTAATATTGTCACCCATAATGTAGCAATAGCAACCAATAAAGAAATTAAAATTCCTAATAACCAAGCCATTAACTTATCCATTTTTCTTATCACATTTTTTTTTCTAAACCTAAATTGAACTAATTGATATATTTTAAATTTGATAACCTAAATTAGACTAAGAGTATAAACTATGAATTTGATTTTTCTTCTCTTATCCGATAGGACTTTCTTAAGTCTCAATATTATAATAGAAAAGAAAATATTTAAAGCTTTGCATCGCAAAGTACTTTATAGTCCTAATTGTTTATTTCATACGTTTATAAATTGTTTCCACTAAAATTTGTATAAGAATTAGTCAGAATCTTTAAATTCCTTACACTTAAATTTTGTATTGAATAATTATACAAGTGTAAATATGAAATAATTTGAACTATTCCCAATATTTATTAATAAATTATAAACTTTTTAAAACATTTAAATCAGGTTAAATATAATAACACTACTCCGATGATCGATGTATTTTAATATATTTAATATATAAGTTTTTGTGTTATTTTCATATATAAAATCATAGATAATTGAAAGTATAAATAAGGTTAAAATTGTATAATTATATTAATCCAAAGTTATGAGTGATTATAGCATGGAAAGTAGTTATGTTCATAGAACAATTAGGAAAAAAGAGGATGTAGGGAGACAAGGAGAAATAAATTCATTAAAATTTACGCCTGATGGGAAATATATTGTTTGTGCCTCAAAAAACAATATTGAAATATGGGATATTGAGTCTGGCAATCAAGTTAGAAAAATTAAAGCAACTACAGGTACTTTTAGTTGGGTTAATGATGTTGTGGTTTCACCCAATGGGCAATATATTATTGCTGGAATAGAAAACATTAGAACACAAGTATGGGAGTTTTTATCTGGAAATTTGGTATGGGTTGCTAAAACAATTGGAGCCACTGTAAAGGTTAGGGTTTCTACTGATGGAAAATATGTTGTTGGGGTGACTGGAACCCATGGGATACGTTTATGGGAATTGGAAACAGGAGAGCTAATTGATAAATTTAAAACTCATGGTTCAAGTAGGACATTGGCTCTCTCTTCAGATAATAAGTATATAGCTTATCAGAAAGGGAAAAAAGCTATTTATATATGGGATATATCAAACAGAATTAACATAAGGGAACTTAAAACTAAAAAAATTGGGTGGGTGTGGGACCTTGTTATAACTCCTGATATGAAATATGTTATTAGTGGTTCATGGAATAAACTTATACACGTTTGGGAATTTTCAACTGGTAATAAGATTACTACTCTTGAGGGTCATAAAAGTTCAGTATATTCTCTTGCGGTAACTCCCGATGGAAAATATTTAGTCAGTGGCTCAGGGGATAAAACAGTAAAGATATGGGAAATATCTTCGCTTCAATTAATACATAATTTAACCGAGCATAAGGGAGGAGTTTTTGCTGTAGCAACTTCCCCTGATGGGAAATCTATTGCCAGTGGATCAACAGATCAAACTATAAAAATATGGGATCTTCCTTAGAGAGGAAGATATTTTTTGAATTAGGAATAGATAATATAAAATCTACGATTAGAATCTAAATTTTTCTACAAACTAATTCTCCTTTCCCAATAGGAACAACTAAAGCATCTACACGTTTATCAGCCAAGGCTTTATCTAACATCGGTTTTAACGTTTCATAATGATTAATGGCATTATCCGCAACAAGAATGCCTCCTTTAACCATATTTGGAATCAATAAGTCGTAACAATCTTCATACACTTCCTTCTCAGCATCTAAAAAACAAAATGAGATGTTATTATAATTTGGAAGGTATTCTCGAGCATCTCCTTGTATTAATTCGATAAACTCTTCTAAATTAGTTAATTTAAAAGTTTCTCGAGCCATTTTAGCTTTTTCTTCTAAAATTTCAAATGTAATTATTTTGTTTCCAATAAGTTTGCATGCAAGAGCTATCCACATAGTAGAATATCCTGCACTAGTCCCTATTTCTAAAAATTCTCCTTTTTGAGCACTCGCAGCCAGAAGAGATATAAATTTTCCCGTTTCGGGAGGAATTTGACGAAGTCTTTCCATCCTAGTGGTTCCATCGATTCTATCCTTAGCATCTAATTCTTCTAAATATTCCATTCGCGTCCTAATAGGTTCTGATATATTATGAAACATTTTAAATCGAAAACTTTATCGTTATAATATAATTAAGACTAAATCTAATATATTGAGAATAATTCTTGTGTAATTATTATACTAAAAGAATAGTTATTTTAATAACTTATATTAGTAATTAACTCATAAATGAGAAAGTAAATGATTGAAATTAAAAAAGCAATAACAAAAGAAGAAATTGAAAGCTACGTAAATTATATTCTGAAAAATATGAGTTTAAAAGAAAAAGTGGCACAAATGAGTGGCCATGGATTTTTTGAGGCTATATTAGTTGATAGAGGTGTCGGTAAAAGAGTATACGAAGCTGCAGGTTCAAAAAAGTATAAGATACCCCCATTGAAATTTACAGATGGTCCTCGTGGAGTTATTATTCCAGGTTCTACTTGTTTTCCTGTTTCTATGGCTCGCGCTGCAACTTGGGATGTAGAATTAGAAGAAAAAATTGGTGATGTCATTGGAAAAGAAGTACGAGCTCATGGAGGAAATCTTTTTGGAGGTGTTTGTATTAATTTATTACGTCATCCGGCATGGGGTAGAGCTCAAGAAACTTATGGCGAGGATCCATTTTTACTTGGCGAATTTGGCAGTGCTTTAACTCGGGGTGTCCAAAAACATAATGTTATGGCAACCGCCAAGCATTTTGCTGCAAATAGTATTGAAAAAGCCCGTTTTAAAATAAACGTGAAAATGAATGAGAGAACTTTACGTGAAGTTTACCTTCCTCATTTCAGACGATGTGTTGAGGAAGGATGTGCTACCATAATGAGTGCATATAATAAATTACGTGGTAAGTATTGTGGGCAAAATGATTATTTATTGCGTGAAATATTAAAGAAAGAGTGGAATTTTAAAGGGATTGTCCATTCTGATTGGATGTATGGAGTAAAAGACACCGTAGGCGGAATAACTGGAGGATTAGATGTTGAAATGCCTCGTCCAAAATATTATAAATATAGAAAGATACAAAAAGCCCTTCAAGAAGGTAAAATTTCTGAAGTTATGATTAATGAGGCTGCTGGAAGAGTTATGCGAACGATTCTTGAATTTATCACTAAAGAGGATCCTCAAGATTATGATAAGAGCTTACTAGGTTGTTTAAATCATCGTAAGGTAGCATTAGAAGCTGCTGAAAAGAGTATGGTACTTCTAAAAAATGAGAGAGATACCTTACCATTAACCAAAAATAAAATTAGCACTATGCTAATATTGGGAGAATATGCAAATGTTAAAAATACAGGAGATCATGGGAGTAGTAATGTAGCAGTCAAAAATGTAGTTACTCCTTTGAAAGGTATCCAGTACCATGTAGGAAATGAAATTAAGATTGTATATGATAAGGGTGAAGATCCTAAAAGAGCTAAAAATTTGGCTAAAAAAGCTGATGCAATAGTAATTATTGTTGGATTAAATTATAAGGATGAGGGAGAATATATCAGAGAATTTGGAACTGGTGGTGATCGAGATAAATTATCATTACATGATAAGGATATTGCACTTATTAAAGAAGTTGCAAAGGAAAATAACAATTGTGTTGTAGTTTTAATTGGAGGTAGTGCAATCACTATGGAAGAATGGAAAGATGATGTACCATCCATATTAGTAACTTGGTATTCAGGTGTAGAAGGAGGAAATGCTCTTGCAAAAATATTATTCGGTGATATTAATCCAAGTGGAAAATTACCTTTTACCATTCCTAAAGACCCGAATGATTTGCCTTTTTTCGATAAAAATGCTGATGAAATTGAATATGGATATTATCATGGTTATACACTTTTTGATAAAAAGGGATATGAGCCAGCATTTCCTTTTGGATATGGGTTAAGCTATACGACATATCATTATAGTAATTTAAATGTTGATGTTGAGGATGATAAAATCATTGCTAGTGTTGATGTAAAAAATACTGGAAAAGTTGCGGGCACTGAAGTTGTTCAATTATATATAGGATTCGAAAATTCTAATATCGATCGCCCTATAAAGCTTTTAAAAGGTTTCAAACGTATTCAACTGCTACCAAATGAATTGAAAAATGTAAGATTTGAATTTGTAATAAAAAATCTAGCTTGGTATAACCCAGAATCAAAATCTTGGGAGATTGAAAAAATTAATTATGGTATTTTTGTGGGATCATCATCAAAAAAAGAAGATCTTTTATCTATTCAATTCAATTTAAATAAAAAGTAAATAAATTTACCAATTATATTTTTAAAATACTTTATCTTTCTCCAAATTCTAAAGATTTATATAATGTTGATATAAAAAGGAATTATTGACAACAAGTAATTCTGCATGACTTGCCCCAAATATTCTGTTTTTATGAAACTAAGGAAAAACGCGTGATCTGCTACTAGAGAAGTCAGATATTAAATTTGAGAAATTTAATTAGTAAATTTGATATTTTCTTTATAAAAATTCCAAAAATAGAGAAATGTAAAGCTTTTTCAAAACTAAAATTTTAAATTTAAGAAGTTTATCATGCATTCATTAAATGTAACCATTTTAATTTTAACTTGGAATTTTTATGAGAACCTCTCACGATTTTTTATTTAAGGTTTCTGTCATAGGAGATGGGAGAGTAGGAAAGACTTCTTTAATAAAAAGATTTACGAAAGGCAATTTTGATACTAATTATGCAATTACAATTGGTGCTCAATTTTCTGAATATAAACAGGCGATTGAGGGAGATAAAATCACTCTATTTTTTTGGGATATCGCAGGACAAGATAGTTTTCATTTTGTACGTCCATCATTTTATGTCAAAAGTCATGCAGCTATAATTGTGTATAGTTTAGAAGCAAATAAACTTGGAAAACAAAGTTACCGAAATATTTTAAATTGGTATCGAGAAGTAAAACAATTTTGTGGAGATATTCCTATTGTTCTTTTTGCAAATAAAGCAGATTTAATTAAAGAAAAAAATTTAAATAAGGCAAAAATCCAAAATGTAATCGATACTTTAGATTTATGGAACTATTATATTACATCAGCTAAATCAGGGAAAGGAGTTCGTCATGCTTTTAATAGTCTAATAGAGAATTTATATCATCAATATATCTTATTAGCCACAAATCATTAAGCTATTACCCAAAAAAAAATAAGTTCTTGTGCATAATGATTAATATCTTTAATGAAATAATAATAATTTTAATCTTAATTTAAAAAATAGTAGAGTTTTATATGAAATTATTGCATACACCTGAAGCAAGATTTAAAAATCTTCCTGACTTTCCATTCAAACCTAATTATAGGGAAGTTGATGGAATTCGAATTCATTTTATAGATGAAGGTCCTAAAGATAGTGAAGTAATTTTATTAATGCATGGTGAGCCATCATGGTCATTCTTATATCGACATATGATTCCAATATTACTTAATGCAGGTTATAGAACAGTAGCACCGGATTTAGTTGGATTTGGACGATCCGATAAACCAGCTGAACAAAGCGCCCATACTTATCGTAAGCACGTAGAATGGATCACAAAATTAGTAAAAATACTTGATCTTAAAAATATTACTTTATTCTGCCAAGATTGGGGATCATTAATTGGTTTAAGAGTTGCTATTGAAAATCAAGAACGTTTTGATAGGATAGTACTATCAAATGGAGGATTACCTACAGGAGATCAAAAAATGAGTAAAGAATTTTTACAGTGGCAAGAATCCTCTAAAACAAGACCAATATTTTCATGTGGTGAGATTGTACAAGAAGCAACTGTATCTGAACTAACTGAAAACGAGATAAAAGCATATGATGCTCCATTTCCAGATGCAACCTTTCAAGCGGGTCCTAGAATTATGCCTTCGTTGGTTCCAACTACTAAGGATGATCCAGAACATGAGAATAATAAAAAAGCATGGGAGTTATTCTTTCAATGGAAGAAACCGTTTTTGACAGCTTTCTCTGATAGAGATCCAATAACACGAGGAGCCAACAGATATTGGCAAGAGAAAGTTCCAGGCGCACTGGGACAAAATCATACTATAATTAAAAATGCTGGACATTTTGTCCAAGAAGATAAAGGTTTTGAATTAGCAAATCTTATTTTAGAATTTATAAGCAAAAATCCTCTTTAGAATCTTAATATATAATTTTTATTGTATACTCTAAGTTATTTCTGGATTAATCTTAATCTTTTTTTTCTCATAGCATCCCTTTTTTTTTATATTTTTTCATAATAATCGAGTTTTGGGTGACACTTTATATCCCGATATTGGTCTACATAAATAATAAATAAGTACTAAAGAAGTATTAATTATAAATATTTTAACATTAGTTGATTTAAATGAGTAAAAAAAGACATAAAGGTCATGAGAGGGAAGTTCCGAATGCACATATTTATCATTCTATATTACCGATTGTGTTTGTCTTAGTTTGGTTTTTAGATTCAAATATTTTTAGGTTTTCTATATTTTTAAACGATTATGTTCCGTTTGTAATTCGATTAATACTTTGTATCATTATTTTAGCTCTTTCGTTTACATTCATTTTCCTTTCCCATCGTACATTATTTAAATCGCATCAACCATCTAATTCTTTAATTATAACTGGAATTCTCAAATATACAAGAAATCCAATGTATTTTGGAATACTTTTAATTTATGTGGCATTTATTTTTCTTTCAATCTCCTTAATTAGCATTGGTCTCTTCATTATCGTGTTTCTAGTTTATAATTGGATGGTAAATTTTGAACAAAAAATTCTTGAAAATATGTTTGGTGATGAATTCTTAGAATATAAAAAGAGAGTGCCAAAATGGTTTCCAAATCCGTTTAAATAACCTTATATTCTTATTATAAGAGTTAAGAGTCTTTACTTTTTTTTTTCAGATTTTTTTAAGAATTAACCATATTTTATGAAAGAAAAAGGTATATTAAGAACGATTATTATGAATATTTTGGAAAAAAATGTAAAATTTTTCTGAAATTAATTGAGGTATTTAGAATTTTTTAACTCAAGGGTTATAAATGTCAGAAGACAGTTTACGAGAAATACTAGGTTTAGCTAAAAAGACAAAATGGAATCAGGTAAAAAAATTTATTAAATTCATTGTTCAAAAAACTTTAAAAAAAGGAATAGGCTATAATCTAACGGCTCTTGACGTCTCAGTTAATAGAAAAAAACAACCAAAATTATCACTAGTAATTAAAAATAACGAAGAAATTAAGGAAATTGATAAATTATTTGATTTTAATCACCTTACTTTGTATCAAGCAACTCAAAATTCGAATGATCTAATCGAAATTTCGCAAAAAAATGGGACACTTATCGTTTTGGCAAAATATTTAGGTCCAAGTTTGACCAATCATGAATTATTTGATTTTTCTGTTCATTTAGATACATTAGATGATCCTTTTTTTACTATTGGAAATGGAAAGAAAATAAATAGTTCTGAATTATTGGAAATTATTAATAAAGATTTAGTAACAAAACTAAGAACAAAAGAAAAAGGAAAGAAAAAAACAACGGAAGAAGAAGAGATAAAAGTTGAAGATATTGAAGTTTTGATATTTGAAAAATTGACTGAAAAAAATGCTTACTGGAATGGAACTAAAACAAAAGCCTATCAAAATTGGAATGCAAAAATGAAAAATAAATATCACATAGAATCGGGGAATATTGCTTATTATAAAGGAAAACCTACGAAAAAATATTCACAATATCTTGAAAATCTTCTTAAAAAGAAAGATAAAAAAACCAAAAAACCTATAAAAAAAGTCAATAGAAAAGAAAGGAGTACCATAATAGATGATAAAGTGATATCAGAACAATCTATATTTAGTACTCTAACTGGAAAGAATGCAATATGGAATGGAACTGAAACAAAAAATTTTCTTGCTTGGAAACGAAAAATACATAAAAAGTACAATAAAGATACAGGCAAAAATCCTTACTATAGAGGAAAATTAACCAAAAATTTCCAATTGTATCTTAAAAAACACCTTAAAACTAAATAGAAGTGCTTTGATGAATTATCTCTAATTTGTTAAGTGCTTTCTTCAATACTTTTCTATTTGATTCCGGATAGTATTTAGAATATTTTACTATTTTTTCTTCAGAAATCCCCTTCATCAATTTAGAGACTTCAATTAATATTCTATTATCGTTTATATGATTGTATTGCCATAAATAAATCAAATCTAAGATTGTTTTTTCGTGATCTGAATATTTAATTTTATTTTTTATTATTCCAAAATCGAATAATACATTTTTAAAGGTTAAAAATCGAAATTTTTGTCCCAAAATCTCGATTGGTTTACCTTTTAATATCTGATCATTTATTAGATAAAATAATTCATTTTCATGTTTATGTTCAATATTATTTAACTCCAATGCGGTATATAGACCGAAATACCAATTTTTAATATTCTTTATCTTTAATCCTTTCGCTACAAGTTCTAAAATTGAATATTTTCGTCTATTATGGTTTAACTCTTCTTCAGTTTTCACATAATAGAGATTGTCTAAGATATTTAATAGATAACCACGTGTTACTAAGTAATCGCTAATCATTCTATAATCTTGATAGAAATCTTTACTATATTCCTGTAATTCCTCAGAAGAAACAAATTCCTTATTATCTTGCTTTATTTTTTTTAGAACTCGATACATAAATCTTTTCTAAAAATATGTTTGAATTTGAAAAAATAATGAAAAATTTTAGGCTATAATATATATAATGTACCTTAATTTTTATTTCTTTCAAATTTTTAAAAAAAAATTATAAATCTTTTAGAATTTTTTAGAAAGAATACTCATTCATTATGTAAATTACTACAATTAAAATTCTAATAAATAAAAAAAACTATTTATTTGCAAATATAAATTTTGGGATTTATTTGTTCTGATTTTCGAGATTTTTTATGAGTTTATGACATTTTCTCAAAAGATAAGCTGTAAACCTTTTCCAATTTATTGTATTTAAAAGAGTAAGAATTATATTATAAATTGAACTAAGTATTATAGCAAAAAGATTAATAACTGCTGTAATAGAGGTGCTACTTTTTAAAATGTATAATGAAATAAAAAATCCTAATTCCGAATATGAAATTACACTAAATAAGCTATCAGCGCAAATTGAAGATCTTTTTAATAAAATTCATTATTATCAAGCATTAATAGCGGAAAAGGATTTTCAAATAAAGAAGCTACTTAATGAGAATCAAAGTTTAATAGCGAAGGTTCAAAAATTGTCATTTCACTCAGGTTCTTCAAGTGAACCAATTCAGAAATCTTATTCTCCATCAACCCTCCCAACAAATAAACAATTAGTTACTCCTCCACAATCTCCACCAATTCCTTTAAAACAACCAGAATCCTCAATTACTACAAGTGAAGATTCAAGAGTTAATAAAAGAGTATGTCCTAACTGTGGTGCGATGGGTTTTGCTATAAGAGAAGTAGATGATAAAAGCAAAATAATTAGTTATATCCCGAGGAGAATTTATGCAAAAAAGAGAGCATGTACTAAATGCAGATACGAATGGTAAATCATATTTAATTCTCCCGTTTTATAAAAAAGGACTCAAATTACGTGGAAATAGTTCATAATAATTAGATAAATCATACTGTTTTATTTTGTTCTGAGTTTCTTGAGGAAGTAGATCCAAATCTTGTCCTTTTAGAATTAAATTGGTTTCTTCTTCATTAAATTCAGGTCCAGATTCTATCCAATTTATGACTTTTTTATTAGCCGGACAAACTTTTTGACAATAAAGACATCCAATTAAACAATTATGCCATTTAAGGTCAATCCAATCCGGAAAAGAAATCTCCGGAGGATGTTCATTATGATAAGTAATGCATCGTTCTACTCGTAGTAGAACTCGATCAGTTGGGATTGCTCCAGTAGGACATTTTCTGGTACATGCCTGACATTCCTTACACATATCCATCATTTTTAATTCTTGCCAACTATCTTCTTCAGTTGGAAAATCAGAATATAGTGTGGTTAGACGATGAAAACTTCCCATTCCTGGTACATAAGTAATATTATTCCTACCATACTCTGCCAAGCTACTTCGTACAGCTAGTGTTTTTTGAGGTAACCTTGCATATGCAACATTATAACCTCTAGGTGTTAATATTTCAGAAAGCAATTTAATCATCTGGTCAATTACTTTTCGTCCATATAAATACGTAGGAGGAATTAGTAAAGATATCTTTTTATTATTACAATGAAAGATAGTTTCAAATTGTGGTTGAGGAACTGCTATAATAAAAAGGGATTTTATGTCAGCAAAATCAACTTTAGACTCAAATTCAAAATAAGACTTATACTCCTCATAAAAATCCGGATCTAAATGCTTTGCTTCTAGATGTTTTTTGATATCTTGACGTAATTCTGGAATGTGTTTTGCCGAAATAATCTTTCCTTTATACCCTCTATCGTCCACTACTTTATAAAATTTCTGAACAATATTGTTTGTATCCACCATAATTATTACTCTTTTTAAATTGAGCAATAGCTTATATATTTATTCCTTGAGAATTATAACATTATGGATAATGAGTTATAATCATTAGCTCTTGTTAAGATCTTCTTATTATTTATAAAATATATCCAAAAAGAAATATTAAAAAAAAAAATATGAAATTTAAATTGGTTATAACTTTTTTTAAAAAAATGGTCCAAAAGGTTTGGTTTTTATCTCTCCCAAAAAGAAATAAAGAAAATTTTAAATCTTTTTAGGAGCGATAACAGATTCTTTGTTTACTTCTTTCTGAAGCATTTTAAAAGCTTTTTTTGATGTTGAAAAGGTTTTCGCATTATGTTTTTTAACAATCTCTTTGAGTTCCTCATCAAATATACGTACAAACACTTCAATATGTGGATAAAAGAGATTAAGTTTAGAAGTAAGGTAAATAGCCTCATCAAATTCAGATTCCTTTTTCCAACATATAAAAGCTTGAGTTACATCTTTCAGGTTAACATGAGCTTCTAAATCACTCAAGAAACGAGCATAAATTTTTCGGAAATGTAATTGTTTGTTTACTTCAAATTCAATACCTTCATGAACGTCATCAAAAAGGTAAACTTCCCGATCTGGTTGTTGGGAGATATGATGTGCGATTCGGTGGGTTAAATGATCTCTCCCCATTACTAGTACTGTACCAGTTTTATTTTTTGTCCATTTATGGATGTCATCCATTGCCCATTTAGAAGTGGAGAAGGAAAATGCATTTAAAGGAGGTTCTCCAAGATATTCTTGTATGTGGTCTTCAAAAGCACGAACATATATTTGACAACTTGGATTCATTTTACGAATCTTTTCAGTACAAATAATAGCAAGTCTAACATCATTAACATTGATAAAAACTTCTTTAGCAGATTTTACATTTGCCAATTCAAGGCTAGAATTTTCGGTTGCATCACCAACTACAATTGGATGACCAGCATTAAGTAAGTCTTCTACCAATTCTTCACAATCTTCAATAATAGCGAACCGTTTTTTATTTTTAACACAATATTCTACGATTCTCTCTGATAAATGATGAAGTCCAATTATCACAGCATGATTTCTTTGATGAGTAGCAAGAATTCTACTGGTAATAACAGGGTTATACTTTTCAAATAATTCTCCCGTGATGAATCCAAAAAAAATTACTTCTAATAAAATTGGCCAAACTATAGCATAAAACTGACCAAAGTCTCCAGTATCAGAAGGAATTCCTACAGTTATTGAAAATAAGATTATTCTGCCAAGACTATGGTCTGATTCTGTAATAAGAAAGAAAAGAAAACCTATAAACCAAAATAGAAAGAAAAATATAAACTGTAATTTATACTGTTTGAGTTTCAGATGGATGGCTATAAAAGCGTTTAGGAGATGCATATCATATGATAAAGCACAAAAATATAAAAAAGATATGATTCAAAAACGATTAAATTTTATTTTTTTATAAATTTATTTCTACTGTTTTTATTTTTATTTTTGCTGGATTATCTTTTATTTTACATACCTTTTGGTCATTTTTTTTAAAAAAAGTTATATCCTGTAGATTCTAGATATAATCAAGAACTAACAATTTAGATTTTTATGAATATATTAAAGAGTACTGATAGAGTTTTAGAGGATTTGTCAATCATAATAAAAGAAACTGCTAAAGATTGTGAAATATACGAGAAGCGGTGTAATGAAGTTGAATATGACTTTGATACTACGTTAAAAGAATCAACTCTTAGTGAAATTCCATATATTCCTTGGGGCTTTTTTAAACAATCCAATAATATGTTTAAGGAATTGCTTAGAGGGAATACTTTTGATAAATTAGAGTATTGGATGGAATCGTCTTCTACATGTGGAGATCCATCTATTATTGGAAGACTTGATAATGACACTGAAGTCTTAAAAGCAAATTATAATGCTGTTTTCAATTCTTTTTCAAAAAAAGAAAAAGTAAATAATTTAATCTTATTTGCTCCAGATATGAGAATTATTAACAAAATACGACATAACTTCTATGGAAAAAATGCGTATTTATTATATAAGAGTATTGTTGATATATGGGAGGGACGAAATGTCAACTTCTTATTACAATTCTTTCTTGGAAAAACACTCTTAAAATTGATTACTACCTTTAAAGCTCGTGCTGTAATAGGAATTAATGGAGAATTATTAAAATCTGAACTAAACCGTGTTGAGAAAAATAATATCCCAACAATTATGGCTAATTCACCTCTCTGGATGCATAGAGTGTTGAAGGATTATTATCAAAAAGAAAAAAGAACGTTTGATTTAAGTGATAATTTTTATATTATCACTGGAGGTGGAGGTTGGGATGGAACTAAAGGGAGGATTAAACTCGGATATAGCGTGAGAAAACCAGAATTCATAGAACAAATGTGTAATATGTTTAATATAACTCCAGATAAATTTTGTGATAATTTCGCTGCTACTGAAAGTCCAATGGCATGTGGAGGGCATTGGTCAAGAAAATATGCTGATTTCATTCTGCACGTTAATCATAAGCAAGGACGAATTGTAGTTCGAGATATTGAATCATTAGAACCGATTAATAAAACAGGACAACCCGGACTTTTAGAATTGATAACTCCTTATGGTGTTGATAGTTATGCTGGTGTTGCAGTATTATTGGACGATATCGTACAAGTAGAAAATTGGGAAAGATGCCAAGAATGTGGTAGAGAAGGAACTATTTTTAGAGTTCTTGGACGCTTAACACCATCAATAGGAAAAGGATGTAGTTCCTTGTTTAGTCTAGATGCATTTAAGTTGTAAATAATAATGTTTAAGGATTGTAATCAGTATGTCTGACACCTAGTTCCTCTAAAAGCGGGATTAAAAATTCTGTATGAAAATCTCTTATATGCAAAACTTTACCTAAATATAAATCCAAGAATTCTTGAATGTCATATTTTATTTCATTAATATCAATAAAATCATGTTCTGGTTCAATTTTTATTTTGTCTAAATTCAAGGGATTTAATTGTTTCTTTACTAAATAACGCATAAATTGTATAAATGTACTCTCAACCAACTGTTCTTCTTCTTCATTTAATTCATATACTTCATGAGCAATTTTATTTCTTAATTCATCAACATTTTTTGCTAATATATCAAGATTCTTCGGTAAATTTAGAGCTTCGATTTTTTGTATTACTGTTTTATTATTATAATCTTCAACTTGAGAATCCAGATAATCTATTAAAGTTGTGTAGAAACGTATTAAAAATTTGAAGGAATCAATGGATTTATCCTCTTTCCATTTATTATAGGAACTTCCCCAATGATCAAAATTTACTTCATCTAAGGCATTTTTTATACTAATTTTTATTTTATCCACTTTTTCTATAAAATAGTCTGAATAATCCATATAGGGTTTGTTATTCATGTCAAATTGATATTTATGGGTTTTCCCAAATTCCTTAAAACCTCCCAATTTTTTTATAAGAGAGGGATCTTCTAATATTTGTTTTTTCCCAATTTCAGCTGCAAATTTTATTAGATATCTACATTCAGGACAATATGTCACATAAGAACTCCGAAAAGATGTAAATGGTTTGAGCTCAAGTTGATGCTTACCATTCGGAAATTCTATAAGTTCACCTTTAGATTCTATATGATCAAAATGTGTCTTTTCAAATTGAAAGGATTCTGGGATAAATTGGCAACCGCAAACAGGACATTTTACCTTCTCTCTTTTTGGTTTCATCATATCTCACTGATTTATTTTATTTATAATAGAATGCCAAGTGATAAGATAGTAAAAACTTATATATTAGGTTTATTGAAAAATTTGACAAAATCTAATATTAAATATTATAATATCTGTAAATTAGTAAATCCTATATTTAAATGAAATAATGATATGCAATCAAAATTTAGGAAATCTAATCATATTTCAAATAACTGAGGGATAATCACAAACATTTTCATAAGTATAGAATATTTAAAGAAAAAAAAAGAATTAATATTAAAATCTTATGCATATTAGCTATTTAGAAGTACTTAATCGCTAATAATATATCGTCTCGTGTTATTTTCTTACGTTTTGCGTGTTTAGTTAATTGTAACGCGGTTTTTGTCAATTTCTCTGCAGATGTACCCAACCACTCAACTAATTCATCTACAGCATCACGAGCAACGATTATAGCCCCATTATGTTTCATTAATCTTCTAATTGGACTCCAACTTATATATTCAGAACCTGCCATTTTTATTTCCTCCACTTTTTTAATTATTTTGTTAATTTTTTACTTAATTTTATTATTTTTTAAGAGAATGTTATATAGATATACATCTTTTATATATTTAAAGATTTATATCCCAATTCAATTTTATGGAAATAAAAATCAAAAAAATTAAACGACAAAATTCGAAATTAAAGAGTTGATCAATTTCGTGGAAGTTAAGATTTTTTTATTAATTCATTAAAAATCTAGTTTTTAAACAAAATATATATTTTCAAGAGAATAAAATAATACAGAAAAAATCAAATTTTATGTTTTTTATTATTAGAACTTAGTATACTTGATAAAAATGATATGGAACACAAAAATCACAAAAATGGCTGGAGTCCAGTATCCAATAATAATGGGGGCTTTTTTTAGCATAGGTAAGGCTGAATTCGCAGCAGCTTTTTCAAATGCGGGAGGATTGGGAATTCTAACAGCGGGAAATTTTAAAACTGTTGATGAGTTCCAAGAAGAAATTGAAAAAATAAAAAATTTGACAAATAAACCATATGGTGTAAATTTTACAATAATGCCTCCACAAGTTATGGAAAAAACGGGAAGAGGAAGGACCGAGGAATCTTTTCTTGATTATATAGACATAGCAATTGATGCGGGAGTTAGAATTTTTACGACAGCTGCATATAAAGCAGAAAAAATAGGCAAAAAAGTACACGATGCTGATTGTTATTGGTTTCATAAATGCGCAACAGTAAAACATGCCTTATCAGCTGAAAAAGTAGGGGCTGATGCTGTGACTATTGTAGGGATTGAGGGAACAGGATTCAAAAATCCTTTCCAAAATACAACACTTGTAAATATGACCATGGCCAAGAAATTATTAAAAATTCCAGTTATCGCAGCAGGAGGCATTGGAGATGCGAGAGGTTTTCTTGCAGCTCTTGCTATGGGAGCTGATGCCGTATGTTTTGGAACAGCAATTATTCCAACTAAAGAAAGTCCTGCCTCAAACTCATGGAAAGAGTCAATATTAAACCAAGATATTTTTGACGAGAATTTTTATAGGAAAATTTTCCATTTTCAATCAAGAGACTCTGGAATTGGCTCTATGGCTGCTGGTCATTGCAATGAAATTTTCTCACTTAAAGAATTTATTGATAATATCATATCAAATGCTGAAAAAATCTTACAAAAATGGGGATATCAGGGTAATAAATTCAATACTTTGTGAGATTTATTACTTTTTATTTTAAGGTAGAATCTCTCAAGCAGAAGTTACATATAAAAATATTGATCTCTTAAAATCATAAGAAATCTTTTAAAATTAGATAGAGCAAATTAATTCAATAGATAAAGAGCACTGAAAAATTTTTAAACTTTTATAAAGATCCCTGCGAATCTTTTACCGACTTTTGATAATCCAATTTTAGCAAATTCCCATTTTGAAATTTCTCCTTCCTTGCATTTTTGCCAAGAATTCTTGAGGACTTTCCAATCTGAACCTAAATTTTCTTTCATATAATCTTCAATATTCTCATTTTTCTCCATAAGTTGTTCAATTAAAGTTGCTACATCTGAAATATCTAATCTAATCTTCTTAGTATCTTCCCTTATTTCAGAAATCTTAGAATCCATTTCTTTTACCTTGTTATAGAGTTTAGCCAGCCGTTTATGTTTAGGATCCAAATTTCTGAACTTTTTTATCATATTTTTCCATGAATTCTTAAATTTTCCCCAATCACTCTCAACATTTTTCTTTACTTCTAAGAAATACTCCCCAGATTTTTCAGAAAATTCTTCAATATCATCTCTCATGTCTATAAAAAATTGGCTGAGTGGATTTTTTTTATCCTCTTGTATTAATAAAATATCATTTTCATTTTGAGGTATTTCTTTATCGTCAGATTCTTTCATTTTCTTGATCAACCTTGGAATTCTATTTATATTTATCTTAAGAATAAATAAGAATTGATAACTATTTATTACTAATGGTTTCTCTCGATTTGGATAACACTTTAAAGATACAAAAACCTTTGGATCAATAATACTATTGGAAATTAAGGCTTTTCAAATTATAAAAAAAAACTTTACTATTATTTATAAGATAAAATAATCAATTGTGAGAAAGGAATTTGGCAAAGAAAAGAATTAAGAAAAAAGAAAAGAAAAATGAAAAATTTAATATAAAAAGCTCTGAAGTAAAGGAATATGGAGTTGTTTTAACTAAAGATGAAAAATATCGTCATCGTATTTATCCGCAAAAGGGAAAAATCCCCGAAGATGATGAGGACTATAAAATCGTGTAATTTTATTACTAAATATTTCTCTTTTTTTTTTTTGGAAGAGCTGGTTTCTGAAATTAATAGCATGAGTAATTTATTTGGAAATTATTAATGTTCTAAAGGAATCAAAGTTAATTAGAACAAGAAAGATTGAAGTTTAAAAGAAGTGTTTCGCTATTGCATGTATCATGTTATCAAAACTAGGAAAATTTACCTAATCTTATTTAAAATTATCAAGAAATCTTGACAACTTGTGGGTTTAACACCAAACCCTGTATCCCATCATCATTTATGGAATTTGGGAATGCTTTCTTCATGATGTTATATCCTGCATTCACATCGGCATTAATAAGCGTTCCATTGTGAGATTTGAATAATCCTCTTTGAATTCTCTTACCTGCATACGTGGAATGTCTCTTGATTTCTTCTCCATCTAAAAACGAGCATTTACTAGTATAACTCTCATCTATTAACACTACATCAATTCCAATCAACTTTCCTTTATAAGAAATTTGCTGAAATAATTTATTGAAAGGAATTTGAACAAATTTTTGATTATTTATCCTCCCTATATTGCATTTTTGCTTCCAACATTCGTTATGTCCAATTACTACCATCCCTATTTCATTTTCTTTACAATATTTAATCACATTCTTAGAGATCTTGTGAAAGTAATCTATAATCTTGTTATTTCTCTTCAAGTGTAATCTCCTAATCCTTTTTGTATCTATAAGATTACCCTTCTTACTTTCAATGCTTCTATATCGTGCTAATTGTTTGTTGTAATAATGATTTACAGATTTGACATTCCCACCTTTAACAATAAAAGGCTTCAAACCTTTATTATTTACAGCAGTTATGAGATTGTTCAAACCCAAATCAATGCTTAATACAGCATCCTTATTCAAACCTAAATCTTTTACTTCTCTCTCGTATATTATTTCGATTTTATATATATCCCCTAACGGTATAATCCTAACCTGTTGAAATTGTTTAATGCGAGTCTTAACAGGTTTTAAATCACATTTCTTGGGAAAATGAAGGCACCCATCATCTTTTAATCTTGCATTCTGATTCGTGAAAATGACAATGGACTCTCCGTCTTTTCTCTTGTATCTTGGTATCTTAGGAACACGTTTAAACTTGAACTTATTCATGTTCCATTCTCTTTTGGCTCTAAAGTAAGATTTCCAATTCTTAATTACCAACTTTAATACTTGTTGAGAAGTTTGAGCTGGCAAGTTATTATAGCATTTATGATGTTTTAACATAAAATCTAAATCGTAATAACTGAGAAAATTACCCAGTTTGAAGAACTCTTGTCTATAATACCAATTAGATAAATTATATAAATTCTTAGCTAAGTGGCACAGTTTAGATAGTTCCTTTGATTTCTTTATCTGGATGATCTCAGTTAATTTCATTTAAGCACCATCTTTTGATATTAATTATTGAATTATAGGTCTTTTTCGTTTACTATACATCTTATTGGTAAAGCAATGCATTAAAGAAATAATCTCGTCCATTACTTCTTGTGAATCTAATTTTTCATTGCCTACTTCAAAAATTACTATTATTTCACATCCAAGTTGATTAAATAAATATAGAAATAAGCCAAATCCACCCCTAGTAAGTCTATCTTTATAAGTAATAATAATTTTCTTCACTTTTTTTGAATGACCTCATTAAGCGTTGTAAAAAACTGATTGCGTCTTTCAAACGATATCCCAGAAGCAGTATCACTAAATAATCCATTCAATTGAATACAGTTTGAAAAACACCAATTTTTAAGTATTTAAATTTGATTTTCTAGATCTTTCTTCTGTTTATTTGTAGAAACTCTTGCATAAGCATAAATCTTTCGTGGAATATCTTTATTAAAAAATGAATATACTGATTCTTCATCAAAATTCCAATATCTATTAGGTAAACGATTTGCTTTTACAAATCCATTTTCTTTATATTTATATAATGTAGGCTGTGTAACTTGTAGTAGTTTACAAGCATCTGAAGATTTCATAATAATTTTATATAAAAGTTGTATATTTAAATCAAAATACTTATGAGACTTTCTAGTTTTTAGAACCATATAACTGTTGATTTTAAACATATTTACATATGTGTATTAGATTTGTATCATTCCGAATCCGAACCAAATAATCGAAAAATGTCAAAATTAAATAATGTAACTCCAGATTTTAATTATATGATTCGAATTACTTTTTGGAATGGTTTGGGCTTTATTTTTTTCATGTTTATAAAATCTTACGTTGTTATTTATTTCTTTGGTGGTTCTGGAATAACACTAGGTATTATTATGGCGTTACAACCTTTTGCTAGACTTATTTCAATGCCTTTAATTGGATATTTAACAGATCATAAATCCAAAAAACTATTAGTTTTAATCGGTTCATTGGGTCGAACTTTATCCTACATTTTATACTGGATCTCACTTGTTATTCAAAATTTATTTTTATTTGGGGCTGGTACTTTTTGTCAAGGTTTACTAGTAGCTTTTTTTTGGCCACCATTTTTTGCATTACTTTCTGATAAATCTTTTAAAGGTAGTAGAACTCAGTCTTTAGCTACAGGTAGAGGAAAAATGATTGGATATGGATTTCTTTTGGGGGCTCTCATCAGTATCCCAATTTTTGCTCTAGTATCTATTTTTCTTCCAGGAAATATAGCATTGATGTATAGTCCACTATTGATCTTTGCGACAATTAATTTAATCGCAGGACGTCATTTTTATTTGAAAGTAGATGAAAATCTTACCTTTGAGAAATATTACAATTCTTTAGATGATTCAAATTTAAATCCAATTAATATTGAGCAAGAAAGTGAAATTTTTGAAAATAAAGAGGAAAAAAATATAAAACAAGATAAAGTATTTTATTTTGGTTTTTTTATTTTGATTCTGGCAATCACGGTTAGTTCTATAACCGCAACAATATATTCGCCATTTATCTCAGCATTTTTAATTGAAAATCTTTTACCTAATTTTTCTGAGAGAATAATTCCAATAATAGTAATGATTGTATATTTTCCTGCTCAAGTTATTTCCCAATTAATAGCACCATCATTAGGAAAAGTATTTGACCGTATTTCTCCTTCATTAAGCATAATTAGTATTGAAATTTTCAAAGCTTTAATGATATGGTTGTTACTTTTGGCGTTTTCACCCTATGATTTTGCACTTTTTCTGATATTTTTATATATAGCACTAGAAGCAAGTATATACCTTATCCAAGCAATAATGAGTCGAATATCTATAAAACATAGAGGAAAAATATTTGGATTGAATATATGGATTGACCAATTAGGAAGAGTAATTGGTCCTTTAATTGGGGGAATATTATGGGATTCATTTGGTTATGACATCCCGTTTTTAATCTCAATTTACATTGGTTTATGTTTTATTCCAATTTTTATTTTTGCAATTCGATCATTAGGACCATATATGGTTGAACAAACTAAAATAGATAAGATTGGAATTATTACTGTGAAAAAAAAAAATCCTAGGTAGAAATTTTTCTTACATATTAACTTTAAAGTTTAGTAATAATTTAATTTAATATCTTGCCAGAACTTCCAGAAGTGGAGACATTCAAGCGATACCTAGATAAAACATCATTGAATCAAACTATTAAAAATATAAAAGTAACTGATGATAGAGTTTTAAATATTGATGAGTCTTATCTGAAAAAAACGGTTATTAACAATAAATTTGAATCATCCACCCGACATGGAAAATATATTCTAATAAATATCGGGAAAAGATATCTTATTTTTCATTTTGGTATGACGGGAGATATAAAATATTTCAATAAGAAAGAACATGAGCCAAAATACAGTAAGGTGATATTTCAATTTAATAATGACTTTAACTTAGCATATATTTCTCTTAGAATGTTTGGTAAATTAGATATTGCTGAATCTATTGAAGAATTTAAAAAAAAGAAAAAATTAGGACCAGATGCATATAAAATGAATTTCGATCAATTTAAGGAAGCACTAAGAAGGAGAACTGGTATTGTTAAAACGCTCTTATTAGAACAAAGTTTTGTTGCTGGTATTGGAAATATTTATTCGGATGAAATTCTATTTAAAACGAAGGTGCATCCTAAAACTAAAATAGATTCTCTAAGCGAGAGTAAGATTAATGAGCTTTATACTAATATTAAAGAAGTATTAAGATTTGGTATTGATAAGAAAGGTGATTTAAATACTTATCCAGACCATTTTCTAATTGCACATCGTAAAAAGGATGAATATTGTCCAACTTGTAAAAGCGAGATCAAACGTCTTGAAATATCTGGAAGACATGGGTTTTATTGTCCAAATTGTCAAAAAGAAGGAAATTCTTGAATATATTAATATTTAATTAAGAGCTCTCTTTTAGTTTTAAGAAATACAAAAGAAATTTTATTTTTTATACCATCTAGTAGAATTTTTAATACTTGAAAAAAACATGAAAAAAGGTTTAATGATCTTTTTTATCTTCCCTTCTGTTTGTAAATGTACATAATAATCTCAACAAATAAAATAACAGTTAACCCAATTAAGATAAATATATATTGATTCGGAATTCGCTCATTCTCTGGAATGTAATCACCAGCTATAAACTTAACAAGTTTTAGTCCCCCATATAAAAATTCATAATTTGAAAGAACACCTTTTGAATTATAGTTAACTTTTATATTTATAGCGGCACTATTGTTTTCAAATCCTAAAGGTGGGACATAGATTAAGAAGCCATTTGATTGTGCTGTAGCAGAAATATTTTTATACAGTCCTCCCCTAGAACTCATTACTGCGGGGATTTCATTTACAAATATTGACCAGTCAATAGATATAGGTGCAAAAAGAACACGAAACATAGCAGCATAGGGACTAAACCAGCGATTTAAATTAAAAGATTGTCGTAAGAAACTTGATGTATCGTTTACTATATGCCATGTCTGGTCCCATTCATCAGTATAATCTGGTGTAATTTCCCATTTCAATTTACCATATATTGGGGTAGATGTAACTGTTGTATTATCATAAGGAGGATAAAATGGACCAATTTGTTCAACACCAATATCATTGACGGTAAGTTGCCAATTTGATTGCGGTGGTTCAAGAGTCCTCCAATCATAATAGACAAAATTCAAGTTAGAGTCTCCTAATGGTATAAGATTTTCCAATATAGCTCCTAAATCATCTTCCATATATGCCTTCCAGTTTTCTGTATATACACTAAGAGTCCATTCATATTCATCACCATTTTTTATTCCAACATAAGAATCTTGGGCATTACAAATTCTTATGAAAGGGATTAAGAGAAAAATTCCAAGAAGAACAAAACTCGCGACTTTTCTTTTCATCAAACTTTATCATCTCTTTTTTTATTCATTAAAATTTATCAAAAATTATCTAAATAAAAAAAATTAAGCTTTACCGTACTTTTTGAATAATATAATTCCTCCAATAAATATCACAAGACTGAACATTATAAGTATTATCAAATCCCACCAAATCCTTAAATTACTTAGAGCAACACCATTAAATAGGAGAGTTAAAGCATCAGATACATAATACAATGGCATGAACATACCAATTAATTGTGTTTCGGGGGGTAAGGGGTATAAACCCGAAGCAAGCATCTGTTGTGGAAACATAAAAATCCAGACAATCCCCCCTGCAGCTTTAGGATTCTTTGCAATAGTTGCTGTTAATAATCCAAAGCCAATGGAGGATAGAGAGAAAACTATCATAAACACAAACGCAAGGGTAATCCCCGCAATTGCTCCATCAGGACGATATCCTAATAGAAAAGAGATAATACCAACTATTATTACTTGGATAATCGCCATACACATATTTGATATCACATGACTTCCCATGAATTCTACCGCCGTCATGGGCGTCGTATTGATTCTTTTTAACAATCCTTGTTCTCGATCTTCTGAAAAAGATAAAGCAACAGGCATTGCCATGAAAAGCGCGCTAATAGCAAATAATCCAGGAACCATAAAATCAAAAATGTTCCCTGTTTGTCCTGTCCAACCATAGTCTTCAACAACTACTGACCCAAACGCAAGTCCCATTGTCAGTGTTAGTGCTATGGGGAGTAAAAGTATTATAAACAATGCTGTTGGTACCCTTATAAGAGCTTTAAACTGTAATTTTACGAGAGCTAAAATTCTTTGGCGTTTCATTTTTAAAATCCCTCCAAGATTCTTCTTCCTGTAATTTTCATGAAGACTTCCTCCAAATCTTTAGCACTATGCTTCTCGATTAATTCTTTTGGTGATCCTATAGCAATTAATTTACCGTAATCGATTATAGCTACCCTATCACAAAGTGCTTCTGCTTCTTCAATATAATGTGTCGTTAAGATAATGGTTTTATTCTGTTCTTTTAATGAACCAATAAATTTCCAAGTTGTACGCCTGACTCGTGGGTCCATTCCGACCGTAGGCTCATCTAAAAATACAATAGGAGGATCACTTATCAAAGCTATAATAAGATTTAATTGCCGTATCATTCCACCACTATAATTTTTTGCTTTTCTATTACTAGCTTCTAGTAAGCCTAATAAATCTAGAAATCTATCCATCCTTTCATATATCTTCTCTTTTTTCACGAGATGTAAATTTCCGAAAAATTCGATATTTTCCTTAGCATTTAAAAATTTATATACTGCTGCTTCTTGTGGACATACGCCAATTAATTCCTTGATCTTGTTGAGGTCTTTTTTAACATTATATCCTCCTACAAAAGCGTCTCCTTCAGTTTGGTTTATTAAACCACACAAAATGTTTATTGTAGTGGTTTTTCCTGCCCCATTTGGTCCTAAAAGCCCAAAAATCTCCCCTATGTTGATTGAAAATGATATTCCATCAACAGCTTTGACTTCCTTGATAACCTTCTTGCCGGCATAAATTTTTCTCAAATCTTTGACTTCAATGGCATTCGGATTATCAGATCCAAATGTTAATTCATTGATTTTTGATTTTGATTTTGACATTTTTTTAGAATCATATAAATTTTTATAATTTTACTTAAATTAGGTTTAATAGTTGTTTAATTTATTACTTAAATTGTTTTTTTTTTTTAATTATAATAGAACCTTTAAAGAATGTAAAAGAAGAAATATAAAAAAGCTATTTTAAAAAATCTTTTAAGATTGAGATAAAACCTTCAATTTTTGCATCAGTACCCTCTATAGCGGGACCCTCTGGTTTTTGCATTTTTATTTCAAGATATTCAGGACAGATATCCTCAACACAACCGATTTTTCCAAGAGTCTTTTTTATTCCTTTAATGAAGAATTTTTTCCAACCCAAAGCATGAGTAGAAAAATAAGCAACTTTCGAAATTGGTTTTTTGATGACTTTATCCATATTACTAACAAATTTTCGTATTTCCTTATCTGAACTAAAAGCAATAATTCGAACTGCTATGATCAAACCATAAGGCTCGTCTTGGGTGATATCTTCAGGGCTAATATTTTTAATGCTACCAACACTTACATAATATTCATCTTTTAATCCCTCAGCAAGTTGTTTTGAAATCTTTTCAGAATTCCCATGCAGAGAGTTATGAATTATCCAAATCTTTTTCATTTTTTATACCTCAAATTTGTATTAAAATGCATTTTATTTATAATATGGGAAAAAGTAAATTCTATATGAAATTTCAATAGTCCATTTTTTATTCATATCTATCTTTTTTTCCCAAGTCTAATTTGTGGAATCCTTTTACCATATCATAATTCTATGCATATCCATTGATCTTCATTTAATGATATGGATTGAAATTTTAAAATTTGAATTTCCAAAATGAAAAAATTTATGAGATATTTAAAATAACATTTATTAAGAACCAATAGTTTTTGATTTCAATAAAGCTAAAAACGGGTTAAAATGGATAAAGAAAAATTATTATATTGTTTAAATTGTGGTAAAGAATTTACAGCAGAAAACAAATCAGGTAGTCACTTTTGTGCTGAATGTGTTTTAGGTTTAAATTTTCAAATTACAGAATTAAAGCATGAAGAAATAGATAAATATCTACAGAGAATCTTAGATTTTTTTATTTCAGATGTAAATGTTGCTTTTAATAAAGATCCAGCGGCAAAATCTCTCATTGAGGTCTTAACAAGTTATCCTGGGATAAAAGCGATTCTTTTATATCGTATTGCGCATTTTTTTTGGAAAATTGGAATGCCATTTATCCCTAGATATATATCTGAAATTGCACGGGAGTTAACTGGTATTGAGATTCATCCTGGTGCGGAAATAGGTGGTGATTTTTTTATTGATCATGGGACAGGTTGTGTTATTGGGGAAACTACAGAAATTGGTAATAATGTCACCATATTTTCAGGTGTAGTTTTTGGAGGAACCAATATCAATCCGGTTAAGAGGCACCCTACTTTAGGAAATAATATTGTTGTGGGTACAGGAGCAAAAATTCTAGGACCTGTCAAAATTGGAGATAATGTAAAAGTTGGAGCAAATTCCGTGGTAGTGAATGATGTACCACCAAATTCAGTAGTAGTGGGTGTACCAGGTAAAGTTATTACAAGAGAGGGTGAAAAAATTGAGAAGATAGATTTACGTCATGGCGACTTACCTGATCCCCTCACTCTTACTATAAAGACTTTAGATAATAGAATAAAAGAATTGGAAAATAAGATTTTAACCCAAAAGGAAAAGAAAAAGGAAGATTTTGAAATCTTTTTTGGGGAATATGGAGAGGGAATTTAGTATTTATTAAAGGAAATTTTAAAAGCTTTGTGTGAGGTTTATGGGAGTATATAATAATATAATTGAAACAATAGGGAACACTCCGTTAGTAAAATTTAACAAGATTGCAAAAGATATCAAACCTTCTATTTATGGAAAATTAGAGTATTTTAATCCGGGAGGTAGTGTGAAAGATAGAATTGGAATGTCAATGATACAAAAAGCTGAAGAAGAAGGTGTGATTTCTCAAGATACGATTATTGTGGAACCAACTTCAGGAAACACAGGAATAGGATTAGCGCTTGTTTGTGCAGCAAAAGGATATCAATTAATTCTTACAATGCCCGATAACATGTCTATTGAAAGACAAAAGATATTGAAAGCATATGGTGCTAAAATTGAATTAACTCCTGCTTCGGGGGGCTTAAAAGCTGCAATTGAAAAAGCAGAAGAATTAAAAAAGGAAAGAGGAAATGTATTCATTCCTCAGCAGTTTAAAAACTCAGCTAATCCAGAGATTCATAGAAAAACAACAGCTAAAGAAATTTTTAACGATTTAGCCGGACACGTTGATGGATTTGTAGCAGGAGTCGGAACAGGTGGAACTTTAACGGGGATTGGTGAAATTTTAAAAGACAGAGTTGGAGCAAGATTAAAAATCTATGCTGTGGAACCAAAAGATTCACCTGTATTGTCTGGTGGAACTTCTGGTCCTCATAAAATTCAGGGAATTGGGGCAGGATTCATTCCGGATGTATTAAATAGAGATATTATCGATAAGATAATAACAGTTAAATATGAAGATGCTATTCAAACTGCTAGAAAATTGGCTCGATTAGAGGGTATCTTCGTTGGGATATCCTCTGGAGCAAATGCGTGGGCGGCGTTGTATGAAGCTTCAAAAGATTTTGATAAAGGAGATAATATAGTTACAATTATGTGTGATACGGGAGAAAGATATCTCACAACCGAATTATTCGAGGCCTAATAATCTACAATTATATCTTACTCAAAATTTTTCGTTATTTTTTATGTTTTTGGTCCTCTTTTTGAACCTTTTAAACCACTTCCATCAATTTTTTTAACAGCCTTTATAAATTCTGGATCAAAATCAGCAGCCTTTTTATAAATTCGTGAAAGGAATAAAGTCATCCAAGGAGAAGGTACTTTTTTCTGTCCAAATGAAAAATTCTTAAACCATAGATAAACGGATTGAGGAATAAAAACACCATTTAAGTTAAATTTTAATACGCTAATAGCAGCTAATTCTCGAAATGCTTGAGTTTTAACCAATTCCGGATAATGTCTAATAGAGTCTAAAACAGTTCCAATATTATACCAAAAAAAAGGTGCTCTGGGTAGACGAAAGTTTTTACCATGCCCAAACATATATGGTTTATCTTTGGATCTATTGATCCAACAATTCAATAGTGTTATTCCTGCTTTAATTAAGTCATCTGGCCATTTATTTTGAGGAATCACCCAATAACCTCTTAGCGCGTCAGCAACAATCATAGGGCATACATCATTTACTCTTCCAGGACCTCGACGCTTGTAATAAAGCCATGGTTCACACTTCCAACCTTTACCTTGAGTAGTGTCTTTTAATAGTTCATTCATCCTTTTAAGACCGAATTCGACACGTTTATCATTCTCTAATCCTGCTAATAAGAGTACAGAAACAATAAGGTTATGATCACATAATGCACTTGACCACATTGGATATTTTGTTTTTGTTTTTCGATCATAAGTTTCAATATAAGCAAGAAATTGCCCTTTTTCTTCATCTTGATGTAATAAGATTTTATTTATTGCTTCTTGCATTCTATTATCATCTTCTGGTTTTATCCCCCAATCTAATAACAACCATAATTGGTTTGGAAGATAATCTGCCTTGCTATGGGCTTTTGTAAGATTTTTTTCCCAATCTGAAAGATGATCTAACAAAAAATTCACAAGGGGATCTTTTAAAACATAATTATGGGCTTTTATAACCTCAGGATGATCTAAGGGTAAATCAAATAAATCAGTTAACGTTCGAAAAACTGAAAATGATTCACCAGATTCGATGAGAAACTGTCTTGGATCATTGGGAAGTATCTTAACCCAATCTGCTTCTTCATGAATTTTTTCTTGAATATCACTCGATTTAATATCCATTTTCACAATTGTTACATCTGTGAATATTGGTTGGATTACTACGTGGACTCAAATAAGTTTACAGAAAGATCAATAAGATCTCTATTAGATTTCCCATCTTTGATCATTTTTTCGATATCTGAATTTACTTTAACCTTTTTACCTTCAGCAATTGCAATTAAATTCTTTACATTCCAATTTTTATATCGTTTTGATAGACCTTGGAAAAAAATCGGAGCAGGAGGCATCATTGGAAATTTAGATGGTTTTGGAATTCCTTTACATGTTCCAGCGTCTAAATCAAGAAATTCACATTCACTACATGATTTAATGTTTTTTTGTTTAGTACATTGATTAATTACACAGTTGATTCTCCCTTGACAGCCTGGACATGGTGGATAGGATTTTAATATTTCTAAAGTTTTAATAAATCCTTTGAAGTTCTCCTTATTAAATTTTGGGTTAACAATTAGGAGTAACCCTTGAAACATTGGATCCTCAGATATTTTAAATAAGTATTTTGCTGCATCTTGAAGTTTAGTAGTATTACTATCACACAAATCGCAACTTAATCCACATGATGTTAAATTATAATCTTTAACCATTTTTACTCACAAATTGTATGCTTTTTTCTTATTCAAATTAATTTAATTAATTATTTTATTATAAATAGTTTTATAATTTAAAGAATATTGTAAAAAAAGAGTAAAGAAAGCGAAATTTTAAATTGAATAATGTCCATTTTTTTTCATGCAATATTATAATTGGGACATAAATTGGATGCTAGAGATTTTGAAATATTAAAAATATTAGATAGAAACTGCCGAATCTCATATTCTAAGATTGCTGAAATGATTAATTTACCACTACGAAACGTTTCAAAGAGAATCGATAATTTAACCAAGCAAAATGTTATTACACGTTTTACTGTACAATTTAATTATAATTCTCTTGGATATCGGCATTATATTGGCTTAGTAGAGCCATTTGAAGGAAAAAAGACTAATGATATTTTTCTAGAACTCAAATGTATCAATGAAATATATCGTATTTGGGAATTGATTGACGGAACTTTCACTATATCTTTTTTCTGTAGAGATGCAAAGCATCTTGAAGAATTTATAACCAGCATCTTAAACACCGGGGCCGAAATGAATGATTATTCAGAAACACGAGTACATTTTACGTCAGATATTCCCTATTCGATAACCGATTGGCAAATTATCTTTTATTTGTTAAACAATAGTAGAGCTTCTAAAAAAGATATTGCACATGCATTAAATATAAGTGAAAAAACTGTTAATCGTAGAATTAGGAGGATGGTAAATATGAAACTAATTACTTTTATACCAGAAATTAATTTTGAAGCAATTTCAGGATTCATACCTGCAGAAGTTTCTTTAGAAACTGTAGGTCCCTCGAAACAAATATATTTGAAAATAAAAAAAGATCCTTCAATTAAATATTGGAGAAACGCCGGTTCAGTCTCTCCTTCAATTGTATTATTTATTTATGGACGAAACATGAATGATATATATAATATGTACCAGAAACTTGAAAATAGAGAGGATATAAAAAAAGCTAGTCTAACCTTTGTTGTAAGAAATTTCGAAAACTCAACATTAATAGAAGATGCTGTTTTAGAAAGAATTCAGGGTAATTAGTACCTATATGAATAGCACTCTATTTTGTTTTGTAATTTAATATATTTAGTTTAAATAAAACACTTCTTTATTAGAACTAATATAATTTGTTCAGAAATCAAATTAAAATGTGATTTTATGAAAAAAAAAAATTACTTTCAGATTTTATTAGTCTTCTCTTTTTTTACTCTTAGCTTTACTTTATTAGGAAATACTGTGATTGATATTGATAATTTACCAGAGTTAGATAATCTTGATTTTAATCTTAAACAATCGGCAAATATGACAGAAGTCTTTGAATGGAATCAAATATGGGATAATGAATCTAGTGGATTTGATCTGGGTATTGCTTTTGATTCTTTTAATAATATCTATGTTGCAGGATATACTGCAGATGAAGATGAAAAAATTAATATTTTAAAGTATAATGCTTCAGGGAGTCTTCAATTTCATATAGCATGGCCTACAAATCAGTTAGAACTTGGAACGGGGGTAGCAATAGATTCTCAAGATAATATTTATTTTATTGCAGGGAACTTTAATGACACTTCAAGTGATTATAATCTAACCTTAGTAAAATATAATAGTTCGGGATATCACCAATGGAATATATCATGGGGAGGATTAAGTTATGAGGTAGCTTGGGATTTAGCCATAGATAATTCAGATAATATATATGTTGTTGGAAATACTTGGGGTTATAGTAATGACTTGCTTATTGTAAAATTTAATAGCGCAGGTGATTATCTGTGGAATAAAACAGTTGGGGGAACAATACCCGAAACAGGTGTAGACATTGTTTATGACTCATCTAATAATTTTTATATTATTGGTACAGTGTCAAATTATAATCAAGGAACAGACAACATGTTTTTATTTTGTTTTGATCAGAATGGAAATTATCAATGGAATACTACATGGGGTAATTCCCTTAATATAAGGGGTTCTGGAATTGCTTTGAATTCATTAAATGAATTATTTACTGTAGGAACGTTCAATAATACAAATTCAGGAAATATGGATGTTATAATGGTGTGTTTTGATAATAATGGTAATTATAAATGGAATAAAACATGGGCAACTCTTGAAAGTGAAGTTGGAAATAGTATTACAATAGACTCCAAAGATAATATTTATATTACGGGTGTTATAGCTAATTACACTTCTCAGGATGCTGATTTATTATTGTTAAATTATAACAATTCTGGAGATTATATATTAGACCGGATAATAACAGGTCCTCCTGAAACTGCAGGTATTAACATTAAAGCAGATACTTCAGATAATATTTATGTAGCAGGTATTATTGGTAATTATAGTCTAAATGGATATGATATTTTCCTTGGAAAAGTAAATCCTGAAATATTTCCAGAATCCACACCAGATGAAAATGGTAAGAAGATATTTGGCTTTGATCTCATATTATTCTTGAGTATATTTTTTATTTGTTCTACTGTTACAATCAGAAAGTTAAGAAAAAGCATTAATAAATGATACTTAAATCCCTCTTTTTATTTTTTGATATCAATATCAAAATAGAAGTTATTTTAATTTACCAATGAATTGATAAATTAGATATCCTAAATATAGATATTTATGAATTGATATCGAAAAGAGTATTGCTATAAATAAAGACTATAGGTTCCTAGCCACGATTTACCCTTACATACTTAAATATCATTACGTTCATTTATATAATAATATTTTCTCAGGTGTAATTATGGAAAAAATCGGAAATGAAAAAAATGGATTAATTCAAAACCAAGAAATTTTATATCAAAGATTAAAAAAAATAAATAAATTATTTAAAATTCATTTCTCCTCGCTAATCTTGTTATTTTTATTTGCAGTGACGTTTATGATTCTATGGACATATCTGTTAATCACTGGACAGATAATAATGACCATATCTCAACGATATGGCTTATTTGGATTAATAGTGGATACATTAATGACTATAATCCTGGTTATTCTAATCATTCAAATAGGATATCAGATTTATATTTTAAGCTTATTTATATTCAAAGGAAACAGTTCTCTTAAACAAGCTAAAGGTAAAGAAGAAACAAGTACTGTTCTTTACAAAGGGATTGTCCCATATATAGCAAATTTTTATACCTTTTTCAATCGTTATGCAAAAGAAAAAACAAATTTGAGTAAATTAGTGAGAACTTTCATTTTCCTTAATTTCTTTTCGGGTTTTTATGGAATATTTTTAATTACACGCCTTTTGGGTGCTGAAATTTCGAATGAATTACTGATGTTTATTTTGGCGATGTTATTTATAGCAATGACAGGCTTTTGGTTAATGAATTTAGGTACCTCAATTAAAGTAATGAATGAGGTCGATAAATGGGAAAGATTATTCCCTAAATTAGAAGAATGGGCTCAGGAATTAGAACAATTTTCTAATGAGAGTTCATTTCTTTATGATAAGGAGCAACCCTCATAATATTTTTTTGGTGATATTTAAATGAGTTCTTCAAGGCGTAGTAAATTCGAAATCTGGGCAGAGGTATTAGAATTTTGCCTAAGGGAAAAGAGAACTCAAACTTGGCTATTAAGAGAAACACGATTAAAGACAAGCGCCATAAAAGAAATTCTTCAATTTCTCTTATCTCGAAATTTAATCAAACAATTAAATGATGGTGATATAATAAAATATCAAACAACAGAACGAGGGGAGGAAGTATTAAAAAGATTCTATACCCTAGTAAATGATTACTTTGATTTGAATCAAGGCAAAAGATAAAACGAAAACCAATGGTAATAAATTCTATTTACTCTCTTAGGTTACTTTCAGAATAAGATCTAATAATCTTCATCTCTAATCTTAGAGGGTATTTCTTTTACTAGATGTGCTAATTCCATTGCTAATTTTTCGCCTTTTTCAAGCTCTTCTGATGTGGGATACCCATTAAAAGTGAGTGGTTCAAGAATATCCCAATGCATATTTTCAGCTAATTTTTCAAAATCTTTCTTAGCTCCCCCACTCCACCCATAAGATCCAAAATATAATACTTTTTTATATAAAATACGTTTTTTTCGTAATAATTCCATGAAGTATTTCATTGGTGGAAACATGCCATATTCATAAGTAGGTGCTCCTATTATTACCCCAGAAGATCTATAAGCATTTGAAAGGGCAAATGAAGGATCCTCATTAGGTAACCGATGTACTTTTACGGGTACCCCAACTTTTCCAATGCCTCTTAAAACAGAATTCAACATTACTTCTGTGTTTCCATACATACTCCCCCAGACAACACAAATTGATGGTTCAGCATAATCTTTATTGTAATTTGAGTAACGTTTGTATTTCTTTAGGATTACATCTGGAGCGCTCCGCCAAATTAAACCGTGTGAGGGTGCAATCATATTGATCTTTAATTCTGATAACTTCTCAATTGCGTTCAAAACGTTACCTGAGAATGTAGATATGATATTGGCATAATAACGTAGCGTTTCCTCTTCCCAATATGGTTTACTTTCATCTGAGGTCTCATCCTCAAAAATACATCCTTGATGGACACCAAAAGCTCCAAAAGCATCCCCTGAAAATAATATTCCTGAATCTTTTTCATAAGTAACCATAGTTTCTGGCCAGTGAACATTAGGGATTTCAGTAAATTCTAGTTTTTTATCGTTTCCTAAATCTATTACATCGCCGGTTTTAACAGCTTTTAAATTGTTTTCAATCTGGTAAAATGCTTTTACTAAATTCACTCCTTTCTGTGTTGATACAATTTCAGCATCTGGAGATAAAGAATTAACCATGTAGGTAAAACCTGTATGATCAGGTTCAAGGTGATTTAAAATTATATAATCTATATCTTTTAATTCCACTGAAATTGATTTGAGATTTCTAATAAGCGTTAGAGCTGCTCCACCCCATTCTCTAACTAATTCGATTATCGCTATCTTTTCTCCTTTCACCAGATAAGAATTTAAAGCAACTCCGTTAGGAATTGGCCATATACCCTCAAATAGATCTTCTGTATGAACATTAGCGCCCACCCAATAAATGTCATCAGTTAGTTTTATAGCAACCATTAATTTTCATACGCCTATTCAGATAGTAACAATATTTTGATAACCTTATTTAATTATACTCTAAGAGTCGTAGATCATATATAATCATATAATATTTTATATTCTACTTTGATTCTCTTCTTAAACCTTTACATATCTCTTCAATAAAAATATCTTCATCTATCTCAATATCTTTTAATATATTTTGGGTACTGTGAGGAATTATTTTTTTATCCTTAACTTTTTCAATACATTCCTGATATTCTTTTATAGTTTTCACACCTTATCGATAATTTTATTTTAATAATTTTACTTATATTATATTAATATTTTAGCAGTTTAAATCATCTATAACACTGCAAATATCTTTTACTCTACTTCTTAAAGTTACTTCTGTAATTTTTGCAATTTCTGCCACTTCAACTTGAGTTTTTCTAAAAATAGTTTCTTTAGCAACTAAATATAACGCAGCAGCAGCTAACCCTTTTGGGTCTTTTCCAATAGTAGGTAATCCTTTTTTAGAGCTTTGTTGAAGAATATTTAGCGCTTTTATTTTTATTTCTTCAGGTAATCCTAATTTATTACCAAAAAGAAATATGAGCTTATCAGCGGAAATTGGATGATATTCTAAATGTAAAATTGGAAGAATCTGCCTGATAATCATACCTAAAGACCTAAATAATGTACGGTTAGGTACCATAGAGGCATCCGCCACATCATCAAGTAATTTTGGGAATTCATGAATTCTTATAGCAGCATATAATGAAGCGGCAATAAATCCTTCAATTGACCTTCCCATCGTTAGTTTTTGCTTAGCTACTTCACAATATATTCTCCAAGCTGTTTCAGTAATGTAAATAGGAATATTAAGTTTTGAAGCAAACAATTTTAATTTTGGTTGTGCTTCCCAAAAGTTTCTTTCTAAAGAATTGATAAGAGATCTTTGAATTTTTGAAAGTCTTGAAAACAGTAAATTACTTTTAGCATTTAGAAGGTTTCCATTGGAATCAATTTTATTACTTGGAAGTATTGTTCTTGGACCAAAGTCTCTCCATGAAGGCTCAGTTTGTCTTCTTTTATTAACTTCTTCAACATTATAAGCTCTTCTTTCACTTTCTACTAAAATTTGACCTAGAATAGTTCCACAATTTATACAAACCTTACTCCCTCCTGTATATTTAATACATGGATTATCACAACAATGTTCTACTTCTGGACAATAATTAATTGGTTCCTGCCTATTTTCATATTTATAAATATTAAATTATCCCCCTCATATTTGTTTTTAAAATTCCGATAATTTTAAAAAAAGATATTCAATTTTGTTTCCGATATTATGATAAAAATGTAAGTAGAAAAAATTGTGTCTTATAATTAATAAGCATTTGTCCAGTTTCTCAAGGTAATAATCTCAAAAAAAATTTAATCTCTTTTACATATTAATTAATTTCATCCATTAAACCGAAAATTCTTTTTTTTTATCTTAATAAATTAAAAATTTTGTGAGATTAGCTATTTTCTTATTAATCTCAAAATCTAAAAACTTTTATATAAAAATGTCAAAAGTTTATGTACAATAAATTAAAAATTATAAAATCTAAAATTGGGTAAATTTAATGAGTCAAGAAATGAGTTTACCAGAAAAAATTGTAAAAACTCTTCCTGGAGAAGCTTTAGTAGTTATATCGTTTGCTAAAACTTTTGTTAATCAAAATTTACAAACATTACCAACATGGCAAATACAATTAGCTATTATTGGAAGTATTATAGGGGTGGGATTTTTAACATTTATTTTAAAATTTTTTGCAACAGGAATAGCTAATACTAAGAGTATAACATTAGAAACGAGAAATAAGATTATTTACACTATAATTTCTACAATTCAAGCAGTACTCTATAGTTTCGCAATATTTAATGATCTTCTTATACCTGAAAATCTTGTAGCTTTGATTACATTTCTCTGTTTTTTAGCAGGCTTTATTTTTAGTGTCATTGGATCCTTATTTCCAAAACTAAAGTAATACTTAGATTAATTATATCTAAGAATTTTTTTTTATTAAGGGATATTTATGTGATTTTATTAAAAAACTAAAACAATCTTTTTAAACATAAAGATATATAAATGGTATTCCCTAATAGGATATTTTTAAATTTATATCTTACACAATAATTATTATTATTTTATTAGAAATAATTGGCGTTTAAAAATGTTTAAAGTTAAAGTTGATAAATCATTGATCCAAGGTTCTATAGACCCTGGGTTTGAAGAAGTGAAAGAAGAGTTTATCAATAATTTTGAAAAAGGAGAAGAAGTTGGTGCCGCTTTTGCGGCGTATTATAAGGGTAAGAAAGTTGTGGATTTATGGGGTGGTTATCGTGATGCAAAAACCAAAGATCCATGGCAGGAGGATACTCTAATACTTGTTTTTTCTACAACTAAAGGTATTTCTGGATTAGCATGTGCCCTCGCACATTCGAAGGGATATTTTGAGTATGATGAGAAAGTGTCAAAATATTGGCCTAATTTTGCCCATAATGGAAAAGAAAACATTACAGTAAGACAATTATTATCACACAAAGCAGGATTATGTGCAATAGATGAACCATTAGATTTAGATAAGCTTGGAGATCCTGATAAGATGAAATCTGCAATTGAAATACAAAAGCCTTTATGGGAGCCAGGAAAAATGCATGGATATCATGGAATTACTCTTGGTTGGTATGAGAGTGAATTAATCAGAAAAACTGATCCTCAACATCGAACTATTGGTCAATTCTTTCGTGATGAAATTGCACAACCATTAGGATTAGAGATTTATATAGGTTTACCAGACGAAGTGCCTGATCATCGGATTGCTAATTTATATTCTCCATTTTATAAGTTTCGAATGATTTTTAATACTGATAAATATCCTAAACCTTTTGTAAAAGCATTCATGAAAAAAGGTACCATTTCTAATAGGACTTTTTCCAATCCTAAAGTCTTACAAACTGCTAAGAATTTTAACAAACGGGAATTGCGTAAAATAGAATTGCCCGCTGCAAATGGGATAGTTCAAGTCAGAGATGTGGCAAAATTATACAGTATTTTTGCATCTGGTGGTAAAGACTTAAATATTAAGACCGAAACGATGAATGCTTTAATGGAACCCGCAGTTGTTCCAGATTTAGGAACTCTTGATCAAGTCCTTCAGATTAATTTGCGCTACTCTTTAGGATTTTTAAAACCATCGGTTGACTTTCAATTTGGTACAGATGAAAAAGCATTCGGTACATTTGGAACTGGTGGCTCATTTGGATGTGCTGATCCAACCACTCAATCAAGTTATTGCTATGCTATGAACAATCTTGGTTTTTATATAGTTGCTGATCCTCGTGAAAAAGTATTAGCAGACACTTTTTTTAAGTGTATCAAAAAATTATAATTTATATATAAAATATTTTCTATTTTTCTTTCAATAATTAGTATGGTTAAAAATTAATAAAAAAAAGCTTTTTATGAATAATAGCCTTGAGAATTCTTTATTAAATCCAAATAACTTTCTTAGTATATAGATTATAGAGGAACTATTTTTCCATTTTTTATTAAGTATTTTTCCTTTAGTATATTTGGATTTTCCATAATTGTTTTCATGAGGTGGGCATCAGTTTTTTTCTTTTTCTCAAAAATATTAAGTATTGGTGTTTCACCAATAGCCATTTGTGCTAATTCAGTAATATAATATGAATTGATATTCTTTTTAATAGCATATGTCGATAAATTTGAAAGACACCCTGTGCAAATATGAGCTATTATATCTGCATTTATATTTTCTGCTTCTGATATTCTCTCTTCTGCGGTTTTAGTTCCCATAGCTCTACTTGATGCAGAAACAGGCAAACCACAACAATGAGAATTTTCTCGATTGTATTTCATTTCTACAACCTCTGCGCCAAGAATCTCAAGAAATTCCCTTGGACCATCGTATATTTTCTTGTCGTATCTCCTCCACGTGCAGGGATCTTGAAATGCGATTCTTTTATTTATCTTTTGTTTGATTTTGAACTCACCTTTATGATATTTTTCAATAAAATAATCAATAACAGTTTGAGCTTCTATGTTAAAGTCTTCAATAATCGAAGGATAAGTAAATCTAATCATAGTATCACATCCTGGACAGAAAGTAATAAGTTTTTTTATTCCAAGTGTCTTGAGTTTTTCATATAATTCTAATCCTTTTATTTTACCCTCTTCTTCACCAAAACAAGAATATGCATAAGCAGAACAACAATATTTCATTCCACCCAATAAGGGGAAATCCTCAAACAATTTGGTTTTAGCCAACTCTTGATAAAAATAAGAAATACCACACCCCAAATAGAACATTGTATCACATTTTGGGGGATTTTCATATTTAATTATTTGTTGTTGTTTTTGCTCCTTATCAATCTCAAATCCAATTGCCATTAAGTTATAAGGCATTTCTTCACTAATAATTCCTAAACCTCTAACACCATTCTCACGATAGTTTTTCAATCGTATTTCTCTTATTAGTTCAATTGGATTTGATCCCATAGGACAAATTATATTACAGTAACCACAACCTGTACATTCTTTAATTATTTTTTCTGATGTTTTCGTCTCAATCATTTTAATAACTTCTTCTTTAGCTTTCTGTATAGGCATTTGAATTGTTGGACACTGTTCAAGACATATACCACATTTTAGACAAGTTTCTTCATTAAAAATTTTAATAACCTCAAATATTTTATTTTAAAATTTAATAATTCCCTATTATTCCATCCCAAGCTTTTCGTTCTTTTTCGAACAATGCATTAACAACTTTACATTCTTTTCCAAATAATAGTGTAGCTCTTTTTTCCTTATCATAAGCGGGCCATTTTGGAATTCCATCATGGTTTGGATTTCCAGTACGAGCAAATGAAAGCCAAGCATCCATCATATTTTCAGGTAAATTTTCTACATCACTGACATCACCCAATAATAATAACATACCTGGTTGATCAAGAGTATTAAATACAAAGGGGAGTTCAAGAGCATGACAAGCGCCATATTTCCCATTAAATGCCTTAGATTCCCATGTAAAAAGGTAATTATAAGTATTTTGTTGAAATTGGGATTGTGCTTCAAGCATCTGAAGTGTTGCAACTCGAAACATTAGATCAGTAGCAATAGAATCCAACAATTCTTTAGGATTATTTAATAAAAGTTCTGGTTGAGCTTCTTTGTAAATATCCATAATATTTCTTGCTTTTTCAGAATTTATTCCATATGTGCTTAAGTACCCAATTATTGCTTTTTCATCTTTTATTTCACGTGTAATTGGATTCAAGGCAGTAAAAAGTTTAGCTTCATGTAGATTAGTTCCCATCATTAAATCGATATTTTTTAACTTTCCTTCCTTGAATAAAGTTAAAGGATGTGCGAGAATTATATCACCATCTATATAAGGTCGAAAAACTAGCCCTCCTTTTTTTGTGATTTCATTTTGTACTTTCATTATTTCTTCTGTGGGTATTTTCCGTAAAGCATCAAAATCTCCTTCTTTAATCCCAAGAGCCTTTAAAATATCTTTTGAAACTTGTTCTGATACTTTAGGATTGATTGTTGGCATACTTTGTGCGATAATCCGACGATAAAGTCCATCTGCAATAGGCATTGCCGCAATAGTGATAACTGAATAGGCACCAGCAGATTCTCCAAAAATCGTAATATTATTTGGATCACCTCCAAATTTATCAATATTATCATGAACCCATTTTAATGCTAAAACCTGATCTAATTGTCCTACATTTGCAGTTTCTCCGGGAACGTAGAGATACCCAAATATGCCCAATCTGTAATTTATTGTTACTATGACAATATCACCACGTTGAGCTAAGGGTGCCCCGTCATAAGTTGGTGCTCTACTTCCTCCTATAAGATAACCCCCACCGTGTATCCAAAACATTACTGGTCTTTTTTTATTATCAATACCGGGAGTCCAAATATTAAGTGTTAAACAATCCTCACTTTCAGGTTGAAGTTTTCCGGTTAATTTGGTAAGATCTGAATATGCTTGAAATGCACAGGGTCCAAATTCCATAGTTTCTAACACACCTTCCCAAGATTTTTTGACTTGAGGCGGTTTAAATCGTAACTCATCAATAGGTGGCTTTGCAAAAGGAATACCTTTAAAGATTTCCAAATTATTTTCGGTATAACCTTTTATTTTTCCAAAAGTAGTTTGTACAATTGTCATAATTTCATAAAAATCTGCAATAAATATAAACTATATATTTAATAGAAAATTGATTAAAATTTTCATTTTTACCTTATATTAAATAAGCTTTCTTATTCTCTTTCCTTTAAGACAATATTTATTTATCTATCCTAAAATATATTGTTTAACAGGTTCATTATACTTATGAAACAATTATAAGGTTTGAATTCTAACTTGAAATATTAAAACTGGAATAAAATTTCTAGCTTTAATAGATATTTTTATTATTAAAATAAGTTATTATCTTTGAAATAATAGATTCTTTAATACCTTTTCATTTGATACCGTATAATAAGCCCATAGTTTTCAATTCAGCCTTGATCATTTTGGGCATAGTTATCTCATCTACTGTTTCAATAAAGTTAACCTGTTGAATTCCCCAGTCCTTTATTTGTCTTATTAAATCCTCAATTGCTCCATATCTTCTCTTATTTAAAAAGGTATCCTGTAGGGAGAATTTACCTCCCTTCTTTAAAACTCGTAAGGATTCATTGATGAGCTCTCTTTTATCTCTTGTATCTCTGACTTCATGATATACAAAATTACTTACAATCACATCAAATTCACCATCTTCAAAAGGCAAATCTGAGGCACTTGCTTTCTGAAATAAGATTTGATCTGCTACTCCCTCATGTTTAGCATTTTCTTCGCATTGTTGTTTTGAATAATCCCAGGTTTTTCCCCAATAATCAATTCCCCATATGTTAGATTCAGGAAACTTTTTTGCTAGTTGAATTGCCAATCCTCCTGATCCTGTCCCAACGTCAAGTGCTTTTCCTTGTCCATTCCAAAGTAATTTCTGTATAACTAAATTCCATGTTTTATATTGAAATGCTTTATTATTTGCTGAAAAATAAAAATAAAGATGCATCATAAACATGAAGGGTAAAAGCCATACTCCCGCTAATATCCATAATACAATTTTTATTATTGAAAGTATTGGAAATAATGTAGGAATTAATAATACTAAAAATACTCCTAAAAAGAAATATATTACACTTCGAGGAACCCAATTTCCATAATTTATTGATTCATCCATTTCATATCACTATTATTTGTTCTTTTTAAGTATTGATAATATATGATAATATTTAAATTTAGGCATGCCTAATTCGGATTATTAAAGATCATAAAATAGTCATGAATGAGAAGAATATATCCAACTAACGGACTATTATAATGGTCTTTAATATCTCAAATATTTTTTAATTTCTAAATGATAATTTAATCAGAGATTAATAATCGTTTTGAATTTAAATTGCAATATTATACATGATTGTACTTAATAGTAGAAGATTTAATGGCATTCACCTTCTATAATATAGAGAGCTAGTGGCGTAGGTATAATTTTAGTTAATTTAAATCCTGCATTGTTAAAAAGTTCTCGAAATTCACTTTCTGTACGTTCACGCCCTTCTCCAAGTATCATCATCTCTATATCTCCCATTATTTCATCTCCTAATCCGCTTTTCAATGAAATCACTTTGTCTATGACTAGTAATTTACCGTATGAATTGATACAGTCTCGACAATTTCGTAAAATCTTTAAGGCATTCTCATCGCTCCAATCATGAATAACATATTTCATAATGTACGCATCTGCTCCTTTTGGAACACTCTGTAAGAAATCACCTCCATTGACTTTACATCGATCACTCATATTTTTCTTTTCTATATTTTTTCTTGCTCTGTCTGCTACTTCTGGCAGATCATATAAAACTCCCTGTAAAGATGGATTGTTTTTGAGGATTGCCATTAAGAGATAACCTTCTCCACCCCCAACATCTACAATAGTTCTGAAGTTGGAAAAATCATAGGATTTAACTATCTGCATTGCTTGACCGTTAGAAAAAAACGTCATTGCATCACTCAGGTTGTTAAAATCTTCTGGATTCTTTTGAAAGTATTCAAAACCTTTCGTTCCATATATCTCCCAAAAAGACGGCTTACCTGTTTTTACGCTATATAAAAGATTCATCCAAGATCTACTATGCCATTCGCTCCCATTTAATATCGCCCAATCCTTCACAGAAAATGGTATGTCTGTTCTTAAAAGGTTGGAAACATCTGTTAATGAAAAAATTTCTGGTGATTCTTCATAAAATACTCCCATACGATCCAAAACGCGTAATACACGATAAAGACTTGAAGTATGAGTCTTCGTCGCAATAGAGAGTTCTTTTACAGACTTTGGTCCATCTGCTAGTAAATCAGCTATTCCTAATTTGGCTGCAACGGATATTACATGTGTATATGTTTTTCCTGCTATATAAGTCATTAGTTGAGCTATAGGGGATTGTCTAGAGGCTCTTTGATTTTGCTTTTCTTTCATTTTCTTTCAGCTTAATAATTATGTTTTGATCAACTAGATTATATTTAAAGGTTAATATGCATAAATATACAGAAATTAATATTAATTTCTAATTTTCTAATTTACACTAGTTTTGCTATATTACATATTAAAACCAATATGCTTAGCATATTCTACGTTAGTGAATGTAATTAGTTCAATAAAACAATCAAATTTAATTAACTCTCATAGACTGAACGACCAATTTTATAAGAATTTTTGATAACTTCTCCGAAGGCTCTAGAATCTTCATCATTTGTACTTAAGGACATTAATTTAGGTTTTTTGAAATAATTTTTACCTTTTTTAAATATTCCTTAATTGCATAAGTATCTACGATTTCACCGATAAAAATATAATGAGATTCTCCAAAATCAATAATTTTAATTTAGAGAACTTAAAAGCACTGATTAATCCCAACTCATTATGGAATATTAGTCAACTTCAATAAACTTCGGAGTAGGTATAAATACTTTTCTTAATCCTGTTTTTTTCAGAGTTATAGCTTTCTCAGGACAATGATGAGCACAGACTCCACATCCAATACATCTTTCTACATTCACAATAGAATGATTACCTTCCAACTTTGTTGCTTCCATAGGGCATTTTTCAACGCAAATATCACAACCAATACATTTCTCTGGATCAACAATTGCTATGGAAGATGTCAGCGTATGAAAAGGAAAAATCCCTCGTTTAAAGAATTGAAAGATCTGACAACAACATGTACAACAATTACAAATAGTTAGTTCCTCTAATTCAGGATTTCGCTTAGCATGGAATGCTTTATGTACAACACCATAATCTTCAGCTTTTTTTACCATTTTAAGTGCGTCTTCTTTCGAGATAGGTTCTGCAAAATCGTGATCTATAAGGAATTTAGCCCAACTTCCAAAACATAGACAATTAATATCTGAAATACCTAATTTACATGGTTCATTCAGGTTTTCTTTCCAACTTCTACAATAGCAGTGATTGGTACTAATTAAATCGTTTTTTTCTATAATCTTTTTTATATCTTCATAAGGTAAAACTAATTCCTGACCCACCTCAACTTCTTCTTCAACAGGAATAACTCGATCTAAAGGTGGAGTATCCTTAAAATGTTTTTCTATCACTTCATTAAAATTTTGAGCCCATTTCTTCAACTCATCAAAAAATTTATGGTATAATTTGGCTAATTTTTTCTGTTTTTCACCTCTTTCACCTCTCATAAATGGAAATTCAAAAAGTCCGTAAAGAGGAGTACTTAAATGATAAACCATGATGCCCGTTGTTCTACTCGGGATTCCTACTAGTATTCCCTTATTCATTAATCCCTTGAGCATATTATTTAATGCCGCATCGTCCAATTCAGTTTTAGCTTTGATTTGATTAATATTCAATGAACGCTTTCTAAAAATCTGAAGAAATTTAATTTGATCTTCGGTTATTAGAGTTCTTAATATCTCTAAGAATGTATCGTTGACCGAAAAAGGGATTACTCCCGCATTTATAAAATTTCTTGCTACTTTATTCCATAATTTTTCTGAAATTTTTATTCACCTCATTGATTTTATTGGATATTTTAATGATAATTAAAGTAAAAATTCTATATATCTCTATTTTTTTATAACAATCTTCTTTATATCTCTTGAGATTGACAAGAAATAGTTATTTATATTTCAAAATATTAAAAATCCTCTTTATTCAATTGAGAATTAGAGAGTTGATTGGATTTTTGAAAATATGGATTTTCCCGGATCACATGAAAGAACTCAACCTTTTCATATTATATCCAAGCATTATTTAAGCTCTAGGTAATAAAGGATTAAAAGAACTCCTTTTCTAATAATATTCAAATTAAATTTATATATGATCGTCGCTATTAGACAACTTAACTACTTTAAGTAAAGTGGGGTTTTATATGAAGAAATTCAAATTTAAATTGAAAAACAAAAACAAAATAAAAATTTTACCAATAGTACTACTTATTATGGCATTTTTAATAATCCCAAATGTATTATTTGGAACTAAGAGAGATATTAAAGTACATAGTGAAGAAAAGGTTATCAATGGATTTACCTCTCCATATGATCTCAAAGAATCCTCTGTCTATTACGAAAATACAACCGGAGAAGCAAATGGAGTCTATGTGGACGGAGATTATGTATATATAGCTGCAGGTAGTTCAGGTTTAGCAGTAATAGATATTTCAGATCCAACCAATCCTGGTACTCCAGTATATGAGGATACCACTGGAGAAGCCTCAGGAGTTTATGTGGATGGAGATTATGCTTATGTGGCAGATGGATCAAGTGGGTTGGCAGTTATTGATATTACAGATCCAACCACCCCGGGTACTCCAGTATATGAGGATACAACTGGAAGTGCCGTTGATATATTTATTAGTGGAAATTATGCTTTTTTGGCAGATTATAATTTGGGATTAATGATAGTAGAAATCTCAGATCCGACCAACCCAGATACTCCAGTATATAAGGGGTCTGTTGGAAGTTCCACAGGAGTTTATGTGGATGGAGATTATGCTTATGTGGCTGGCACAAATGGGTTGACAGTTATAGATGTTTCAGATCCAGCTAATCCTGGTACTCCAGTATATGAGGATATCAGCGAAGGGGCAGAGGACGTTTATGTTAGTGGAAATTATGCTTATTTAGCGGGTGGCACAAGTGGGTTGGCAGTTATAGATATTTCAGATCCAACCAATCCTAGTACTCCAGTATATGAGGATACCACTGGAGAAGCCTCAGGAGTTTATGTGGATGGAGATTATGCTTATGTGGCAGATGGATCAAGTGGGTTGGCAGTTATTGATATTACAGATCCAATCTCCCCAGGTACTCCAGTATATGAGAATACCACTGGAGAAGCCTTAAGAGTTTATGTAGATGGAAACTATGCTTATGTGGCAGATGGATCAAGTGGGTTGGCAGTTATTGATATTGCAGATCCAACTTCCCCAGGTACTCCAGTATATAAGGATACCACTGGAAGTGCCGTTGATATAATTATTAGTGGAAATTATGCTTATGTGGCGGATGATGATGAAGGCATAGTAACTATTAATATATCTGATCCAACCCATCTAGATGAACTTTCTAATGTGGAATGGACTGGATATAAATACGGTGTTTATGTGAGTGGAGATTTTCTTTATGCAGCTGCAGATGGTGATGGATTAATGGTATTCAATATTTCCGATCCTGCACACCCTGCAAATCCTGTTACTGTAAATACATTTGGAGTCCCTTATGATGTTTATGTAAGTGGAGATTATGCTTACGTGGCAAATGGAGCAGCAGGTTTGGCGGTTGTTGATATTTCAGATCCCACAAGTCCAGGACTCCTCGTAACAGTTCCTATTATTGGGGGGACAGCTTATGAGATATATATAAGTGGAGACTATGCCTATATAGCAGATGGAACAAACGGTTTGGCGGTTGTTGATATTTCAAATCCTACAAGTCCAGGACTCATCGGATTTCAGGATACCTATGGAGAAGCCTTAGGAGTTTATGTGAGTGGAGATTATGCCTACTTGACAAGTGGACCAGCAGGTTTGGCGGTTGTTAATATTTCAGATCCTACAATTCTAGGACTTGCCGCATTACATGACACCACTGGAGAAGCCTCAGGAGTTTATGTGAGTGGAGATTATGCCTATGTAGCAGATGGATCAAGTGGTTTGGTGGTTGTTGATATTTCAGATCCAACAAGTCCAGGAGTCGCCGCATTACAGGACACTACTGGAGGTGCCTTAGGAGTTTATGTGAGTGGAGATTATGCCTATGTAGCAGATGGATCAAGTGGTTTGGCGGTAATTAAAATCCGGAATAGAGTTGATATGATAGATCCAATAATAACAACAGCTCCAAGTGATTTTTCCGTTGATGAAGGATATACAGGAGTAAATATCTCATGGACGGCAACAGATTCTAACCCTAGCATATATACGATTGGCCTCGAGGGAACTGGAACTGTTGTTAGTGCTACACCATGGTCAAATGGTATAGCTGTTGTTTATCTTGTTCCAGATGGAGCGCCTGCGGGGGAATATGACTATACAATTACCTTTACTGATGATGCTGCTAATCTTGTTACTGATACAGTAACTATGACTGTTAAATCTGAAAGGGGAATTTCTTTTGGTAACTTTTTCATAATTTTTCTAGTAATTGGAATAATTTCATTAGTGATTATCCAAAAACGAAAAAATTAGCTAATTCATAATTGAGATTTTTTTTTTTATTTATTTCTTTATTTTTTTTGACTAATTAGAATTATCCCCGTTAATCTATGCCTCAGGTAATAAAATAACAAAAGAATCTCCTTCAACCCATATTTTTCCATCGTAATTATCTAGGATTCGCTCGACTAAAAGAAACCCTAGAATTACTTCTTTAATCTTACTATCTTTTTCTCTTTCTTTATGGAAAATCATTTCTTTTCTCATATTTAATATATCTTTTTGATAATCAACGAATTGTATTTTAAGGTAATTTATGTTATCCTCTCGGCTTCTAAAGATAATAATTTTAATCTCAATAGTTGGGTTTCTATTGTATCTAATGGAACTAATAAGGATATTGATAAAAACATCTATTAAAAATTTATCAGCTTTTACATATAGATCCTCAGAGGGATGTTCAACAAGTATATTTATTTTCTTATTTGAATAACTATTAGTAATAAATTCTTTAACCTCATCAATGACATTATTAAGATTTACTGATTCAATTAAAACTTTTGTTTCATTAATCAATTTTAATTGTTCTACTATATATATCAATAAGCGAGCATTTATACATTGTTCTTTAATAAAATCCAGTAATTCTCGTTTAGAACTAATTATAAGTTGATTCTCTTGCTTTTTACTTTCATCTAATTGTAATTGAATATTCTTTATTATAGAATTTACATCATTTATGAATAGTTCCTTGTAAAAATATTCTCTATCTAATTCTTGATGCATAGATTCTTCACTTATACGTAAGTTTTCTTCAGCTAATTTACGTAGGATTACATTTTTAAGAATTTCTGGAATAATAGTTAATAAGTCAAAATTTTCTTCTATCCAATAATTCTTATCTGCTATATTATCAAAACATAATATTCCTTCTAAGAGTTGATTAATTTTTATTGAATATACTAAAAAGTTTTCAACTTTTTGATTTTCAAGAAAGTACTTTAAATTCACTGCTTCTCTTGGAAGATTCTTCATTCTTTTAACATAAAAATAATCAAATTCTTTTAATCTCTTGATTAACCATGGAAAGTTATCAATTTCTATCTTTTCAGGTAATATAATTTGAGGCGTAATCAACTTTCGAGACCAGAAATAATTTCTTTTTATAATATTAAATTTACTATTAAAAATGTAGAGGTATACTCGTGTAGCATCAACAAATTCACCGATATCTCTAAGTGAATCAATTATTGCTTGATTAAATTCGTGTATACCTACAAACCTAGATACAATTCCAGTAATAATAGCCTTTAATTTAGATATCTTTTTTAATTCAGTTTCTATTTTTTTCATTTCTGTTATATTCTGACAAATAATTTGATAGAATGTTTCATCACCAATATTAACTAAGGATGATTGCAGATTTACCCAGATGAGGTTACCATTTTTTTTATAAAGTTGAATTTCTAATGGAGAATAAATCTTACCTCTTTCTTCTTTCAGACTTTTAAGAACATCTACTAAATAATCTTTATGTATTATTGATAGATCTACAAATTTCCTTCCCATTAGTTCATCTTTAGTATATCCTAAGGTTTCCTCTAGTACAGGATTGAAATCAACTAAGGTTCCATTAGAATCAATTAAGAAAATAGAAAAGGGTGAATTTTCGAAGAGATGACGATACTTTATTTCAGAATGCTTTAATTTAATTTCTGCTTCTACTCTCTTACTAATATTTCGAATTATATATTGGACAAACAATTGTCCCCCCATCTGTACTTCATTCACATTAATTTCTACTGGAATTAAATTGCCGGAACTATCAATCACTTCTAATCTTAAAGGAAATGGATAATTAAGTTCGTCAAATACTTCTTCATTAAAATCTATATTAATTATATCACTTAATATTTGGCTTGAATGCAAACCAATAAAATCCTCGAATGGTCGTTGAAATAAATTCTCCGCTTCTTTGTTCGCATCCATTATAATTCCTGAATTTTTATCAATTATTATAATAGCATCTCGAGCAGCTTTAAATAAAGCCTCATAACGCAATTCAGCTATTTTTAGTGCTTCAATTGAAGGACGATATAAATCAATTTGATGATTTATTGTATTATAAATAACTTCAAGAACATTTATTACTTGATTTTTATCTAAATAATTGCTTTTTAATTCACCAAATTGTTGAACTATAAAAGAACTAAATTGGTTAATGATATTCTTAGGTATATTTTCATTGTAATAAATTATTAAGCATAATGGAAATACACCACCTCTTATACTTTCATCTTCAACAGAATCAAAATAAATTGCTGCATTTGAATTTAGGTGAGGAATAGGAAGAATTACTGAGGTTGGTTTAATCTGATCTCCTCCAAAAATAAACTGTGATATTGAAAAGCTTTTTATAGCAATCAGTTCTGGATTTTCAAAAGCATCTTCAGGATAAATTGCATCAATTTTAATTCCAAGATTTTCATCCCAACGACAAAATATTATCCCAACATCTTTTCTGGGCGAATATTGCTCAACTCTCTCAGCGATTTTAAGTGTAAGCCAATTAAATGCCTCATCAATATTTATGTTTTTAATCGCACTTGTTAAAAACGATTTTATTGGTCTCTTTCCAAGCTTCTTTACACCCATAGCTTCTTCTAATTCATTTAAATCTTGTTTTTTCAAATCAACCTTATTAAAAAGGATAAGTAGTGGTAATTCACTTAATTCGGGTTTTCCAGCAATTTCATGTAGTAATTCACGTGCAAATGAGAATTTTATTTTATCCATGACATCTAAAACAAAAATTAATCCATCTTGATTTTTTAGATAAGGTTTCCATAGTTGCTTAACTCTGTATTTTCCCGGTATATCATATGTTAATAAAGAGACATTATTGACTAAAATTCTAGAAATATCTACATTTATAGTAGGAAATGTTGTTTTTGACACGGATTTTCTTCTAGTCCTGATAATAGTCGTCTTTCCTGCTAAAGAAAGCCCAAAGATTAGTACTTTTGCCTCTTTTTGCTCAAAAATAACTTCTTCTTCAGGAAAAGAAGTATAATATGTATTAAACAATGTTTTTATTTCTTCTAGTTTATTAGGATCTCCTTTGTCAATTCTAGATTCTACATAAAAAGCTTTATATGCATTTTCGATTTTTCTGAATTCCTCTACAAAACTCTCCAGAAACTCTTCTGCATAAGTAGCTTTAATTTTAGATTTACTATCAATAATTAATGAAACTAAAAGGCGCTCCTTTTTTGTATTTGAATATTCGCTTGGAATGTCAAAGATTAGATTAGCTGTATGAAAAGTTCCAAAAGTATGCTTAAAAAAACCATTTTCATAGAGATCTATCAATATAGGAACCTGTTTAATATCATCTCTTTGAATATTTTCAGGCGATTTCAAAAAAATATAAGGAGGAAAGTATGGATTGCGATGACTTAAAATTAAAATTCTCATATCTAAATATCCTCTAATCACTATTGTTTAATTATTTAAGTTCTATTACTGTATAACCAAATTATTTTATAAAAAAAATATGGTTGTAATATCTGCGTTAGTGTAGACATTAATTCTTTTGAGATAAAGTATTGAAATTAATTATATAATATTAGCACAATAATAAAAATTCGAATAAAAAAATATTTTAAATTTCTAGTTAATTCTTCAGATAAAAAAGATTAAATTAATTTTTCTTTGATTCCTCATCCAATATTATATTAATAACTTTTTTAAAAACATCGTAAGGTTGAGCGCCAAAAATTAGTCTATTTCCTATAATGAATGCAGGAACGCCATTTATTCCCATTTTCCTTATTTCATTTAAGGATTTTTGCAAAATTTCAAAAGGTTCATTTGTATGCAAGTAGTGATCTATTTCATTCTTATCTAGTCCGATCGATTCAGCAAGATCTAATAATAGATCTATACTTCCAATATCTTTTCCTTCAAACCAATAAGCTTCCAATACTAACTTATGAAATTCTTCAAATTTCCCCTCTTTTCGAGCATATTCAGAAATAAAAAGAGCTAAACGTGAATTAGGTAAAAATTCTGAAAACTTAAGTGTTAATCCATCCTCATCCGCAAGACGTTTAATATGGGTACGTAATCCTTCTAAATATCCCTTATGAGCAGCCAAGTCTTCTTTTAGAACCCCCCAAGCTGGTGTTTCAGGATGGATTTCGAAGGGTCTCCATTCAACAGTAAGATTATACTCTTTTTTGAGTTTTTCTATTCGATGATATCCGATATAGCAAAATGGACAAATATAATCAGAATAAGCTATGACTTTTAATTTTGTTTGACTCATATCTGTTTTTATAAAAAAGAACAATCTTATATACTTTTTTAAAATAAAAATTAGTCAATCTTTTATAATTTGATTAATCCAGTCATTCATATTAATTCTCAAAAATAAATGGTCATTATTTCATTGTTTTAAGAGGTTTAGTGGATTTCACACCAAAGTCTAATTATTAAAGTCATTAATTCACGTAAGGAAACATTTTTATTAAATTATTCAATTAAAAAAATGTGTCATTTTTAAATTTAAAATAGATTTATATTATTTATCTGTAAAAAAGGTGAAACCATCATAGATATATGCCAATCTTGTGGAGAATCAAAATCCACTACAAACGTTCAAGATGAATTTCCCCTCATATTCATTAGTGATAATCCCCCAACTAGTTATCTAATATGTGAAGATTGTAAAAGAAAGTTAGTAAAATATGGGTTTCTTATCTCCAAAGATGGAAAATGTACTGCTTTTATAGAAACTTAAAAAAATAGATTAAATTGTGAAATAACCGAATTTTACTAACATTAAAATGAAGAAAGCAATAACAAAAACAGAAATTAATACCTAAAATATATAGTTTTTAAGTTATTATTGATAATTTAATTTAATTGCCAAATTCTATTTAGTAAAGAGAAGGTAAAATGGGAATAAATTCTGAAGCGGCTAAATTTGTATTACTTGGTGTTGGTTTAGGTGCTTTAAATCTATTGTTTTATTATGGTTTTGTCGCACCATTCCAAAAATTTGGAAACTTTATCGCATTTTTTAATTTTGGATTAGAAATAATATTAATGTTTCTTTTCGCTAAGTTTAAAGATTATTTATCTAAGAGAAAACCCCCCCTCACAGAAGAAGAACAAACACAAAAATATGGAGGACGTGTCATTTTCTCAATGGAAAAAACAGAAGCTGTAAAATATTTTTATATCTTTATACTTATCTATATTTATGTGATTATTTTCGTTCCAATTTTTACCATGCCCACAGGAGTAGCAATTAGTGAGACCGAAGCGTACGCTATTATCAGATCTTCTACTGAAGTAGATTTATTAATATTTGGACTGATGCAATTCATTTTTATTCCTGCACTTCATTTTGTATCTATTGTCTTAGGTGGGTTTGGATTAGAAAAATGATATCCTTTCACCATATGAAGTACTTGGGTGTTGTAGATTCGAGCGACTCATAGATACCATCATCCTTTATGTAATACTTAGGTGTTGTAGATTCTGGGGATTCATAGATGCAATCATCCTTAATGTAATACTCAGGTATTATAGATACTCGAGA
>JBHLNF010000021.1:0-43364 GCA_048937405.1 Promethearchaeota archaeon
TAATAATCTCTTGTAGATTTGAATGATTTAGCTTTAGTGCTAATATTATTTTCTCCTTTAATTCTTTTGAAATACTTCTTAATTCCTCTATATTCATATTACTATGAATTTGATAGTAGTTTACCTTAATATCATTTACAATTTTCTTTAATTCATCAACACTTCGGGGTTTACTAACAACAACTGTCAGAATTTCATTAGAAATATTATTAAGAAGATTATTTATTTCTGTTTTCTTTAGATTCCTTGGAGAAGAGGGGACATTATAAATAAAACCAACCGCATTAGCCCCTTTTTCAGCACAAAGAGAAATTTCTTCTGGTTTTTTTAATCCACAGATTTTTACATACTCCATTAAGAACCACCCCTTAGTTCATGAATTTTTTCTTTTATATTTTCTGATTGCATTATAGAAGAACCAATTAAGAAAGCATCTGCCTTATATGGAAGAAGAAAGTTGATGTCATCTTTAGTAGAAATTCCACTCTCACTAATTACACAAGTTTTATTTCCAACAATTTCTTTAATTTTTGGTATTAATTCCTTCGAAGTATTAAGATCTATTAACATATTATTTAAATTACGATTATTTACACCAATCAACTTGGGTATATGCCCAATTTCGAGTAAAGATTCAATATCTTTTAATTCTGATTTATCGTGAATTTCTATTAATGGTTCAAGATCATATTGAATTGCTAATTCATATAAATTATTTAAGCTACCAAGTTGATTAATTAACAAGATATTAGTGGCTCCAATTTTTTTTGCTAATCGAAGCTGCGATTCATCGAAAACGAAATCCTTCATTAAACAAGGAATTTTAGTAGCATTTACAGCTTCCATAAGATTTTCAAATGAACCATTAAAATATTTTGGTTCTGTAAGTATACTAAGTCCAATTACTCCTGCATTTTCCATTTCTTCTGCAACTTTAGAAACATTTATGTTAGATCTTATACTTCCCAGAGAAGGAGAGGAAGGTTTTATTTCCGAGATTATCGAAATTTTTCCTTGTTTACCAATATTCTCACTTAAAGTGATCCTTGAAGAAATTTGAAAAGTCTTAACTAATCTTTCAAATAAATCTATTTGTTTTGCCAGTGATTTTTTTCTGCTTGCTAAAATTTGATGTAGAATATTGGTCATTATTTCTTCATAATATTATATTTTAAATTTTCTTTATTTCCACCAGAAACCTCGATAAAATTCTCGAGTTTCTGAAAAGCTTTGCCTTCTTCTATAGAATTTTTTGCTATAGAAATCCCCTCGTCAATGTCTTTTACAATATCTGCACTAGTAAGAGCTAAAGCAGCATTCATCAAGACAGTATTATACTTAGCCCCTTTTAATCGATTTTTAAGGATCCCTAAGGCGATTTTCAGATTCTCATCAAGATTTCCAGCTAATATTTCTTCCACATTGCAATCTGGGAGGTTGAAATCTTTATTTGTTAAAGCATAAGATTCTATATTCCCATTTTTAACCTCAGTTATATAATTAATTCCTATAGGAGCTAACTCATCAATTCCATAGGAATTATGTACTGTGAATATATGTTTTCCTCCAAGATTTCCAAGAACCTTTGCCATAACTGGTGCTAGTTCTTTTTGAAAAACGCCTAGAGTATGACAAGGAGCATTTGCAGGATTTGTTAAAGGACCTAATATGTTGAAAACAGTTCTAATTTTTAATTCTCTCCTAGTTGGCATTGCATGTTTCATTGCAGGATGAAATAAAGGTGCAAACATAAAACCAATACCTACCTGTTCTATACATTTCTTAACCTCTTCAGGAGGTAAGTCAATTTTTACACCTAACCCTTCTAATAAATCTGCACTACCACATTTACTTGTAACTGCTCTATTTCCGTGTTTTGCGACTGGAACACCAGCACCCGCTACAACTAATGCAGATATTGTACTTATATTAAATGTTTTTACTTTATCACCTCCTGTACCACATGTATCTAATAATTCTCCATCTAATTGCGGTTCAATTCGATTTGCAAATTCGCGCATAATTCGTGCAAAACCCGTGATCTCTTCTATAGATTCACCTTTCATATTTAAGGCTGTTAAAAATGCTCCCAATTGGGAAGGGGAAACTTTTCCACTCATTATTTCCCTCATAATATTTTCTGCTTCGCTTGTTGATAAATCAACTTTTCTAATAATTTTATGTAATCCGTTAATTATATTTTCTTCTGACATTTTTCTACTTCTTTTTAAATTTTTATTCTGTTTTATCTACACATTATTAATGTGTAACTTTACTATATTGGAATTCAATTTAATAAAGCACATATAGAAAATAAGTAAGATGAGTTCAGAAAGGAGGATTAAAGAATAATAGAATGTGAACAATAAAATATGATTTAACCTATGTAAAGCGCGTTCTTATGCGCGCCAAAACCAATGCCAACGAAAAGGAATTATTTTTTCATTAGCCATTTTTTTAAACCATATTTCATATATATTGAAAGAATTAAGGATTCTCACTATTTATATTTTTTTGTATCTTAGTATTTTAGTAGACTCTTAAAGATAATAAAAACCCTCTCTGTTCTCTATATATTTATTATTAAAAAATTAACAAATAGAGTTAATATTAAATTACTGTTATAATAGATTATATTGGGATTTAATTTTACTAATCTTTTAAATGAGTAGATTATGGAGGAAATTGAACCTAAGAAGTTAACTCCTATGTTGAAACATTGGTATTCAATTAGAAAAAGGTTTCCTTCAGAATACCTCATTGCGTACCGTATGGGAGATTTTTATGAATTCTTTTATGATGATGCTGAAAAAATATCAAAACTTTTAGGGATAACCCTAACAAAAAGAGGAGATATTCCCTTAGCAGGGATTCCTCATCATTCTGGTCATAATTATTTTAATAACCTAATGAATCTTGGTGAAACATTGGTTATAGTTGAACAATTAGAAGATCCTGCTACTGTAAAGGGAAGAATTGTAAAACGTGGGGTTACTCGGGTACTCTCACCAGGTACAATTATCGAACCAAACTTGCTAAAATCAAATGAAAACAATTATATTGCCTCCATGGTTAAAGAAAAAAATGGATTTGGCGTTGCTTTTATGGATATATCTACTGGAGAGTTTGTAGCAACTGAAATATCAAATAAGAATCAAGACTCACAAGAACAATTATTGAGTATATTTTCTCAATATGATCCTGTAGAATTAATTATACCTCCTGATCTGAAAAAAGATGAGAGACTCTTTATAATATTAACAGACTTAACTAAGGCGATTATTAAATCATATGAGGATCATGTTTTTTTACACGAGGAGGCATATTCGTTAATTTCCCGTCATTTCAAAATTACGAATTTAGAAAGTTTTGGTTTAGAGGATAAGCCAATGGCAATTCAAGCCGCAGGAGGTCTATTAGCTTTTTTAAAAGACACACAACGAGATGTGATTCCAAATATCTTTAAAATCAATATTATCCAAGAAGAAAATGTACTCCACTTAGATTATATTACACAGAGAAATTTAGAGTTAATTAATTCACTTTGGGAGAGAGGTAAAGATGCTACATTATATTCTATTTTTAACCACACCCGTACTCCGATGGGTGCTCGTTTATTAAAAAAGTTTATCCTCCAACCTCTGACAGAAATTAAGGAAATTAATCAACGATTAAAAATCGTCCAAAAGTTTAAAGATGATATTTTTCTAAGATCAGATTTAAGGGAAGAATTAGGTGTTATTGGAGATCTAGAAAGATTTATAAATAGAATTAATTTTGCAGGTCGTACTAATGCTCGAGATCTAATAAATATTAAGAATTCCTTAGAGAAAATTCCTACTATTAAACAATTACTGGAGAAGTCTGATATACCAGAAATTTCAAACTTTCTTGAAAAAATAAATAATTTCAACGAAATTAAAGAATTAATTAATATTTCTATTAAGGATAATCCTCCCATTACAGTTAAAGAAGGAGATATTATTAAAAATGGTTTTAATAATGATGTAGATGAGCTTAGAGATATAGTGCAGAATGGAAAGAAATATATTTTGGATTACGAGCGAGAACAGAGGAAAAAATGGAATTTAACATCGGGATTGAAAGTTGGTTATAATAACATCCTTGGTTATTATATAGAAATAACATTAAGAACTCTTAGTATTATAAAGACTGTTCCTGAAGAATATAATGAGAGAGCAACCCTTAAAAATGCTAAAAGATACACTACAAAGCGATTAAAGGAGCTTGAAGAGAAAATAGTTAATGCAGAAGAAAAAATAAACGATTTAGAATATGAGATATTCAACACTATTCGAGAAAAAGTTGAAAAAGAAACTAAAAATATTCTTGAAACTGCCAAAAATATTGCTGTTATTGATGTACTTTCTTGTTTTGCTGAGATTGCAGAAAAATATAATTATTCTAGACCAATTATCACCCATGATAATAAAATAATCATAAAAGACGGTAGACATCCAGTTATTGAACAAATAAACTTAGATGAGAAATTTATTCCTAATAATTGTTATTTAGATAATGCAGATGACCAATTATTAATTATTACTGGCCCGAATATGGCTGGTAAAAGTACATTTTTAAGACAGGTGGCCCTAATTTGTATAATCGCACAAATGGGATGTTTTGTTCCAGCGAAATCTGCCACAATCGGAATAATTGATCAAATTTTTACCCGAATAGGAGCCTCTGATGATCTGGCGAGGAAGTTAAGTACTTTTATGATTGAAATGACTGAAACTGCTAAAATTCTAAATTTTGCTACACCAAAAAGTCTAGTGATCATAGATGAGTTAGGGAGGGGAACAAGCACTAGTGATGGTCAAAGTATCGCAATGGCTACTCTTGAAAAATTAAATAAGTTAAAAGTTAAAACTTTATTCAGCACCCATTATCATCAATTAACGGAACTTAATTTACCAGGAGTAAAAAATTATCATTTAGACATTATTGAAAATGATGATGGGACTATAAATTTTGTAAGAACCTTAAAACCAGGAAGTACAGATAAATCTTATGGTATTCATGTTGCAAAATTAGCAGGAATTCCTGATGACGTGATAATAAGAGCTTTTGAAATCCTTGAACAAATTGAAGAAAAGGATCCTTTTAGGACAACAGTTAGACAAAATGGGGAATCTGCATCATCAAGTAAATATTACGATAAAATTATTGAAGAAAAAAAAGTTGAGCTAAAAAAGCTGAATGGAGAACTTAAAGCAATAAGGGCGTCATTAAACGAATGTATCGAAGATTTAAACCAAAATCAAAAAGAATTGTCAAAAAAGCAGAATGAAATTAAAGAGATTGAACTAAAAAAAGCAAAAGTTTCTGAAAGTAAACCTTCAAAAAAGAAAAAGTATGTACAGACAAGTTTATTTGAGCCATTAAGAAATAAAGAACATATAAACGATTTAGTTCACTTTATTAAGGAAATTATTATAAATTCTGAAAATCCAAGTGATTTAAAAGATAAATTAGATGAATTAGTAAAAAAGTTAAAAAAACTCAGCTAAGGAATTACAACTGGAATTATAAAAACTATAGTGCTTAAATAAACATAATATATAGTTATTATTGAAACTAGGATAATTCGAAACAAATTCTTTCTATGTTCATTTGTTAAATTTTCCAGAAAAATTATCAATAATAAACCAATAAACATTAAATGTGAAGGTTGTAATGCTTTCCACATAATTGAATCGATAAAGAAAATCCCATGAATCTCCTCATCATTATAAAACCAATTATTAATCATTTGAAAGAAATAATCAGGGAAAATTATATAGGGGAGTGAAATTAGAAGAAACGGAATTAAATAATAAATTAAATCTTTCCATTTAACTCTTCTAGCTAGAATTATAACTGGAAGAAATAGTAATGCAGTTATCTTAAACGTGCTCAATACGAATAATATACCAGAAATCCATTTTTTTTCTTTTTCCAAAAATACATAAGAGTAAAACAAAAAAAAACAAATTAAAAAATTAACATTATTAAAATATCCATCGATACTGAATCCTACTATGCTTAAAATATAAAAAATTAATAGATCCTTCTTTTCCTTAAATATCTTTGGTGCTTCCCTAACTATTATTATTGTTAATATTAATCTTAGTATATCCCAGACATAAATCATTATTATCAAATTATTTGGATTTAAGTAGACTGGGAGGTAAATTGGAAAGAATAAAAAGTACCAAAAATAAAGATAATAAGGAGGCCAATCAGATATTGCAATATCATTATAGAAATCAACCAACCCATTATTCATGCCTTCTATTAGAATCTTAAAATCAATATCTTTTGTTTGATTAACCCATTCAGATACATCGAGGAAAAAGATTCTTAAAATTATGAGAATTATCGTAATAATTATAAAAAAGCAAATAAAATACTGGGGAATTGAAGATTTTTCTTTATTTATCTCTGCAGTTTGATTACTCATAATATAATTCTAGTATAGTGATTAAATGTATTAATAGAGATTTAAAAGACTTACTTTCCGTTAAAATTTATTTTAACCTTAATAGTGTAATATTTTAAATTTGATTGAAATGAGAAATTTATTAGCTAATAAAATTATCTTAACATGGTAAAAAATTTTTAGATGAACAGTGAAAGTAAGAAAAATTAAAAAAATCCTACACGCGGATAAAATAGCTGCTGGAGAAGTAGTTGATAGACCTGCTAATATTGTAAAGGAATTAGTTGAAAATAGTATCGATGCGAATGCATCAGAAATAAGAATTATTGTTAGGAACGCGGGAAAATCTTTAATTCATGTAATTGATGATGGTATTGGGATCCCCTCAGAGGATATTGAAATAGCTTTTGAAAGGCATACTAGTAGCAAAATTAGAAGTATTGAAGATTTAGAAAGTCTTTCTACATTAGGATTTAGGGGTGAAGCACTTGCTAGCATAGCAGCAGTAAGTAAAGTTGAAATAATTTCTCGAGTTAAAGATGAAGAGAAAGGAGGGCAGCTAATTATCGAAGGCGGAAAAATTATAGACAAAAAGAGAATTTCCTGCCCAGTTGGAACTGATATACAAGTAAAAAACTTATTTTACAATTTACCAGCACGACAAAAATTTCTCAAAACAGATGCAACAGAATTAGGTCATATTACAGATATTGTTCAAAGATATTCTTTAGCATACCCAAAACTCCATTTTATATATCATCATAATGAGTTAGATATTCTTAATTGTCCTGCTTCGAATGATTTGAAAACAATTGTATTCCACGTTTACGGAAAAAAAATTGCTAAATTCTCTGAACTTATTGATTTTGAAGAACAAAACCCTTATTTTAAAGTAAGTGGCTTACTAGGTCACCCTGAAATTTCTAAGAAAAACCGAACATATTCAAGTTTATTTATTAATCATCGATATGTAGTGAGTGATTTGTTATCAAGAGCAATCCAAGAATCTTATAAGGGAACTCTCATGGTGAGTAAATACCCATTTTATATTCTTAATATTAATCTAGATCCTTCCGTAATTGACTTCAACGTTCATCCAAAGAAACTCCAAGTTAGATTTGAAAGAGAAGAATATGTTTATAATAAATTATACAATATAATTAGAAATTTTGTTGAAGATAAGTTTATAATAAAGGAAGCAAAATATATATCTACAGAATTACATGATTTCATACCAAAGAAAGAAAAAGTACCAGAAGTGAAAAAGGAAATATCAGAGGTTCAAATTGAGCAAGAAAAAATAACTCAGGAACAACCCTTAAAAACTGAGGAATTTATACAACTAAGTTTAGAGGATCAAAGAATTACAGATAAGCCATTTAAAAAACTTCCACTTGAAGCTCTACTAAGGGAAAAATACATAATTTCCGAAAATTTTCCTAAATTACGATTAATTTCTCATACTGGTCAATTGAGCAATAAAGTTTATGTTGTTTTAGAAGGGATTAACGAAAATAATGAAGAGGGTCTATTCATCCTTGATCAACATGCTGCCTCTGAGAGGATAAAGAAAGAAAGATTCATCGAAGCTTTTGAAACATCAAAAATGAATAGACAAAAATTAATCTCTCCTTTAAAAATAAATGTAACTCCAAGTGAAAAGTACTTTTTACAAGATAATCTCAATGAAATCAAGAAACTCGGTTTTATCTTTGAATATTTTGGTGGGAATACGTTTCTTTTAAGAGAAATTCCAACTATTATGGGAAAAGTCCCAAATTTAAACATTATAAAAGAAATTATCGGTGATATAACTGAAATCGGTAAAGACAAGAGTTTTTCGGAGGTAACAGAAGATATTATAAACTATTTATCTTGTCATAGAAGCATTCGTGGGGGTGATGATCTCTCCTTAAAAGATATAAGAAATTTAATAATTAGCTTAGGTAAATGTAAAGACTCATACCATTGTGCTCATGGAAGACCTACAATAAGATTCTTTTCCTATAAAGAATTAGATAAGTTATTTAAAAGGATAGTATGAAATAGTTTAAGAAACTTATTTTTACGCTTTTGAAAAAGCAATACCTTCAATTCCTTGGATGCCATCGACTTTGTGAAAAAATCCTTCAACTTGGTCTGTTCCACCCCATTCCTCTGGATATCGTACTCTAACTCTAGCTTTTTTCAAACCAAAAGCCACAGGCATTACTTCATAGGTTTCAATAATACAAGTATCAGGTAGAACATTTTTTAACTTATCAACAAATCCTTCGAAGTCTATATCTGTATCTTCAGGAATTACATCAATTAAAGCAACAAATTCTCCCATCTTAATCTCTCCATTTATTTATTTTAAGGTCCCTTGAACGAGCATTTCAAGCAAAAATATTCCTTACCCATCTCTCTACACCGTTCACAGCGCCAAATTGTAACATCTCCACAATGCGGGCATGGAAAATGAACTGCAGCTTCAAAGGGTGCTATAGGGCGTCCACAACCGAAGCATACATTACCCTTATATGTGCTCATTGAAATTTAATCACTATAAATTCAAAATTTTAACTTAAATTTTAAAATATATTATAACTTTAATTATTTTCTAATTTCATTATCTTCAGAGAAGATTTTATTTTGATAAATAAAATTTTTTTAAATAAATTAATCAGACTTTGGATCTGATTTAAATAGAAGTAGGATGGTTTTATTTAATTGTATTATTATTCTATTTATATTAATTGATTCATTATCGAAAAAATATTGAAATTAAATTTTAAATTGATAAACACCTTAAATCTTATATAGAGAATTAAATGAACAACAAAAATAACTTTAAAAGGTACTATAATGCCAGAAAATAAAGTGAAGAAATATTTCAGTCTTATTGAGGCGTGGGCATGGTGTCCGATATGCGAGGATATGGTTGCCTTAATAATTGATAAAAACGAAATTATTGATGGGTTGAAGACTAGTATATATACCAAGGAATTTACTCATTCAAATCCTCATCCTGATACTAGTGATCCTGATGATTTGTCTGGTAATGAACACACAATTTATATTTATATAAATGATAATTATGATATAACCGGAGTTAAAAGCTTTTTTGGAGAATCACCTACTACTACAGAAATTGGCGCACAAGCCGTAAAAGAAGGTGTAGAAGTTAGGATACCAATATTAGTAAAAGAAATTCCCCCTATGGCAGTACAATTTGGAATGCTTAATAAAGAACAATTTAAAGTATTAAAAATTTGTGATGGGATGAATACCATAGAACAAGTTGCTCAGATAGCTCAAATGAGTGTAAGGGACATTGAAGAAATGATGGAACAACTCCGAAATAAAGGATTGATTAGAATTATAAAAAGACAATAAACATTTTTTTAATTTTTATACATTTTAAGAAGAAGTTTTAGTAAGTTTTTCTATCATCATTTTTGTAATTGATTCAAAGATTTCTTCTACGTTTTCACCAGTTTTGGAAGAGCATTCAATATAACCATGTAGTTTATATTTATTAGCTAACTCGATTGCTTCATCAGATTGCACTGATCTTTTTTCTTCTAAATCTGATTTTCCTCCAACCATAATTATAGGTATTCTTAACTCTTTTTCAGAAACAAAATATTCAAAAATAGATAACCAATCATCAATATCTTTTACACTTGAATATCTTGTTATATCAAACATAAAGATGCCTCCATCTGCTCCTTTAGCAAAACTAGGCAATAGTACTCTAAAACGTTCTTCCCCTGCAAAATCCCAGATTCGAAGTGTTACTGATTTACCATCAATCGTTACATTTTTAATACTAAAATCTGCACCTATTGTCATTTTGATGTCCTCTTCGAAAATCTTTGTTACATATCTTTTTATCAATGTTGTTTTACCTACTCCACCTGATCCAAAAATACAAATTTTATAAGCTAATTTTGACTCTATGTTTAACACCTTATTTTTGATAAAAAAATTCTTCGTCTTCTATATGATCTTTATAATGTTTAAAAAATCTTTTTAATTATAAAGTAATTTAGTTCTTATTTATATTTTTTTCGTTCTTTAAGGATAGTATGAGTCTTTTACTTTTTCTCACCAAATGCTTATAGAGATTAATTCTATAAAAAAGCAAAACTTCTATTTTAATTAGTTCAATTTATTTTTTAATGAATAATTCGTTGAAAGAAGAGAATTGGGATAAATTACTTTACTTAATAATATCAGTTATGAAACAGGTTTCAATTATCTTGATTCCCTTAATTTGTGATATTTTATCCTCAATTAATGGATTGAATTTTTCTATTGAATCGATATCAACTTTCAGAAGTAACCCACAATCACCTGACAAACGCCAAATAGTTGAAATTTCATCAATACCAATTAATTCATTCAATATCCTTTTGATATCCTTGAAATCAGGCTCAATTTTAATAGTCGCATATAATTTTTGCCTTGTATCAATTTCAAAATCAATTGTAAATTTTTTAATTATACCCTCTTCAATTAGTCTCTTTACGCGTCTCCTAACTGTTGCTTCTGTTTTTTGCACAATCTTTGAAATATCATTATAAGAGATTCTACTGTTTTCTTTAAGTAGATCTAAAATTTTTTGGTCTATTATATCCATTTTAGACGAGTCAATAAAATTTGGGAGATTAAATTTGAAAGAATATATTCCTCTATTTTTAGAATATGGTGTTTCATTTATTAATTCATTGTTATTAATAATGATATACTAAAGCAGAAGTGATTTAAAAGTAGGAGAAAAAGACTTATCTCATTCTTTTAAACTTAGAATTTAGAGGTATTTTAAGGTATTTGATGAAAAAATAATAAAAATTAGTTCTTAAATCATCTATTTTTAAAAAAGGATTAATAGTTTAAATGTTTTTGAAACTAGAAGTATTTCAAAGTAAAATTACTGTTAATTTTTATTATTTATTTTTCAAAATATCTTCAAATTCCATTTCTGAGATAAAACCTTTATGCATCAATATATTTCTAATATTTGTTAATACTTTAGGAAAATTGATAGCATCTATCATCTGAGCTTGCAGAGTTTGATTTCTAGATTCCAAATCTATAATTTTTTTTTCATTACTTTTAATTTCCTCCTCATATTCTGCTTTAATAGTTTCAATGTCTATAGAATTTTTACTTAATTTTTCTAGTTTTTCTTGATAATTTTTAATCTTTTCTTCAAATTCAGTTTGAGTTTTTTCTAAATTCTTGTCTTTTGTTGAAATTTTTAATTCTAAATCCTTTATTAATGATTCTAACTCTTTTTTCTTGTTATTATTCTGATTTTTCTGATTTTTTAATTCAATCTCTATGTCTTTTAGCTTAGTCTCTGATTCTCTTAATTTAATTTCTGATTCTTTTAACTTGACTTCTAACTCTTTGATATTATTTCGACTATTTTTCAGTTCATCTTCTAATTTTTTATTGCTTGCTTTAATTTCATCAATATTTTTGTTGATAGCGATTGATTCCTCTTTAATTTTGTTCGAATCAGTTTTTATTTTTTCTAACGCTTCATTGGCTTTATTGGTTTTTTCTCTATAATTGATAAGACTTTTCTCTAAGTCATTTGTCTTCGCATGGAGATCTAGGAGAAATCTACCTTCCACTTTGAAAATTTTTTCTGGTTCTTCTTCTACTTTTGGCCAATCAATACTAATTTTTTTTCACCCAATAATACAATATTATTTTATCTAAATTTATAAAACTTAAATAGAGAGAACATAAAAATTAAATAATTTAATTATTATGATTTTGATAGTTTTATTAATAAGAATTATTAAATCTTAGTTTTTAAAAATTATATTTTTTAAAAAATATTTCTTAAGTGATTTCAGTGGGTAAATTATTTGAAAATTTTGCTGTTTTAGATCAAAATAACAATATCATTTTTGAGCGTGTAAATGATCAAGAGTTTTGTGCTGAATTCTTTGGACAAGTATTAGTTGCGTTTGATGCTCTCACTAAACACATAGCAGATGGGGAGTTGTCAAATATAGAATGGGGAGACAAATTAATAACAATAAAAAAAAAGGAGGAGATCATATTTTTAGCATGCTGTGATAGTAATACTAAAGAGAGTAAAGTAAATGAAGAATTGGATGTTGTGTCTAAGAGATTTTTCGATATTTATCCCAAAGTCTTAATAGAAGATTTTGAGGGCGATAGAGCTGTGTTTTCTAATAGTGAACAGAGGTTTCTTTCAGAAATTAAATATTTAATTGATTAAATCATTAAAATTATACTAATTTTTTTGAAAAGACATATAAGAAAAAAGTTTTATAATAGATAAAAACAAATAGAAAATATTCAAATATAAGTAAATTCTCACATTAATAAGGGAATCATCATGAGCTTTGATTGGAATTTTTATTTTAGTTTAATTTGTTCGATTGGAGGGATAATTTTTTTCATAATCAGTCTATTGATAGTCATGAAAATAAAGGAATTATTTCCTGCAACTAAACTAATTAAAAAATGGGTGATAATACAGATATTAATTGTATTATTTCTGGGTGGATATGTTTTTAATATCATATTTTTGGCACTTGAAATGACTACAATTACGAATATCATGGTCGCTATTGTTTATATCTTTGGGGGATTATTTGTTTTATTAATTGTTAATCTTAGCTATAAGACCTATAAAGAAATTCTTATGGGGTCTAGTGATAAAAAATAAAACATAAAATGAAAATAATAAATTAAAAAATGTCTCCATTACTTGATGAGCTATGGGTTTTTTCTAAAGCAGGTGTTCCTATAGTCGATTTTTCAAAAGAAAAGAATGTCGATAAAACTTTTTTAGGATTCTTTATTTCTGCAATAAAAACTTTCAGTCAAAAAGTTTCAGGAAGAGAGTTAAAAGGATTTAATATTGGGAATAATAAATATACATGTATTCACTGTTTAGAAGATAAGCTTGTATTAGTATGTAGATCACCTTTAGATATAAATAAGAAAAAGATTCAAAAAATTTGCTCTGTAATTGGTATAATGTTTGAAAAAATGTTTTCAATTGAAGACATTGAAAAATGGAATGGAGATATCTCTTTTTTTGAGGACTTCCAACACAAAATAGATTTATACTTTAGGATGAGTGATATATAAATCCTTCAATTAAATCCCAATTTTTTTCTTTTTAATATTTTTAAATAACTTTTTTCTGAACATTTTTGTAACAACAAAAAATTGAAATAATACTTCTTTTATATTTAGTGTATCAATTAAGAACATAATTTTATTTTTTTTACCTAAATTATTTTATCAAAGTAATCATGGGAGATGTAAATTTTACTGATGTATTAAAGAAACTTGCAGATAGAATAGAAGAAAAAGTAACCAATTACGTTGAGCCAAAACATTTATTATTAAATCGCATTGATTTAAAAGGATTTAAAGAAGTTGTGGATCAATACATGAAAAATCGTAATCTGTGCAAAAAGACATTGGAAGTAAAAGGAACATGGCGATTAGATTTAGATTATGGGCCACAATTTGAAATCAAGCTAAAAACTGAAAGAGCAGGAGAGATTATTGTACAAACGGATGAATTAACTTTATTTGGAGGTGGAGGTACAGCATTACATCCAATATCTTTATGTATGGCAGGATTTTGTGGGTGTTATAGTGCAGCTTTTGCAAAATGGGCAGCAATGGAGGGGATTGAATTAAATCAGTTAATGATAAGGGTTAATGGTGATTTAGATTTCTCTTCTGTGTTAAATATTGAAGAAAATGTACCTATAGTTGATCATTATCAAATTGAGTTATTTATTGAAAGTGATGCGAGTTTTGAAGAATTAAATAGAATCTCAGAAATTACTAAAAGGCGCTGCTTTTGTTATTATTGTATATCGACCTCAACTATCCCAAAAATTACTTTAAAAAATGAAGGAAAACCATCTCTTAATAATAATAATTTGAATCAAAAAGACAAAAGAATACTCAATAGAATAAATTTAGAAAGATATAGAGATACTGTTGAAATTTTCAAACAAAATCGCTCACTATGTAAAAGATTTATTGAAGCAGAAGGTCGTTGGAGATTAAATGTACAATATGGCCCTCAATTCGAAATAAAATTACCTACTGAAACCGCAGGAGAAATAACAGTTCAAACTGATGAAACCATAATATTGGGTGGGGGGGGAACATCTTTTCATCCTGTAGCTCTTTGTATTGCTGGTTTTAGTGGTGATTTTGCTACACACTTCGCAACTTTAGCAGGTTTATATGGTATTGAACTTAAGAAATTAGAAACAAATGCAAAAATGAATATAGATTTGACCACGGGATTTGGTATTGAAGATGGCGTCTCCATGATTGATAATTTTGAAATTGAATTGAAGGTTGAGAGTAATGCTTCAGATGAAGAACTCACAGAAATTCTCGAACTTGCGAAAAAAAGAGCTTTTTGCTATTATTGCTATTCAACACCTGTCTTTCCAGACGTGTTTGTAAGAAAGATTATTTCGAAAGAGGAAAAACAATTAACTGAAGAGCCTGGACATTTACTTGGTAAAATAGAAGAGAAAAAAATTAATTTAATACATATTGATAATCCACATAATATAAAGGTAATAATAGGGCGGGATATAAGAATAAAAGAGTTATAACGTAATCTGTTTTTTTAAATCCATTATTTTTTTTTCTAGAGTCATTGCTTTAATAGATTTTCCTAATCCCGCTAATTTAAGAATTACAAGTGAATCTTTAGCAGATTTTAAGGAATTTTCATAATCTAACTGTAGATAATAACAACCAGCAATATTGTTATAAAAATCTGCCATTGAAGGCAAATCATTTAATGATTCTGCAATTTTTTTACCTCTATTAAAATAATTCATAGCATTTTTAAAATCTCTTGAAAAGTAATACGCTTTTCCAATTAAATTATGATATTTCATTTCACTTGTTAAATCGTCATATTCTTGTGAGATTTTAATAGCATCTTTAAAATAACTAAGGGATTCATCGTACTTTTTTTCATTAAAGTATACCTCACCTACTTTAGATAAGTGCCAAGCTTTACCTTCATTATTTTTTAATTTTTCATCATATTCTAAAGCTTCTTTGAATTTTTCCAAAGCAAGTGAAAAATCACCAAATTTTTGATATATTGTCCCTATATTATTCAGGCATATCGCCAAATTTCTAATATTATTTAATCTTCTGAAAATTTTTTCTGATTGCTGGAAATATTCTAAAGATAAAGTAAGATTCTCAAGCTTATAATGAATTGATGCAATATTGTTATATATAATTGCTTTCTTTTTTAGATCACTTAACTTTTCAGTAATTTTAATTGCTTTATCAGCGAATTGTAAAGCTTTAGAATACAACTGCATTTTCTCATAAATTTCAATAATGCTATTAATAATCCTAAGTTCTTCTGTGAGATTCCCCGTTTCTTCTACTATTTTCATTGCTTCATGGTAGACTTGCAATGCCCTAGAAAAATTCTTTATCTTCTCATTAATTTCTCCTATATTACTTAAATAAATAATCTCTTGATCTTTATAACCTAATTCCTTAGATATGTTAAGTGCTTCTTCAAAATTTAAAATTGCTTCAGAATAGTTTCCCATTCTAAAGTATATCCAGCCAATATTATTTAAAATTAAGAGTTTATGATCTTGATGAAGATTTTCATTAAAATATTCTAAAGCTCTTATTCCACATCTAAAAGAATCGTCAAATCTATCTAAATTAAAGTATAATATATGTGGAATCAGATATCTTATCATCATATTAGGCAGATCAATATTTTGGCATAACCAATCTTGAAATTCTATTGAAAAGTTATTAGTGCTAAGATCATAATCAAAATCACTGATTGTTCTTAAAAAATGCATAATATTAGCGTTTATTCTAAATAATTCGACATTGGGATTCTGATTCTTGATCTGAAATAGAATCTTATCTAAATCATCCCTATTTCTTGAAGATTTATTATCATTTTTTTTTATCTCAATAATATTGATATTTCCTTGATCATTCGAAATATGATTCAACCATAGAATTCTTTTTAATTTATGGTATTTCTTCAAGATGGGAATTATATCAAAATCATTTTTTCCAGAATAACCTATTAAAATCAAATTAGCATTATTCAACAATTTATTCAGTAAAACTCCTTTATACGGTTCAACAAAAAATAAATCAAATTCAGATTTATAAGAACCGATTTTTTTAATCATTGAAAGAAAATATTCTTTAGTACTTTTGCCTGTTAATATATTTTTCGTTGATCCGTGAATTTTAAATAAAAACTTTTTCCCATCATTTAAATAATCTAAAATATTTCTAAATTTTTTATAATCTTTTTCAGTTATAATTGAAAAGATATGCTCTTTCCCACCATTAGATTGAACTAAGGCGTGCTCGATTAAAGAATCAAAATTTGATGTAATAACAATGTGTCCTATATTTATCATTTCTGCTAGAAAAAAATGAATAATATTGGGTCTATTACATTGTTCAAAATATTCAATTATTCTCAAATCATTATCAAATTGACTTCTTAAAATTTCTATTAGAGTTTCAAACTTTAAACCCTCTAACTGAGATATACTTTCAATTTCCGATTTTGCACATGTAAATTTGATTAGTTCTTCTATTATTTCGTTGGTACTTGGAAGATTAGAAGGTGAATTAATAGAACATCCTGCTCCGGCAACGAAAATATATTTTTGATTGTCCTTTAACAAATTTTCTAAGTTTAAATTTACTTCATGCATAATACTGAATACTTTGTGTTAAATTTCTGGTGAAAAACATACCTAAATAAAATCTGAAAATCTAAAAAACAATATCCTATATATCTTTTACATAAATAAAAATTTTAACATAAGAAAATAATAAAATTTTTTCATTAAATAAAATTTGATACAATTTTATTGATATTTAATTGAACTACCATACCCTAAAGAGTATGGATTCGTAATCCCTATGATTCAATGAGAATCGTAGACAGTAAAGGATAGTTCTCTACCCTTACATCATCAATATGATGATCATAATTATATTTCTTAAGAATATCTTATCTAGTTTCTAAACTAAGGATTCATAGTCAGTATTGAATATTTAACAAATGAATGATCGAAATTAGTATTTATATGATCTAATTTTGAAAAAGGATTAATAGTTTGAATCTTTTTCTTACATAGAATAATTTTAAATTATAACTACTAGGATTTTTATAATCCTGAATTTTATTTTAAAAATAGAGCAAAATAATTATTGAGAAAAAAATGAATGCTATTCAATATGATTTAGCTATTATTGGTGGAGGACCAGGGGGTTATCATGCAGCTATTAGAGCGGCTCAATATGGAGCAAAAGTCGCATTAATTGAAAAAGATAAGTTAGGTGGTACCTGTCTAAATTGGGGATGTATCCCTACAAAAGCTTTATATGCTTCTGCGCATTTAGTAGAAAAAATAAAAGATGCCCATGAATTTGGAATAGAAATTTCTGATTATCATTTAAATTTTGCTAAAGCTGTTGAGAGAAAAAATCAAGTGGTACAAGAATTGGTTGGGGGAATTGAGCAATTAGAGAAGGCATGGAAAAACGATGTTTATAAGGGATATGGCAAAATTTTAGGGGGAAATACTAATGAAGGATTTGAAGTTTCGGTTGAAGGTGAAAATAATGTGGTATTAAAAGCAAGAAGAGTAATCATCGCGACAGGTTCCTCACCGGCTATAATTCCAGCGTTTAATATTGATCACGAAAAAATTTTGACAAGTGATGATATTTTACATCCTGCGTTTAAAACTGTACCTAAAAGACTATTGATCATTGGAGCAGGTGTTATCGGGTGTGAATTTGCGAATATTTTTACTAGATTTGGGAGCAAAGTAATTATACTTGAATATCTTCCCTCTGCAATTGCTACAGAAGAACCTATGATAGTCAAAGAATTAATGAAAAAATTTAATGAATTAGGAATTGAGCTACATACGTCACAAAATGTGTTATCTATAGAAAATACAAAGTCTGGAGTAAAAGCTACTACATGTGATGCCTCCGTTCCACGAGATCAAACTGAATCTGCTGAAAAGTCTGTATTTGAAGCTGATTTGTGTTTAGTTTCTATTGGTCGTGCAAAAATATCAAAAGATCTTGGTTTGGAAAATCTTGGTATAGAAACTGATCGTGGTGCTATAAAAGTCAATAAAGATACCCTAGAGACTGCTATGAAAGGAATCTATGCAATTGGAGATGTCACAGGCGGGCTTATGCTTGCTCATGTAGCCAGCTATGAAGGTGATATCGCAGTTGCAAATGCATTAGCCAATATTGGAAGTTTTCCTGTTAGCGAAATGAAACCAGATTATAAAGTAGTACCAGCAACAATTTTCACCTCTCCAAATATAGGTTCTGTAGGCTATAGAAGAAAAGTTGCAAAAGATATGGGAATGGATGTCTTAATGGGCCAATTTCCTTATCAATCACTTGGTAAAGCTAAATGTATGGGCGAAGAAACAGGCTTCCTTGTAGTTTTGGCTGATAAAGAGACACATAAAATCGTTGGGGCATCTTGTATTGGCGCTGAAGCCCCAGAATTAGTAGCTGAAATAGCATTGGCAATGCAACATGGCTTAACAGTTCATGATGTTTCTGAGACAATTCATTCACACCCTACAATATCAGAAATGGTATTAGAGGGATGTGAAGCAACAGTTGGTATGGCTATCCATAAAAAAGGGAGACCTATTCACCATTAATTAATAGAATATTCCTTTTTTTCTTATTTGTAGATTTATTAGAAGATTCAATCAAAAATTTAGCTTGTTCCAGCCCTAAATTATTTATCCTATAAATTCTTGAAGTAGCGCCATATATTAGCTTACCTATTCTGATTTTTTCCGATTCTTTATATAATTCTATTAAACCTTTCTTAATTAATTTATGAAGATATTTATTAACAGCACTAACAGATAATTTAATATATGAAACTAATTCATTTGAGGTGAATTGATTGCTATTTTTTTGTTTAGTTATTTCATAAATTGCTTTAATGTACTTTTTCCATCCTTCTCCATAACTAATTTGTTTTTTAAGAGGATCCCCTATTATTTCATTTTTAAATTTAAAATTTTTAATATTATCAGTTATGTTTTTATATCCTGATTTTACATTTTTTTTATAATCTTCATATTTATTTTCAAAAATTTTATCAATATGTTTAATGAATCTGAAATGAGTGATTATTCTGTGACAATTAGAACAAAGAGCGATACAATCCTCCTCTCTTAGCAATTTCCTTATTTTTTGTATATTATATTTTTTAATATCTGTCCATTTAGATTTTTGCTCATCCATATTTTCATTTCTATGATGGAAATCGAAGCTAGGCAAGTTGTTTCTAACGGTAATTTCACCACACCCTATGCATTTTCCATTATACATTTTCTCAATAATATATCTTTTTTTAAGCCATCTCTTAATCTGTGTTTTAAAACTGCTAATCTTTGATGGTGATTTATTTTTTAAATCTGGAAAAGTCTTCAAATAATAATTTATAATCTTATCAATTTCGATAGGGGTGTTCTTAAAAATATCATTTTTTAGAATAAGATCCTCAAATTTTTTAAATACTACTGCTTGATTTTTTGAATGACAGTTAGCACATAGTAATGTAAGATTCTCCCTTTTTATTATTTCAATAATACGATTTAAATTTATGTTAAATATATCTCCCAAATTTACTTTTTTAGTAGTTTTATCTTTATGATGAAATTTTAAAGCACTAAGTTTTGAGATATCTGTCATACATTTTTTACATTTAATTTTGGATTTTAGACCTAATAATCTTAGTATAATTCTAATCTTTTTTTTATAATGTCTAATTGCTCCCTCTTCTAATCTACATTTTTTACATATACTTTCTAGAAGCTTGTTCTCTTTTTTATTAAATTCTACATAGTCTTTAATTTCATGACATTGACCACATTCTTTTTTCTTTCCATCATCATATAAGGATTGAAAACTTAATTTATTCATATTAAATTCATCACTATGTTCATTCAAATAATCTATTAATTCAGAAATGAAACTTAAGAGAGTTCTTTGAGAAAGCCCTAGAGTGTTATTGTTTTTGCTCAATTTGGATACAAAATTTTTAATATTGACTATATTACCAGCTTTCTTTTGCCTTAGGTTTTCACTATTTAAGTCATAAATTAGCTTTATCAGATCTATTAAATAGAGTTTCAGTGCTAAAATTTGATTTTTATCAAACAATAATTTATATAAATAATTTAATTCATGATTGGGAATTTTTTTAACCCAATTAAGCTTACTTTGATTACTCTTTAGACTACTAATCAGAAATTTAACAAAATTTCGGAGTTGTAAAGGTTTAAATTCATCCAAATTATTATAGATAGCTAAACTAATTATTAACCTTGTTTTTTTTGGAAATTTATTTATTCTTTTAATATTTCTGAGTCTTAGAGCCTCAGATATTTCTTTCTTATAATTATTATTTGTAGAGAGAAAATTTTTTGACATGCCTCTTTTAACTCCTTGGTCATAATCCCAACCCCATTTAAAATAACTTTGAGTATGTCGTCTAAAAACATCTCCTAATAAAGAGATCAATTCGTCTGTTGGGAGTTTGCCTAATATCGATATAAGTTGTTTCTTATTTTCCTCATCAAACTTAGTTTTTTTAATAATTTTATTTATTATTGATTTTTTTTTTACAACTCAAAATTGTATTTTTTTTAAAAATTCTTCTTTAAATGCTCCTTCCAATTCATAGCAACTTCTAGTTCAGGAATTATTTCTAAAGAAATTTTTTCAAGTTTTATGAGATTTCTGATTTTTTGAGCAATTTGGTTTTCAGTAGGGTTGTGTTTTTGTAATAAAACGATTAATTTTCTACTTAAATTCATTAAGTGTCTATATTTTTTGATTTTTTCAATTAAATCTTTTTTAATTTTGTCAGAAATTTCTATTTCATCAACTTCAATTATCCACTTTTCCAACAAGATTTCCCAATCTTCCTTAGGTTTATTCTTTTCTTCACTTAAAATCATTGGTGCATCTTGTATTGGCGCCGAAGCACCCGAATTAATTTCTGAAATTGCTTTAGGAATGCAACATGGTTTAACTGTTCATGATATCGCAGAAACTATCCATAGTCATCCAACGATATCTGAAATGGTGTTGGAAGGTTCTGAATCTGTCGTAGGTAAAGCAATCCATAAGAAAGGACGTCCTATTCACCATTAATTTAACTAAAATATTTTTTCTTTCATATATTATTTTTTTTTTCTATAAAGTGATTTTAATGAAATAAAATGAACCGTAAGTAGGGGGTTCCTATTCATCATCTCCCTCATTTTTAAGTATTCTTTTTGATCAAAGTTTAATATTAAATGATTGATTTCGACATATTCGGTCGATTTCCGTTATTAATATTATGGTAACTTAACATAACATCCCTTCGATTTTTTATATATGACTCTTTTCAAGAATTTATTGTTACTAATTTAGGCTTGAGACGATCACTTTCGCAAAGCTATTGTTTGCTATACGACAGGTAAATTATCGAGAATGATCACATTTATATATGATCATTCATATATTATTATTGAGGTGAGTAAGTAAAATGGATAGTATAAGATCGAAAAAAAAGGCACTCAAGAATTTTGAGAATATAAAGGACGCCGTAAAAGGTTTATATGAAATTTTAGAGCTTTCCCTGAGTGAACATGATTTTTATTATGAAGCAGGTAAAGATAACATTACTGCAATTTATAAGAATCTCATAGAATTATTGTTAAATGAATATGGGCTTCGTCAACTTTTAAAGAAGATCCAGAACTCAGAAGTAGATTTGAACATCGTGCTTAATGAGTATTTAGCGAATGCCTAATAAATTTTCTTTACTGATTTCTTTTTTAGTAAGTTTTTGAAATGAGCCAGTTGTATTACTATAATATCAGTTCCCTGAATTCGTCCGTTGAATACTCACCTCACCCATTGTCGCAAATCTTCAAGGAGATATCGGGGAACTGACCTTTTTCCTTTTTCATATAAAGGAGAGAAATAGAGAAGTGAAAATAGGAAATAAAAAATTTAGGATCGTTATCAAGCTTATTTAACAAATGATTGACCGAGATCTTTAATATTTATAGATTTAGACCTTCCATTTTTTTCCAATGATCTCCTGTAAGGAGATCATTAACATCTGAATTGGTGAATAGCAATTATATAAAATATAGCATGATAAAATCCCTTCAAATATGCTTTTTCCTTAATTTCTTCAATAATCTTTTTGGTATTGTGTTGAGCCCACTTGTTTTAAAAGAACTTTATATATTTCCTCAACATTATGAGTCAAATTATCTTGAATAAATTGCACACCAAGATAAGGTTTTATCAGGGAAGGAACATTATCATAATCTAAGAAAATAGGGATTATGAGTTTGCTTTCTGCTAAAGCTGCCTGCCATTCCATTTCAATGTACTTTGATTGTAAGGCATTTTGGGAGCAGAAAGAGATGAATACGTCACTTCTTCGTATATTATCGTTCATGTATTTAATAATATTTTCATAATCAACTCCTTCATAAAAGAATACAGTTTCAATTTCTTGATATTTTTCCAACTCTTTCGCTATTTTAGCTACATGAAATATATTTGAGTCTCTACGAGAATAACTCACGAAGATACGGAATCCTTGCGTTATATCCGTTGTCTTTATCTTTAATTTTTTAGCAAAAAGTTTAGCTACTCTTGGAAACTCATCTATGACTTGATGATCCACCAAAAATTTTCCTATTTTCTTTGCAGTAATTAAATCTAATCCTGAATTTATGACCAAGTTCGATAAGGTAAGATTTGCTTCTGTCTTTATCAACTTTTCAGAAATTGCTTCTAATTTCGAAATTTCTGATTCCTCATAGTCAATTTCTTCATTGAGTAAATTGAAGTAATTATTCGTTTTTCTAAATTTTATATCGAATAACTTGATCAATTCTTTTTTTGTTATTTCTCTCTTGTTTTCATGTTCAAATTCTAAAATTTTTCTTAAAATTTCTTGGATTTTTAATTCTTTACAAAGATCTTTTTTATCCAACGCTTGACTTACAATATCATTAAAAGCATACAATTTTGCTTCTTGGATAATAGCTTTAATTTCTTCTTTTGCTACTGTGTAATTCTCCTTGTTAATCTCCTCTTCTACGGTTACCAATTTCGCAGTAAGAGTATTTCGGATATCATTCTCTCTATTTTCAATTTGATTTAATAACTGATTTGCTCCATTAATTTGGTTATTGAATTGATAATTTTGAGCTATTATTAAAATTTTTTTCAGTTCCTCCTTAGCGTCTATGAATTTGCCCAAATTTATCATGTCCCTTATCTTATCTAAGAAATTATTCATTTGCTTTCTTTTAATATTATTTTGTATTTCTTTTTCACATAGATTTATCTTTTCTTTAATAATGTTTATTATGTTATCAAACTGATAGGACTTAGCAGTTCCAAGTATTTCATATAACTCATTTCTAGCATTTTGGAAATCTTTATTCTGCATTCTCAGATTAATCTGCATTAACTTTTCTTGAATTTCTATTTTTCTTGTGACCCCCTCATGGAGCTTATCAAATCTTTTTCTTAAAATAAGACTTTTTTCTTTTATATGACATAAATTTATCATTTCTTTTACATCATTTACTATCTTAATAAAGTGATATGGTTGAGCAGTCTCCTGCAATTCTGCCAACTCTTTTTTAACATTTTGAAAATCATTTTTCTGTATTTTTATTTTAACCTGTCTCAATTTTTCTTGAAACTCTGATTCTTTTATCTTTAAATCGTTTTTACATCTATCAAATTTTTTTAAAGCATCCTCCAATATATTAGTAAAGTTGTGTTTTTTAGAAATTTGAATTACTACTTGGATTTCTGTCATTGCAGCTAAATATTCATTGGTGTGGATTAAATCCTCTACCGCTTCCAATCTTTTAATTGTATTTTCTTTCTTCAAATTAATATCTCGAAATAACTTACGTAGTCTCCATATCTCTTCCTCTATCTTTTTTAATTTAGATATTCGAGATTTTTGCTCTATTTTTATCAATTTTTCGAGGATGTCTAAGGATATATTATTTTGGATTTCTTGTTCAAGCTCTGCTATTTGGGACTCGAGATGGATTTCTTCAGAACGCATCAACTCCTCTTTATACTCTTTAGATATATTATTAGCAACATTAAGAATATCTGAAAATAGTCGATAATCAAATTTTTCGAGTGTATTAGAGATCATATGGAATTCTTGCCAAATTCCTTTATATCTCTTTCTTTCTAACGATTCTCTTATTTTAATCAATCTTTTAATAAACCAAATCTTAATTGATCTGATTTTTTTAAATTTTTTAATAGAATTTTTAAGGGACTTTATTCCGTTATCAAACTTGATGAAACGGGCAAGTTCTATTATTTTTTGATAGAGAACTATTTCATTTACATGGAAAAAGTCCTGACCTAACAATATTTCAATTTCCTTTTGATTAGAAATACTATTTTCATTAGCTGGAAAGGAAGAATCTTCTGCTTCAGAGATCACATAGTCCCACTCGTCATTGATCTCTGATAAGATTTCTTTTTCTTGTTGATTTAACCATTCAGAGAGCTCCTTAAAAGCTTTGTTATATTCATTTTCTAATATATAAAAGCCAATTTCAATAGCTTCCTCAATTTCCGAAAAATTTATCTCACATTCTTCAAAAATCTCATATAATTTTGGGCTCATATCAAAACCATTTTTGTAGAGAAAATCAGGAACACCAAATCTTGCAGATGGATATGCAGGATCTGAAAACTCAAAAAAATCACAAAATTCTTCTATATACAAGGAGATTGTTTTTTTTTCCCGTAATAATTTACGAATATTTCGATCATATTCTTTAGGATTGAAAGCTAATATGTTATCGAAATAATTAAGCAAAATTTTAAATTTTTCATAACGCTCTTCTTCTAAATCAATTATAGCATCTTCTACCAATTCTGCTATATGATGAACGTTAAGATTTCTAGAAAGATCTTTTAAAAATATACGTAATAATGAGAAACTTTCTTCATAGTGGATCAATTTTTTTTCTAATTCTGACCACGTTTTCAATCTTTCGTTACCCTCATTAACAATATCATTAACATCAAGTCTCTCCGCCTCAGCAATTGCATCCTTAATCTTATTTATTTTATCGCTGTTGTTTTCACCATATTGAAGTTTTGTATAGATTACTTTCCGTAATTCTCCTTTCTTTTGGTCTAAAGACTTTTGATTCATATTAACTCATTCTTAGAGTATACTAATATTGAAATCCAGATCATTAATTCTTATTATAAGGAATTAATTTAAAAAAGTTATGTTGATATATTTTAAAAACATACCATTTAGAAAAGACATACAACTAAATTCTTCCTTAGCAATTTAGGAAGCCAGGATAAAAAATACTCTCTATTAGATCTTCTTTTATTTAATGTATTTCACTAAGAATTCTTTAATTCTTTTGAGAAGGAGATTATGGGTCTCTGGATTACCATAATCCTCTCTAGTTAACAGCCCCTCTTCTTTCGCGATTATATGAAGCCATAAAGTTGCAAAGATATGATATGTAGAACGGTAAAATCCCATGGTATGTGCTGCTTCTTTAATTCTGCCAAAAATCTGCTGAACGAATTCCCTTCGTAATTCTTTTATCTCATTACTTAACGCAGTCATACTGATAGAGGAGAGACACATTTTAATGATTAAAGAAGAGGAGAGAAACGGTTAAGTGAACTGTTGTTTTTTTTATAATGTAAAAAACCCAAAGTATTTTGTGGATTACAAGTTAAAAAAAGAAAAAGGGTGTTTTTTAAATTTAAATTAGTTCCATTGTTACAGTTTTATTCTTTTGCTTTATCTTATGGAACGAAGGGGATTACAATCATCGATCTATAATATAACCTGAACCATTCATTATCTGAGGGATTCCAGTTATACTCTACTTTAAGCTCTTTTCCATATAGATCTAGTATTTCAATATGAACTTTTGTTTTCCAAAAGTAAGCTCCATAACCTCCAGGAAAATTAAAATTTCTTTTAGTAAAAACTATTTCACTATTTCCATCATTAAATGCAGTCCAACCCCAACCTTGAGCTTGATCATCGACGAGGTATGGTTGAGAATATTCATCAGGATCTTGAAGACCATAGGTTGCAGTATAAATTACGAAATTTTTGTGGTTATTATTCTCAAATACAATATCTTCATTTAAATCTTCAGTTGTACTCGATCTATTTTCATATTTATAATCGTATTTTAGAGGTATTAGGATCATCGATCTCTCCATTATTGTAATCTTTTCATCATCCCGTTGATCTAAATACAATTTTACAGATAAATCTTCATTATTCAATGAAAGCATATCTGCTATTACAATTGTACCTCTCATTTCGTTCTGGAAAAGACCAGCTGGAAATTCCCATCTACGTCTTGTATTATTATAATCTTGGCTATTACTAGCGAAAAATGCCCAACCATTACAATGAACTCCTAATAAATCTGTGGTATCATCATTAACCTTAAATGAAGAAGTATAAATAGCGAAATATTCACCAGTAAGACCTTCAATATGAATATCTTGATCTGGATATGAATCATCTTCATAAGCCCAAGAACGATAATTCATACTGTTGATATATTTATAATCATTCTCAAAAGGTATCGCACAAATTGACCTTTCATATATATACAAATCTTCAGCCCATTCAGGACTAAAACTAATTTCCGCTTTGACACCCCCTGAACCAAGCGTTAGAACATCTATGACAATCATAGTTCCATAAATGAAATTATCTGGCCCTAATCCAGAATTTAAGCAATCATGTAAACGTTTTGTTTTTTGGATTACTCCTTGATCAGTTATTAACTTCACCCACCCATATCCCTCATAGTTTTCAACTGGTTCTACTTTATATGATGCGGTGTACAAAACCAAATAATCCCCAGGATTTGCAACTGAAGTAATCGCAGCGTGTTCGTCAACCCAACTACCAGAAGATAAAATAACATGACTTTCTGTACTTTGAGCATATAAAAATCCTTTAGCATAATTAGGGGTATTATAATATACACGTTTTGAATAATAATATGCCCCAGTTGTATGTTTCCCTATTAACTGAATTGAGTGGGCTCCAGATTCACATGGAATTACTTTATCTCCATAAATGGTCACAATAGGCTCATTATCATAGGAATATCCCATCCACTCATACCCAGAATTATCAACTTCAAGCAATATTCCTTCATAGCGATTATCTCCCATAGCATAATTCGGATCCCAAGAATACCCAACAGCATCAATGTGATGACTATAATCCTCATCACCATATCCAACATCGCCAAGAGTTGAAAATAAAAGGCGATCTGGACCCGTAGATGATCCTGTTCTGTAATCATATGGACCATATGGAATACCATTAATATATACATAGTATTCATTGCTGGAATCATGACATTCGATTTTTATATGATACCATGTTGCTCTTGATAAATCATTTTTAATAGCCTTCCAATCACCATCACAATATTCTAATTTCCCATTGGTTTGCCAGAATCGTAATTCTACAAGGGTGGTGGATCCTTCTAATAATTTAAACCTTAATTGATCTTGATGTGACATTGAGTATGTACTCCACCAAAATTCAACCTGAGCATCAGGTTTTGCGCCTCCATCAAAGTAATTACATAAATAAACGCGAGCTTGGTCAGCAGGATTATTATCTTTTATTTCAAGCACTTTATGATGATTTTCATATGATTGAGAAATTTTTGCTGAACAACCTGAACTTGCACCATATTCATTAATAAAATTAATAGCATACCCCTCATCGTTAGGATTCTCATCTTCAAAGCTATATGTTCCCAGATAATAACCATCATCGGGTTCCTGAAATTCTTCTCCACCAAAGGGTTCTTCGATAATTCTCGTTTGAAAATTAACGACCCCATCCTCATATCCAGATGCGGAGACTGTAATTGTATGTTGTCCATTTTCAGGTATTGGTATTACAGTATCTCCAAAGATGCTGGCCCAATTTCCACCATCGACTTTATAACTTGCTTCTATATTATTTGGTGTAATATCAAGCAACAATCCTTCATGTCGATTATCTCCAATATTATAATTTGAATCCCAAGAATATCCAACCGCATCTAAATAATGAATATAATCAGAATCGCCATATCCATTATTCCCGAGAGATGAAAAATAAAGTCGATCTGGACCAATATTTGACTCTCCATTATTTCTATAATTATATGGTCCGTACTCTATTCCGTCTATATTGACTTTATATTGATTATTAGTATCATCACATACAATTTTAATATGATACCATGTATCAGAGGTTAACCCACTTTTTATCTTTCGCCACGTAGTATCACAATAATCTATTTGCCCAGCAGTTTGCCAGAATCGTAATTCTACAAGGGTGGTGGATCCTTCTAATAATTTAAACCTTAATTGGTCCTGGTTTGAAGATGAAGAAGTGCCCCACCAAAATTCTACAGCAGCATTAGCTTTATAACCGTCAAAATAGTTAAACATAGAGACACAAGCTTGATAAGCAGGATTATTATCCTTTATTTCAAGCACTTTTTTGTGACTTCTCCATGATGAGATAATTTTTGCATGACAATTTGAACTAGCAGAGTATCCCTCTATAAAACGAATATCATACCCCTCATTGTTAGGATTCTCATCTTCGAATCCATATTTTGCAGGATAATATCCTCTATTGGAATACGCTAAATCCCAAGAATAACCTAACAGATCTAGGTAAACTTTATAGTTTTTCTGTGCTGAACCACTTGAAAAGGTTACTGTATTCAAATAAGTTTTAGACCTTTCTTGAAAGAAAGCAAAATTTTGTTGATACTCATTTCCATCAATAATAGCTTTCCATCTATTTTCTTCTAATCCTTCAAAATCACTCGCACCAGAGCATCGGAAATGGACTCGTACATGATGCCATTCATCATCAACGGGATTAGGAATGTTAGGTATTACCTTTTCAGTATACCCATCTTGGCAATACCACTTACCACCACTTATGAAAACTTTTATCATGGTTGCCCCTCCTGTTCTTATATTATTTAAAACATATTGAGAACTATCTGAAATTTTTATCCAATATTCTATAGTTCCATATTTTTGAGCACTAAAAGTATCTTCAACCAACCAATAATCGGAACCAGAATTATCTACTAATTCAAGTACGTTATCAAAAACTTCGCTATCATATGTTGTTTTTGTATATGTATTGTAAGTAAAATCAAAATTCAATCCCTCTTCTAATAACGGTTCAATGTCATAAGGATTAATGTTATTTCCAACTCTGTATCCTAGACCACCATGACTAGAAGTATCCCATGAAAATCCTACGGCATCAATAAAATGGACATATCCCCCATAACCTGTGTTCCCGAGAGTTGAAAAATAAAGTCGATCTGGACCAATATTTGACGCACCATTATTTCTATACTTATAAGACCCATACTCTTGTCCATTTATATAGACTTTGTATTGATTATTAGTATCATCACATACGATTTTAAGATGATACCATGTATTAGAGGATAACCCACTTTTTAGAGTTCGCCACGTAGTATCACAATACTCTATTTTCCCAGCAGTTTCCCAAAATCGTAATTCTACAAGCGTGGTGGATCCTTCTAATAATTTAAACCTTAATTGGTCCTGGTTTGAAGATGAAGAAGTACCCCACCAAAATTCTACTGCAGCATTAGCTTTATAACCGTCAAAATAGTTATACAGGTAAACACGACACTGATAATCCTCATTATCGTCTTTTATTTCAAGTACTTTATTATGACTTTTCCATGATGAGACAATTCTCGCATGACAACTTGAACTAGCAGAATATCCCTCTATAAACTTAATATTTTTTCCTATATCACCTACAGTTTCATCTCGAAAATCGTAAGTTCCATAGTATACCTTCGATTTTGTTGCACAGTCATCAAAATCGTAAGTAGAAGGATAATATCTGTCCATAGATGATGTGTAAGTTTTACCTTCCACTGGAGAATTAATTGTTATTTCAGGATCGCTGAGTTTAGGTAATTGTGTTCCTGCTGATTCTAGGTTGGATATCAAAAGTGGAAGTCCTCCCGTAAATGTAATAATTAGTAGAATTACAGCTAATAATATCTTGTTTTTTTCATTCTTTAATGTCATTTTTATCATTTCAAATTTGTTTTTTTTTGTAAATTTTTATAGAATATTTCAAAATCGTTCTTTTTCCCTAATAAAACCATGTGGGAAAACTCTGAATAGTGCTATTTTGTATGAGTAGAACACTCATTCTATTTAATTTTAAAATAACACATCCAGACAATTTTCAATTTTGAATTTCTATTTGTTTTGCCTTTATTTTTGTCGAATAAAGGCAAGTTATGTAATATGATCAATCCATATAAAAAGGTGACTCTCAAGGGGATACCTGATTTTATTTGAAGGAAAGGGGACTCCTACCAGCAGGACCTCAATACAAGGTTAAAACTGTAATAGAGGGAAGAGGGCGAAATCAGAGTTTACAAAGGTACACAACCCAAAGACAAAAATCCGGGGTGCGTGATAGGAGTCATGTTGGTATAAAGTATTATTTTTCACCCATATAATTCAAAAAAACTATGATTTTTAATATGTTGTGTCCCAGAGTATATAAAGAAAAAAAATAGGGTAGATACAAAATCCAGTGATGATGAATCAAATTGAATATGAATAACAATACTAATTAAAAAGAAAATTTTTAAAAGAAGTGTTCAAAACATAATATGATTATTTACAGCAAAAAATTAATCGATGCGAGACTCCAAATGAAACTTACAAATCTTACTATAAACGATATATTTACCGATAACGAGAAATTGACCTTTCTGGTAGGGGCAGGATGTTCTGTTGATCCACCATCAAATCTCCCCGCGGGACGAAAGATGATAGAAGCCATTATTAACTATACCTGTGCTGACTCAGAAAAACAGAAAATTTTAGAATTAGATAAACTTAGGTTTGAGCAGTTAGTAGAAATTGTTCGAGATGTTTTAGATCCTGAGCTTAAAATAATTGATTACTATGGTCAATGCGATACTCCCAACCTCCAACATTTCTTTCTGGCAAATATGATTAAAAAAGGACATTTTGTTATAACTACTAACTTTGATTTTTTAATTGAGTATGCTCTGCTTCAATCCAACGTCCCGAAAGATGATATTATTCCTGTTATAACAAAAAAAGATTTTGAGGAATTTGATAACCCAATTAAGCTATATGAAAAAGGGAAAAAAACATTATATAAAATTCATGGCTCTACTGAAAATATAATTAGGGACGAGGAAACAAGAGATTCTCTTATTGCCACAATTCAAGCGTTCGGTTCAGGCAAGGAAGGAGAAAGCGTATTCCAAGTAGAACCGTTCAAGCGATCTTTATTTGACAATATTTCGAATAATTGTACTCTGGTGGTTATGGGATATTCGGGAAGTGATGATTTTGACGTAGTTCCTACATTAATGGTATTAAAAAATCTGAAAAACATTGTCTGGATTAATTATGTATTTGACGATGGTGGTTTAGAAAAGATTTACGAGATTGATGGTTCTACAGTTCAAGAAATCAAAAAGTTAGATAAAGTTACTCAAATACTTGTCGATATCTATCGAATAAATAATACAGATCATGTGTATCGAGTGGATGTTAATACGACAAGAATGATTGAAGAATTATTTGATCCTAAGCATAAACTAGGTTCTGATAGCTTTTCTATAAACCCTATAACTTGGCTTAAAAATAATATTAATTTACCAAACAAATTTGAAGAATATATTATTCCCTATGAAATGTACTATTATTTTGATATGTACCAAGATGCGATGAAATGTTTAGAAAAAATTTTGTTTTTATCAAATAAAAAAAAAAAACTCGATTGGAAAACAACAGCGCTTAACAACATCGGCGAAATTTATAGAGTACAGGGGAATTATCCAGAGGCGTTAAAACGATATGAAGAGGCGTTGAAAATTGCCGAACAATCGGGAGATCTTTCTGGAAAAGCTAAATGTCTTAACAACATTGGCGAAATTTATAGAGTACAGGGGAATTATCCAAAGGCGCTAAAACGATATGAAGAGGCGTTGAAAATTGCCGAACAACTGGGAGATCTTTCTGTAAAAGCTACATTTCTTAACAACATTGCTAGTATTCATTATATTCAGGGGAATTATCCAGAGGTGTTAAAACGATATGAAGAGGCGCTGAGAATTGCCGAACAATTGGGAGATCTTTCTGGAAAAGCTACATGTCTTAACAAATTCGGAATGATTTACAAAGCACAAGGGAATTATCCAGAGGCATTAAAGCGATATGAAGAGGCACTGAGAATTGCCGAACAATTGGGAGATCTTTCTGGAAAAGCTATACACCTTAATAACATCGCTAATATTTATCATACACAGGGAAATTATCCAGAAGCGTTAAAACGATATGAAGAGGTCATGGGAATTGCCGAACAATTGGGAGATCTTTCTGGAAAAGCTACAATTCTTAACAACATCGGAGAAATATATAGAGCACAGGGGAATTATCCAGAGGCGCTAAAACGATATGAAGAGGCGCTGAGAATTGCCGAACAATTGGGAAATCTTTCTATAAAAGCTACATGTCTTAACAACATCGGACTGATTTACGAAGCACAGGGGAATTATCCAGAGGCGCTAAAACGATATGAAGAGGCGCTGAGAATTGCCGAACAACTGGGAGATCTTTCTGTAAAAGCTACATTTCTTAACAACATTGCTAGTATTCACTATGCTCAGGGGAATTATCCAGAGGCGCTAAAACGATATGAAGAGGCGCTGAGAATTGCCGAACAACTGGGAGATCTTTCTATAAAAGCTACATTTCTTAACAACATTGCTAGTATTCACTATGCTCAGGGGAATTATCCAGAGGCGTTAAAACGATATGAAGAGGTGCTAGAAATTCTAGATAAACTTGGATTAAGCGAATCCCCGAATGCTAAAACCTTTAAAAAGAATATTGAGATTGTTAAAAGTAGAATAAAATAAATTGATTTTTTTTACCTTTTAAAATCATTTATTTCATCCTCTTTCTATTTTAAATTGAATTTCTAATACTTATATCTTTGTTTTTAGCAAATAAAGGTAATTTAAGTAATATGAAGAATCCATATAAAAAGGTGACTCTCAAGGGGATAGCTGATTTGATATGATAAGAAGGCGACTCTTACCAGCAGAACCAATACAAGGTCCAAAAATTAATAGAGGGAAGAGGGCGAAATTAGGGTGTACAAATGTAAACAACCAAAAGACAAAAATCCAGAGTGTGTGATAGGAGTCATTTTTAATAGAGTTAATAAAAATTTCACCTACAAATCACAATTTCTTCTTTTTAACAACATGAGTAATTATTAATGATAAGAAACCAATGAATATCAATAAAAAACTTATATTATAGCTACTAATCGAAGTCAAATTTTGAATTGCTTGAAACAACCCCTCAATACTCACCTCACCCATTGTCGTAAATTTTCAAGGAGATATCGGGGAACTGACCTTTTTCTTTTTTCACATAAAGGAGAGAAATAGAAAAGTGAAAATAGGAACTAAAAAATTTAAGTTCGTTATCAAGCTTATTTAACGAATGATTGACCGAGATCTGTAATTTTTATAGATTTAGACCTTCCATTTTTTTCTCTTTTGATTAAGTTGGTTTTTTCTAAAGCTGATAAATGTTCAGAAACGGTGCTTTTTTTGAAATTATTAAGGTATAAAAAAATTAATGAAATACTAATAGAATGTAATAATCTAAATAATCAAAATTTTTAATATAAAGATTTTAAAAATTCTTTGAGTCAGTAATTTTATATATACTATGTTAATATAAATACATTAGAAATAATGGCTAATAATTCAAAAAAAGATATTATTAATCGTAAAAAGAAGCTATTTGTAAAAAATGAAAAAGTTCTCCTTGATCCAGAAGCAAAAAGTTTGGCAGACTTCGAATGGTCGCCAAATCTTAAACTACTTGCATATTCTGGTCCATATATAAATAAAATCGAGAATCTTAACACTTTAATAAATTTGGAACATTTAAGACTAATTGGAGGAAGAATCTCAAAAATAGAGAATCTTGAGAATCTTCAAAGTTTGAAGTTTTTGGATCTAAGTGCAAATAATATCTCTGAAATTGAAGGATTAGAAAATCTCAAGAATTTAGAAGTTTTACGATTTGGAAATACATTTGAATTAACTGGTGGAAATCCGATAAAAGAAATTAAAGGCTTGGAAAATTTAAAAATTTTGAAAGAATTAAGATTTATTCAAAACGAAATAATCGCTATAAGCGGTCTGGAAAAGCTAAAAAGGTTAGAGATTTTAGATCTTAGATCTAATTCAATTACTGAAATAGAAGGTCTCGTCAGTTTAACTAATTTAAAAGAGCTTTATCTTGGTGGAAATAAAATTATAGAAATTAGAAGGCTTAACGATCTTAAAAAACTGGAAATCTTAGAATTAGGAGGCAATAAAATAACAAGAATAAATGGTCTTGATAATTTAAGTAATCTGAAGGAATTACACTTGGATTTTAATGACATCACAGAAATAACAAACCTTAATTCACTCGAGAAATTAGAAAGATTATATTTATTTAATAATAATATAAAAGAGATACAAGGTTTAGAAAATCTGAAGAATCTAATAGAATTGGATTTGAGTCAAAATAAAATACAGGAGATAAAAGGTTTAGAGAACCTAAAGAATCTAACAGATTTAAATTTAAGCTATAATAAGATTTTAGAAATTAAAGGAATTGAGAATCTAGTGAATTTAAAGCGATTAGGACTTCATGATAATCCCATTAAGAAGTTCTCAGGAATAGAATCACCAAAAGATTTGATAATCTATTGAATAAAATAGGGTTATATAAGAAAACTAATAAAGATCATTTCATATTAGCAATTTTAAATACGATATAATAAAATTTTATCATCAAGTTATCCGATTCCATATTGAAAGTATTAGATAAGAATTCATTCGGTTTAGTATTTGAATCAATTTTTGTAATATTAATTATTCATTGCTTATATGATTAGATCCTTTAAGAAAGAAGTTTGAATGAGATTCATTAACAATTTCATATCCCCTCTTTATATCCCTACTCCCCAAAAATCTTAACTTTTTATATTTATAACCTTTATTCTTTAATCATAAAAAATGAGTTATTTTCATATTGGTTTCAATATCTTCTATATATCGAAAAGACTGTGGAGGATAGAATTCAGGAAATATTGATTTTGGATCTATTGGTTCCTTAAAAAACTTCAAATCTGAAATTTTAATGGCAAGTCCCTTCTCTTTTTTATCGAAATATTTAAAAAATTCTGATTCCTCAATCCCAGATAAATCTTTACATTTTTCCCATAAAATTTTAGGATGATCTTCTATTACTATATTAAAAACAAAACTAGCTACAATCTTTTTCACGGGTGAGCTTGAATATATGAAAATTTTATTGATCTTTTCAAAATATTTTTTATTACCAAGTGTTTTTCGAAATTCATATTTTTTTTTTCCCCTTTTTATCTCATCTACATATTTTGGCTTAACTGAAAGTAAAACGTTCATTAATTCTTCCCACTTCCTTTATAATTAAATACTTTTTGTGATCAATCTCAGTGATTGATTGAGGTGGACCTTTTAAGAGATTTTTATTCAATAATGTATCATACGATACTGGATTTCTAAGATAAAAATGATGGTTAAAGAGAATTATGGTTGTTGGTTTTTTAACAAACTTTTCAATTTCAGAGAGAGAATATACAGTACGCTTCCCTACTAAATTAAAGACTTGTTCTTTCTCCAAAAGGTCATACTGAACCTTTTCGACAACACCTACTGATACAATTTCCTTCATGTCTTCAGATCTATAGAAAAGAATCACATCTCCAGGATCAATTTTCTTAGTTGAGGAATGAGTGATATAAGCTTTTCTAATCGTGTTTCCTTCAATAACAAATTCATTTATTGATTCATTTATAGTGAGTTGTCCCCTTCTGGGAAAATCTGTAAATAACCGGTTATGATATTTAGGCTGGATTGGAATGATATGTTTCTTGACATTTACTCCGTCATAAAAATTTGGAAAATATTGCTTAGAAACTTGGATAGGTTCTATTAATTGGACTTCCTCATTAGAAATTAATATTTTTTTTACAAATACATCTTCAGGTATTTCAGACCATTCTTGTTCTATTATAGCCTCTCTAGTAAAACCAAAATCTTCAATAAGAGCTACTAAAGAATCATTTTCTTTACTAAAGTGAGTTAAATAAATTTCCAGAATTTGGTTTTTAATTGCGAGATTTATAGATAATTTAAGGAATAACTCTCCTATTTTTTGACCTGTGTAAGATACAATCATGGTTGTAATTTTTAAACGTTTCTTTTTAGGTAATATTGGTTTGGCAGCGATTTCTTGTTTTTCAAATTTATATATTAAAACCGCTCCAAGTTTTTCACCATTTTTATAATAAACCCAACAATTTCGACCTTCCCTTGCTTTTTTAATGAACCATTCATTGAATCCTGGATATTCATCTTTTAAAGTATCAAAAATAGGATCATCTAAATTAAGATTAGACATTGATGTTGCTTTTAATGCATAAGGTAGTTTGATTTTTTCTTTAGGGATTTCTTTTTCAAAAAGATTTATAGCATCTAAAATAGAAAGTATTCTGTCAGAAATATCCAAGTTTTTCGCTTTTTTATGAATTCCAATATCTTCAGTAATCAAAAAATTAACAGCATTACGATAAACAGCATATAGTAAACAATTATCAATTATATCATTAGGTTTTTTTATCTCTCCAACTAAGTCTAGAAATTCGGTATCCTTAGAAGGTTTTGGAAATTCTTCTAAGAGATTGTAAGTTTTAAATTTTGAAAGAGTAATTTGTTTTCTCTCTTCATTCTTGTCCCTTTCAATATCCTCAATAGATTTTTTATGTAAAATTATGCTAATATCTAATTGATTAAGAATCTTCATTAATATTTGCAGATCTTCGTCTATAATTTTGTTGTCTTCTCTTCCAATGATAATGTTTGTATCTAGTAAAATTCTCATCCAAATACCATTTTTAATTTAGGATTTTTCCTTTAAAATCAATTACTGAGCTTTTTTTATTTTATGTATTAATATGCGATATAAAATTATTTAAAGATTAAGAATCTGTAATTGAATTATAAGATTTTTTAAGCCTAGATGATTTCAAAAGGTGACAAAAATAAATAATCTGCATTGTATTTGTTTACTTTTTTTTCATTTTCTTTAATTTAGGAGAGAAAATTTAAAGTTGCAGGTCAATACGTTTTATCAAAAAATGAAACAATCACTACAAGAAAGGGATTGCCAGAAAGTAGCTGCCGGTTTAAAAGCTCTCGAAAAATATGTCATTCCACTACCACAACACTAAAAAAAAGTCTTTTTTTTATTTACTTTTTTTAATTTTCTTATTATCTTTATTTTTTTTGAAATTCTCAAAGTCAACACCGCCCAAAAATATAAATAGCAGTCTTACGTAAAAATACCATAGATATGATTGACGATAATTCAAAGGAATATGTTATATATCAAGGAAACAAAATTTTTGTGGAGAACGATAAATTATGCCTTCCATGTAACTTGAAAAGCCTTAATGAAATCGAAGGTCTTCAAGAACTTAAAAATTTGACGTACCTTGAATGTTATGCATATTCATTAAAAAAAATTGAGAACCTTGATGGTCTCATAAATTTAGAATACTTGATTATCAACAAAAGTGATTATATCGAAAAAATTGAAAATCTCGAGACCCTTTCTAATTTGAAGGGTTTGGATCTCTCTGAAAATCGTATCTCTAAGATTTCAGGTTTAGATAATCTTAAAAAGTTAGAAAGTTTGAGAATATGTCGTAATCTTCTCACAGAAATTAACGGACTTGACGAACTATCAAATCTTAAAGAACTTTTATTAAGACAAAATGAAATATCTGAGATTAAAGGATTAAAGAACCTCAGTAATTTGGAAGTTTTAAGCTTATCTGAGAATAGAATTACAGAAATCAAAGAACTGGAGAATTTGACCAGCCTGAGAAAATTAAATCTTAATGAAAATAAAATTACTGAAATTAAAGGTTTGGATAATCTGAAAAAGCTAAATAAATTACACCTTGCAGCTAACAAAATCTCTGATGTTAAAGGAATTGAACCCCTTAAAAGTTTAGAACGCATAGATCTACAAATTAATGGTTTAGATCACTTACAAGGGCTTGAAACCTTACCTAACTTGAAGACTGTAGTCCTCAGAGAAAATGAAGTTAGCATCGAATCGTGCGAGATCCTCGATATCCTCAGAGAAAAAGGTGTTCAAATAATATAATTTTATTAATAATTGCCTGAAGCTGCCCCTCAATACTCACCTCACCCATTGTCGTAAATTTTCAAGGAGATATCGGGAAACTGACCCTTTACTTTTTTATTTTTTTTTACTTTTTTGCTGAAAACTAAGTCCAAGATTTCAATGAAAAACAATAATAGTGTAAAAAAAATTTATTCAGACCCTAATTGCTTATCTAAGTCAATAACCAAGGGAACTACTTTTTCGTCTTTCTTCACAACCACTTTCAAAACTCCACCCTCAATCTTCGCACTCACAGCTTCTATCTTAACCTCCTTCGCCGTTGCCCTTGATTTCAAACATGTATGAACCTCATCATATAGATCACACTTCGTACAACAAAACCCTACAGGCATGTATCCAACGATCGAACATTGGTCATATGCTTCACAATTACAATTATTACACATTTTTTTTATCCCTTCTTATAAATTATCTATTGATTTTTTATAAAATTTTTTGTTTTAATATTTATATTTTATTACTAAGATAATATTAGCACTTTTCATATTTAAGTTTGATCGTTCTTCGACATTTTATGTTTTGGAAATAATATATTCGCAAAAATTCGATCATGTGATGCCGTTTTCAATGCACAGTTTTCTAAAATGGATCACCTATAATTCAAAATCGTATTTTTATCGAGAATTGTTAGTAAAAATTGCTGAGAATGATCATAATCACTTTTATGATCGATCATTAAATCTATGTCAGAAGAATTCTAAAATATTATAGAGATATTGATCACTTTTGATCATTAAACAAAATAAAAATTAAGTTTTCCTCAGAAATAGAAATTAAGAAATTATTAAGAATAGAAGAAATACACAAGGAGGTAAATTGGGTGCTCAAAATAGGACTTATAAAGTGTGATTTTGATAATATAAAAGGAATATAAACGATTTGGTTATTGAAATTTTCTAAAAAATTTATTAAAACCCTATTATTTTTCTAACCATCTAGAAAATAGAAAATAAAACATTTAGACATGTCTGTAATAAATTTTGAGTTTCGAAATGAAGTATTAAAACATAATGCTTCTTTAAGTTACTGCTATCAGTGTAGTACCTGTAGTGGTGGTTGCCCAGTTGCTCTGATAACTCAAGGAGGATATAATCCTAGGAAAATTATAGAAGAAGCGATATTAGGGTTGGAAGATAGATTGATAAAAAAACAAGATCCTAATCCTTGGCTTTGCTCAACATGTCAGACATGCGTTGAGCTGTGTCCTCAAAAGGTTGAGATAACTGAAATTTTAACATTAATTAAAAATAGATGTTTCAATTTAGGTACTGTTCCTGAAGCTTTTATTTCACAAGGAAGGGCAGTTTTAGAAAATGGAGTTGCACTTCCCTACTCAAAAGCGATTCTTACCAGACGGGAGAAATTGGGGCTTCCTTCTATAAAAACAGCGCCTATTGATGAAATAAAGAAAATACTACAAGAAACAAAATTTGAAAATCATATTCCAAAGGAGTGAGTAAAAAGTATGTCATACGATTTATTTTTGGGGTGTGTAATACCTGCAAGACTTCCATTCTTAGAAGCATCTTCTAGAAAAGTATTCGAAAAGCTTGGAATTAAATTGAACGATGTTGATGGGTTTAGTTGTTGTCCTGATCCTACGGGAATAGAACTAATAGATCATAAAACTTGGTTGGCATTAGGAGCGAGAAATTTAAGTTTATCGAATAATAATGGAGGAATCATCTCTTTTTGTTCGGGTTGTGTTGAAACTCTTAAAGGAGTTAATTATTATATAAATAAAGATCCTGAAGCAAAAAATGAAGTAAATAAAGTTTTAAAGAAAGTTGGCAAAAAGTATGAGGGTAAAACTAAAGTGAAGCATTTTGCTGAGGTTCTTTATGAAAATCTTGATAAAGTAAGGCAGAATGTAGTACATCCTTTAACTGGATTTAGAGTAGCAGTCCATTATGGATGCCATTATCTAAGACCTTCAGAGATAATTAATTGGGATGATCCTTTTGAACCAACTACAATAGATGAGATTGTAAAGGCATTAGGAGCGGATTCGATAGATTATGAATTGAAAATGGACTGTTGTGGAAATCCACTTGAAAAATCTGATAAAGAATTATCCTTACAGATGATAGATAACAAATTCGAATCAATTCAAGAAGCGGGAGCTAATTGTGTGACTTTAGTCTGTCCTGCATGCTTTCAGCAATTTGATTTTAATCAAAAGGAATTGAGCAAGGAAAGAGAGACTGCATATAATTTTCCTGTTTTTTATCTTTCAGAATTAGTAGCACTCGCATTTGGGTTTAAACCCGAAGAATTAGGATTAAATTTTCATCGAATTCGACCTAGCGAGTTATTAGAAGGATTTTAATATTTAAAAAAAGTATAAATAAAGTTTATAAAAATTAAAAAAAAGAATTGATAGAACCATGGGATTAGCAGAAGTAAAGACATTCGAAAATTTACAGAATGATGTAATCTCAGCTAATAGATGTTGTGCGTGCGGTGCATGTATAGCATATTGCGAGAATCAAGCATTTAATGTTATTGAAATGGATAATTATACTCCAAAGTTCAAAACTGATAAAAGTGTTGAAAATTGTAAAGAATGTGGGTATTGTTATTATATTTGTCCGCAAACGGAACCTTTGTTGGACAGATTAAAAGAAATACACTTAGTTAAAGATGAACTAGGAAATATAATTAATATTTTCGCAGCTAAAACCACTAATGAGCAGATTGAAAAAGTTGGACAAGATGGTGGAATTGTATCAACTATTTTAACCTATTTATTTGACACGAATAATATTGATGCTGCGGTTGTATCAGAGTATGATGAGAATTTTAAACCTATACCCAAGATAATATACCGTAAAGATGATTTGGTGAAATCAGCAGGTACAAGATATTCAATCTCATCTAACATTTTACCTTTAAAAGATTTAAATCAAGTCGCAGAAGATATTATTTCTCAAAAGAAACGAATTTATGATAGCGATCAATTACGACTTGCATTTATTGGAACACCATGCCAGTGTAGAGCTATTAGTAAGATGAAACTTTTGCATATTAAGCCCGCACACGTTATTAGTATAGTAATTAGTCTTTTTTGTTTTGAAAATTTTGATTATGATAAATTGATGGATACAGTAAAGTCAAAATCTGAAATTAATCCTTCAGACATTAAAAAAACAAATATTAAGAAGAACTTTTTTGTCACCTCGAAAGATGATTCTGTTAAAGAAATAAATATTAAGGATCTTGATGGTGCTGTAAGGAATCATTGTCATGAATGTGATGAATTTGTAGGACGATATTCAGATCTTAGTATTGGGTCTTCTGGGGCTCCTAGAGGTTATTCAATGATTCTTATCCGAACTGAAAAGGGACGAAGTTTAATAGATTCATTACTTGCCACGGGATATATTGAACGATATATTATTCCGGCAGATCAGATTTCAGAATGGCAACCTAAAAAAATCAATTGGTTAAAAAAAATGACTTCACTAAAGGTGAAGAAATAATAAAAGGTGAAATAAGTGGCTAAAAATTCAAAAAGTGTTCTAATCATAGGAGCAGGTATCGCAGGTATTCAAGCTGCTTTAGATTTAGGAGATATGGGAATAAAAGTGTATTTAATAGAAAAAAATCCTGTGATTGGAGGAAAAATGGCACAATTGGACAAAACATTTCCTACTTTAGACTGTTCAATTTGTATTTTAGCACCGAAATTATCAGAATGTTATAGGCACCCAAATATTACTTTGCTTACTCTTTCAGAAGTAAGTAATGTTGAGGGTACTAGCGGAAATTTTACCGTAGATATTTTTAAACGCGCACGTTATGTAAAGGAAGAGGTGTGTACTAATTGTGGCGATTGCGCTTCAATTTGCCCTGTAAGGGGTGTACCAAATTATTTTGATGCTAATTTGAAAAATATGGCAGCAGCATATATTCCATTTCCTTCAGCGGTTCCCCCAGTACATATAATTGATAAAAATTCGTGCGTTTATTTAAATTATGGAATTTGTGGACTTTGTGCTAAGAATTGTGGAGCTGAAGCTATAGATTTCTCACAGAAAGATGAAACAATAACGATTGATAATGTTGGTTCTATAATTGTTGCCCCCGGATATGGTTTATTAGAAGATGTCAGTCCGCTTACGAGATATGGCTATGGAAAATATAAAAACGTTGTGACTGCCTTAGAATTCGAGCGATTAATTTGTGCTTCTGGGCCATTGGAAGGGCATTTAAAAAGGCTTTCTGATGGGAACGAACCTAAGAAGCTTGCTTTTCTGCAATGTATAGGATCCCGTTCAGATAGAGATCAGAAATATTGTTCTTCTATATG
>JBHLNF010000028.1:0-4435 GCA_048937405.1 Promethearchaeota archaeon
GGAGTTGTATATTATCGTGAACATAAGACATATCGTCAACCTGGAGATATAGAACCAATAAGTATCTGGGCTCAATCCATAATAAAAGGTATTGCGGGATTTTCAGCAATAATTACTTTTGGTACATTTTTACTATCAGTTGATTTATCTGGATTTTTTCGAGGTGAACTCACATTGGCTATTTTTGGAGTCTTTATGATTATAGTGATGTTTATAGGGATTCCCTTTTTGACAGGATTTTCTTATATTCTTTTAGCGGGAGAAATTATGGAAATGTCTGTTGAAGAAAATGTTCAAAAGCTTTACAAAAACATGGAGAACAATGGTTATGATACATCTGTACATGAAATTACGAATATTTATCCTTCTGGGTATGAACCCTCAAAAAGAGTATCTTTAAACAAAAGAGACGATACTTAATGAGCTCAAACTAATTTTTTTCTTCTACTTCTTTTTTATTTTTTAATTTTAAAAGTATAAATCACTTAATTAATTCCAAAATTTTGATGATAATAGATGCGTTTTATATGCAAAAAGAGTATTATTTAACCTAAATTGTGCTGATTTATATTATAACATCCAATATTTAGAAAATGGTTTATATAATAACATAAAGGAAAAAATTAGAATTAGTAACGTATTATAGGATTAATTTGAAATATCAATCATATACATCTTTAAAATTTTTAAAAAGAAATAACTTACTCACTCTTGCTTTGTCTTTGTCTAAACCGAAGATAGGCTAATACTAGAAAAACACTTATGAAAATCAGCATTCCAATAAGCGCTGCGGCTTCAGTCGGAGTTGTCCAATTTATAAATGTGGCAAATTCTCCCCCACCACCGCCTGGACCGGTTGGTATTCTAATCTCTACATATCTGATATCTGGCATATCCATACTTGCACCTATGATACCTTCATAATAAGTAAGTATGTAGAGAGGCTCACCTTCTACACCAGCAAACCTTAAAATCATAATGATCAAATTGAAAACCATTAAAAGAAAAAGTATACTGATAATGATACTTATAGCAGTACTTTTCAATAAACTACTTATTAAGGTTACAAATGAAAACATCATGAATGTATATAATAGTGCCCAACCAAGCGAAACCCATATAACAAGAGGGATCTCTTCATATTTTATGAAAGTCATCGCGCCGACTAAGATATAATAAATACTAACACAAATCGCATTTAAGCTATAACGTGAAATAACTCTACCTATTAATAGCCGAGTTTTATTAATTTTGGGAAATAATAAATTACCTGTTTGTCTGTGAAAATCTTCAGCAATAATTGAACCTGCAAATCCCGCAGCGCTTAATATAATCAAAAACCCGAACATAGTGCCCAGGTATGATTGAATATATTCAATAGGATCTTCCGGTAAGGGCACATCTTGCATATATTGTAACTCACTGACTATTAGGAATATCGCAAAAACACCTACAAATACAAGAAGCATTAGAATAAAATTCTTTATGTTCCTCTTTAACTCAAAAGTTATAGTATCACCAATTTGAGTAAAATCTCTCCCTAATCCGACTTTTTGCTTTTCTCTTAACATAATTTCTGGTTTAATTTGTTCATTTTCTAATGTCATTTTTTATAGATCTCCCCTTTTTTCATTTTTCCTTGTTAATTCAATAAACAAATTCTCAAGAAGACCTGCTTTAGGAACTGAATATTCTAAAATTTCATAATTGTTTTCAAGTAGAGTTCTTAGAATATCAGTTTGATTCTTAGGATTTCCATTAAAAAATACCTGAAAAACCTTAGAATCGTTGTTATATTTAATCCAACTTTCTTCTTCTGCTATTCCTGTCAATGGAACAATAATAGATTTCAATTTATTAATAATCTCCTCAATATCACCATCTAGAGAATTAAATAATTCAAAATGGATGATACTTTTCTTTGCCTTTCCTTCTAAATTATCTAATGTATCAAATGCTATTAATTTCCCATTATGAATTATGGCAATTCTATCTGCCACCTCACTAATTTCATAGAGCAAATGACTGCTAAGAAACACAGTTTTACCACTTTTTTTTAAATCGATAATAAAATCTCGAACTTCTTTCCTTGCTGTAGGGTCTAAACCTGTTTGAGGTTCATCTAGGATAACTATTTCGGGATCATGGACAATTGCAGATACAATACCAATTTTTTGTTTCATTCCTTTGGAAAAAGTTCCAATCTTTTTATCTTTCCATTCTAACATTCCAATCATCTTTAATACAGTATCTACCCTCTCGTTTATATTTTTACGTGGATACCCCTTTAATTTTGCAAAGTATTTCAAGATTTCCTTAGGGGTTACTTTCCCATAAAAGTAAGGAATTTCTATAAGGAACCCTATATTATCTAAAAGATAATCCTTGCTCTTATTTGTTAATTTCTGAAGCTCACCATTAGCTCGTATTAAAACTTCACCATCATTAGGTTTTAATAAATGTGCCATCATTTTCATTGTAGTAGTCTTCCCCGCGCCATTTGGTCCTAAGAACCCTACAATTTCACCTTGACGTATTTCTAAATCAATACCTTTCACAGCAAAAAAATCTCCAAATTTCTTGGTTAAATTTTTTAATTGTATTAAAACACTCTTCACTCTTTTTCACCATTTTTCATTTTTTTTATTGATTCTTTAACTAAATCAATAATCTTATCTTTCTGTAAATTTTCCATTTTCTCAATATCCTCAATAATTACATTTAAATCTGCAACACTTTTCTTAAAATTTTTAATTCTCTTTTCTATTCTTTGAAGCATTCCCTTCATCCATGATCTTAAACCTCTAAAAAAGTCAATAGCATCATCTTTACTTTCAAATTGGTTTATTTTTTCGAATAACATCATTTTAATCCCATTAGGAGGGGATATTTCTGACATCATACTAAATAAATTTGCCCATTTCAATTTCAGTTCTTCAATATATTTTTTTCCTAATTCTGTTATTAAATAAAATTTATTCGCCCGTCCTTCAATTATATCTTCTTTAGATTTCAAGTATTGTTTTTCTTCTAAATCTGTTAGGGTTCTTATAAGTGTTCCTCTTGGAAAATCATATTTCTCTTGTAATTGGTAACCTGTAATTCCTTCAGAATATTCAGCAATTATTAGTAAAACAATAAAATCTCTTATTTCTTGAAAGGCTTCTCGACCTACCGGTAAAGGAGATTTGAAATGACTAGAGAAAAATGGTGATTTTAAACCAAAAAAAGGCAATCCTCCAAACGGTGGTGGAAATGGGGAATCATTAGGTTCAGGTGGTCCTTGTCCCATGTATCTATACTGCTTATTATCAAACCTAAATTGATCTATATCTCTTTTAAACACTGTCTTTATCACCGATATTTTGGTAAATTGAAAAAAAATTATCTTAATTATTTTATAATATTCTTCATATATAAATGTACCCATTTTGGACATATGTCAAACATTTGATCTTAATATTTTTATATATGACCAATCTGGACTTACTGTACGTCCAAATTAAAGACATTCTACTATTATAGAATATAAAACTTTATATAGCGATCATCAATAAAATGCTTAAAAATCATGAAATTCAAAAACTTAGTTTTTAAAATTTCTAACAAACAAAAAATAGAAGAGAGTTTTTGAAAATGATATTTAATCATTTAAGAAGAGAAAATTATTGATTTATAAACCAATTTGATCAATTAAAATAGAGTTTTTAGTGTAGTAATAGATTTTATAATAAAGCTTCCTAATGGAACTATTTTTATTCACATTTCTACTAACAAAGAGATTTAATTGAGAGAAAAGAAGCAAATTTTCTGCTTATTAATACAAAACAAATAGAAATTTAAAAAAATTATTAAAATATTCTTATAATTTCTGTGTTTAGCTCATTACTTTCAAAAGTCAATAAATAACAGAATTATACCAAAAAATAAAAAAAAATGATATTTAATTTTACTATTTTACTAATACATTATTACCTTCAATTACAAATATTATTTCTATGAACTCAACATTTTCATTAGCAAGAAACTCGAGATCGATTTCTTCAGAAATACCTTCATTATGATCAGCGCCTAACACTTTAACTTTTTCATCATCACTATATAATAACGAGTCATAAACATCTCCTAACTCAGAATGTTCCGCGGAAGTTAAATTAAATTTAATAAGTGCACCATTAGCTAATCTTCCATATAATTCTACTTGATCAATGTCAGAAATAGTCTTAGAGTGTTCAGTAAGTCGTAGAAGATATCTGTCATTTATAGATTGTGGTGTAGTTATCAAATGGTGACATGTTATCATATCAACACCTTCAATATTATGAATGTCTAATAATCCTTCTTCTATATATTCATTACCATTATAAACGGATAAAATTGGACAACCTCCACCGCCTCCACCACCTCCACCGCCTCCACCGCCTCCACCGCCTCC
>JBHLNF010000028.1:4535-9405 GCA_048937405.1 Promethearchaeota archaeon
CCATTATAAACGGATAAAATTGGACAACCTCCACCGCCTCCACCACCTCCACCGCCTCCACCGCCTCCACCGCCTCCTCCAAAATAAACATAATTACACCAATCTACACAAGGCCAAAACGGGAATTCTGGAATAAAATAACAAAGTATTTCCCATATAAAATCACAATAACCAGCATAACCAATCACTAAGCATAATATAAAACCTAATATTGTACATCCTAATTCATCGCGAAGCATACAGGCAATATAGCAATCAATAACTTGATCTTCGATTATTGCATAATTCTCTTTGATTATTAAATTGAATTCTTTAAGATTCCTTTTTACATAATCAGAAAGTGATTTCATTTCTTTCGCAATAAGTTTATAGTTCTTAGATAAAGTGATAAATTCTCTATTATGATTTATTCTATAGGAATCTTTATATTCAAGACTTAATTTCACTGATATTTGCCTTAAGATGTTATAAAGGGTTGATAATCTGTAAAAAGAATTTACAAATGAAACAAATTCAAATGAATAGACGGTTTTATTGGCTGTAACAAGACTTACTTTAGTTAAAGATTTTTGATAGATTCCTGATATGAGTCCTTCAAGACGTGTAGTAACGCTTAAATTGTAGTCTCTGTGATGCATTTCATAAGTCAAGTAAAACACCTCTAGGTCAATATCTCCATTATCGAGTTCAACTAAATCGAATGAGATCTTTTTTGTGAATTGAGTGGTTTCTTCAAAGTATTCAGTTATATGAGTTTTTTTTATGAAATACTCGTAATTAGTATTATTTAGGGTAATTTCAGTTAGGAAAATAGTATAATCTTCCCCTTCTTCAATTACATCTATGTTAATATCTAAATCCATTTCTTCTTCGGTACTATCCTCATCGTTACACCCGCATCCCTTATCCTTTATTGGATTCAAGATAAATGGATTGATATTGATTTTAAATTTATTAACCTCAATATTGTGGGATATTGACCAAATGGGATAACCTGCTTCAATCCATCCCTCGATACCCCCAACCAAATTATAGACATGACTAAATCCATTCTGCAAGAGAAAATCTGTTGCTAATGCACTTCTATTACCTGATTTACAATATATAATTATTATATTATCTTTATATATCTCAAGTTCATCTGTTCTAAATTCTAAACATTCAAAAGGCATTAATAGAGAATTATATAGATGCCCATATCTATATTCGATTGAAGTCCTTACATCTAAAATTAATATTTCCGCATTTTTGTTCTTATTAATAATCCTATAAGCTTTATCTACGGAAATATTATGAGATCTACTTTTCCCCAGAACCATTGGTACAAATACACTAAAACTGGATAACATTAGAACAACGAGAAGTGTTAATGTTAACACTTTTTTCTTTAAGTGGTTAATTTTTTATTACCTCCTATCTTTTTCTTTTAATATTAAATATTAAATTCAAAATTTTTAGGAATTCAAATTTATAGTTTTTGGATAAATCAGGAATTTTTAATGTACAAACTATATTTAAATGTTATGAATATTTGTAAATATCCTTGTCTATATTAATTTTTATGTTCCAATCTTTTCCAAATGGTAAGAGGAGGATAATACCTATTCCAGCTTTAGTAAGTTGAAATTTTAATATCGCTATGCTTCACCTCCCTTCATTTTTTTATAGATTCCCTAATCAGTTCCATAACCTTATCTTTATCTAAATTTTCCATTTTCTCAATTTGTTCAATAATTTTGTCTAAATCCACTTTATTTTTCTTGAAATTTTCAATTCTTCTTTCTATTCTTTGAAGTATACCCTTCATTCATGATCTTAAACCTCGAAAAAAATCTATAGCATCATCTTTAGTCTCAAATTGTTTTATTTTTTCGTTAATCATCATTCTAAACCCTTTAAGAGGTTTTATTTCTGACATCATACTGAACAAGTTTGCCCATCTTAATTTTAATTCTTCTATTAATTTCTTTCCTGATTCTGTGATTAAATAGAATTTATTTACTCGTCCATCTATTATCTCCTCTATGGATTTTATATATTTTTTTCTTCTAAATCTTGTAAAGTTCTTATTAATGAACCTCTTGGAAAATTATATTTTTCTTGTAATTGATAACCAGTTATACCATTAGGATCCTCAGAAATTATTAATAGAAGAATAAAATCCCTAATTTCTTGAAATGCTTCTCGACCAATAGGTAAAGGAGGTCTTAGATGTCTTTGTGCAAATGTTGGTTTTAAATCAAAAAGTGGTAATCCCCTAAATGGTGGAGGAATTGGAGAATCAATATGCTCTGGTGGACCTTGCCCCATGAATCTATATTGAATATTATTATATTTAAAGTGATCTATATCTCTTTTAAACATTATCTCTATCACCACCAAAAAATCTGATAAATTGACAAAAAAAAATACTTAATTATTTTATAAAAACCATTATATTTAGATATTGTCTACTATGGACATATGTCCAAAAGTTTTATGTGAAAATAATGACTTAATTGTATAAGTTACTTTGAAAAACAGATGTTTAAAGCCTTAAATTTTCATGAATTCATTTTAAGAAAATTGAACCAAAGATTTTAATACTTTAAATAGAGATAAAGAATAAAAATTAAGTTTTAAAATTGTTCTAACAAAACGATCAAAAAATGTCGGAAGTAGTATTAAAAATTGAAAAATTAACTAAAAAGTTTAGAAACTTTACCGCAGTTAATAGCATAAATTTAGAAGTTCATAGAGGTGAAACTATTGGATTAGTTGGACCCAATGGTGCTGGAAAGACTACTACCATAAAAATGATTGCAAAAATCTTAAGACCCAATTCAGGAAGAATATTGATAAGAACAAACGAAAGTGATTTAGAAGATTTACAAAATGTATCGAGTACAACTGACCAAATAGGATTTTTAATCGATATTCCCGCATTTTATAACATGACCGCCAATCAGCTTCTTAGATATTTTGCTAATCTCCATAACTATCCTAAAGATAAGATAGACAAGAGAATCAATGATTTATTACAACTATTTAAGCTAACTGAATGGAAACATGAAAAGATAAAAAAATTTTCAAAAGGTATGACACAAAAGCTAGGAATTATCCAAGCATTAATCCATGATCCAGATATTATCATATTAGATGAACCACAGACAGGTTTAGATCCCTTAGCTCGTGTTGAAATAAGAAAACACATTCGTAGGCTCCAATCTCTTGGAAAAACAATATTTGTAGCTTCTCATATGTTATATGAAATTTCTGAAGTATGTGATAAAATTGCTTTAATCAATTATGGTTCAATAATAGGATTTGATACCGTAGATAATTTAGCTCTTATCTTAAAAACTAGTGAATTGAATTGTTTATTACTTAAACCTCTTAAACCGAGTGAATTAGATCCATTATTAAATAGAATAACTGAGAAGCTTCATCCATATTTAGACCATGATTTAGATCCTAAGGTCTCGATGATTCCAATTAAGTATTTTCCTGAACAACAAGGATTAAAAATTTTCTATGATGGAAAAAATAAATCAAAAGGAGAAATCTTAAAAATCCTAATAAAAGAATTTGAAAATGATTTTACTGTGATATCATTTACTCAACCAAAAACATCTCAATTAGAAAGAGTATATGAGGAGATGGTAAAAAATAATAAATCAAACAATGGAGTTGTAGGATAAAATGGAAAATAGAAAAAATTATTACGCTAGTATAAAACCTGTACTTTTTACTATTGTCTTTGAAGTGAAAAAGCAAAAAAGGAAGTTTTATTTCTTTTTTGGAATTACAATACTAATTGCTTTTCTTGTAGGTTATGTTTTGATGTTAATTCCAAATAACCTTCTCCCTGACAGCCAGTTAGAATTTTTTATAAGTGGTTTAGGAAATATGTTTTTTATAACCTTACTTTCTGCTTGTTTGTTTTTTTCAGGAATAATCTGCTCTGAATTTGATAAAAAAACTGGATCTATTATTTTTCCTAAAATTAATAAATATAAGTTAATTTTGGGGAAATATTTTGGAAATCTGATATTGGTTGTAGCAATTATAACTATTTATTACTTATTACTTGCACTTTTAGGATTTTATTATTACGGAGGACCAATTAATACTCTTTTATTTTCTTCATACACCATCGCAATATTATACGTAATTGCATTAAGTAGTTTTGTTACATTTTTTAGTTCATTCATGAGAAGTGTTATTGTAACAATTATCGTTACTTTTCTTATTCTTCTTTTAGGTTTTAATCTCGCAGATGGGATTGTTGTATTAGTATTTGCGGATAAGTTTGAACCTTTATATTCTTTACAATATTTAGGAAAACTTGTAACAGGAATACTTAATAATCCGTTTCCAGATCCAAGATACGTTGAATTCACATTCGGTGGCGAGGGAGGAGTATTTGGAGGAAGAGAGTTTACAATTGGTTCATGGATAACACCTTCTATAGTGATGGGAATCACTTTGCTACTTATATATATTATCGGCTTTTTTATATTAGCATCAATTCTGTTTAAAAGGAGGCAATTGTAGAAATGAAGCAAATCAAACATAAAACCAAGATTAGTTTTCTGAGTTTATCTCTTCTTACATTAATTATATTTGGATTGTTTTCTACAACTGTTTCTGCTAGTGTAAATTATCAAATATCTTTAATGAAGGGAACAGAAATTTTTACTGTAGATCAATATGATGATAATAGATGGAAAAATACAATTAATGCGGTTGCTAATCCTAGTGACTGGTTTGAGGGGAATACCAACACCACAGGTGCTAAGAGTAAGGTAACAATAAAAGGTTGGAACTATGTTGAATGGGAAACCTATGATGTCTTATTTAACTTATTTATACTGCCATACTTTAGTTT
>JBHLNF010000003.1:0-328806 GCA_048937405.1 Promethearchaeota archaeon
AAAGAAGCTCTTTTTGCAAGTTTTCCACTTTACACGAAATTTCTCCAGTCTTATGATTTTAGAGAAGGTCCAAAAGCTTTTAGTGAAAAAAGAAAACCTGTTTGGAAAGGAGAATAATCTATGAATTCATCTGAATTTTAATTAAATGAATGATTATAGTATTTAAATTAAGCAATCTCTAGCATTCAACGAAGTTTAAACTTTTAAATATTTTGAGAAATAACATCAGTTAAAAATATAAAAAAATGGGTTAGAAGAAAATATGGTAAATCAAGATGAAAATGTAGAGGAAGAAGGAATTAAAATAATAAGAACTAGTTCTGCCTTTGATTGTGGAGGTCGATGCCCTTTAAAATTCCATGTTAAAGATGGAAAAGTGATACGAGTAGAGGGCGATGATTTTCCAGATCCAGACAAACAACTTAGAACATGTTTAAGATGTAGATCAATTAGACAGTATATCTATCATCCAGAGAGATTAAGATATCCATTAAAAAGAGCTGGTCCTAAAGGTTCTGGGAAATTTGAAAAGATTTCATGGGATGAAGCTTATGACATTATCGCAGAAAAACTAAAAGAAACAATAGAAAAGTATGGAAATCAAAGTATATTATTTATTACTGGAGGAGGTTATCTTGCTGCATTACATAGTCCCGGAGCAGCTTATGCTAGATTACTTAACGCATTAGGTGGATATTCATCATCTTATGGTAATATTTCTTCCCAAGGAGCAATTTTTGGAACTCAAGCATCATATGGCTTTGGACAGATCTTTGTTGGTAACAGCCGGGAGGATTGGATGAATACAAAATTAATTATATGCTGGGGTTGGGATCCTGCACGTCAGATTTCAGGAACAAATACATTGTGGTGGTTAATTAAAGCAAGAGAAAATGGTGCAAAAGTGATTGTAATTGATCCACGCTATACGGATACTGCTTTGGTAGTTGCTGATCAATGGATCCCAATAATTCCCGGAACAGATACAGCTATGATGGCTGCTGTAGCTTATGTAATTCTTAGAGAAAATCTGCAAGATCAAGAATTTCTCGACAAATATACTCATGGTTTTGATAAATATAAAGCATATGTAATGGGTGATGAGGATGGAATTCCTAAAACACCAGAATGGGCTGAAAAGATATGTGGAGTGAAAGCATCTGTTATAGAAGATTTAGCGATTGAATATGCTACAACCAAGCCTGCTGCCTTAGAGGATTGCCAAGGTCCTGCTCGGTCAGCTATGGGAGGGCAATATAATCGAGGTGCTATAACGCTCTCTGCAATGACGGGAAATATTGGAAAACATGGTGGTAGTGCCTGTGGTGGACTTCATGGGATTCCGTATGGTCATATGTTTAGAGGAATTAGGATTCCTTCTGGTACAAACAAAGCTTATCCAAAAGGTAAGTCTTTAAAGGGTAATATTAATCCAAGAGATCGTTTAGATACTAGAATGCATGTAAATAAAATCTTTGATGCAATTCTAAAGGGAAAATCTGGAGGTTATCCTTCGGATATAAAGTTTGCCTGGTTCTGTGTATGCGATTTCCTAAATCAGATAGGAAATACTAACAAATCAGCAAAAGCTATGAGCCGAGAAGATTTGTTTACAGTAGTTCCAGAACTATGGTTAACACCCACAGCTCAATATGCTGACATTGTCCTCCCTGTAACTGGATTTCCTGAAAGGAGCGACATTTCAAGACCATGGCCTTCAGGACCTTATTTTGGTCACATGAATAAAGCAATCGAGTCTATAGGTGAATGCAAGGATGATATACAAATAGCTGAAGAATTAGCTGAAAGATTAGGGATTAAAAATTTCAAAAGAGAAAAAGTTCTTAATCAATTTCTAGAAAATCCTCAATTAGCTCCAGCAAAACCTCTTATAGATAAATACGATGGTATTAATGATAAATGGCTTCGTTTATTCACTGTTATGGCTCAAGATTTACGAACAAATATAAAAGATTATGATAAGTATAAAAAAGAAGGGATCCATAGAATTGAACTTAAAGAACCTTATGTGGCATTCAAAAAGAATATAGATGATTTGGAAAACAATCCTTTCCCAACACCTTCGGGGAAGATTGAAATATATTCTGATCAGATTGCGAGTTGGAATAGACCTCTATGTCCTCCAATTGCTAAATATATACCAACCTGGGAAAATCGTGATGATCCATTAGCAGAAAAATATCCCCTTCAATTAATCTCACCTCATCCAAGGCAACGGGTGCATTCAGAATTATATAAGATTAAATGGCTAATGGAAGCAATTCCACACAGAATGTGGATAAATCCAGTTGATGCTGAGCCTCGAGGTGTTAGAAATGGTGATATGTGTTTAGTCTTTAATGATAGAGGAACTGTAGCGATTGAAGCTTTTGTAACGAAACGAATTATACCGGGAGTCGTATGCATTTATGAAGGTGCATGGTATAATCCAGACGAGAACGGAATTGACAGGGGTGCTTGTGCTAATACTCTAACTAAGGATGCCATGGCTGAAGGAGGTGCTGCTGCATTAAAGACTTGTTTAGTTCAAGTTAAATTGGAAAAAGGAGTTGATTGAGAATGCAAGTAGGATTTTATTTTGATCAAACGAGATGCGCGGGTTGTAACGCATGCAGAATTGCTTGTAAGGATTGGCATGACCAGCCTTCAGGTCCTGCATCATGGATGAGAATTAATTACCATGAAGAAGGTCCCTTTCCTAATATCTTAGCTTGTTATCTTATCTCAAACTGTTATCATTGCGAAGAACCAGTATGTTCATACATTTGTCCTAATGAAGCAATTACTAAACGCGAAAAAGATGGTATTGTAATAGTTGATAAAGAAAAATGCCGCGAAGAACATCCTTGTGGTATAATATCAAAAGAAACTATGGGCACTAATTACCTTTATGGTGAATCTGAAGCACCCTGTCAAATAGCATGTCCTGTTCACCTTCATATCCCTGCTTATACTGTATTAATCGCTAAAGGAAGATTCAAAGAATCACTAGATTTAATTAGGCGTAGGATGCCACTACCTTCCGTTTGCGGTCGTGTATGCTTGCATCCATGTGAAGAAGTCTGTAGTCGAAAAGAAGTGGATCAAGCTATTGCTATTGAATCTCTTAAACGTTTTGTGTCTGATAATGTCCCTATCGAACTTCCAAAACGTCTTCCACAAACACAATCAGATAAAATAGCTATTATTGGCTCTGGTCCTGCTGGTTTAGGTGCAGCTTATGATTTAATAAGATTAGGGTATGGCGTAACCATTTTTGAAGCATTATCTAAGGTTGGAGGAATGATGACATTGGGGATCCCAGAACATCGTTTACCTCGTGATATTCTCAATCGTGATATTGATTATATTAAGGCTCTTGGTGTTGAAATTAAAACTAATAGCCCTGTTGATTTAAATTCAGGGTTAGATGATCTTTTGAACCAAGGTTATGGTGCTGTATTAATAGCAATTGGCTCTCATAAAGGAAAGAAGCTTAGTATTCCTGGTGCGGATTTGGAAGGCATTTTAGTAGGAACTTCATTCATGCGAGATATCAATCTTGGCAAAGAAGTAAAATTGGGTAATAAAGTTCTTGTAATTGGAGGTGGGAATGTTGCTATGGATTGTGCTCGTACTGCTCGTCGACTTGGTGTTTCTGAAGTAGGCGTTTCATGCCTTGAATGTTGTGATGATATGCCTGCAGATGTTTCCGAAGTTGAACAAGCTCGTGAGGAGGGAATTGAGATCTATGATTCACGTACTTTTACAAAAATTCTAAGTAATAATGGAAGAGTTACTGGAGTAGGTTGTCTTAAAATTACAAGATGCACCTTTGATGAGGATGGAAAAGCACATTTTGATGTTGTTGGTGAAGAAGAACACACTCTTGAAGCTGATACAATTATTTTCGCCATTGGCCAAATTCCTGATATTGAGAACAATGAAAAGGTAAATATTAGTAAAACAGGAACAATTGGAGCAGATTCAGAAACTATGATGCTTGACAGTAAGGGAATTTTTGTAGCTGGAGACTGCTTTAGTGGTATAGCAAGTATAATAGATGCAATTGCTAGTGGACAAAAAGCAGCTTCAACAATAAATCGTTTTATTCAAGGTGATGTGCTTCGAGTCAAACCTCGACCAATTATCAAGGCAGTTGATATAAAAGTAGATATCCCTCCCGGAACTCAGAAACAGGAACGCCAAACAATGCCTTTATTATCCTCATCCGAAAGAGTTACGAACTTTAAAGAAGTTTCTTTAGGTTTTACAGAAGAAGTTGCGATTGCTGAAGCTGAACGATGCCTTAATTGCGCCGGACATTTATGTAAAGATGCTTGTCCTTACTCTGCACCTCAATTTGTAGAGGAAGAAAAAGCTAGGATGCAAAAATGTAATTATTGTGTTGATCGATTTGATATTGGGAAATTACCAATATGTATTGAGGCTTGTTATGCACGAGCTCTTGATGCAGGTACTTTAGAAGAATTAAAAGCGAAATATGGAGATGTCCAAATAGCTCATGGATTTGAATATTCTGATGGAATAAAACCTGCAATAATATTCAAGTCAAAAAAGAAATAATCATATACAGGGTAATTTTATACATGAATGAAGAATTATAAAGAATTTCAACTTTTTTCGTTTATAAAATCATTCTACCCACTTTTTTTATCAATTAATGTTAATTAATAAATATCCAATATTTCTTTGAATTAAAGTATATTCATTCATTATTTTGATTCAAGAATTTTGCGAATTTTGTCTAACCTTTCATTTCTCGACAGTTTATTATTTATAGGGTTATGATCTCCATATAATTCTTTATGATAAACTGGTCTATTAGTTCTATAGAAAACTCCGATTGTAAATTTATGTTTTTCTTTAGCAAATTTGATGGCATCAAAATAAGTCTTTGGTTCTGTTTCAAGATACTTTATTTTGTTCCTATATTCCTCCCAATTATGATATGGAACAGCAGGTTGCAAGACTTCTATGAAAGCGAAACCTTTATGTTCAATTCCTTGTACCATGAGTTCAGTAAGATGTTTTATGTCTCCTGCAAATCCTCGAGCAACAAAAGAAGCTCCAGCCTCAATCATTAGAGATATTGGATTAAATGGTTCCTCGTAGCTACCTCTAGGGGTAGAGGGTCCTTTCCAGCCCTTTTCAGTTAAAGGAGAAAATTGACCAGTTGTGAGAGCATAAACACTATTATTATGTAAAATAAATGTTATATCTTGGTTTCTTTTTGCTGCGAACATTGTGTGAGTTAGACCTTCAGCTAATCCATTTGCATCTCCAGAAAAGTTAATCACTTTTAAATCAGGATTCCCTATTTTAATACCCTCTGAGTTTGAACAGTTACGTCCGTGAAGTCCATAAATCCCACTTAAATTAAGATAATCAAAAATTTTTGCATGGCATCCAATTCCTGCTGTCATAATCATATTCTCTCGTCTAATACCTTTTTGCTCTAGCATAGGAATTGCATTTCTAATTGCGGTAAAAATTCCGAAATTCCCACATCCAGGGCACCATGTAATTTCAGCATAGGTTTTAAGATCTTCCATTTTATCCAAGCACCTCCTTTATTTGATTTGATAAATCAATAGGATCAAATGGACGACCATCATATTGTTTTATCGTATTTCTTATCTTTAATCCTGCTTTTTCATTTAAAAGTTTAGTAAATTGACCAGTAGAACTTTGCTCAACAACAATATTATCCTGATCTTTAAACTCTTCCAATTCCCAAATAGGTAAAGGACTCAAATATATTGGTGCAATAATGGTAGGATTCATTCTTCCATATTTAAGAGCCTCTAAGACACTCATATAAGTAGAACCATAAGTAATGATGTTGGTAGGACTTTCACCCTGAATTATTTTAACAGTTTTTTGCTCTTTTAAATAATCTATAAGTGAATTTAACTTTTTATTTCTTTTATCATGCATAAAGGAAATCATCTTTGCATTCTCTGTAGTAATTCCTAATTCATCATGCTCATAACTGTTCCATTTTATTATCTTTTTAGATGGTGGAAATAACATAGGAGAAATTCCATCATCAGTGTCCAAGTATCGTTTATATTCACCCTCCTTATATATTTTTGGCTCTGCCCACTTAGATTTTTCTAATTCAATTTCCACAGTCATACTACTCTCTGAAAGATGTTTTTCAGTTAATAATATTCCTGGTGTCTGAAATTTCCATACTAGATCTAACATTTCGGCAGTAAGATAATAGGCCTCTCTAATTGTTGTAGGAGAAGCAACTATTCTTAGAAAATCTCCATGACCTGTAGTTAAAGCGAAAGCTAAATCTGCCTGTTCTGTATAAGTAGGTACTCCTGTTGCTGGACCTGGTCGCTGAGATAAAACAACCAATACAGGTGCTTCTGTCATACCTGCTAAAGAGAAACCTTCTGTCATAAGAGCAAACCCCCCTCCACTCGTACCAACCATAGCTTTTGCTCCTGTGAAAGCTGAACCAATTGCCATATTTATAACGGCAATTTCACTTTCAGCATGAACTACTGCTAATCCAAAATTTTCTGCTTCCATAGCTAGAGTGTGTAAGATTGTTGATGCTGGAGTCATGGGATAACCATAATATACATCTAATCCTCCGGCTATTGCCCCTAAACTAATTGCTTCATTTCCTGTAAGAATTGATCTCTTTTTATCTCCTCTATCTAAATTAAATTTCTTTCCACAATCAGGATAAATAATATCATAAATTTTATTTGCAAAACTAACATTATCTTCAATTCCTCTTGGATACTCCTCTTCAATAATTTGTTTCATTTCTTCTTTTTCGAATCCGATTGTTGCTGCTAGTATCGCAACAGCCCCGACCCCAAACATTAAATTTTTCATTGGATACTTTTCTGCTTCTGATGTTAATGGTATCCCAATACCAATATCAAATTCTTGTTCATCTGAATTAAAAATCAAAATACCATTTTCTGCAATATCATTTTTATGAGTTTCACTACTTCGTTGATCAAAATTTACAACCAAATTGGCTTTCATATAATGACTACTAATCCATCCAGGTCTCGTACTTATAACAGAAAAGTTATGTCCGCCTCTTATTAAACTCATATAATCATCAATTTGAAACACATGCCGACCTAAGTTAGAAAACATATGTGCTGCCACAGATCCCGCTTTCTTTACACCCTCACCAGCTTTACCTCCGACTAAAAGTGTAAAAACCTCTGAATCCATTTAAATCTTACCCTAAATAAATTTTTATTTAAAATACTTTAAAATTAAATCTTAATTCTGATTTAGCGATAAATTATTTAAATATATGGATTATAATCTCTTAATCTTAGAATTATATAATTTTATGAAGCTAAAATGAAAGAATTTTTCAAATCTAAATAGTCATTTTCTGGACTTTATTCTCTGTTTTAATTCTTTATATTTTATTATGTTACTTAAAATTATTATCGGTCCAACTATTACAAATGGAACTATATGCAAAAAAAGTAAAAAAATTATGATAATTAAGGAAGACGGAATATAAATTATATTTAAAGCCCAAAGAAGATAACATGCCTCAAGAAATACAAATAGCCAGAATAGAATTAATAATAGTTGATAATATGACCCTCTAATTAGAGAATTATTTGAAATACTTTTTCCGCATTTAGGACAGAGTTCTTTTCTAGCAATTCTTCTTTCAGTGCCACAATCTGGGCAGGAATATAAGTCTTTTCTAACAAAAAAAAACGTGCCAATTAACATAGAAAAGATTAAAATTGAAGAAATAATTGTGGTATAAGATATAATGAATACTTCATAAGTATATAAAAGTCTGATATTCCCAATACCAATATAATAATCCAATTCTGGATTATTTTCTGTAATATTAATGCCAAGACTAATCTCACTTAACTGTCTCTCTTTAAAAATTTCTGTTAAATTAATAGTTTCTTCAAGATCATATTCATTCCAAGGGGCTTGTATAATTTCAGAAATATTGACAGTATCTATTATTTCTTCATGCTTAGGTTTATTATTCCAAGTTATCTCAGAAAAATTCCAATTTGATTCTACAAAAATTAAATTTATCTCAATATCTTCTACATCAGGACCATGAATATTACGTAAGCTTAAAAAATTAACAACAAGGTGAAGAGCTTCTGTTTCTTTTGGTAAAATTTTGAGATTATAATTAATATAAACTTCACAAGAATTTCCAAATTCTGTGTATTTGCTTGAAGGGATAAAATAATTCATATTAGGATTGTTTTGGTCTACATGTGTTAGACTGTCTACTTCTAATTCTCTGAGATATTTGGTAGTTATACCTATATTCGTTCCAAAGAAAGGAATAAAATTAATGATTAATAGAAAGAAAGAAATGATTGCTAAACTAATAAAAATTGTTTTACTTCTCAAATTCTTAATGTTTAGTTTTTTCATTTTAATTCAATTTTATGGAATCTTTTAGTTCTCTATAGTTCTTTGCTTTTTTATATATTTTTTTCATAATAATAATTATTGAGAAAATTAATAAAGCTCCAATGAGAAAATAAATCTCCGTAAATCCAAAAAAAGGAAGAATGAGATAAAAAATATTAGTAAATACTGTTATAAGAAGGAAATTTATTTCAAAAAAAGAAAATATCCATAATAAAATGATTAATCTTTGATAATACAAATTAGTTCTTAGCATTTCATCTTCAAAATTTTTTTGACATGATGAGCACATTCTTTCAGTAAAATTCCTCTTTGTATTACAATTTGGACAATAATATATACCCTTTCTTAAATAAAATATTATTCCAATTAACATAATGAAAATTATAGTTGAAGAAATAATCGTTGTATACGATATAAGAAATTGTTCATAACTATATAAAAGCTTGATTCCCCTTAAATAAACAAAGTCTTTCAATTCTGCATTATTTTCTGTAATATTAATACAAAAGCTAATCTCACTTAGTTGCCCTTCTTCAAAAAATTCTATTAAATCAACAGTTTTTTCGAAATCATAATATTCTACGGTAAAGTCATTGCAAATTTTCGAAGCATTTACCGTTTCGATTATTTCTTCATGTTTAGGTTTATTATTCCAATTTATCTCAGAATAATTCCAATTTGATTCAACTAAAATTAAATTTATTTCAACATCTTCGATATCAGATAGATAATAGGAATAATAATGAAAACCTTCTATTGTAAAGTATAGCTCTTCTTTTTCTTTTGGTAATAACTGAAGATTAAAATGGACAAAAAGTTCACAAGAATTTCCAACAATACTATTCCTATATAAATAACCATAATAATTCATATCTGGATTACTTTGATTTACATATGCTACACGATCCATATATAAATCTCTGGTATATTTAGTAGTTATGCCTACATTCCCACCAAAGAAAGGGATAAAATTAATGATTAATAGAAAAGAAGATATGATTGCTAAACTAATAAAAATTACTTTACTTCTCAAATTCTTAATATGTTGTTTTTTCATATTAATCCCTTTTAAATTAATTTATTTGTTTGATATTTATCAATAGAAATGATTGGTTCTAATTCTGATAAATTATTTTTCTGATTTTTTAATAATTTTAATTCTAGTTTAACATCTTTTTTAATTTGAGATTTGTTCTGAACTTTTGTTATATTTAAGAGTTTTAATGTTCTTTTATAATATCTAAGTGCTTTTTGCTTTAAATTTGAATTAATAAAGACTCTTGCCAAATTCCAATAATAGAGAAAATTATCTCTGTACAACTTTATTGCTGTTAAGAATCCATTTAATGCATTTTTATAATCTTGGTTATAAAAACTTTTAATACCTTGATAGAATATATCTAAAGAATATCTTCTTATAATATTAGGAGAAAATATTTTGAGATGATGTTTTTGAATATCTTGAGATAATTGCTCAATCTTTTTTACCATCTTATCTTTCTCAATTTTAGAAGAAAGTAGTGTTTCAATCATACCCAAACCATATGATTCAATAGAAGCGAATATTATTTTTTGACTTCCTGGTATTAAAGGAGCTTTTATTAAAGCGTTTAGTAAAATTTCATGAAATTTATATTTAATTAGAATTTCTGATAATTCTAAAATTTGAGATCCATCAAAATCAGCGAAAAATTTAAAATTCTTCATTTCGTCTATAAAGATTTTAACAATTAGGGGGGAAGTAATTAATGATTCTTTAAACAATTTAAGATTTATTTTTCTGTTATCATTTTTTATAAATTTAATTGTCTCTATAAGTAAATTATTTAAAATTTCTTCTTGTTCTTTTGTAATAAATAAATCTTTGAAATCTATTATCTTATTTATCAATAATTTTTTACGAATATATGAAAAACATTGAAAAATTTCAACGATATTACTCATTTCTGGCTTATTACACACAAATTCCACAGAAGGGATTGATTCTTTATTATAAAAACTTGTTTGAATTACATTCTCAAATCCAATTTTTTCTAGAATTTCTTGCAACAATTGAGGAGGAAAGCAAAATTTATGTTCTAAACCTTCGTGAGGAAGACCATATATCCAACTTAAAATATCCTTTTTTCTTTCATAATCTGAATTTAAATATGTGCGAAAAGCTTTTTCTAAATCAGGAGTCTCTAAGATCAATTCACCTTTGGGTTCTAAAACTCTGAAAAATTCACTTAAAGCATAAATGGATTGGTATAATCCTAAATGCTCAATTAAATGAATTGCCTTTATTTCTTGGCAGGAAAAATCTTCAAACTCAAGATTTACTGCTGACATCTTTTTGTCAGCAATTAGATCCTCATAAAGATCTATATTAATATATTCCGGTTCAAATTGTTTCCCACATCCAATATTCAATTTCATTTTCTGGGCTTAAAGTCTTCTATACTTATACTAGAATATAAAGTTCCACGAGGATATATTGGATCTGTGGTTTTTGCATATAAAATTAAAGCAACATTCCAAAAAACTAGTGCAAAAATCGAGAGAATTACAATCAACATTAAGGTAAGGATTAAAGGGTACCGATTTTTTAAAAAAAGAGTATTTGTAATTTCCTTATGTGATAAACCCAATTCTTTTCCAATTTTATAAAGTTGAAAAATATTTTTAAAAACCATTTTTTTTCCTCCAATTTTTTATTTTAGTTTTATTTTAATTTAATTTTTTGATATAGATATTTGTATTTTGAAATTTTAGATTCTATTTTCCATCTAAATGGTAAAACATCATTTTTTAATAAATCTTTCTCAATTGCTCTTAAGCAGTATGGAATATCAGGATTACTTAAAGCCAGCATCGTTCCTAAACAACCAGCTTGACATTTTTTAAACATTTTACATGTAGCACAATAACTTTTTAAGGCTACTTTATTAGAATATTGAGCATATTTCAAATCAAATCTGTAATTTAAGATACTTGAAAGTTTAGTGGTTCTAATATTTCCTTCAATAAAATTATCAGGTAAAGTTAAACATCCCTTAATATTACCATTACTTTGAATTCCTAAAACAGATTTACCTGCTTGACAACCAATCCATGGTTCCAATCCTAATTCTGGTAAAAATATAGAAAAATATCCAAAACAATGAGCACCTATTAGTGGCAATTCTTTTATTGAATACTTTTGAAGGCTTGATGCTATAAACATAGCTACTCCATAAAATTCTTTTCGAGAAATCACCAAATCTCTTGGAAATCTTCCAATTGGTAAGGCTATTTGAATTTGCCAAGCAATTTTTCTATTAAGTAATAAATCTCGAATTAGTTTCAATTCCTTAATGTTGAGTTTACTAACTGTAGTTATAACACTTACTGGAATATCTTCATTTTGGAGTAATTTTATTGATTCTAATACTTTATCATATGCTCCTTTAATTCCCCTTATATAGTCATGCGTTTCAGGAATCGCACCATCTAAACTTAAAGAAACACAATCTGGCTGTAACCTTTTTAGCTTAGGAATGTAATTTTTTATTACTAGACCATTAGAAACAATAGTAAGCTTCATTTTTTGTTTTTTAATTTCTTGTGCGAGTTCATACCAATCATCTCTTAAGAAGGGTTCACCACCCATTAAGGCAATCCCATCATATTCACAAGATCTTAAATCTTTGACTAATGATAATGCTTCTTCTGTATTGAGTTCATCTGAGCGAATTTTACCGGCTGATGACCCACAGTGAATACATTTGCTATTACATTTTAATGTAATTTCCCATACAGCACATTTATGTTTGAAGAAATTGGATAATTGATAATGTAAATTTGACATGATTTTTTGGATTCCATATCCATGCTATTTTTTTTCTTATATTAGAAAATAATCCAAATGGCATTTTTATATTTTGTTATCAATTTTATTTTAATCTAAATCATATAAAATTGATGTTATAATGAAAGTCATATTAAAAAAGCTTTAAGGTCCACTTATAGAACATTCCATTTCATTCTTTTTTAGAATAAGAGAAAATCACAACTGGGACATTTTTTCTTGTCCCCTTTTATAATCTTACTACAATTAGGACAGATTTTTACTGAAGGCTTTTTATTATCTTGTTCAGGTTCGAGTTGTGCTCTAATTGCTATTGCCATTGGATCAACAGCTTGAATGATCTTAGGTTGAGTCCTTGCTTCTAATTCATGTAAATATTCAACAATATTTTTCTTCTTCACTTGGGTCTTTTCCGCAATTGTAGGAATCTTGCCAGCTTGTACATCATTTACAAAACCACTATCAAGTTTTAAAATGTTGAAACAATTATGGCATCTGAACACATGAGGTATTCCTATATTTGAGGTTTTAGCCCATTGAGCCCAACAGACCTTATGAGCAATTGTTTCACAGGAAGGACACTTAACAATATCTGCATTATCTCTCTTAAAACAAATAGAACAAGTCGTTGTTTCATTTACTGTTTCAGGATCATCTGCCAAATTAGTATAAAATGGTTGATTATCAGGTAAAATCATTCTTAATCGTTGTTTAATAAATGAAGGTTCTGATACATATTTTTTCTCTGAAAGAATGGTTAATATCTGATTTAAATCTTTAAGTTTATATATTTTATGATAACTTCCATTGCATAAGTTTACTAATTTCATTAATTTAGATTTTAATTCTGGTTCTGGTTCCCCGATTCTTATAATATCAATAAAAAAAGGCATATCTTTTACAACTTTAATTAGTTCTTCTATAGGTGGTAGATATTCTGGAGGGATATCATAAGCGCCTTTATCTATTAATATTATCAATCTGAATATTTTTTCAGAAATTTTTTTATATACTTCAATAATAAATGTTATTGCTAAGAATATCCCTCCTGCAATATTTGCATTAGTGATATCTCCCGCTAATGATTTTAATGTGTCAAGAATATTATCTGGATTAAATGTAAAATGTTCCAAATAATTTGGTCCTTCTTTTTTAAATACTATAAGATTAAATCTATCAGATGGATCAATACTCTGTTTATTTTTCATAAATTCTGCTATTGAATTGTAAACCTGACGCAATTTAATTATCTTTGGAGTGAAACCATAAAAGATGAGACAATCTTCGCTTTTTGTGGATTCCATTATAAAAATAAAGATTTAAATTACAAATTAAAAATAAAATACTTAATATAAAAATCGTGTAGGAATTAATAAGTTTAAAGTTACTTCTGCTTAAAGATTTATTTATAACGTATTAAATAATTTCTCATTATTTTAAGATTCTTTGATATAACCTACATGTCACTTTTATCTATAGATTCTAGCAGTGTTATTAGAATTATGGAATATTACAAATTTTAAGAGCTTCTCCTAATTAAAATGAATTAATTTAATGTTCTCAAGTTTATTTAAATTTATACATTGCAATATACTTTATATTTTACTGAATAAGTTAGATTTAGAATAAATTTATATTTCTTAATGTTTAAAGTTAAATTTTTCAAATAGATGCAAACAATTAGTTAAAGAACTTGTTTATTATGGTTATAGAACTCATTTCTATAATGCAAGGAGGACTTTTTTGATGAAAAAATATGTAATAATTGGAGGAGGTCCTGCTGGAGCTACAGCAGCAGCAGAATTAAGAAAAAGAGACCCTAATTCTCAAATAACTATAATTTCTGATGAAAAATATGTATTCTATAAAAGAAGTCAAATAATAAAACTTATTTCCGCAAGTTGTACCGAGGAGGACCTATTTATTGGAGGTAAAGATGTATTTGAAAAAAGTAAAATCAATTTTCAAAACGGGCATGTAAAAAGGGTGGATACCAAAAACCAACAAGTAATATTAGAAGATAATTCTTCTATACAGTTTGATTCTTTACTAATTGCGAGTGGAGGAAAACCCACTGTTATTCCATGGGAAGGTGCTAACCTTAGGGGGATCTCTACTTTATATTCTCTTGATGATGCTAAGCGAGTTGCAGATTTAGCTTGTGATTCTGAGAAAGTTGTTGTAATCGGTGGTGGGTCGATAGCTATGAAAATCGTCCAGAATTTCATAAAAATAGGTTTAGACATTTCAATTATTGAAAAAGCATCTCATCTGTGGCCAGTAGGATTCGACAGAAAAGTTTCCCGGATAATTGAAAATAAATTGAAGGATTATGGGATTCATTTATACCTGAAGGAAGAAGTAGAGCATTTTGAAGGAAAAGATGGTAGGGTCTCATCAGTTGTTTTGAGAAGTAAAAAGAAAATTCCCTGTGATTTGGTAATAGTTACCATAGGAATGCGTCCTAGTATCGAATTTTTAAAAGATAGTGAAATAATATATCATCGAGGAGTAATTACTGATGAGTATATGAGGACTAACATATCAAATGTATATGCTGCTGGAGATGTTGCAGAAACTAAGGATCCATTATATAATGACTTTATCCTACATCCAACATGGGGAAATGCTAAAAAACAAGCTAGAATTGCAGCAAAAAATATGACGAGTAATAGCGTTAAGTATAAGGGAACAATTCCAATTCAAAAAATAAAAGTATTAAATTATTTAGCAATTGCAGCGGGAATTACTCATTCAAAGAAAACTTATGATGAAATCTCGTGGATTTCATATAAAAATGAAACTGCACGTAAAGTTGTTTTAGATGGGGATAGATTGATAGGACTGTTAATCTTAGGCTCAAAATTAGATAAGAAGAAATTAAAAAAGCTGATGAAAAAAGCAATATTTAAAGGATTAAATATAACAAATCCAGCTAATTTAATGCTAGAAGCTAACTTTGGTTTAGAACAGCTATTTGAAGTAAGTAAATATTATCCTTGAAGATTCATCTCAAATCCATCATTTACAGTCATTGTATTTTTAAATATACGTATTGCTTTATTTCCAAATTCCACACGTGATTCTAGCGAAGGAAAAATACTAGCGTCAAAATGAGTGAGGATCAATGTTTTTACATTCGATTTATGAGCAATATGAGCAATTTCCTCGGGTTTCAAATGAGGCCAACCCCATTCTTCTTGACCTTTTTTATAAGAACATTCACTGATTAGTAAATCTGCATCCTTCGATAGTTCATAAAGAGCATCACACACCCCCGTATCTGTACAATAGGTAATGATTTTATTCTCAAGATTAATTCTAAAACCCAAACAATCATCGGAATGAATTAACAGCCTACAAGAAAAGGGAATGGGATTTTCATAATCACCCTCGTCAACTTCCGAAATTTCAATTTTATAGGAGAGATTTTTTAAAGAGGATGTATAAGGATGTCGAATTATATTATTTAAAGCCTCTTTAATTCCAGAATAACCAATAATATTGAAAGATTGTTTAAATCTGAATTTGCTAAGTATATGAAATCCAATAATATGATCAAGATGTGTATGACTTAAAAATAAAATTATGGGCTTATTTTCATTAATATACATATCTAGCTTATGAAGTCCATCCCCCGCATCAAATATAACATAAAAATTTTCAGAATCAATCAAGGTACATATTGTATTATTATGGGTAGAATACCAACCATTTGTACCTAAAAAAATTAGTTTCAATGTCTACTACTCCTAAATATCTTTATATAATTATGGGAAATTATTTTATGCCTTATAAATAGATTAAGATTTACATATTCAAGATTACTTTTTTCTTCTTTTTTTTTTCTTTTTCTTTTTTGGACTTTCAGATTCATCTTTCTTTGTTTCAATCATTGCCCTTACCTCAGCTGCGAATGGATCTTCAGTATGCACGACTTGAGGTGTGCTCTGAGCTTCAATTTCTCTTAAATAATCAACTATATCTTTCTTTTTCATCTTATTTAATTCAGCGATAGTAGGTATTTTCCCTTCTAATACATCATTAATATAATTCATATCTAATTTTAAAATATTAAAACAATTGTGACAACGATATACATGTGGTATTCCAATATGAGAAGTTTGTGCCCATTGAGCCCAACATACTTCATGAGCAACTGTGTGACATGATGGACACCTTATAATCCCTTCATTAGCCTGTTGAAAACAAATTGAACAAGTTGAAACATCAACAACTCTTTCAGGTTCATCAGCTAAATTTATATAAAACATTTGATTTTCTTCAGGTATCCTACGAATTTCTTGCTTACCAAACGCTGGTTGCGTGATTTTTTTTTTATATGAAAGTTCCATTAACAGAGGATTTAGTTCATTAATAGTATTAATTTCATAGAATTCTCCATTAGTTAGGTTCACTAGTTTATTCAATCTGTTACGTTCTTCATAATCTGGCTGGCCTATATATATAACGTCAATAAAAAAAGGCATATCTTTAACTTTATTAATTAATTCTTCTAAAGCGGGAAGATATTGAGGTGGAATTGCATAAGCTCCATCATCTATGATGATTAAAAGACGAAATATCTTTTCTGAGATTTTTTTATACACTTCTATTATAAATGTGGTTGCTACAAATACACCACCAGCGATATTTGCTTTAGATATATCTTTTTCTACTGACTTTAACATTGATAAAATTAAGTTTGTATCGAAAGCAAAATGATCCAAATAATTTGGACCATCAGGTAGAAATAAAATCAAATTAAACCTATCTGAAGGATCATTAGCTTGTTTTTTTTTCATAAAATCTGATAATGAATCGTAAATTTCCTTGAACTTAGTTAATTCAGGAGTTAATCCATAAAAAATTAAACAATCTTCACTTTTAGAAACTTTTAGAGTCATAATTACTAATGTATAAATTTGATTATTTGTAACATAAAATTCTTAGTTAATAATAATTTCGAGGAACAATAAATTAAGTTTAAGGATAATAATGTAATATTTTAGAAATCCTCTCATCATTTAAAAGATATAAAAGAATTTAAAAAAAATAAATTCATTTAGTCAGCTGATTTCTTTGACTTTTTTGAACTTAAGAATTTATACAACAAATTTTTTATAAAAATATACTTTCTACCTATTAAGTTAATTATAAAACTCAATACAAAGACGGATATTTTTAGATTATTATAAAGTTACAATTATTTTACACAAATGTAGATGTTATTATCTATTGTATTACGTAATGAGGGAAAAATATGCAAATTTATCGCTTAAAAATAAATAAGAATGCTTGTATTGGTTGCAATGATTGCGTTGTAAGTTGTCCCCTAAATTTTCAACAATTAAAGGAAAAAGGTTATTTAACTGAAGAGAATGCGGTTGTTTTAGTGAAAAATGGCGTGGCTTACGATATTTATATTGAGGGTAGAGACGTTAATTGTGATGGATGCGGAGTTTGTTTGAAATATTGCCCTGTCTCTGCTATTGAATTACAATTAATTGAAGTTAAATAAGATGTTAAAAAAGTCATTTCCTAAAAATTTAACAGTATAAATTAGGGAATTTGAGTTTTTAATATCTTAATTCACTATTTATATATTTTTTATCTGTAATTTTATTTTATTCTTCAATTTATTATATCCCAAAAAAAGTGTCTTGTTGAATAGTCGAAAAACAAATAATTATCCATCTAAGATAAGGAAATAATCCGATTTTTTCTAAAACCATATTCTATTGACTTTATATATTACCTTCCATTATTGGTAACCTATGAAAAATCTAACTAATAGTGGCGAAGGAATCACAAAAAAGAAACTTATAGGTATGTTTCAAGGGATTCCCATTGAAGGTTTATCTTTTCAAACACCCACATTTTCCGGAATAACAGATAAAAATGGAAAATTTCATTACATTGCTGGAGAATCTATAATATTTTCGATTGGTAAATTAATTCTTGGAGAAACTATTGGTAAAGAAATGATATCCCTAATCGATATCATTGCGGGAGGAAAAAACTCCAATGATGAACGTGTTATTAATTTATGCATCCTATTACAAACGTTAAATATGGAAAATAATATCAACAACGGAATTAGAATTTTGGAAAATATTGCAACAATTATTTCAGAATGTAGCGAGCAACTAAATTTTAATCAACCTCCTAAAACATTTCAATCTGATCCTGTATTAAGAGCTTTAATGGGAAAGTTGAATTCTAAGAAGCTTTTTCCTGATACTGGAAATTTCGGTATTCGCCTTATACGAAACATTTCAGCAGCCCGAGCTAGTTTTGAAGCAAGTCTAAATCCTAATCATTTAGAATCAGATTGTCATAAAATTGTAGAGATCTCATCAGGTAAAATTAATGGTTTTGCAACTAGCAACAATACATATACATGGCTAGGTATTCCTTACGCTAAACCACCAATTGGAGACTTACGTTGGAAACCACCGCAAAAAGTAGTCCCGTGGGAAGGAATACGCGATTGCACTCAGTGGGGAGATCAGTGCGGTCAAGGAGAATTAGGACCAGCTAGTCATGGTAATTTAAGCGAAGACTGCCTAAACTTAAATATTGTTGCCCCAAAAAATATAGGGAAAAAGAAGTTACCAGTGATGGTCTGGTTTCATGGGGGAGGATTTCACGCAATGTCAGCTAACAATTTAGCCTATAATCATACTGCTCTTCCTGCTAAAGGTGTCATTATTGTGACCGTGAATCATCGACTTGGTCCATTGGGATATATGGCTCATCCAGAATTAAGTGTTGAATCTGAAAATGGAGTTTCAGGAAACTATGGTCAATTGGATTTGATTGCTGCTTTAACATGGGTTAAACAAAATATTTCCGTATTTGGAGGAGATCCAGACTGTATAACAATTTTTGGAGAATCTGGTGGTGGTGGCAAAAGTTTTAATTTGATCATTTCTCCACTCGCTAAAGGATTATTTCATCGGGCAATTATTCAAAGTGGGGTATGGGCAATAAGCGAAACGCGTGGGATGTATCTAAAAGAGGCTGAAGCTCGAGGGAAAGCGCTCGTAGAAAAAATGGGCATTAAAGATAGTCCATATATACTTAAAAAAATGAGGGAAAGACCCTGGCAGGACATAATAAAAGCTGCACAAGATATAAAATTTAATGATATACGTCTGATTACAATCGACAATTGGTATCTCTTGGATAAAGCAACAACGGTGTTTGAGAAAAAAATGCACAACGATATACCTATTATTATTGGCGCCAATCGTACAGACATGGGTTCCGGGATGATACAGGGGATTAAGGATTGGTCTAAATTAATAAGTAAAAACAGTAAAGCAAATATTTTCGTCTACCTTTTTGGACATGTTCCCACAAGATGGAGAAAGGAAGGTGTTGTAGCATTTCATGGTCTTGAAATTCCATATGTTTTTGGTTGTGTTAAAGAAGGTCTGAAAGGTGGTACTCTCTTAGCGCTATCAAGAACGGGAGGTGCTAAACAACCTGATCCCGGTATTGATGAACTGGATGATCAGATATCTAATCAGATGATGGATATGTGGGTTCAATTTGCTAAAACTGGTGATCCTAATATCCAAGGTAAGATTAATGAAAAAACCACGTGGACACCTTACGACATTTTAAAAGATAATTTTCTTTTTATTAATGATGAAGAGATCCCACTACGGATGGAAACAGGTATTATTGAACATTATGAACTACCTCCAAAGGGTACACCTCCATTAATACCAGTAAGATAAGGTGATTATATGAAGATTAAAAACAGAAGAAAAAGCCTTTTAGAATTTATCAATGAATATATCGAAGCATTATTGGTTCATGATCACACTCAGTTAAAGCTAACTAAAAATTATAAGGCTACTGAAAATGGGACCCCATTAATTTTAGGTAAAGGGATATGGCAGACAGTTCGAACTATATTTTTACGTAAATCATTTGTAGATTCTATAGAAAATCAGGTAGGATTTTGGGGTGTCTTGGAAGAACAAGATAGTAATAAGGCACTGTTTACACTCCGTCTAAAAATTAGTGACAATTCGATTTCGGAAATAGAAACCTTGCTCTCAAGAAAAGGATGTCATCCCTTATTCAGTCCAGATACAGCACAAAACAACCCACTTTGGGATACACTAATCCCGGAATCGGATCGATTGTCTCGAGAGGAACTTATTAATATTGTGGATAGTTATTTTGAAGGGATCGAAAAATCAGATGGAAAAATTGTCATGTTCCATCCAGATTGTCAACGGAAAGAAAACGGAATTAAAACAACAAACAATCCTGGTTTACTAAATTTTAGCGCACAAGCTGGACTTTATCGCATGGACTATATCGAGAAGGTCCGGGAACGAAGATATCCTATTGTGGATATCGACAGAGGTCTGGTTTGGGGTATAGTAGTTTTTGATATACCGGGAACAAGCGTAAAAGATGAACAATTACCTGAAGGTTCAGTACAACATGATTTACGGGCCAAACCACGTAGTTTATTACTTCATGAGCTCTTTAAGATCGAGGATGGTTTGATCCGGGATATTACTGCTTATATGACCAACGCCCCTCTTAATGCAACTCATGGCTGGAGTACATAAAAATTAAGGAGGAAATAGTTAATAAACCATCAATTTATGTTCTGTGAAATTATCTTGAATAACTTAATATCAAAAATTAGTTGTCATAATTAATTTTTCTTCCATGTTCTACCTCCATTTTATTATTTCTTTAGAAAAGAAATTCAGTTATGCTATTATAATCAATAGACAGACTTTTATCAATTTTGTCTTTAAGGTTTTATATGCCTTTATATTGCTAACTTTTAAATATTCTTATAACCTTTGAAATGCTTAATCCTATTATTTAAGTCATGTAGCATGCTCAATTTATTTAAAAATGGATTTTTGACTTGGCTTTTTACAATTTATTATGACAAATTTTTTAAAAAACAATACTTTACCCTTTATAACTATAACAAGAGTATTTATTATATTATGTCATTTCCAAAAATTACACGAACAATATCAAAAGAAATCGAACATGTTAAAGTTCAATTCTTAACAGAAAGTTTAGAGCTTCTTTTGGATCGAACAAAATGCGTTGGTTGTGGTACATGTGCCAGAGTTTGTCCAAAAGAAGCAATCTCACGTGGTCCAGTAGCTGCAGCTCGACGTTTCCCAAATATGGAAGATATTATTCCTGAAATATATGATCCAAAAAAGTGTGTTTTTTGCGGCACTTGTGTTGTAATGTGTCCCTTTAGTGCTTTAACACTTAAAAAAGATGGGGAAATAATTGAACTAAATGATATCCAGATTGTTAAAGAAAAAGTGGTTCCAAAATTAGAATTTGAAGCTAATAAGGTAAAAGATAAAGCTGGAATTGAACGAGTTGTCAAACAATACGCGAAAGGGGAAATAAGTATTGTTGATGAGGAATGTGCAGGAGGATGTGAAGCTTGTGCAGATGTATGTCCAAGTGGAGCCATAACTGTTCCAGAAAAATCAGACAAAGGGTGGGAGACTGTTCCAAACGTGGTTGTAGACGCTGAAAAATGTATATTTTGTGGAAGTTGTGATAATGCGTGCCCTACTGGAGCAGTTAAGTTAAAATTAACTGATATTAAAACTTCGGGAGAATTTAGTGAAATGTTTTGGGAACCTCTTTTAGAAAGATTGAAAACATTAAGGTGGAGTGAATAAATGGAGGGAAAATCAAATGAGAATTAATAACTTAATATTAATAACTTGTCGTACAATCAATCAAGGTATAGCCCTTGAAGGTGGTAAAAATACTACAGAAAATGTCAGAGCCGCAGGAATCTGTGCTTTCGATAAAGAAGACTTCAGAAAACTAGATTGTCCTGTAGGAACGCCTGTTAAAGTGATTACTGAACATGGAGAAGTTATTGTTTACTCAACAATTTCAGAAGAAGGACCTCATCCAGGAATTATTTTTATTCCAATGGGTCCTTGGGCAAATCAAGTAGTAAATCCTGATTCTCAATCATGTGGTACTCCTACTTATAAAGGAATGAAAGCAAGTGTGGAAGCTTTACCAAGTGGAAAGGTTTTCGATGCTGTTAATTTAATTAAAATGTTAAAGGAGGTTTAGAAATGGTAGATAAAAATATTAGAACAGTAACTGATGTTATTTGCCCATTCTGTGGAACTCTTTGTGATGATCTTGAAATAGATATTGATACTAAGGAAGAAAAGGTAGTAGAAGTTCGAAATGGATGCCAAATTGGTACTAAAAAATATTTTTCTTCAAATCCTAGTGAACATCGATATGATAGACCACTAATCAAAGATAATGGTTCCTATAAAGCAGTATCTTGGGATGAAGCTGTTGATAAAGCAGCGGATATTTTGGTAAAAGCAAAACGACCTTTACTATATGGTTTTTCAAGTACTGAATGTGATGCTCAAGGAAAGGGAGTGGAATTAGCTGAAATGCTGGGGGGTGTATTAGATAATACAGCATCAGTATGTCATGGTCCCTCATTACTTGCTATTCAAGATGTTGGTGCTCCAACTTCAACTCTTGGTGAATATAAAAATAGAGCTGATCTTGTAATTTTTTGGGGAAGTAATCCTGTTCATGCTCACCCTAGACATCTTGGAAGATATAGTGATTTTATACGAGGATATTTTAGAAAAGATGGAACTAATGACAGATTTTTAGTAGTTGTTGATCCAAGAAATACACATACAGCTCAACTTGCTGATATGCATATTCAAATAAATCCTAATGAAGATTATGAATTAATAAATGCTATTAGAGCTTTATTAAGAGGTGTTGAATTAGACGGGGAAGAAATTTCAGGAGTTCCAAAAAAGAAAATCATAGAATTAGTTAATATTCTTAAGTCATGTAACTATGGTGTAATCTTTTTTGGAATGGGTTTAACTCAGACCTTATCCCATCATAGAAATATAGATGCCGCTATTTGTTTAGTAAGAGAATTAAATGATCATACCAAATTTTTATTAACTCCTATGCGGGGACATTATAATGTTGCAGGGGCAAATCAAGTTTTTTCGTGGCAAACAGGTTATTCTTATTCAATAGACTTTTCAAAAGGTTATCCACGGTATAATCCAGGAGAATTTTCTTCTGTTGATTTACTATTAAGAGATGAAATAGATACATCTTTAATTGTGGCATCTGATCCTGCTAGTAATTTTCCAGCTGCAGCTGTAAAAAATATGTTTAAATATCCTTTAATTTCCATCGAACCTCATCATACACCAACATCAGTAAATGCGGATATTATATTATCTCCTGCTATCGCGGGGATAGAATGTGAAGGAACTGCTTACCGTATGGATAGTGTTCCTTTACGATTACGAAAAGTTAAAGACGCACCTGGTGATTGTTTAACAGATAAGGAGATACTAGAACGATTAGTAGAAGCAGTAAAAAAGAAAAAGGGGGAATAAAAAAATGGCAGAAATTAAATTAAAATTAAAAATTGAACCTGAATTTCCTTTAGAAGCTGAAGTTATATCACCAGATAAATTTACCGGAAAATCAGCAGCAGAAATTAAGAAATTAGTCGTATATCATGGAAATGAAGAAAAAGTATTAGGAGATTTTTTTGATGTTTCTGGAGATGGAGGAGAAATCAATGAAAATAAAATACTTATTGAAGGAAATCTTTCAAATATCAAAAGAATCGGAGAAAAAATGACTGGTGGTGAAATAGTCATAAATGGAGATGTTGGAATGCATGTAGGGAATAATATGTCTGGTGGTAAAATATTAGTTAACGGAAATGCTGATGATTGGGCGGGTGCCATGTTAAAGGGCGGAGAATTAGAGATAACTGGGAATGCTGGTAATTATGTTGGAGCTGCTTATAGAGGATTTTGGAAAGGGATGCAAAATGGAATAATAAAGGTGAAGGGAAAAATTGGAAATGAAGCTCTATCATGGGTGAGAGGATCAAAACCAGGCAATAGATTTCCAACTCTTATATGTGGAGGTGCTGGTTCATTCTTAGGTATTCATAGCCATGGAGGTACAATTATAGTTGAAGGTGATTGTGATAGATGCATTGGAGCAGATCAAGTAAGAGGTACAATTGTTGTTAAAGGTAAGATAAACAGAATCCTTCCTTCTTTTAAAAAAATCGGAGAAGTTAAAGAAATTGAATTAATGAATGGAGAAAAAATAAAGGGTAAGTTTACTGAATATAGTGGGGATCATTCTGTTGAAAAAAATCATTCTAAAATTGATAGGAAAACTGGTAATATTTCTAATAGCTCTAACGGTAGACTATATGTCGCTGTTTAATTCTTTTTTTCTCTCAAATAAATAATTATTTTGAATTTTCTATTTATAATACTTTTACAACTTTATTTTCTTACTTCAATTTAATTACAGAAAATATTAAATATTATTTATGGTAATAAAATTCAAGTCAACTAGTTTATATTTTTAATCTTGTATAAAAGAAAAGTAAAAATTTTCAGATTAAAGAAAGATAGGAAAGAAGAAATTGACGATATTATTCTATATGAAACACCTATCGATATTTATGTCAATTCTGAAAAAATTGTAAATATCATCTGCTTAGCTAAAAATTTAAAAGAACTTTCAGTGGGTTTTTTATTTTCAGTAGGTATTATCAATTCTATCAACGATATTAAAAATACTGAGGTTAATGAATTAGAAAACTATGTGAAGGTAAATCTGAATGATAATATTACATTTAACATAAATGAACTTGAAATTAATTCTATAAGTCGGGTTGTAGATACTACCTGTGGTATTTCAACTCCATGGCGTGACACTATTAAAAGAAGTTTGGAAAAAGCTAGAGTTGAGGAAGATATAAAATCAAAATCTAATATTAGAGTAAATGCTAGTACTATTTTTTCAGCAATAAAAGAAATGCAAAAATCAACACCTTTATATAGAGAAACAGGAGGATGCCATGGCGCTGCTATATTCGATTTAAACGGAAACCTACTAAGCGTGAAAGAAGATATAGGAAGACATAACGCAATTGATAAAGTTGTTGGAGATCTACTTATAAAAGAACATGATTTTGAAAACATATTTCTCACTTCAACAGGGAGATTAACTGGAGATTCAGTTCTAAAGGCTATTCGTGCAAAAATTCCTATTGTATCTTCTTTATCGGCTGCAATTGAATCTGGCATTAGATTAGCTTTTGCCTATGGAATCACATTAATAGGTTTCGCACGGGGTTCCAGAATGAATATTTATACTCATTCTTATAGAATTGATTTTTAAGCTTTTAATTTTTTAATTATAGGAAAAAATAATTCAATTTCTCTAAATTACCAATATTTTTTTTAAAAAGATATCATTTAATTTCAATTATCATTTTAAAAGAATTTCTCATGAAAGGAAAAAATACAGAAAGATGTTATTAAGTGTTATTATCATACTTTCATGTTTTGTAGGAGTAATTTTTTTTATTATAACTGAAAAGTTGAATAGAGCAATAGTCTCATTATTAGGGGCAATAATAACCTATTTTGTTCTAATATTTCTTGAAGGGTTAGATTTTTCGGTAATAGTCGATTTATTATTTAGTTCTGAAGAGGATGGCTTTGTAAATTTACATTCTTTAATTTTAATTATAGGGATGATGATGATTGTGCAAATCTCACATGAGGTGGGAACATTTCAATTTATTGCAGGGAAATTAATTAAACTCTCAAGAGGAAAACCTATACGTCTAATGATTATATTTTGTTGTGTAACTGTGCTTATATCAGCCATTTTGAATAATATTTTAACGGTTATTATTATAATACCTCTTACTATTACAGTTTCAAGAATTCTAAATATAAATCCCTCACCCTATATTCTTACTCAGGCTATATTAGTAAATATTGGAGGCACAGTCTTTTCAATTTCATCAATTCCTAACATTTTAATTACAACATACGCTGGAATAGAATTTGTAGAGTTTTTTATTAATATTGGATTAATCTCTTTTGTTGTTTTTATATTTACCCTATTATTTTTTATTTTAATCTATAAACAAGAATTAAAAATACCAGAAGAAGGCAAAAAAGCATTAGAAGAATTTGATGTCTGGAATGTTGTTCAAAATAAAAGATTATTATATCAATCTTTATTTTCTCTAATTGTTTTATTAACATTACTCACAATTATTCCTTCTTCAATTCTTCCCCCAGATATTATAGCTTTAACAATTGCTTTAATTTTAATCATAATAACAAGATTAGAACCAAAGGAAATTATAAGCAAAATAGATTTTGAATTAATTTTCTATTTATTAGGGATTTTTATAATTGTTGGAGGACTAGAGATAACAGGTGCAACGGAATTTCTTGGGATTTTTATATTAAATATAGGAGGAAACAATCTTTTTTTTCAACTTCTTTTGATTCTTTGGTTTTCAGCTTATCTAAGTAGCTGTATTGATAATATTCCCATTACTAAGGTACTGATCCCTGTTGTAGATACTATGACAGAATCAGCTTCATTATTTAATCGAAAACAAATTTTTTATAATCTAGCATTAGGAGCAAATTGGGGGGATAATTTAACCCCTTTAGGTGATAATATTCTTGTGATGAATATTGCAGAGCAGAATAAACGCCCTATAACTTTCAAATCCTTTTTCAAATTAGGATTTATTACTACAAATTACCAATTAACAATTATTTCCCTCTATTATTGTCTGATATTTTATTTACCAATAGGTATTATTATTTTAGGGATTGTGGGTTTAATCCTAATAATGATTTACTTTTTGAATAAATTTGGTTCAAAGAAGATTAGATCTTATATTTTAAATTTTGGTAATAAACTAAGAGAAATTATTATAAAGTGATGTTGAAATGGTATTTAAAAATATTCTAAGAATAAAAGCGGCTTTACCTGAAGTTAAGCATGTTGCTATGTTCTATAATAATGGCACAATTTTTCAAACTACGTTTGAACAAGAGATTAATATCCCAAAATTAGGGGAAAATTTAGCTGAAATTCTAAATCACATAAGAAAACTATATAATCTTACTAATTATAATTTTGAAGATTACAAAAAAATTATATTTGAAACGGATGATATGTCTATAATTATTTTAAAACTTGGCGAAGATAGCAATATCGCTCTTTTTTTCAAGAAGGAAGAAGAAAAAGAGTTAAAAATAACAGCCATCAGAAGATATATAACTAGAATTGAGGAATTAATCGATATGGATGAAGGAGAAATTATAATACAAGATATAATAGCTAAAGAGGAAGAAGTCAAAAAGCTTAAAGAAGGATTTCAGATAAAAAAAGAAAAAATTGAAAACCTAAAAGTAGAATTAAATGTTAAAAATGATGAATTGACTGAAGAGGATAAGGAGAGTATTAAAAAAGAAATTTATAATCTAGAACTTGAAAGCACTAATTTAAACCATGAGATTGAAAAAGTTGAGAATGAAGTTGAACAATTAAAAGAAAAGATAGAAAAACGTCATAAATAAGCTTAATACGGGTAAATAAAATTATCTAAATATTTCTTGGATTAATCCTATATTTAATGGCAATAACAAAGCAATAATAAAGCCTAATAATATACTTAGAATCAAGAATCCATCTGATTTTTCTTTTAAATTCAATAAAATTGTATATAAGAGTACAATTATCAATAAAAGAAGTTGCCCAAAAAAGATTATAATTAAAATTATTTGTGGGGTTAATATCATGTTTATTATCCTTGATATTTATCTATTCATTGAAAAATTAAAAAAAAATTTTATTTGCTATTTATAACGAGTTTTTAAAGTCTACTTCAAACAGGTCTGATTTTTTCTCGCGTAGCTAATTTTTCTGAGAGTTCCTTTTTTAAATCAGCTAATTTATTCTGTTTATCTATGATTTCCTTATTAATTTCCATTGCTTCAGTTTCAAATTTAGTTAAACCTTTTTGAATTTTTAGATAGGCTTCCTCTGCTTTGGAAATTTTTTCATCATGAGCGTTAGTATTTATTAATTTTACATAAGCGAGTTGTTTTTTCCCTAAGTCTTCACGTTCTTTAGCTTCATCAAGTTTCTTATTAGCTAGTTTTACATGAACTTCAGCAATTTCTGTTTCAATATTCGCAATCTTTCGATTAATTTCAGCTATTTTAATTTGAATCTCAGCAACTTTTTCATTGTAATCAGCTTGAGTTTTCTCTGCTTTTAATGTATCTGTTCCAATTTTTAAAATATTTTTTACTTTTTCTTTTTTTTCGACAAGTTTTCTTGTTTTCTCAGCTAGATTCTCTCGTATTTTTGCTAAATCAATTTCATTTTTTACAAGCATTTCTCTAGCCTTGGCTCGTTTTACATTTAGTTTGGCCATGAGTCTCATATCATTAGCTGTTTCTTGTTCACTTTTTGCGATTTTTATATTTTCATTCGCTATGTTTTCAATATTTTTAACATCTTCCATTATTTCCATATTTCTACACCTTTTAATTTTTTTTTTTAATTTAATTAATTTATTTTTATTTCCTTTTTTTCCTTTCTTTCAATTTCTTTCTTAGGTATTCTTATTTTCAGAACACCTTTATCTAGGTTTGCTTCAATTCCATCTTCATCTGAATTTTCAGGCAAACTAAAACTTCTGTAATATCGAGAGCTTCGAAACTCTCTTCTTATTAATACACCTTCTTTCTCCTCCTTTTTTTCTTCTTTAGTTTCTCCTTTAATCTCTAATGTACCTTCTTGAATTATAATTTCGATATCCTTTTTTTGAAGTCCAGGTATCTCTACTTCAATATTAAAACTACTTTCATCTTCAGTAATATTTGTTAACGGTGTTCTGAATAATGGTTCAATTTCAGTTGCTCCTAAACTTAATGGGCGTGTTCTTTTGAGAGAAAAAGGCCAATACCAATCATCAAAATAGCCTCTCGTCAAATCATTAAAATATCGATCCATTCTTTGAAATAATGAGAATGGGCTTTCTCTCCTTATTGCTAATTCTTTTGACTTTTGTTCCTTTTTCTCATCCTTTCCTTTTTTACTTTTTTTTATTTCAACTACTTCCATTTATAACACCTCTTTATTTTATTTAGCTTTTCAAAATTTTATAATAGGGATTTTTAAAAGTAATATTTTTTAGTTTTACTATTACAGATTAACTATAAATTTCGTCAAAATTCTCTGCATTTTCTTCTTCTTCATCATCATCCCAATCATCATCTTCATCTTCATCTTCATCTTCATCATCGTCATTATCATCCCAATCATCATCTTCATCTTCTTCATCATCATAATACCCATCATTCTCATAATCATACAATTTCTTCTTTTGTTTGGTTTTTCCTCTCATAATAACTTATTTTCCTCCTATTTTTTTATAAATTAATTATATGACTCATTATGATTACATAATATTTAAATGTTTTCAAATGAAAACATATGCAATTGTCGATAGCTTTATATACTTTGATATCGTTTATTTATTTAGGAATTGATGACCAAAATAAAAGACCTTATTATTTTTTATAATGACAAAAAAAATTACTAAAAAAAAAAGTAATTTTCTTGGATTTAGGCTTTCTGAAGAGGTACTTAATAAATTAGAATTGATAGCAAAACAAGAAAATAAGACACGTGGATTAGTTGCGAAAGATGCTATTGAACAATGGCTTAATCTAGAATTATTCAATCAAACCAACCAAATGATGATGATATCTAAATCGATTTTCTCAAAAATTCTTTCAAAATTAGATGAGCAATCTTTAGATACCATAGCTAAGGATTTTGCGGATTTATTCTCAGATATAATGAAATTTTCAACAGCAAAACCAATGAATGAAGATAATTTGAAGTTATATACAACTTTTTTGATTAATTTTTTTGGAAAAAATGGATTAAAATGGTTTAATACACTTGATATTCAAACAAGGGATAATAGTTTCATTTTTAGAGGTTTACATGATATGGATGAGGTTTATTCAAAATTCTTCACACAATTTTATAAATTTCTCTTATCCGAATATTTTAACTTAGAATTTACTACAAAAGTAGAAGATACAACTTCTAACTTAATTCATCTTGATTTTAAAATGAAATAAAAGGTATTTTGAGAAAATATGAATAATAGAAAGGAAATAAAGGGAAAATTAAGAAATTATTTCTTAACTTTAGAAAAAAGTTCCAAAAAATTACAGTATCTAGAAAATATGGAAAAAAATTTGGATTTTGTTATAAATTATATTCAAATGGTTATACCAGTAAAAAAAATAAAATTAGGGAAAAAAATTAAAAATGATTGCAAGAAAAATTATTGAGAGTTTGGTTGAAACGTATGTATATGTCTACATAAAAAATATCGGTAAAGAATTTGGAGGAATATTAAAATCTATAAATGAATTTGATAATGTGATTATACAAGATAAGAATGAAAATCTTATCTATATACCACTTTCAGAAATAAGCGTAATTACAGAGAGAAGATAATACATTCTAAATTTGAGATAGAATTAATTAAATATAGACATAGAATATATAAATAAACAAGATAATCTAAAAAAGAGAAATTATTTTTTTTTTATTTAATACTTATTTTAAAATGAAACTGGTAATTATAAACTAATAAGATTTAAAAAAAACTAAAGTTATGTAAATTCTGGTATTTAATCCATTAATAAAAATTTTTGAAGGTATAAAGAGATGGAAGATATAAAAAAACTCGAAAAAGAGATTCAAAATAATTTTAAAATAGCACAATTTGAAAAAGAACTTGCCCAAAAACAAAAATCTAATGCTCTAATTGAAATTAAAAAAGCAAAAGCAAGAGAATCTTTAGCAAAAATTGAATATGAACTTGCGGAAACAAAAAAGGATTTGGCAATGAAAAGAAAGACTTTAGCAATGGAAAAAACTGAAATTAAAAAGAAGGAAATTTTAGATTTTTCAGAGGAAGAACTAAAAATTGAAAATAATTATGCAATTTATAATGAACAGATCTCAAAAAATCAAAAAGAGGTAGCTGGAATTCAGCGAAAGATTGCTAATACTGAAGTAGAAATTGCTGAACAAAAATTAAAACTAGCTAAAGAAAAATTGGATGTAGCAAATGCACGAGAAAAATTAGCTAATATACAAAATAAATATATAAAAGCAGCTCAAACGCAACTATCAGAAACAAAAATTTCAAAGCTTAAAACTGGCGTAGAAAATCAAAAACATAAACTTTTACAACAAAAAAATGACGTAATAAACAAGGAAAAAGACGTAAGAAAAAAAGAAAATAAATTGGCTGATTTAAAGAAGGAACTTTCTTTGAAGTATGCTGAAAGAGAAAAAATTAGACATCCTGGAGTTATTGTTGCAGGGTAAACGTTTAGACTCAATAATCAAGAAAAAATTAATATTTTCTTTAAATCCACTTTTTCTTTTTAAATAGCAGGAGCATTAATAGGGCAATAACAATCATTATTATTATAAATATCATAAGCAAATCATATCGAAAATTAGGGTATACAATAAAATTCATTCCATAAAATCCTGCTATAAATGAGAGAGGGATAAAAATCGTAGAGATCATCGTCAAGACTTTCATAATATCATTCATTTTATTACTGACACTTGAGAGATACATATCTAACATTCCAAAAATTATATCTCGATCATTTTCCAACTGATCACTAATTCTATAAATATGATCAGATATATCTTTCAAATAAATCTGCAGGTCATCACTAATAAGGTTTGATTTCTCTCTTTGCAATTTATTTATAACTTGTCTTAAAGGCCAAATAGATTTTCTTAGATCAATACTAAATCTTTTTAATCGATATATTGATTGCATAATCTCGGGTTCTGGATTTTTAATAACTTTATCCTCTAACTCATCAATAAGTTCTCCAAAAATTTCTAAAATTAAAAAGTAATTATCTATTATAACATCAATCAAAGCATATGCTAAATAATCTGCTTTCATAAATCTAATTCTTCCTCTTGCTGTTATAATTCTCTCTATTATAGGTTTAAAAGTATCACTTTCTAATTCTGAGAAACTTATTACAAAATTTTCTCCTAAAATTAAGCTTATTTGTTCGCTTTCAAAAATTTCTTTTGACTCATCCCATAAAAGCTTATTTAATACTATAAAGATATAATTTCCATAATCTTCGAATTTTGGACGCTGATTAGGATTTAATATATCCTCTAAAACAAGTGGATGAATTTTAAACTGATTTCCGATTTCTTCAATTCTATCAACTTCAGTTAATCCTGTAATTTCAACCCACCTGATATTATTTTTTTCTATCACTTGTAAATTTTTCTCTAAGGGAAATTCTTCTATAATTGAATAATTTTCGTCATTATAGTCGGTAATTCTTATTTTTGTTGGTATCTTTGGTTTTTCCCCTGTGTATATTAATGTTCCTGGAGGTACACCAATTTTCTTCTTTTTTTTATTATGAGACCTCGCAGTTCTTATCGGTCTAGAAAATCTCTTCAATTTCTCTCACTATTCTTTTTTAAGATATATTTTACTAATAATTTACCAAACTAAATTTTAAAATTATGGTCTTCTTATAATTTTTCTATCTTATAATTATAATTTAGGTAAAAATTAAAACAATAGAATAAGTTGTTTTCTTATGAAAAGAATTTACAAAATACCTCTTTGGATATCTTTTATTGGGATATTTTTCTTAATTTATCTTTATTTTGGTTTTAGTTTTAAGAACTTAATAATGAATTTAGTTCTTTTAAATATTGTTGTTTACGTAATAAGATCAATATTAATTGATGTATCTCAGAGTTTAATTAAAAATTTGTTTATTCGATATATATCCATGATAATAATAAACATTATATGGTTAGTATTTCCATTTTGGTTGATTCTTGAAATTTCAGAGATTTTTTTTGTGGCAATTATATCTTTTTTAGTAGTTGCAATATCCTTAACTTTTCAAAATATTATTAATAACATCGCTTCGGGGATAATGATGTTATCCTCAGAAGGATTTGAGGTTGGTGATTTAATAGAAACAAATGGAACTGTGGGCATCGTTAAAGAAATTACTTTAAATAACTTGAAATTAGAGGATTTTGATGGTTCTATTACTTATATCCCGAACAAGATTGCTTTTAACTCATCAGTGGTTCGTTTCACTCACAAACCTATTAAAAGAGAAAAAAAAATAGATCTTTCGACAGTATTTAAAAAATTCAGTAAATTAATAACTAGCGAAAAAAAAATCACGCGTTATATTAAAGTAATAGAACTTTTGCCATCAGTAGATACAGAAAACCTAGAAGAATTATTAAAGCCTATATTTGATACTTATGAACCTATATTTGGAACAAGACCTTTTTTCTATGCCAATAATACCGTGAGTGGAATCGTAAACCGATTAAGTATTACGATACAAATTATAACAGATAATCCAAAGTTAGTCTTAACTTATACAGATCCTTTATTGAAGGATATTTTATTTAAAATTTATGAAACAGAAATAAATTATGGTCAAGACTCTATCAATAAAAATTATTCAAGAAATATTCTGGAGGATGATTAATAATGGTACTATTTAGAACTGATTTTGAAGCGTTAATCTATCTTATAATCATTGGGATTAGTTTATATCTATTAAATAAAATTATTTCCTCAACTATAGGGAAGATTAATAAAATATCAATAAAACAAAAAACTATTATAGGTTTTTCCTTAAAAATTGCTACGGTTCTTATTTTTGCATATTTTATTATTGAGGGTTTTCCTATAATTTCTCAAATAGACCCAACTTATACAGCAGTAATTACTGGAGCAATTAGCACTGCGATTGCCTTTGCATCTAGCGGTATATTCGCAAATTTTATTTCAGGTATCGTTCTAATGTTAATAAGACCCTTTGAAGTTGATGATTTAGTAAAAATTGAAGGAGATAAAGGAATTGTACGAGAAATTAGTTTAACAAAGACGATGTTAGAAACTTTTGATAATATTATAATTGAAAAATCTAACAATCAAGTTCTTTCATCTAAAATTGTTAATTACACAATTAGGCTCGGAAAAAAAAAGTCTTTTAATCATTTTAAAAACAAGATTTTAGCACCTCAAGATATTGGATTTAAAGAAATGTATGATATTAGTCCAGATTCTAAAAAAGAGTTTGAAAATAGTTTATTAAAAGCACATAATTCCTTTACTACAAAATATTATCCCAAGTTATATAATTTCACATTTAGGATGGCTTTTCCCTATAAAGGATTTCGTATAATTATGAATAAAGTTACAGAACTTTGTGATATATATAATGAGAAAGATATCTTTAGGATTAAGCCTCAGTTCGATGTAGTAAATTTAAATATAAGTATAATAGTTAAATTTCGATTATTAACATTCAATCCTCAAAAAATTTTTGATTTTCAACCAAAATTTGCTCAGGAAGTTTATGATATAATATATAAGTATAAAACATAATTAAAAAAAAAGAATTAATTTAGTTTTGTTTTTTAAATTTTTCTTTTCCTGTAAATCCAAGTAAAAATCTGGCAAATCCACTTAGAAAAATAGCTATCAAAAACATTGAAAAAGTTGTTGAATCATTCAGATCTAACAAAAATAGGATTATTAATGTTAAAATAACCACAATAATACCTATAATTAAATTGAGAATTCGAAACTAATTTTTTTAGTAACCATATTAAATTAAATTATATAAAAGTAAATTTGTTTAAAAATCTATTATGACCCCGTAATTTTTAAGATCTTCTATTAATTTTTCTGTATAATAATAATGGATTCCTTTAAATCCTAACGATCGAGCAATTTTTATATTTTTCTTCTCATCATCTATTAATAACGCTTCTGATGGGGTACATTTGATATGTTTAATTAATTCTTCATAGAATTCAATGTCATTTTTATTTTTATGATAATCAAAACTAAATACAGTATCATCAAAATATTTTAAAAAATCGCATTTTTTATTTAGGTATTCAACGCGTTCTCTGATATTTCCACTGAATATTAACAATCTATATTTCATTTTTAACCTTTTTATTAAATCTTCAATACCATAATGAATACAATAAGATCCAAACCATATATATCGAGTATGCTTTCTTTCTTTTTTGTTAATTTCTAATTTTGAAAATAATTTTTCTTCAAACTCATCAATAGTCATAAATCCCCTCCTTAATAAATTACCTTCTGAATTTGGTTCATCACTAAAAAAGTCTCGAAGTAATTTTTCATTTTTAATATCATAAATTTCTCTAATTTTCTCAATAGCCAAAAATGATCCTGGTGTAAAATAGACACCTCCTAAATCAAAAATTATCGTCTTAATCTTTTTCATTACTGACAAATTTCATACCTTTTTATTTAAAACTCAAAGAATTAATAAGATAAAGTTAATGCTTATTACTTTAAAAACAAGATTATTTCATAATTACCTAGGTTATGTTTATGACATGAATTATGAATATAAAAATGTAAAAATTAAATTGATTTAAACATTTTTTCTACTTCTCTGAATACTCCTATAATATTTCTTTTTCCGTTGTTCCAACGGTTTCACATAACCTAATAAATCATCAAATACTATTTTTTGCTGTAATTGTGGACGAAAAATAAACTTATGATATTTTTTTTTCCAATAGAAGCGCAAACTATTAAGATATATTAATATTTCTTTTATCTGTTGAGTTTTAATTTCTGTATACGAGGTTATTATATTTTCCTCGGTATTAGACTCAATATTTCTTCTTAATAAAGTACCATCAATTTTTAAAATATAGATAGTTCCATTTAAATAAGATTTATTTTCTTTATTGTGAGTTAATCCAAGGTAATGAGCGTAGAATTTAAAATTTTGACTAATTTTAGTGTTTAAATAATTCTTTTGAATAATATCTCGATTCTTATCTTTGATTAAGGCTTTTAATTCTTGCTCTTCCATTTTTTCTTTATTTAATTGGAGAATTTCATAATATTTCACTTGTAAGTTGGTAAATATTAACATTTCTATGTTATTATAAAAATCCTGAATTTCATGAGCTAAAATCCTATCATCTTTGATATGATCCCAAATTATAAAGAAAAGTACTGCAATTGATACACCTAAACTTACATATACAAGAATATCTTCTGGTGCCATTATAGTGATAAAAAATTTTATTAATTTAAATGATTATTTAGTTTAAAATGGTCAAATTATATTGATTATTTCTCAGTTTAATAATTTTATCTATATAAAGTTTATATTTAAGTTTGAAGTTTGATGAATTCCCTCTGATGCTCATAAAACACTTTTAATGAACTTTATAGGTAAATAATAGATTGATTGTAATTTTCTGTTGGATGAGGCAGAAAGCAATTAAAAGATAAAGATATAATATTAAGCTTTTTTTCACTTTTTTTGATTATTTTTTTTTTTTATTTATTTACTACTCAAAACAAGAAGAGAGAAAATTTTTAAGAAGAATTACATTTTAAAATACAAATTACTATTAAAAATAATCAAAAAATGTTGATATAATATGGCAAAAGCAGAAGAATATAAGATGTTTCAAGGATGCGTTATTGGTAATAGAATTCCATTTATTGAAGCTTCTGCAAGAAAGGTGTTTGATAAACTTGGAATAAAAACTTCTGATGCCGCATTTGCTTGTTGTCCAGATCCCGTTGGATTTAATAGTACTGATCATTTAAGTTGGATGGCATTGAGCGCAAATAATCTTACTATCGCCGAAGCAGAAGGAAAAGATATAATTTCTTTATGTAATGGATGTTTTCAAACTCTAAAACTTGTTAATGAAGAACTAAAGCACAGTGATCATGAAAAAGAAACTATTAATAAAATTCTTAAGACAGTTGGCAAAGAATTCAAAGGAACAATTAATGTGAAGCATTTTGTAGAGGTTTTACATGACTATTTAGATAAAATAAAAGAGAACTTAAAGAAAGAATTAAGTGATTTGAAAGTTGCCTGTCATACTGGATGTCATTATAATAGACCCTCAGAAAAAATGCAAACTGATGATCCTATGAAACCTTTGAAATTAAGAGAAATTGTTGCGGCAACTGGAGCTACCCCTGTTGATTATGAGGAAGAAATGCTATGTTGCGGTTCTGGAGTTGGAAATACCGAAGAAGAATCAGCGATGCAAATATTAGCAAATAAATTGACAAGTGCTATAAATGCTGGCGCAGAAGCTATGATCGTTAATTGTCCTGCATGTTTCCAACAATTTGATAATAATCAGAAAAAAGCAGGAGAGATTGGGGGTCAAACATTTTCGATTCCTGTTTTATACGTAACTGAATTATTAGCTTTGGCATTTGGAGAAAAGCCAGATGATTTAGGCTTAAAATTCCATCGAACTAGAGTAACTTCATTTTTAGAACAAAAAGGTTTAAAATAAACCTAAAAAACTATTATTATTAAATTTATTTACTTCTACTTTTTAACCATTTGATATTTTAGAGTAATTAATTCAGAAGTAATTCAATTTCGGATAAAAGGTTTTCAGGCATTTTTTTTAAAAATCCTTGAGAAGATTTAGAATTTCCTCCTCCTTTTCCTCCAAATTTTTGTATTAATTTTTGCATTAATTTACGGGAATCTATTATTTCAGTCGGAGAGAGTAATCTTATTTTATTACCTTCAAAAATAACAATAATAAGTGATTTTGGAGGAAAATTATCTAAAGATTTATTTAAAATCTTCATATTCACATCAAAATCAATATAAAACAATGAAATATCATTAATTGTTCTAATAGGTGTTTTAAAAATCGAATTTAATAATTTAATGGATAAATTTTTATGTTCTTCCTGTAAATTTTCAAAATTCTTTAAACGCTTTTTAATTAATTCTTTAAATTTATTTAAAGGAGAATTGATTTCATTTGCTAATTCAATTAAATCTAAATCTATTTTAGAACATATTTCTAAAGCTTTATTTCCTACGACATATCTAATCTCAGTTCCTTTTTTAAAATCATAAATAAAGATTGTACCTATTTCAGTAGTATTTTTAACATGAGTTCCTCCACAACATACCAAATCTAAACCCTCAATCTCCATCAATCTTACTTGAGATTCATTAGGGATTGCACTTCTAATTTTTTTGGATGATTTTTCAGCTTCTTTATGTGAAATTATTTTTGTATTTACTTTTAGACAATTATTAGTACAAATTTTATTAACTTCAGTTAAAATCTCATTTAATTGCCCATAATCTATTTCTTGAGAGATTTGAAGGAAAACATCTTCAAAATTAATTATAGCACGATTTGTATCAATATTATATTTATTTTTAATAACTGCTGAAAAGATATGCTGAGAGGAATGAGCTTTCATTATACCATATCTATTATCCCAATCAATCTCTCCTTCAACAATATCTCCAACATTTATTTTATTTTTAAATTCAGAAGAAATATGGTGTATAATATAGTCTACATCTTTTGTAACTTTCACTACATTAAATTCTTCATCTCTAATTTTTAAATTTCCTACATCACTAGATTGATTTCCACTTTCGGGATAAAATAACGTTTTATTTAGCACAATACCTCCTTGATTGATCAATTTTACTTTTGCTGTAAACTTAGTTTCATAAGCATTATCCCAATATAATTTTTCTGTCATATTTTGACCTATGTTTGTTCATTTTTCTTATTTTATAATATATTAAATAATTTCCCCATACAAATTGAATCCGACTATTTTATAAATTTTTACATTTACAAATTCCCCATATTTTCCTCCATAATCATCAATAAAGACATTCTTATAGGCATAATTCCTGCCAAAACTTTGATCTGGTTCTGTTCCTTTATGCAAAACTAATACTTTTCCACTCCAATTTCGCCACTTTTTATTCATACCAATCAAGCTATTACGATATACTTTCGATAATCTTATTGATCTTTCCTTTATTAACCTGCTATCTAATTGTTCCATATTTTTTGCTTTAGTTCCAGGTCTAGCAGTAAATTTTGATATATTTAAAATTTCAGGTTTTAACCATTTTATAAAATTGATTGTTCTATTAAAATCATACTCAGTTTCACCAGGAAATCCACAGATTATATCAGTAGATATTGTCAAATTTTTAAATTCTTTTCTTATAGTGTCAATATTATCAATAATATTGGAGATTAAATATTTCCTTTTCATTCGCTTGAGGATTTCATTACTTCCAGATTGAATAGGAATGTGTAGGAACTGATAAACTTTTTCCTGCCTGAAGATCGATATTAATTGTGCTACATCATTAATTAGAAAACTTGGATTGATCATTCCTATTCTTAAGAAGAATTTATAATCCAAATTAGTAATTTTAATTACTAAATGTTCTAATGTTGACCCATTATATTGATAAATACTACAATCTTGTGATGTAAGATAAATTTGTTTTATTCCTTGGTTTAGTTGATATTTAGCATTTTCAACAATCTTTTCAGGATCATAACAATTTAATTTACCTCTGGCATTTTTTACGCAACAGTATGTACAAGAACCTAAACATCCTTCTGAAATCGGAATTATTCCAGTTATTTTTCCAGGAGAATGATTTATTTTATATTTGGCTTTATCAATTAGTCCATTTAATTTAGTTATTAGATTCTTCTTTCCATTCTTTATCTCTTGGAATATTACGGGAAGATTAATGATATTATTTAGATCAACTATAGCAGAAAATGATGGAATAATATTTTTTACTACCTCTATGTAGTTTGAAGCTATGTAAGGTAAACATCCTGCAATTATAATATGTTTATCATGATCTTTATGATAAGTTCTATGCAAGTCCGCTAAACGTGCTTTTATTTTATTTTCTGTCTGTTCTTTAACTGCACATGTATTAATAATTAAAAATTGAGCTCTTTCAAATGAAGTTTCTGTGTAATTCGATTTTCGTAAAACATTTGAAATTATATATGAATCTGCTTTATTAGATGTACATCCATATGTTTCAATATAGAATGAATTTTCTTGCACATTAATCCATTTATAAACAATCTAATAATTTATAAAAAGAACTAGCTTATTAGGTATTAAAAACGTTTTTTAATTAAAATAATCTATCATTAAAGAAATACAAGTTAATTATTTGACGTGTAACATCATGACAAAAAAAGTAAAATATGCGTATTGTAAAGTTTGTAAACGTGAAGTAGAAAAATCGAGTAGAAAACCATTAGATACCTCTCAAAAAATAAGATGGGTAATCATAACTATTGCCACAATTGGAATCGGATTAATAGCATATGTGATATATTTATCTAATCGTCCCAAATCTTATTGCCCTGAATGTTTCACGAAATTGGAATATTCTGATAAACCATTTGAAAAGCCAAAAAAGAAAAAAGAGACAATGTCCCCTAGAGAGAAAATACTTGATAAAGCAGGATTATTAGAAGAAACCGAGGAGGAAGAAGAAACTGTAGAAGAGAAACCAAAACCAAAGAAAAAAGAAAAAGAGAAAAAAAAAGAGAAAAATTATTGTAGCTATTGTGGCGCAGAATTAGAGGAAGATTATGCTACTTGCCCTTTCTGTCAAGCAACTCTAAAATCTTAATTTTCTGATAAAATTTAAAAAAAAAAAATCATATTCTTATCAATTAATTAACTAATAAAAATAAATAATAGTAAAACTAATTATTAAAATATAGAATTTTGAAAATCTAATCAAAATTTAATTTAAAATATAAAAAGATGGATTAATTATGCCACGCGCAGGAAGAACAGCACCAGCAAGAGAGTTTCATCCCCTTGATGTATACAGTGCATGGGATCTTCGCTATGCTAAAACTATTTATTATGGATTTATACTTGCCACTGTGGTTGTTGTATTAGGAGTATGGGGAGTAATTCTTGGTTTATTGTTCGCTGGGGGTGCCTGGGAGGCTTTTTTGGAACTTGATCTTGGATTTCAAGTAGGTATTATTGCAGGTGCAATCACAGGACATCTATTTTTACTAGTCCTTTTTTATACTCTCTTCCGTGGAGGAATGGTACGACTATGTCAGATATTATTTAAGGATCGCCTTGTAGCAAGTAAATGGGAGGACTTTTACGGACTTCGAATGCTTATTGGTGTAGCTCTCTTAGGACTTTACGTAACATTAATCAGTATAATCATTGGATTGCTCCCAGCTACATTTTCTGATGTTGTAAAAAAAATTTGGGACTGGCAAGTTGAAACATTTGCTAAATATCCAGGATTATGGATTATGTGGGTTGGATTACTTATTTTTCTTTTCGTTGCTGTAATTTTTATTGGGATCATGCTTTGGAATAAGGGGGTATTCTGGGTATTGCGCCACGTCAAAGAAATTGAAGAAGAGATTGAAATTGAAGAGACTATTAAGAAAGAAGCTATTAAGAATTCTGATGAAAGAACTCTCAGGGATATTTATAAAAAAGAAACTGGACAAAAAGCTATACACCGAGGACGAGAAACTCGTGGATATAAGGAGTGGAAGGATAAACTAGGAATAAAATAATCAAACTTTAAAAAATAAAAAAGTAATTTATAATTTTTTTTATATCTTATCTTCTCATCATACGTGGATTTCTAAACAAATCTAACTCTTGTTTTGGCATTTTATAATCTGTTGTTGCTGACTTTTTCATCTGCTTATAATATTTCTTTACTAATTTTTCAGCTTCTCTCATGAAATTGCAGATACATCCAAATAATATCATATAAAGCACAAAACTTTTATCTTTAGCGTATTCTTCATAGAAAATCTGAATTTCAAAATTCTTTTGCACTCTTTGACCATCTACTCGTGCCACCTTTTGATCTCCTATATACAACCAATAATTTCTTCCAGGACCTATTACCCCTCTAGCTGTAACTATCTGTAATTTATCATCCTTTTGTTCTGGGAGAAGCGGGAAAGTCCAACGAGTTCCCAATAATCTCCAACCTCTTACTACCCGCGCTAAATGAACCATTCTTGGATTCTGCATGAAAAATACAGGAGCAGGATGTTTTATTTCATAACTTTGAACCAAGGAATGAGCAATACTTAATTCAAAACCACCCTTGAAATTACCTCCTTTAGGTTGGGCATCCATTGATTCTTCCATTATAGTAAAAATTCGACATGTTAATTTCTTCTCTTCTAATGGTTTTTCTTCCCATTGGTCTTTAGTAAATGCTATGATATATTTTTTCTCTCCATCTTCTTCAATTACACCTTCAATATCAAAATACTTACTGAACCAACGTGTTTTTGCTTGATATTTGAGCTGTTGGTGAACTCCCAACTCTTCATCATGTAATCGAGTTCTCCAAAAATTAACTTTTAGCTTCTTATAAACTGCTTTTTTTGGTGGAACTGGCGTCTCTGGAGCAACTGGTTCTTTGGATGGCTTAGAAACTTTCTTTTTTGCTGGTTTTGCTCTTGATGTCGTTCTAGGTTTTTTTGCCGCCTTCTCAGCAGTTTTCTCGATTTCTTCAACTGGATCCTCTTCTGACATTTAAAAAATCACATCTGTAAATTATTTTTTAAAATATTTATTTGTTAAATTTATTTTCATTTGGATTATTAATATTTTTTATCGTTAAACTATTTTTATAACATCATATAAAATTTTTTATTTAAAAGATTTTTGAGAATTGATTAGAATATTCAACAATTTAAAAATGAGTAATTTAATAAAAATATTATAGAATAAGCTATTGATACTAAAAACGAATTTCACATCTGTCAGAATCACAAAATTTCTCACCTATCGCTCTATCTTTTGTTTCGTCTAAGTTGAATGGCCTAAGATTACTGATTATTTCTTCATATTGTTCCTTAGTAATTTCTTCATAAGGTGCTTGTTTATATCCGTGTTCCTTTATAGGTAAAAAACTTACACTCTTTAGTTTATCTTCATAACATTCAAGAACATGTTTGATTTGGTCTGCTTCTTCTTCTTTAAACGTAATCGTTATCGAGACTTGATTATCTGACCAATATCGTTGGTATGCAGCGGCATTTTCTGCTTGTTCCCAAATAGATACTTCATTTTTAGAACGCTCAAAATATTTTTCATGGATAGGAAATTCTGCTACAACTGTATTAGGCGAATATAGATCATCCTCGATTTTGTATCCAGCATTTTTAATATGCTTAATTAGATCAGAATTTTTGGAAAGGCGAATTCTCCTAATATAATATTCTGAATGTGGATAGTGAATTCCTGGTGGTACACCTGGGAGTAAACTCACCGTACCACTTGGTTTTACTGTTGATATCTTTATTGAACGTGGTATACAAAGCCAACCGGAATATTGTTCATCTAACTCTTGTAAATAGTTATAACCTCGACTACACCACTCTAACATTTTTTTTCTTCCATGTCTTACAAAAGCTTCTATTATTCCTGTTTGTGAAATACCCATTCGTCTATTTTTTAACATAACAGCATTTGTTTCTTGCCAATGAGTATTTACAAGGGTGACCGATTTCGAATATAAATACGCATATTTTAAGGTTTCTTGGAATTCCTCATATGATTCATGTCTGGATGGAAAAGTCTCCACAAGACAGCAAAGTTCAAATGATTCTAATGTCTGTTCGCCACAATTCGCTGTAAAAATCATTTCTAATTTTGGTCTTCCTGTATTTGTTCTTTTTTCATTAAGAACGATACCATAATTATGAAATTCATCAACAGTACCATTATATACATCTTTATTTCCAATATATACAACTGAAACAACTTTATGATTACTACATAATCCCTTAGATATTAATTGAGTAGCCATTTCTTTACGATATGATTCTTTATTTAGAGATCGTACCGAAATCTTATTACTTAAATACCTCTGAGTAATTATATCAAGAATATATTGATAACCTTTGTAAATTCCTGCAGTTCTAAAATCATTAATATTACTCTCCTTTAGAATTGATAAAAACTTGGACAATGTAGGTACTTCATAATTATCACATACATATTCTTCAAATATTTCAAAAAGTCTTTTTCTTGCGATTTCTCTTTGATTTTTTCCTTTTTCCTTCATTGCTGCTCCTGCTTTTAAAGCGGAAATTTTATTTGAGCAATTATGAGAACAGTATGATCTTTCTCTATCTCCATATTTTACATGAAATTCAGAATTGCATAACTCACAGCGTTTCACAAGCCAAATACCTTTGTTAAAAATTACTTCATATTCACTTGTTTCTAATAATTTAATATATCTTTTATACTCCCTCATCATTGCAGGATTTTTTAAGTGCTCAAAACCAGATTCAATATTAGCCTTTTTAATTAAATTTACTAATTTTCCTCTAAATTCATTGAAGTTATGAATATATCCATATTTTCTTGAATGATCAACCCAAGAAGTAGTAGTTAGAGGAATCCCTGTTTTTTTTATTATTGAAAGCATTTCTTGATACAAATGTTGATTAGTAAAACCAGAATAACGGGGATTACTTTCTTTTGCGGTTGCTTTAGACATTCTTTTATGATATCTTTGCTTTTCCTCTTTACTAGCATGAGGATACCAATATCGCATAGGATTATTATCTCCTGAAATATCATGAAGAGAATCATGTTCATCTTTCAATAGAAGTTCTAAGTTAGAGATATTATTATTAAGACTGTTCCGATCTTTGTGATGAATAATATATCCTGGTTTAATTTTCGTTTTATTTAATTTTTCATAGATCAGTGTATGTTCAAAGATATTCTTTTTTCCATTATTTACTAACCAATATGTTGATTTTTTCTTTTTATCTTCATCCATTATTTCTGACCAAGTGGTTTGCCACTTAGGAGTTATAAGTAAACTATCGTTAGGTTTTAAATTAATGGCAGATTTTTGAGAGCCATCTTTCATTAGAAACTTATGATTTCCTGTGCATTTGACACTACTACCATCATCAAGGGTTACTTCATATATTTTTTCATTAAATCCTGTAATTCGGGGATTTCTCATTATTCTAATAGTTGTAATCCCTTCATTATTTTTACAATATACAGGTATATCACTTCCTTCTTCAGCTAATTTTTTTATTGGCACAGCACTCCTAACATCAGCAACAGCTATTAATGTATCACCTGTAATACAAGGATTGACCCCTGCTGCTTTCTTGTCCTTAAAGTCTGGTGCATCTCCCATCCTTGAATATGCTCTAGCATTTTCCAACCAAAATACTCCTGGTTCCCCATTAACTGCAATTTGATTTGCGATAAATGAATAATCCAAACCTCTAACTGCAAAAACAGAATTATTGCTTGCCCATCTATGAGAGTATAATGCCTCCTCATCTTGTTTACATAATACAAAATCCATATCTGTAGGATCACCTAATGCAATTTCAGCACTTCTCCGAACATTTCCAGCTACGACGCATTTGCCTATATAATTCATGATGTCGACGATATCAACAGAAGTAATGGTTTGACCTATGTGTGCTTTTAAAATATTTTGAATATCTTCCAACATACCTTTTAAAGGTTGAGGTCCAGAAGCAACTCCCCCAAATCCCCTTATAGGTTTTCCAGATGGTCTGATTAGACTGAAATCGTATTGGGGAACCTGCTTTCCTAGGAAATAGGCTTCCAATATTAATTTCAATGATTCAACCCATCCTTCTCTACTATCTGGAATTTGAAAGTCAAAATGACCTTCTTTAGGTTGCTTTATCATTATTTTTCCAGCCCCTTTTGTATCAAATCCTACACCAACTCCAAGCATAAGGGCATCCATGACGAATTCAAACGCCTTAGAATACTTTAGATTAATGTCTTCGGTAGATGCGAATCCACAGTTATTTAATGACATTGAGCCATGGCGTGCGATGAATTCTGTGCCCATCATCCACAATCCTCGACCTGGAGGAAGAAATTTAAAATTCCAAATTTTATTAAACATTGTTTGGGCAGATTTTTGAGCCTTTTCATCACTCCAAGGCAAACTTAATTTAATGCAATGCTCTTTTTGAACAGAATAACATCCTTCAATTACTCTTTTAATAGTTTCCCAAAATTCTTCTTTTCTATTTTCTTTTTCAATAATTCTTGCATATGTTCGCTTATAGGTAATATATCCTAATGGTCCCCAATCAGGTTGTTTACCCTTAAAATTATTTAGAAAATCTTCATCTAAGCTAAATGAGATATTTTCCAAGTTAATTGCTCTTGCAAAGAGATTTCTATATTTATTTAGCCCTCTTTGAGTTAACTCAACACAAACTAATTCTCTTATATAGTTAGTAGTAATCTCGTCCATTCCAAGACCTATAATTTTTCGAATGACATCTTCAGCGACTTTTTCAGATATATGCATATCCAGCCCCGTTTCTTTGTTTAAAATCTTAGCAATGTTATTTTCATCAAATTTTTGCTTTTCTCCTTTAGAATTGATTACATACTTAGGGTACAAATCTATTAACGAAAACGAGTTATTGGGCATGTTAATCATCAATATTTTTATTAAGTATTATTATTGTAATTTTATCGTCTAAATTAATTATTAACTATTTTATAAAGCCTTAACCGTCCTATAAACTTATGATTTCTTTTAATTTAAAATTAATGTTTACTTTATATTAAGCTATTGATTAAGCTCTTTAATTATTACTTATTTATGTTTTGATAAATCTATGGTACATACATAGATTTGTAAATATATTTGTATTGGTTTTGTTTAATAAACTATTTGTTAATATTTTGTCGAATTAATGTCGATATTTATTCAATATTTAAAATAATCATTAATATTTAAAGAAAAATTCATATAAAGATTAGTAATTTTTGTATTATTAATTGTTGAACCAATATTCATTATAAATATAATAATCAATATTCAAATAATAGTCAATTAGACCCTCATCATGAAAATGATGATGGATATACAAAATATTAAAAAAAAGTACCCAGCTTTCTTTTGGTGGTAAAAAAAAAGAATAAATTAAAACTTAGAGTATTATTATTGATTTTTTTTTGCTTTTCCTACAATTCTCAATCTGAAAATTTTTAAATATTCAAAAGTATATAATCAAGAAACATATAAAATCGCGAAAGATAATGAAATAATTGACATTTGTGAGAAAAAAATGGTACAATCCAATTCAGATCATAAAGAAATTCCTGAAGCAAATGTTATTAAAGAAGAAATTAAATTAAAATTACATTTTTGGTTACCTGCGTTCTTCTTTATCTATTTTTGCTCATTTTTAATACCAGGTATAATTTTCATGCTCTATATAATGTTATTTTATTTACCATATTTCTTAACAGAAACAGAATTTATTTCTCTTTTTACAAATTTTCCTTCTCTAATTGCCATAATAACAATTCCGTTTGTTATTATAATTAGCTATTTAATCCATTTATTTATCGTAGCTATAATAACTCGATGGTTTTGGAGTTTTTCAGAAAAAAGATCACCGACTAAATCAGGAGTGATTCCTAGAAATATCCCAAGTAAAACTTTAAATTACTATCATTTTCGTAGTTTTATAATAAAATATCCAAAGAATGCATTTTCACGAGGTCCTTTTCCATGGTTATTAAAATGGATGTATAACTTTACTAAGACAAACGTAATAGGAAAGGGATCTGTTATAGAGGAACAGCTTGCTGGAGATAGATTTGTAGAAATTGGGGAAAATTGTTACATTGGTACAAATGCTGGTGTGAGTTCTCATACTGTTGAAGGTATTTTTGGTAATGTTTCATTTGCAAAAGTAAAAATGAGAAATAATTTCACTACTGCTGGTTTTAATTGTGTAGCTCCGGGGGTGGATACAGGCGATAATTCATGCTGGTTACCGATGACAGGAGCGACGAAATATAATATCTTGAAAGGAAATGGAGTCTATTTTGGAGTACCACTTAGGAGAATTTTTAAAAAAAAGATTATGGAGTACCTTCAAGTTACTGAGGATGATTTAAAAAGAGCAGAAAATCTAACTCAAAAGTTAAATTTATCACAAATTAAGAAAAAGAAAAAAAGAGAGAATATATTAAATGAGTGAAATTTTAGAAACGAATGAGACTGATAAGAATAAAATAGATTATACTGTTGATTTTGTTACAAGTAGTGCTATCAGTCGAATTGGTATTAAATTTCTCGCTTTCTATATCCCTATCCTTTGGATGTCTGGATACATGGCGATTGCTGTGTTTTTTGACTTATCACGATATATTCCATGGTATATAAATTTGTTTTTACTACCTGTATGGTTATTCATTTTATACTTCATTTTTATATTTGGTATTGCGATCTTCACAAAAGCATTCATTCTTATAATCAATATGATTCATGAACCAAAAGAGGGTATTTTCAGAGCTGAAGAAGGTGACCAAGATTATGAATTTTGGAGATTAAGAGTTGAACTTAAAAAATTAGTATTATGGTTTATGAGTAGAGGTCCTATTCCTTGGGTAGTAATGTGGGGATTTCGATGGCTAGGTGTCAGAATGGACTTTTCAAGTCATGCTCAGGATGGTTGGGTTGATGGAGAATTTATTGAATTTGGAAGAAATGTTACTGTTGGTCAAGGAACCTGTGTAATGAGTTCAATGGTTGTAGGAAACTATTTGATAATCAAAAAAGTCATTTTGGGAGATCACACAGTGGTTGGAGGAATGTCAAATATATCTCCCGGTACTATAATGAGAAAAGAATCTGTTCTTGGTGGTTTTACTACTACCGTTCTTAACCAAATGATAGAACAATCATGGATTTATCTGGGGCAACCTATAGCAAGAAAATTAAAACCAAATAAATATGCCGAACAAAGACGAGATATAATAATTAAAAAACAAGTTGATGAAGAAATAAAATACGAAGTTAAACAAGAAGTTAATATTGATGAAGATAAGAAAAAGTATTTGAATAATAATAGGGTGAATTAAATAAATGTCTGTACCATCTAGTTTAAACGTTGGACCAAATACTACTCTTATACTAGTAAAGAAGAGATACTTAATTTTTTATATATTTTTAATTTGGATAAGTATTTTTTCAATTCAATTTGAATTATGGTTGTTATGGAGACTTTATGAACCAAAATTTATTCATTTCATATTTTTCTTTCCACCTCTAATATTTATAATGTATTTAACATCTGTATTCGTTTCTTTGTTTTTTGCTAAACTTCTACTAATAATTATTAATTTAATTCATAAACCCAAAGAAGGTGTCTTTCTTAGGCATCATTCTGATAAGGATTATAGATATTGGAGTTTGAGAAGTACAATAAAAAAGTGGCCATTATGGTTATCTCATAAATTTCCCTTTCCATTTTTAGATAATATTTGTTTAAAAGTTTTTGGAGTTAAAACAAAATACTCAAATTCTCTTTTTGAAGGATTCATAGATACTGAATTTATAGATTTTGGCAAGCACGTGATAGTAGGCCAAAGTGCTATAATCCAATCTGCACTTATAGTCGGAAATTTATTTATTTTAAGAAAAACAGTTATAGAAGACAATGCAGTAATTGGAGCTCATAGTGTTGTTATGCCAGGAACTCATATGAAAAAAAACTCTATTTTAGCAGGAAGTTCAATGACAACTGTTGGACAAAAATTAGAGGAGAATTGGATTTATTTGGGTGGACCTGCAAAAAAATATAAAAAAAATGTATTTTTAGAAGATGATTTAGAGGAAGTAATTAAAAAACAAATCGATGAAAAAATAAGATTGGATATAAAATCTGAAGGATTATATACACTAAGGAAAGATAAACAAGTAAAAATTGAATAATTATGAAAATTGGCTATATTCAGACATCTCCTATTTTTGGGGATAAAGAAAGGAACATTAAACAAGTAGAACAATTAATATCTGAAACAACTGCTGATTTACTTGTATTACCAGAACTATTTGCAACTGGTTATGCCTTTACATCAAGAAATGAAGCATTATCATTAGCGGAAGATGAGAAGGGTAGAACTGCTAAATTTTTAATGAAATTAGCTAAAGACACGAAAGCAACCGTAGTTGGTGGTTATATAGAAAAATCAGGAGAAAAAATATATAATGCTGCTATGATTGTCTCAAGCAAAGAAGTGATAGGAACATATCGTAAAATTCATTTATATTATAAGGAGAAACTATGGTTTTCTCCTGGAGATAAATCATTTCAAATATTTCGAATCAATGGGATTAATATTGGGATAATGATTTGTTTTGATTGGATTTTCCCAGAAACTGTACGGTCTCTTGCTCTTTTAGGCGCAGAAATTATTGCCCACCCCGCAAATTTAGTACTTCCATACTGTCAAAATGCTATGGTAACAAGATGTTTAGAAAATAGAGTATACGCTATAACTTCAAATAGGATAGGACGTGAAAAGCGAGGTTCAGATGATTTTAAATTTACTGGACGAAGCCAAATAACTTCATATAATGGCGAAATTTTATCTTCAGGCCCAAAAGAGAAAAAATTTATACATGTTGTTGATATTGATATTGATAAAGCAAAAAATAAAAATCTCAATGATTTTAATAATTTATTTGAAGATAGACGTCCTAATTTTTATTTAAATATCTAAAAAAGTAAAAAATAAAAAATAAAAAATTAAATTATTGCGGTTGTAATATCCCTGAAAACGCTAACCATGCTAGCAATGATTTTGCTACTAGGCTTAAGACTATATAAATACGTTCACCGAAAAGATAATCCTTCCACTTGCCTATTCCTTTATATTGAAGTATTTGGTTAATGGCAAAACTATTAAACAATATCAGATAAGTATAAAATATCCAATATACAAAATCAGGTATACCTTCCGCATCCACACCATAAAAGTAGCCTAAAATCACGATCCAAGGAATAGCGCCAGATATACATCCCAAAATGAAAGGCATCCAATTAGTTTTTTCAGTATATTGATTAACAAGCTCCATCATATATCCAAACATTATCATCATAGCATTCAATACAAAAATCATAAGCAGTGACCAGAACTCCCAAACTCCAAAAAGCAACGATAGAAAAACAATCATAATTGAACTAGAAAAAGCATATTCGTACCAACGATATGGATTAAAACCCTTTTTCAAATTGTTATTATACTTTTCATTCAAGGGATAAGCAATTAAGAAATGAGCTAAGGCAGATATTAATAAGAATGAAGCCAAAACTGCTCCAAAATATGAAACAGTAAATAATACCTGAGGATCTGGGTATATATTAAAAGAATCTGGTGGAACAATCTCATAAGTTAAATAAAAAGTATAAATATCTCTAGAGAAATCTAAAATAAGTCCTACAGTGAGCATTAGTATTCCTTGTATTAGGTGAAGGATTCCCATATTTCTGTTAAACTTTTGCAAATAATCGAAGGATATATTAGAATTAGCTATAATTTCTTGTCGTTCTTTAAAATTCATTTTAACCATATTTTTTTTAATTTAAAATTTCTAATTTTAATTATTCAGAGCTCAAACTTAAATTATCTTTCTAGAAATTATTAAAATTTCATTTTAATTAGTTTTAGAATAAACGAATTTAGGGCAAATTTATAATGATTAATTAATAAATCAAAAAATAAAGTACTAGTTATCATAATTATTAAGTACTTTTTAGATATTCATTAGGTTTAAAACCTAATGATATATTGATATGGAAAAGTGTGGCTAACTTTAAAGAATAAAATCTCATTTTTTATTATTTTATTCTCACCAAATCATTATTAATTGTTAATTTTTTTAAGAATTTTTAAAATTTCATCGTTTTCCGGGATATCATGCATATTTTTTCCATAATATGCATATTGAATAATCCCTTTCTTGTCAATTATTAATAGTCCAGGCATTCGACCCAATTTAATCCACCTTTTTTCTTGTTTTAACATCGTAGAAACTTTCTTTGACTCATCATAAAAAATAGCATATTTTCGCGCATATTTCTGTTCCATTTTTTTTGCATTTTTTTCATTATCTACCAAGATTGGATATAAGAAAGTATCTAAATTTTCAAATTTATCAATATCTCTTCTTAATCTAGCAGCATGCCATCGACAAAATGGTCAATTGATATCTCTAAATAACACAATCACAACGTTTTTTTTATTTTCAAAATCTCTAATATTTAATGTTTCACCTCTAGAATTTGGCAGACTAAATTCATCGATTCTAGTACCAACTAAATTGAATTTATCTTTCAATTTGATATCTCTTTGGTTTTTATTTATTTTTTTGATAAAAAAAGATCAAAATGATTTAATAATATCTCTATTAAGAATTATAAACTTCAACTCCTAAAATAAAATCATGATTATGAAACAAAACCATAGATAAAATAATAACTCTAGATTATTTTTATTGTTTCATTTTTATTTTTAGCGGGATTCAAGCTTCTAAAACATAAAGTGGCCATTTTTTTAAAACACCTTTAGGATTTTTCCCACTTCTGACTTTCTCTAACATCTCAGAACGTGTAGCTAAGAAGTCAACTGGATTATTCTTAATTAATTCTATTTCTATATCATTATTCAAGATAGCTTCTTTAAAATTTTCATTTCTAATACATTCAAGTAAGACTTTCTTATAGCTATTTAAATCAGAACAATTTTTTTCTTTATTACTATAAAGAAATAATTTCAAACTATTTTTGACAGAATTTTTATAATTTACTAATAATAGGGAATCAATATTTAAGATACAATTTTCCTTCAAACAATTTAATAATAAACGAGGATTTATAATTTCGAAATCAGGAAAATTGAAATAATCACCAGCAAAAACTTTATAATACGATTTAATATCAATTTCTTTTAATAGTTTTATAGGATATTTTAATTCAAAAGTTGAACGTAAAATAGTTCCATCTATTTGAGGTAAACCTTCCTGATTTTTTATCGAAATAACATCACCCATGTCTATATTAATTAAAACTCTTGAGTTATTAAGCCTAGAAACATAAAGCTTGCCAAATTCATTTTTAGTTCTAGAAATTAAAGCTTTTCTTCCTTTATATTCTAATACTGGAAGTGTTAAAGGAAAAATGTACATCCTGTTTAAACGTGATAATGTAAAATCACCTTCATTTATACTAGCAGCAAATGGTCCTATTTCAGAGGCTACATAAAGATTAATAAATTTTTCTTGACCTTTCTCCCAATTCATTAATTTTCTAATTAATTTCCAATCAAATTCAGAGAGTGAGCTTATACTGAATATTAAGGTAGCATTCCTTATTTTTTCAGATAATCTTTTTTGAATATCTTTTGAAATAGAATCTATTCCCTTTTTTTTTATGTCGAGTAAAAATTTCTCCGTAAGAGGATTGTCGGTTTGTTTTATCGAATTAAGTGAACTTTTTAATCCAATTTTAAGTCTGTTAATATCTGCCCATCCCAAGATAGTTATAGCAGGAGCGGAAATAACGGAGACATTCTCAATCATTAAAATATTAGAAAGGATCTCTAAATTCTTTGAATTTTTGTATTCATAAAAAGAATAAGACTGTGGCTTAATAATAGAGAGCATTATTCGTTGGGAAAATTCTGAAGAATAAAGTGACACATATTCTTTATCTTCATACTTATTAAATCCATCAAATTTAAGGCGTGATGGGACAAAAATAATAGCTGATGATCTAGAATTTAATCCACTTGATTCAAAAATTGCTTGCATTCCAGGAGCCCATTGCCTTTTTACGATATCATGTGCCATATAGAACCATTTTAACATAGATAAATTACTATTAGTAGTACCTGAAGTATGACAGAAAATTAAAGGACTAAAATCGTCGGTTCTATCTAAAAATTTTTTTAAATCTATCGAAAAATGGCTAGAAGAAGTAGTTTCAATTTTTACTTTTTCTATAATATCTTCAACAGATGATAATCCTGAAAGATTCAATGCTAATTCTTCATATTCTTCTTTAGAACGAATTTCCAGCCAATCTCGCCAACTTACTGACTTAATGTTTGAAAAAGAAGCATTAAAGGCTTCTTGAACTTTAACATCAAAATCAAATGAGTTCAAAATATTCTCCAAAATAGTAATCTATATTCCAGATAATATAACAATCATATGTGTGATTATTTCTTTTATCTAATAGAATTAATAAAGAAAATAAAAATTAAATTGTTTTTTCAAGTATAATTTATAGAAATCAATTAATTCCATATAAACCAGTCTCAGAATCTTGAAAAATTGGCAAGTGTGGTGGTAGATAGGTAAAAATTATCATTAGTAATCCTAACCCTACAATAACTAGCCAGGAAACAATATTTATCCATTTGGGAAGTGTATCTAAGCTAATAATTCTATAACTAATCAATTGACCAATAATAACACCTATAAAAAAACTTAATATATCGATTATAAGAATTTCAGTACCTATTATTGCTGTATAAGTATAAAAGACAATTAAAATTGTACCAATACTTATTAATGCAGACAGAGCTTTTCCAATTATTATATTGTTTGCTTTATCTTTTATAAAATGACATTCTATTAAAGAAAGAAAGATTAAAGGCCAATAGGGAAGTTTTAAATGTTCCCATACGCTTTCATTGACAGGAGCAATTGCTCCAATAGGGGACCAAGAAAAAAGCCATTCGAATAGAAAATGGAACAAAGTACCAGTAATTAATATAAAGATTATACCAGCAATTTCCCATTTTAGTATACTGTTTTTCATTTTTCAATCAATATTATTGTAATTCAATTTAAAAAATTCTCATAAATAGATTATAATAAGAAATATACCAAAACTCTGATAATCTAAAACAGAATTTGTTTAAAAAAAATTTGGTTTTATCTTAATAAAAAATATCTAACAGAAAGTTTATTATAATCAGAGTTTATTGTAATTATTTTATAATTTATATTTCAATTACTTAAAGCCTAAGAAAAGAGAAATAATAAGAGAAAAAAATCATTTAAGGATATAAGGTAGGAAGCAAATTTTATAAATATCAGATTTTTTCATATCTTTCAACTTCTACTTTCCCCCACGCTTCGAATTTCTTGTCCAATTCATCAATAAAGTTGTATATCGTTTCTTGATTAATGATAAGGATGTCGTTATCAATCTTGAACCCATATTCTTTTGCCCATTCAAATATTTTTGAATTAAATTCATCTTTATTCATCAGGAGAGGGCATTTCTCATCATTTCAAGGTTTAGTTTTGAAGATATACTCGTCATTTCTCTCAACTTTTCTAAAATCTTCTTGTCCTTTTTTCTTTCAATTCTTTATTTTACTTCCCCCTCTGGAGATTTTACCTTGACGAAAAAATCACCCTCAATTACAAAACCATATTCCATTGCCCATTTGAGAATTTTGACATCAAATAATCTTTGATAATCTGGAATTTTATAATCAATATTAAGATACTTTTTCATCAAGTTAATATTAATTCTGTCAGATGTCCGGAACATTTCTTTTGCTTTTTTTTCTAATTCTGTCATTTTTCAATTTAAGTAAAATTTATTTTACTATTTATTAATTAAATATATCTAACGTATATAAAAGTTAGTTTAAGGGTGTAATACATTATTAGAACTCATATGATTACCTACTAATTCAAGTATATTTCTAAAGAACAGTGTTTGAATTCTAACATCTACTCTCTGTGTGGTAATCTATGCTTTATCTCAACAAAAAAGTTCTAATTGAAAAATAATGTAATTAGATTTTATTTGGATTACTTTCTAATTTATACTTTAAGTATCAAAAATCTAAAAAAAATTGAAGTAGTTTAAGAAAAAATTCATTTATGGATATTAACATTTTTCTTTAAATCATTTAATGCTGTTATTATAATTTCCAATATTGTTTCTCTAACTTTTGGATTTCCCTCGGTAAAATTCTTTATCTTGGAAACTATATCATCTATAAAATTCATTTGTTCGTAATTTAATCCCATCATTTCCGCCTTTTTCACGATTTCAATCAAATTTTTTCTGTTTTATGCCATCAAATCATAAACTAGAATATTAATAAATATAGATATAATGTTTTAAATTTTTTTCTCCTCAATTAATAAAATTTTCACGATAAAAGCGTATTAATAAGGTAATCGAAGTAGAAATTTGTATAGTTCAAAAACATAACAAATTTTTTTGATCTTACGATTATGGTGTTAATTTATGTAACCCCTGTGAGAAAATCTTTTCTTTATACCATGATATTTGATTTCGAAGTACCGCTTCCAAACTAGTATGAGGTTCATAACCCAATATCTGCCGGGCTTTATTAATATTAGCTCGAGTATGTAACTGATCTCCTGGTCGTTTAGGTTTCATATCAAAACGAGCTTTTTTTCCCATTATTTTTTCAACAATAGTGATACCTTCCTTGGTTGTGATTTCTTTATCAGAACCAATATTAAAAATCTCGCCAATACATTTTTCAGGATGCTTAAGAACTAATAAAAAACCAGTCAAGATATCGGAAATTGCTGTATAACTACGTGAGTGACTTAGACTATCTTCATATAATGGAAAAGGCTCATCTATTAAAATAGAACGTATAAGCTTTGTGTATAACTTCTCTGGTCGCTCACGTGGACCTAGAACTGAGAAGATTCTTAAAGAACATGCAGGTAATCCTTTTTCTCTTTGATAGACTAAAACTAATTGTTCAGCGGCTAATTTAGTAACACCATAGTATGAAGTCGGTTTTGGAGCACTATCTTCCGCATCATATGCAAATTTACCATAAATGGATGATGTAGCAACATTGACAAAACATTTTAAACCAGAGAGAAATTTTACAGCCTCCAGTAATTTATAAGTTGCATTTAAGTTATTGCGTACATATTCTTCATATGCAGTTGTGCTTGAAATACCAGGTTGAGCAGCTAAATGAAAAATAAACTGGACATTTTTAACAACATCAGATAAATCATCACTAACTAAATCAATTTCTAAAATCTGTACACCTTTAGCGGAAATTTCTTCCGCATTAAGACGTTTTAATTCAGGAGCGTAATATGGATTGAAATTGTCAATACCTATGACTTCATGCCCCATTTCGGATAAAGTTTCAGATAAGTGAGAACCTATAAATCCTGCAGCACCAGTAACAAGAATTTTCATAATTCAATCGTATTTAATTTAAAAAGTATTTATATCTTACTTTTAATAATTTAAAGAAAGTCAAAAAGATAATGTATTACAATTTGGATAATAAATTAAATATTTTTCAGAAAATATTTAAAATTCTTTCCTTCTTGATTTAATCTATTATCATATTTTTTTGGTAACCCTAAATAATGAAGGCTGCTGTATTTAATGGGAAAGAAATAACGATAAGAAATGTATCTGAACCTAAAATAAAAGGCTCTGAAGTTTTGGTTCGTGTTAAAGTAGCTGGAATCTGTGGTACAGATCTTGCTATCGTTAATGGAGATCTCCCAACACCAACTCCAATTATTTTAGGGCATGAATTTGTTGGTATAGTTGAAAAAGTAGGTAAGGATGTTGATAAATCTTGGATAAATAAGAGAATAACTTCAGAAATTAATACTAATATTGATTTTAACTGTTATTATTGCAAATTAGGGTTATATACTCAATGTGTTTCTCGTAAGGCGATTGGAATTGATATTAACGGTGCTCTAGCTGAATATATTGCTTTAGAATCATACTTATTACATGAAATTCCAGATTCTATTTCAGATGATGATGCTACATTTATTGAACCTCTTGCTGCCGCCTTCCAAACCTTCGAAATGATGCCTATAGGTGAAGATGATAACGTTATCGCTATTTTTGGGCTTGGTAAGCTTGGATTATTGATAAGTCAAGTCGCTAAATTAAAAGGATTAGAAATAATTGCGGTGGATGAGTCAGAAAGGAAATTAAAGTTAGCAAAAAAATTGGGAGTTAAAGAAATAATTAATAGATTACAGGAAAAAAACATTCCGAAAGTAATACAAAACTTCACAAATGGGCTAGGAGCAGATATTGTGATAGATGCGACAGGTAATCCGAATGCATTAGGGGAAATAGTTGCTTCTTGTAGAACGAGAGGAAAAATACATATAAAAAGTACACATGGTTTAGAAACACCTATTAATCTCACTGATATTGTTGTAAGAGAATTAACTCTTTATAGTAGTAGATGTGGTCCATTTGATAAAGCTATAGAGGGAATAAAATCGGGAAAAATAAAAGTTAATGAATTAATATCTAAGAAATTTCAATTAAATAATATAAAAGAAGCCATTGAATCTTATAAAATAAGCAAGGATCATATTAAGACGATAATTCAAATATAAAGCTTATGTATTCTTACCAGTTTTAGTTAAAATTTAAATTTAGAAAAAAAAACATTGAATTTTTTAGAAACAAACTCTTAATTACTAATAATATAGTAAAATCAATGATTTTATAGAATGCAAAAAGTTGTACAACAATCATCAGAAAGTATTTCAAAAGAAGATGTTCCAAAAGAAGAAATAAAATTTCAATACTTTTGGTATCTAGTTATTTTTTTTACAATATACTTAATATCGTTGATAGTACCCGCATTTATATTCATGACTTATATATTCCTCTTTTTTTTACCATATTTTTTAAAAATTAGAAATTTTTTTACTCTTTTTACTGAAATTAATTCAATTATAGCTTTAGTATCGATGCCATTAATTATCATTGGTTGTTATTTTATTCGATTGTTTTTAATTGGATTCATTACTCGTGGATTTTGGACTTTAAGCGAAAAAAAATCACCAAGCAAAAATGGTATAATACCTAGGAATTTTTCGAGTAAAACATTGAATTATTACCACATTAGAAGCATGATGATTAAATACGGAAAGAATATGTTTACTAAAGGAATTCTACCATGGTTTAGTAATTGGTTTTTTAACTATGTGGGATCAATTAAAATTGGAAAAGGTACAACTTTAGAAGAAAGTATAATGAATGATAAATTTGCTATTGTTGGAAATAATTGTTATTTTGGCGTCAATTCTGCTTTAGCTAGTCATATGGTAGACGGTACTCTTGGAAATATTAATTATTTCCAAGTAAAGATCGGAGATAATGTAACAACTGCAGGAACAAATCTAATAGCAGCGGGATCAGAGGTAAATGGGAATTCCTATTTACTTCCTTTAGCTTCAACTGGTAAACACAGTATGATAAAGAAAGAAAATAATTATTTTTTTGGAATCCCTATGAGAAGAATTTTCAGAAAGAAATTGATGAAGTATTTAGATTTAACTCCAAGACATTTTGATATTAATGAAAATATTGAGAAGTACAGGGATAAAAAAACAATAAATAAATTAAAAACTGAGATAAATAATATTAGACCACAACCTGAGAGTAAACTTAAAATTGAGAAGTCTCAAGAAGAAAAAATTGATATAAATAAGTTGACTGAAAATGATTTAAAAATTGATTTTACAACAAGTAGTGCCATTTCAAGAGTTAATATTAAATTCTTAGCGGTATATCTTCCAATTTTTTGGCTTTCTGGAATGGTAGACACTATAGTTTTCTATACATTTATATATTATGTTCCAAATGGTTTTTTAATGGCATTTTTTCTTCCAGCAATGATAATTATTATGTGGTTTGTATTTATTATGGGTTGTTTCTTTTTTAGCAAACTATTTTTAGTGTTGATAAATTTAATCCATAAGCCAAAAGAAGGCATATTTAAGGCAGAAATTGGAGATACTGATTTTGAATTTTGGTGTTTGCGTACTGAATTAAAAAAAATTGTTCTGTGGCTCATAAGAAATTGGCCTATTCCTTGGATGGATATTTTAGCTTTTAAATGGTTTGGAATAAAGATGACTTTAAACAGTTCATTATATGATTCATGGTGTGATGGTGAGTTTATTACATTTGGTCGAAGAGTTTTGGTGGGTCAAGGAGCTTCTATAAATTCTTCTATGGTATTAGGAAAGTACTTAATTATAAAAAGAGTAATATGTGGTGATTATTCTCTTATTGGTGGACAATCCACAATCTCACCTGGTAGTATCATAGGGAAGGAAACATTTGTTAGTGCGATTTCAAATACTGTTTATAATCAGGTACTTGAATCGGGCTGGCTCTATATGGGAATTCCAGTTACAAAATTAAAAAGAAATAAATATGCTAAAGAAAGAAGAGATATAATCATAAAAAGAGATATAAATGAACAAATGAAATTTGAAATCGAACATGAAGTAAATGTTGATGAAGATAAGAATCATGTGGCATAATAAATCGTTTAGATTTTAGTTTATTTTTAAATTTAATTGCTTTTTTAAAAAACTCTTTAAATTTTGGCAATTAAGTTTGTATTCTTTTCTGTTTTTATAAAAAAGATTAGTTCTTGGGCAATCCTTATCAAGTGTGCATTTCTTTTTGCTAGTGTCATAAATCATTGGATAGAATCTACATCCCTGAGGTCGAGATTTATAAATCTTACATTTCATTAAGTTATTGTCAAAAAAGACGCATTTTTCTATAGAATTTTTTAACTGAAAAAAACCATTTTGATTTTTAAAGATGAATTCTTCCTCTTCTAATTTTTTTGGATAGTTTTGGATTATTAAATCAATATCCTGCTGAGATAAAATCATTTCTGTATTGATACAGCATTTTCCACAAGACTCACATTTGTTTTTCATTGTAAATTATTATTTTTGTGTTAATTTAATAAATTTTAAAGGAAGGTAAATATCTAGTAAAATATAATAATTATTAATTGCTTTTTAATTGAGTAAAATATAATCTAAAATGACAATTAAGACAAAAAAGTAATGAACAGAGAAGATAAAGAAACGAAAACTCTTGAAGATGAAGAAAACACTGATGAAGTATTAAAAGAAGAAGTTAGTCTACAATTTCATTTATATATTTTTATTTTTGCTATAATTTATTATGTCTCATGGATATTACCTGGATTTCTTTTTTGGTTTTATTTTATGATACCATTTCGCATATTTTTTCTTGAAAATTTGAATTTTTTCTCAATTTTTATAAATATTAATTCTCTGATAACTCTATTATTAATGCCAATTGTCCTTATTAGCTGTTATCTCCTCCATTTGTTATTAATTGGTTTAACAACACGTATTATTTGGCAAATTACTGAAAAGACTTCACCATCAAAATCAGGTGTTATACCAAGAAATATTAGAAGTAGAGCCGCAAATTATTATCATATTAGGAGTTTTATGATCAAATATGGAAAAAATACTTTTACTAAAGGAATGTTCCCTTGGTTATCTAATTGGTTTTTTAGTACAGTCGGTTCAAACAAAATTGGTAAAGGTACAACAATAGAAGAGTCTGTAGGTAATGATAAATTTATTGATATTGGAAAAAATTGTTATGTTGGTGTAAATTCTACATTAGCGAGTCATTTACTTCAAGGAATCTTTGGCAATATTACTTATTTTGAGATTAAGGTAGGAGATAATGTTACAACTGCTGCGATGAATCAGGTTGGTCCAGGAACAGAACTAAATGATAATACTTTTTTATTACCATTAGCTTCTACAAATAAACATAGTATTGCCAAGGGAGGTTATTATTATGGGATTCCATTTAGAAAGATCTTTAGAAAAAAAATTATCAATTATCTAGAATTATCACCTAAGGATTTGGAAAAGAACGATAATATTGAAGGATATAAGGATAAAAAACTCATTAAGGAACTTAAAAAAAAGAAATCTTTGGAAAAAGAAACTGATTCTAATCTTAGAGATGTGGGTGTAATATCTGAGGAAACGGAAAAACAATTCGAGTTTAATAAATTCTCAAATGAAGATTTAGCTATTGATTTTGCCACTAGCTCAGCAATAAGTCGAATCAATATAAAGTTTTTAATTGTATATTTACCACTCTTATGGGTTGCTGGATTAATAACTACAATAATTTGGTATTGGTATTCTGAAAATGTACTGAGCACAATGAAATTTCGATTAGAATTTTTCCTTTTCTTTCCATTAATTTTATTCGGTCTAATATATATATTTATTGTTGCATGCTTGGTTTTTAGTAAGCTACTTTTATTGTTAGTTAATCTCATTCATAAACCTAAGGAAGGAGTATTTAAAGCTAAAAAAGGAAATACTGACTATGAATTTTGGATATTGAGAACAGTTTTAAAAAAAATTGGTTTATGGTTTATGAGAAATTCTCCTTTACCTTGGACTGATGTAGTTGCTTTAAAATTATTTGGGGTTGATATGGATTCATCAAGTCATTTACCTGATGCGTGGTGCGATTCAGAATTTATAAAATTTGGCAGAAAGAACCTAATTGGTCAGGGTGCTTTAATAATGTCAAGTATGGTAATTGGAAAATATTTACTAATAAAAAAGGTTTTTTTTGATGATTACGTAATGGTTGGTGGTCATACAACAATTTCTCCAGGTACAATTATAGGTAAAGAATCTGTAATAGGTGCTCTTAGTTCCACAACATATAATCAAGTTTTAGAGTCAGGATGGGTTTACTTTGGATTTCCAGCAATTAAGTTAAAAGAAAACAAGTATGCAGAAGAAAGGAGAGATATTATCATCAAACGTGATGTAGATGAATCAAAAAAATTTACGGCAACACATGAAGTAAACATTGATGAAGATAAAAAAGAATTAATAAAAACTCAAAAAGAAGAGGTATAATTATAATGAGTGTACCAAATACAATGAGAGTAGGACCTTTTACACCCACAGTGTTAGTAAAAAAAAGATATTTAATATTCTATTTTTTCTTAATTTGGATAAGTATTATCCCTATCCTTTTAGAATTTTGGGTATATTGGCATTTTCTATGGAGTTATGAAAGACCCATTCACTTCTATACTTTTCTCCCCCTTTTATTTTTTGGAATGTATGTATCAATAGTATTTTTCTCTATTTTTTTTGCTAAAATATTGTTAATAATAGTTAATGCAATACATAAACCACGAGAAGGTATATTCTTACGCATTCCAGAAGATAGAGATTATAGATACTGGAGTCTTCGAAATACAATTAAACGATGGCCTATTTGGCTAGCACATAAATTTCCATTTCCTTTCTTAGATAATATCTGCTTTAAAGTATTCGGCGTAAAAACGAAGTTTTCAAATTCCCTTTTTGAAGGATGGGTTGATACAGAATTTATAGAATTTGGCAAAGATGTTGTAGTTGGGCAGGGTGCAATTGTCCAATCGGCAGTAATTATTGGGAATTTATTGATAATTCGAAAAACTGTGATTGAAGATGATGTAAGGATTGGCTCACACGCAATAGTTATGCCTGGTACTCATATTGGAAATAAATGTATCTTAGCAGCTAATTCTGTAACAACAGTTGGACAGGTTTTAGATAAAAATTATGTATATGTAGGTATTCCAGCAAAAAAGTTCAAAAAGAACTATTTCTTTGAAGATGGATTGGAAACCAAAATTGGTTACGTAGAAGATATCGAAAAATTACGAGAAAAATATGAGGAGATTTATACAAAACGTTATGATGAACTTACTCGCAAGGATCGTAGAGAATTAAAAAGAGAAAAAAAAGAGGGAGAAAAAAAGAGATTTGATACTGAGCAAGAGGAATGGGAAGATCCTGATGATGGTTTCAATATATAACTATCTTTTAATTACCTATATAATCGAAAAATTAAATTTTACTCTAAAATAAAGTACATTCTTCTATTATTTTTTCCTTTATTAACAGTTTTAATTATTTCAATTTTTCCAATTTCTTTAAGATTACTAATATGAGTCCCCCCATCAACTTGTTCATCGATATCCCCTATTCTAACAATACGAAATTCCTTAATTTTTTCTGGTAATCCTACGGCTAAACGTGCTAATTCTGGTTTTCCTATTACTTCTTCTTTTGACATATAATCTATAGTAATTAATAGATCCTGTTCTATAATTTTGTTTGCCTCATCGACAAAATCCCGTAGTTTTTCAGGAGAATAATCTTGCATTGAGAAATCCATTCTCGTTTTATCTAATTCAATTTGATTACCTGTAATTTTTGCATCAGCTCTTTTATAAAGAATACTGCTAATTAGATGTGAAGCTGTATGATATCGCATGAATGTATACCTTCTTTCCCAATCAATTTCACAACTAACTTCATCTCCCTCCTTTAATCCAATTTTATCTACTTCATGACTTATTTCTCCAGAGAATTTACCAACATAGACGACTTTAAATTGTTGATCATTTTTTTTAATAAGACCCTCATCCCAAGGTTGACCTCCTCCCTTGGGATAAAATGCTGTTTGTTCAAGAGTTATATATTTTCCATCTTTAACACCAACAACCTTAGTATTCCAAGTCTTAAGATAAGCATCATCCATATATAAAGCTCTCTTCATAAAAAAAGAAAAGTATCCAAATTTAAAATATTAACTTTTATCAGTCTTAGGATTTCTCAGAAAATTATAATTTATATTTTATATTAATTCAGTAGAAAGACCATAATCTCAAAATAAATAAATCTTAAAGCTTTAAAGCAATTTTAAAAGTATCACATAAGGGAATGAGGTTAAATATACATCATATATTTATTCAATCTCTATTTTTGTGATTTAAATTATAAATATATAAATATGATTAGAGCAAAATAATAATCGAAGTTTTATTCAAGTATAGAATTTCAAATTTTCAATTTAAAAAAAAATTAATGTTGATTTTGTATGGAAAAAGAAAGAAAAACAAAAATGTATTTGATAATTTGTACGGCGTTCATACTTTTCTGCGGATTAATGGCTGCTTCAATTCAAACAAATTTTAATACTATTGATGTAAGTGAGGTTGAAATTACAACACCAAATGGAGATAATATTGTAGGGAAATTATTTCGTCCAAAAGATGTAGATGCAGTAAACACGGCTCCTGGAATTCTAGGATTACATGGGTATAATAATGATAAGAATATTCAAAGAGGAACCGCTTTAGAATTAGCTAAAGCAGGATTTGTAGTATTAATAATTGATGAACTTGGTCACGGAGATTCGGATGGCCCTGGATCATTCGATTTAGCTTCATGCCTTGCTGGCTATGATTGGTTGGAAGCTCAACCATTTGTGAATGGGACTACTGTAAATGGTGAAAAAATGATGGGTATTTATGGACACTCTATGGGATATATTATGGGCTATTACACCGCTATATCTAGACCTAGTCATGATGCTTGTGCATTCGAATCCTTTGCTCCACAAAGACTTGATAGTTTACTTGAAGTTGCCCCAAGTGTATTTATAAGGTTACGGCTTCAGCACAATGTTCTTCATACTTGGGCGGAATATGAAGAATGGTATGATGTAGACTTCGTCACTGGTGCAAATTACACATCGGATATGAGTGTTAAGGAAGTATATGATCAAGGATTAAATGTGATAGATTTCAATGCCTTATTAACAGGAGATCCAACATATAGTGGGACTCCAGAAGTAGACACAACTTATGGAGATTTTTCTCTTGGAACGGCTTATCGGGAACATTATGTTAAAGGTATTACACATCCAGGATTAACTATGGACCAATCCTGTAATAAAGAGATTGTTGCATGGTTCTTACAGGCGTTAATGGGGGAAACTGAAGCTGACGCAATGAGTACTGCATCTGTAAGCGGTCAAACATATATTATCGTGGAAGTTTTCCAGTGTTTGGCACTACTTGCCACTTTTGCTTCACTGATCTTCTTAACTAAATGGCTATTAATGACAAACTTTTTCAAAGAAGTTGTACAACCAATGCCAGAACGCACAACATTTATTTCAGAAAAGAAGTGGGCGTGGTGGGCGGCTGCTACAGTTAATAATCTCATAGCTGCAATTGCTTATATATTTTGTGTAAATGCTAACGAGGCTTGGAAGATTGATTCTGAGGCACCATTATTAATGGGAATGATGAATAATTTCTTAGGGTTTTATCTTTATTGTTCCTTAGTTGGTCTTATTTTCGTCGCTTTGTGGTATTTCGTAACTTGGAGACAAAATAGAGAGAGCATAGCCCCATATGATCTTGGAATTACCTATGGTAAGGAGAATAAGAAGGAAGCTTTGCAGATATTCTTAAAGACTTGTCTAATAGCTGTAATTCTTTTTACGTGGATGTATTTGTTGGTAAGCTTCTTTCAGATATTCTTCGTAATTGAATTCGGAGTTTTCTGGACGTTCATGAAGATGTTCACACTAGAACGATTATTTATGTTCTTACTCTACCTACCAATGATTTTACCATTTTTCTTAATAATAGGTGGAGTATTTGCATTTGCAGAACTTCGACAAAAAGAAGCAAGTTCCGGAATCAAAACACAACTCATTTGGTGGGCAAAACTCAGTTACGCTATGGTATTTGGTCTTTTCATAGTATTTATAATTCAATACGCTGGATTTTGGGTTGGACAAAATCCTACACTCAAGAGTCTGGAAACAACACCAATAATGCCCCTTCAATTATGGGCCGTAGTTCCACTTACTATGTTAATATTATTCTTTATGGTCTTTTGGTATCGTAAAACGGGGAAAATTTATCTTGGAACCATTATGGCTACACTCATCACAACTTGGTTTTTGACGGTTTCTGGTGTAATGGGTGCGACTTTATAACTAATATTTAACTTATTTTTTTTTTTAATTCGTTCATGATCTCTAGAATAAAATGCAGTTTTATTGAGAAATACAAATTTAGAATCTGAACCATTTACAACTTTATTATTTCAATCTTTAAGATAAGATTCATCCATTTAGAGTATTGTTGCCGTGAAAAATAAAAAATTACTTTAATTTATAGCATTAATCATTTTAATGGATTTTAGAAAGTTTTACACTATCAAATAATTCTAATTTTAGAATTTAAACTTTTTTGCTATATTGAGGAAAATAATAAGAACATTATAGTATGTTTTCAAAACTAAGAACGTATTCTTTGCCAATCGCATAGAGGAGCATATTTATACATTATCAAATTGAATTTGAAGAAATTCTATTTATAAAATGTAAAAATGATTAAATTTGGAACTAATTTTTATAGGTTTTTCATAAAGAAAATAAATAAATAAAAATCAAGTATAATTAATTTATATCTACTGAATGTAATAAAAAATTATCAATGTCTAATTAGAAAAAACACTTAAAGTGCTTTTAATGAACACTGTGGAATTAGCGGGGAGTAGTTTTGAAGTAAAAAATGGATTCCTGGACTTAAGCCTTTTAGAGATAAAAGACATAACTGAAATACAAGGATTATCAAAATTATCTGATTTAAAGAATTTAGAATTGAGTTCCAATGATATATTACATATAAAAGGATTAGAATCGTTAACTGAATTAGAAATATTAAATCTAGGAAATAATCAGATTATCGATATTAAGGGCTTAGAGGGACTAGAAAACCTCAAAGTGCTACATCTTATCAGTAACCAAATAAAGGAGATTAAAGGATTAAAGAATTTAAATAATTTAGAAGAATTATATTTAAGAGGAAATCAAATAAAAAATTTAAAAGGATTTGATAATCTAAAATCTTTAAAAAGATTGGATCTTTCTTGGAATGAAATCTCCGAAATTCAAGGATTTGAAAATCTAATAAATCTGGAAGTTTTATGGATTGCTGGCAACCAATTAAGAGAAATAAAAAATCTAGAGAATTTAAGAAACTTAGAAGTATTAAATTTGGCAGGAAATAATATTAATAAAATTAATGGTTTAAAAAATCTTAGTAAATTGAAAAGCCTTTACTTAAATAATAATTCAATCAAAAAAATCGAAGGTTTTGAAGCGTTAGAGAGTCTAGAAACTCTTTGGCTTAATACAAATAAGATTTCAGAAATTGAAGGATTAGATAAATGTAAAGATTTAAGAATTTTAAATTTAAAACAGAATAATATTAAGCATATTAAAGGTTTGTATTTACTGAAGAATTTAGAAAATCTTTTTCTCTCAGAAAATAAAATTGGGGAGATTAAAGGTCTTGAGACATTAATAAAATTAGAAACCCTCGATTTGGGTCAAAATGAGATAATTCAGATCAAAGGATTAGAATCTTTAGTTAATTTAAAAGACTTATGGCTCGCGGATAATCTTGTCCCTCAGAAAATTCTAGATCAGCTCGGAGGGCTTGATAGTGGAGGTTATGCAAATGAACCTCTAAAATTTGTGCAATATTGCATTATAAACCTGTAGATTGTTTTCTGATTATTTTTATGAATCCAAAAAAAAAAATAAAAATAGACTTAACGTATTTAGTATATTACTAATAATCAATATTTCAAATTAGAATTTTAAAAAGGTAAAATCTTATGGAATTGAGTGCTTTTGAAGTAGCAAAAAAACAAATTGATATTGTATCAAAAGAAATGGGATTGGATCCTAATTTAACTAAATACCTTAAAAGAGTGGAACGTGCTTTAATAGTTACTATTCCTATTAAGTTGGATGATGGATCTCTTGAGATGTTTGAAGGATATAGAGTTCATCATAGTACTGTTAGAGGTCCTGGGAAAGGAGGAATAAGATTTTCCCCCGAAGTAAATTTAGATGAAGTTAAAGCTTTAGCTACATGGATGACTTGGAAATGTAGTCTTTTAAATTTACCTCTTGGTGGAGCTAAAGGAGGGATATGTGTAGATCCTCGAAAACTATCGAAAAGTGAATTAGAGCGTCTTACGAGGAGATATACCTCTGAAATAATTAATATCATTGGACCTGATATTGACATCCCTGCTCCAGATGTTAATACCAATGCGCAGATTATGGCTTGGATTATGGATACATATTCAATGAATAAAGGAAGATCTATTCCAGGAGTTGTTACTGGTAAACCTATTGAGATTGGAGGTTCTGTGGGAAGAGAACCAGCAACAGGGATGGGTTTATTTTTTACATTGGAAGCTATATGTGAAAAAGTAAATTTGGAACTGAAATCACAAAAAATCATTATTCAAGGTTTTGGAAATGTAGGTGGTACTATTGCTGAATTACTATTCAAAGAAGGATGTAAGGTAATAGCAGTTTCAGATATATCGGGGGGTTTATTTTATAATGAAGGGCTACAGGTTGATAAATTATTAGAATGGACTAAAGATGGTAATTATTTAAAAGATTATGAAGATGAAAGATATAAATTTATAACTAATGATGAGTTAATTACAACTGAATGCGATATTTTAATTCCAGCTGCTCTTGAAAATCAAATAACAAGAAATAATGCAAAAAATGTAAAATGTAAAATCATTATAGAGGGAGCAAACGGACCTACAACACCTGAAGCTGATAAAATATTATTTGATAAAGGAATTCACGTTGTTCCAGATATTCTTGCTAATGCGGGAGGTGTTTGTGTCTCATATTTCGAATATGTTCAAGATATTCATGCTTATTTCTGGGAATTAGAGCGAATTAACCTCGAACTGAAAAAAATAATTTTGAACGCTTTTGAGGAGGTATTTAAGATATCACAAGAAAGAAATTTACCACTTCGAACTGCAGCATATATTATAGCCGTATCGAGGATTGCAAGAGCTATTGAACTTAGAGGAATATTTCCGTAATTTTTCAAATCAAATACTTAATTTTTATTATGAAATTAAGATATATCTTAATTATTCTTTTTTCCTTTATATTAGGAATAATAATCACGTTATTAACCGGATTCATTTCTAATACTACGACTAATCTTCTTGGTGCTAATAAATGGGGATTTCCATTCTATTGGATGAGTCAGCCTGTTTATCCTGGAGCAGATAGGATAATTATATGGTCGAATTTGCTTATTGATATATTGATTTGGAGTTTCTTACTTTTTATGATTATTTGTCTAGGATATTATTTACTAACAAAATTAAAGCGTAAAAAAAAGTAAAAAAAAAATTTTTAAAAAATAATTATTAGATTTGAGTTAAAATTTTTGATAATATGCGAATATTATTATTCTGATTCACTCAATACTTCCATTACCATAGCAGTAATTTCACCATATGCAATCGCATCTTGAAGATTCCCTTCAATTTGCAAATCTCCACTCATATATGCACTAGTGCCATCAACCTCACCTGAAGCCATGCCTGCCCAAGTAGCAGTTGATGCCTTCATGGTTGTGCTTGGATCATCAATTTGACCTTCACCATAATCTACTTGTCCCTCTCCAAATTTCAACCAATACTTATAATCAGCATCAGTAACTTCAAATTGAATAACTGTAAGGTCAGCATCTTCAATTTCTTCTTTAATATCCTCATCTTCTACAGCTAACTGCTTTAAAGCTTCTGCAATTAAGAGAGCATCAGAAGGTTTTCTTTCAATTTCGCCTTCTCTTATTGCTTTTAATTTTTGAAGTAAATCATCACTAACCATTTTTTTACACTACCTTTTTTATTGAAGTAAAAAATCTATAATCAAAAGATGAATAGTTTAATTTTAACTATATTAAAAGTTTTTATTGTTATATTATTGATTTTAAATGGTAAAATTATATTTTTTGATTCTTTTGATGGAAAATTATGTTATTTTCAGAAAAAAATCTAGTAACTGAGAATTAAAATATAATAAAAATAAAAAGTTAAAATTAGACTCTATAAATTCTCTCCATTCACTTCTATACTACCAGTTGAAGTAGTCAAACTTAATATATATAAATTAATTGCTGAATCATAATCATCTGAAATAATTACTTTACTGGTAGAACTGCCAGATTCAATAAAGCCCCCAAAACCAATAGGTTCATAATCAATTGAACCAGTCGACGTTGAAGCTGTGAATTTAGCTCCAATATTTATAGAATTATCTTTATATTCAACATTAATACTTCCTGTAGATGTTTTTATAGCCCCATTAACCTTAGCAGTTATTTCAACATATTGGATAATATTAACATCGATACTTCCTGTGGATGTAGTAAGGTCCCAATTATAATCATCAGAATATTTCATATTATAACTGTTGAATTTTATTGAACCTGTAGAGCATTTTCCAATAAAATTTTTTCCAATTTTAGAATTTGAAAAATTAAGTTTAAGAGAACCTGTTGAAGTATGTGCATTCAAACTTTGAGTAAAATCAGTATGTTTCGCATATAATTCTACAGAACCAGTACTTGTGGAGATATCAACATCTCCTAGAAAATTTGTTTGTTCTGCTACATTTAATGATACTGAACCTGTAGAAGTTGACAAAATGGTATTATTCAAAATACTATTATTTGGAATATCCATTTTTATAGAGCCAGTACTAGTATGGGCATTTAGATCATATATTATATCAGTTCTCAGGATTAAATTAATATTGACTCTTTGAGAAATGCTGAAAGTTAACCAAGTTGAAGCTTTTGCATCCAATATAAAGGAAATTATTTGTGAGCTTTCATTTTGCCAAATTATAGGATAAAAGAAATCTTGAAATGATTTTCCCTCAACTAACATTCCTTTTATTCGAATATCTAAATCAATTTGAGCATAATAATCGGTTGGTGTTTCATTATAGTTGATTCTTATTGAACCAATATCACAATTTATATTAATTTGTTCGATCAGAGAAGGAGTATTAGGTTTATAATAAAAAGTGTTTTCATAAGGTACTGATCCCCATGTACTCAATATTAAAACTCCGAATGCGGTTCCTCCAGAGACTATACAAACAGATACAATAACCAAAAGAATTCTATTACTTTTTTTCAAATAGATCACATTCTTTAAAATGTTTTAAATTTAAGTTAACACAAATTAAACAGATATTTAAATGAACTTTAGACTGATTTTTGATTTATAATTAAGAAGTTGAATTGTGTGTCATTAAAGTTGTTCCAATGATCTATTACATAATAATTATAGATCAATCATTAAAAAAAATAAATAAGTCTTTTAAAAAAATTCAGAATTTAAGGTACTTAATTGCTTTGTCCATCTATATTTATATTCCCTGTAGTAGTTGTCAGATCAAATAGAAATGTATAATTTGCACTACTCCAATCAAGTGAACTGAATTGTGTTAATCCAACATTTTCAAATCCACCTGAATTGGTTGGATTGAATTGTCCTGTAGTTGTTGTGCCTAAAAATGTAGCTCCTATAATAGATGAAGTATCTATATAATCAATATTAATATTTCCTGTTGAAACAACCCCTTCACAGTCGACATTTCCACCCATCTCTACATTTTGGATTATATCACAATTAATACTTCCTGTTGTAGTTTCAAGATCCCAGTCTACATTCGCTAAACACCTAAAATTATAAGAATTAAATACTAATGTTCCTGTGGTTATTTCTGCATCAATATCACCATTTATTAAACAACTAGAAAAGTTCAGTCTAAGATTCCCTGTAGTAGCAGTAGCTATTATACCACTAGTAAAATTTGACTTTTTTGCATATACAGATATTTCTCCGGTGGTTGCTTCTATTCTAAAACTCCTAACTGATGCTTGATCTAAATTAATCAACGAATTGCCTGTAGTAGTCTCAAGATATAATCCATCAATAGTTACCTCATTTGGAATATCATTAACCATCTTACCTGTAGTAGCATACTCTTCTATTGAATAGATAAGATCCGTTCGAAGAGTCACATTAATTTCAATTTGCTTTATGGAGAACCAATTTGTTGGGTCTAAAGAAACTCCAGGTTTAGTTCTTAAAACAAAAGTTGTTTTATCACTCGCAACGTACGTTATATTATCCCATTCAATTACGAAAAAGTCTGTTATTGACTTTCCAATCATATACGTACCACTCATTCTTATGTTATAATCTACTTTAACTACATTTTCAGTTTCACTTGTGTTATATCTTACATTGATCTTTCCAATATCAGTTCGTATTAGGATTGGTTCTGGAGATCGAATTAAACCTGGAGTATAAAATTGGGAACCTGAAGAAAAAATCGTACCATAGGTTAAAAATCCAATCAGGAAAAATAATCCTGTACCTGTTGCCACTAAAACTGCTATTATTATTCCTATAATTTTACCTCTTCTCATTTAATCAAATCACACTTTTTTAAGAATATTTTAATTGAATTAATAATACTCACATTCAAATAAAAATTACTACAATTCCAACTAAAAAAAATATTTGAGTACCAATTTTAGGATTCAATTTTTAAATTAAAAAAATTAATAGCATTTTCTACTGTTTTTTCACTCACTGACTGTTGGGAAACATCATGAGAATAAGCAATAGCTGCAATAGAATATCTCACATTTGATGGAACATTTATAGGACCTCTTTCAAATGGATGTTGATAATAGGAATCTGTTTCTGTAAGTAATGATTCTAATGGAGAAAATTTCGAAACTTTTCGCCATCTGTCAAATCCATAAGCAGAACTTGGAACTGATAACATGAAATCTTGATTTGGTAGAGTTCTTCCATATTCTACAGGTCCTGAAAAACAGTGCCACATAACCTTTTTAGGGTCAATTTTAAATTCCTCCAAAATACAAAGAATTTCCTTATTAGCGCCATCTCTTTTATTAAACCTATGTTTTGGATTTTGTCTATCGAATTCATTTTCAGCAGCATTCCTGACGTGTAGAACATATGGTTTATTAAGTTCCTTTGTTAATTCGAAAATTTTTCTTAATTCATCAACTTGATTATTTCTTTTTTCTAAAGTTTTTGCGTGGTGAAAATCTAATCCAATTTCACCAATCCCTAGATATTTTTCAGTTTGATTCCGAATAAAATCAATCCATTTTTTCCATTCTAAATCATAGATATTTTTTGGAGTGTATGTTACTGTTTGAGGTGCCCAACCGCATGTAAATCCAAAATTCTTATCATACTTCTTCATGAAGTTTAATGTTAAATCCAAAGTCTGTATATCTATTGTGCTCGTAATTAAAAATTGACCACCCATTTTAAAGAAACTTAAAATTTGATCCTCGTTTGAGGGTAGTTTATCATTTTTAGGACGATGAAAAGGCAAATGACAATGAACATCAATAAACTTTAGATTACTTTCAGGCTCTGGAATCTTTACATTTTTTGACATTCTAATTTTTAATAAGAATTCTCTCATAAATTATGTTTAGTTAAATTTTTAAATGAGTTGAAGTATTAAGATTTTATCAAATCTATTTAGAATGAATTAAAGATGAACAGAAAAAACGGATAGAATTGATGGAAATTCAAAATTTCTTAATATTATAGTAAATTTTGCAATTTCATTAATGATTTTTGTAATTATATATTTTTTAGCCATAATCCAGCACGAAAAAAACACTCCGGAACCTTTAATTCCAATAGAATACGTTAAATATTTTGTAGCAATATTGCCTGGGGAACTATGGACAGATACAATTCTATTGTATATTTTTGCGTTGATTGCATTTGGAATTTTTTATTTAATTGCTCCATATATTACTACTTTCTTACTAAAACAACATAGATTAATATAGAGATCTAAAAAAAAATTTCATTATGGGATTATAGAACTAGGAAAACAAGTTAAACCTTTTACTTTATTCATAAGATCTGTTATAGCTAGTCTTTTTGCTTTTACAGTTAGTGCTTTGATGGTTCAAGCAGGTTTAAGATCATTATTTAGAGCAGGTGAATTTATAAGTCCTGCTTTAAATGAAGCGGAAGCTATTTTTTTGGTACATTTTTTATTATTTCTTTTGTTCTTTTAATATTTTTCCCAATATGGTTTTTAGAAGCCTCAGGAGTTGTAATATGCAAACTCTATAAGGGACAGAGAAGACCACCTGTTATTGAAGGTACTTATGCACCGTATGTAAATATACTACAAGGTTATGCAGGAATTTCAACAATTATAATATTAATAACTTACATTTTTGCTACTATCAAAGAATCTGGTTTAGGAAATGCGATTTTAACACCTATAATTTTAATATTTCTTCCATTTATTATAACTGGACTTTTTGCATTTCCAATGTATATTTATGAACGTACATTACCAAAACTTTTAAGTCGAATTCAAAATAGCCTTGAGAAATTAAACTTATCTGAGATAACCATCCCAACATTTAAGGATATGAAAAAAACTTAAAACCTTTTTTTTTTCTTTTTATAGAATTTTCATAATAAGTTCTATATACTTTTCCTGTATAACTTTAACTAATTCTTTAAATAATGTTGTTGATTTAAGAGTATTATGATTGATAAGTTAAAATCCATGCTTAAAGAGTTAGAAATTAAAAAAAAAGAACTGCAACCAAAAATCAATGAGATTAATTTGAAGCGAGAGGAAGAAATTCAAAAAATAAATCAAAAATATGATCATTTGTTATATGATGTTAATTATACAACACGGCAATTAGAAAATGAATTTTATAATGATCTAATCAAATCATTTATAATGATTGTTACCCGAGAATTTGATTTAAAAAGGAGTTCAGATATATATGACATATCCAATGAATTCAAGGTTTACAAAGATGAAATTGCTCAATTTTCCGAATTTCCTGAAGACTTAATCGAGAAGATGGATAAAGTTATAAATGGTGCCCCTATTGAGAATATCATGTATGAGCTTGAAAAAATTCAAAAGAAATTCATGAAACCTTAGATTCTAATATCTCCTTATTTAATTTATATAATATTAACTATTCTGAAAGAAATACAGAACTAATTATATAATATTTAGATATCACTTAGATAAATATGTGTAATTAATTCTCTTGAAATATAGAACGTTACAATAATAGGTAAAATTAGAATGGAGTTATTTGAGGAAGAAGTTGAAATTTATAATTCTAAAATGCGCCTTTTAAGTTGGTTATATGATGAATTAAGGATTCAATCAGATACATCTAAAGATGTAATTAATGAAAAAGGTCAAAAATTACCATTAAACTTATAAATTCTTCTTTAAATATAATTTAATAATTACACTTATTATTATCTGAATTTTTTCAACAAGTTCTAATAAATCTCCCTTATTTGGAATGTGAATAAAAATAACAGGATATTCTTTTTTTGATATATAAAGAGCCCAGTAATAAAGATAATTACATAAATAATAACCAGCAAAATGAGAGATTGAAATATTTATTTCTTTATTAAGAATAAAATAAGCTTTTTCTATATTTAACGTCGTTTTAATCCAAGGGTAGAAGGAATATTTTATGGGCCCAAATTTAAATTTATTATCAATATCTTTTCCCATTTTAAAATTCCATCCTATTTTTTCAAGATGAAACTTATTACTTAGATGAATACCTAAAAGAATTATTAATAGAGGATTTGATGATATTTTTAAAAAAATGTCCTTATAAGTTCTAATACTTCTTTTCCAGCTAACAGGTATAATTTCTTTTACAATTGATAGCCCTTCATTTTCAATTGAGAATCTCTTGATAATTTCACCACTCAAATTGATAGGAAAATTATCATATGATCCAAATCCTGTTAAAATTAAAGTTTTCAATTTCTTTAAGAAAAAAAATTTTAATAGATAAGTTAAAAATTAAAAAAAAGATTACTAAGGGAGTTGTTATATTGATTATTTCTTTTTTATTATTCTGCCATTTCTTTAGCTTTAGCTTTTTCTATAGCGGAAATTTCTTTTTGTAAAGCTTTAATTTCTGATTGAACTGCTTTAACGCTAGCTTTCTTCTCCCCTTCAATTTCTTTCAATTTAGCGTTTAAAGCTTTTTCTTTTTCACTTTTTAAGGTTTTAAGCGTTTTATCTGCCTCTTTTGCAGCAGTAATTCTTTCTTTCTTTTTAGCAGCCCATTCTGCTGCTTTCTCAATAGCTTCCTCTTTTAAACCTTCTGCGTCTTTCAACTTTGCTTCAGCATTCTCAATTTTAGGATTATATTCCCCTTCTATTTCACTTTCTGCAGAAGCCTCTTTTTTAGATGCTTCTTCTTCAATACGAGTAATTTCATCTTCTTTGGCACTAATTTGCCCTCTTAAATTTTCTTCGGACATAAAACATCATTTTTTTTTATTTTTTTTTTATTGTTAAAATATAATATATTTTCAGTTCTATTAAATGAATAGCATGTTATAATAGTGTTAGGTTTGTCATCCTTTTAAACTTTTTATCAAATTTTTTTCGAATGTTTTACAAAATTATTGCTTTTGGGTGTATTTTCTATTGTTTTATTATGATCATCGATTATGGATAGATCCAGAGTGGTAATCGATGAATATAATATAAGCTATATCTCTTGTTTCCACTATGCTTCCGAATTAATCGTGAATTCCCATGCACAAAAATAATTTTCAGGGTGTGATCCTGGAGGACAAGCAATACATTTAGTTTTTATTCGAGTATCTATGGTGCTTGCAAATAATCCATATTCTATTATACCTACTGGTTTACATGGAAAATCTGGAAGGCCTCTACGCTTTCTAGAAGATTGAACACGGCAATTATTCATTCTGAACACACATCTATTATCAGTAATCTCAATTATTTCCTGTTTATTAATATTTGCATATACTCTGTATTTCAAGGCCTTTATTAAAGCAGGAATTCCCCCATTTTTAGGAATTTTGAATCGATCCATGATTCTTTTTGCTTCAATTACTGTAAATCTTTCCCATTGCTTAACATCAAGTTCTATGGCCTTTTCAAGACCGTATTCTCTTTCTACAACTTGAAACCAAGTTCCATCAATTGCGAGCCAATTTTTGGATAGATCTTCAATATAATCCAATAATTCCTCTTTTGAAAGTGATTGTAAATCTCTTCTCATATCAATTATCACTATAAAGTTAAAAGCTAATTAGGAGAATCATTTAAAATTTAAAAAGTTGAACCAAAATGATGGGTAAATTGGTAGATTAATTATTATAATATGGTATAATAGTTGATTTCAAAAGTAAAATTTAATAACATTTTAATTTTAATTATTTTAGAATCTATTTTATCCGGAAAAGTAATTATTAAAAGAATAGAGGAATAAAAATGGGAAAAACACTCACAGAAAAAATTTTAGAAAATCATTTGGTTGAAGGAAATTTAGAAAAAGGTACAGAAATAGCTATTAAAATTGACCAAACTTTAACCCAAGATGCAACTGGTACTATGGCTTATTTACAATTTGAATCGATGGGTGTCCCTAGGGTTCAAACCGAATTATCAGTAAGTTATGTTGATCATAATACATTACAGACTGATTTCAAAAATCCTGATGATCATAGATATCTCCAAAGTATTGCTGCAAAATATGGGTTATATTTTTCACGTCCTGGAAATGGCATTTGTCATCAAGTACATCTTGAACGATTTGCTCGTCCAGGAAGAACATTATTGGGCAGTGATAGTCATACACCAACAGGAGGAGGTGTTGGTTCAATTGCGATTGGAGCGGGTGGACTTGATGTAGCAGCCGCTATGGCAGGAGAACCCTTTAGATTAAAAATGCCTAAAGTTGTCAAAGTGTACCTCACAGGAAATCTTCCTGATTTTGTTTCAGCAAAAGATGTGATTTTAGAGGTATTGAGAAGAATTGGTGTAAAAGGGGCGGTAAATAAGGTACTAGAATATACTGGCCCAGGAATAAAGACATTAACAGTCCCAGAAAGAGGAACAATAACTAATATGGGAACCGAGACTGGTGCTACAACATCAATTTTCCCCTCGGACGATGTTACTAAAGAATTTTTAGAAGCTCAGAAGAGAGGAGATCAATGGATTAAATTATTACCTGACGAAGATGCCAGTTATGATGTAATAATCGAGATAAATTTAAATGAATTGGAACCACTTATTGCTGAACCTCATAGCCCAGGGAATGTTAAAACTGTTAAAGAATTAGAGGGGTTGAACGTAGATCAAGTATGTATTGGAAGTTGTACTAATTCTTCTCTAAGAGATCTTAAAATTGTTGCTAATATGTTAAAAGGGAAAACTATACATCTAAATACCGTTTTAACGGTATCTCCTGGTTCTCGACAAGTTGTAGATCATATGATAGAATCTGGTGAAATGGGTTATTTGGTAAAAGCAGGAGCTAGAATTTTAGAAAATGCATGTGGTCCATGCATTGGAATGGGTCTAGCTCCTAAAAGTGAAGCTGTTTCTTTAAGAACTTTCAATAGAAACTTTCTTGGGAGATCAGGAACAAAAAGTGCTAATGCTTATTTAGTAAGTCCTGAAACTGCTGCTATTGCAGCAATTGAAGGTAAAATAACAGATCCTAGAAGGTTTGGTAGCTTGCCCAAAATAGAAATACCTAAACGGTTTATGGTTAATGATAATATGATTGTTCCGCCATTACCTCCTGAAGAGGCTAAAAATATAGAAATTGTTAGAGGTCCAAATATAAAACCTTTACCAGAATTTAAACCTTTACCAGAAAAATTAGAAGGGGAAGTTCTTTTAAAAGTTGAGGATGACATAACAACAGATCATATTATGCCAGCTGGAGCAAAAATATTACCTTTAAGAAGTAATATTCCAGAGATTAGTAAATTTGTCTTCAATGTGGTGGATGAAGCATTTCATGATAGATCTCTTGAAAAGGGAGGAGGATTTATTATTGGAGGAGAAAATTACGGCCAAGGTTCAAGTCGAGAGCATGCAGCAATTGCACCTAAATACTTAGGAATTAAAGCTGTAATAGTTAAGAGTTTTGCACGTATTCATTTAGCAAATCTAGTAAATTTTGGAATTGTGCCATTAACTTTTGTAAATAAAGAAGATTATAACAATATTGAAGCTGGTGATCAATTTGAGATTGATTTATCGAATATCAAATCTGGTAAAGTTTCACTGAAAAATAAAACTAAAAATTTAGATATCGAGTTAACTCATTCACTAAGTGAGCAAGATTTAGAAGAATTAATGGCTGGAGGGAAGTTGACTCTTATAAAACAAAAACACATATAAAGAAATAACAGATTTTTTTTTTTCAAATTTTATTAATACAGTGTTTGATAAAATGTTTAAACAAGATCCAAAAAAGCGTTTTTCTTCAAGAGTAGAACAATATGTGAAATTTAGACCTTCTTATCCAAAAGAAATCATTCCATTCTTAAAAAAAAAACAAATATTATCAAAAAATTCCGTAATTGCTGATATAGGATCAGGTACAGGCATTTTAAGCGAAATTTTTTTAAAGGAAGGGAACAAGGTCTATGGAATTGAACCAAACATTGATATGAGAAAAGCTGGAGAAGTTCAACTAAAAAAATACTCTAATTTTATAAGTATTGACGGTTCAGCTGAAAATTCTTTGCTCGAATCTAAAAGTGTTGATATCATTACTGTAGGACAAGCTTTCCATTGGTTTGATTTAGATAAAACAAAAATCGAATTTTCGAGAATTCTTAAACCTAATGGTTGGGTTGTTTTGATTTGGAATCATCGAAATAATCAGAATAATGAGTTTTTAAAGGACTATGAAAAATTTCTCATAAAGTTTGGGACAGACTTTAGCAATATCGAAAAAAGAATACAAGATTGTCAAAAATTTTTCGGAGGAAATCATCTAGAGAAGACATATGAATATCAAATGTTTTATAATTCTCAAATTTTCGATTATAAAGGTTTAGAAGGTAGAGTACTTTCTACTTCTTATCTTCCTTTAGCAGATCATCCTTTATTTAATTCAATGATTATTGAACTAAAGGAACTTTTTGAGAAGCATCAACAAAATGGTTCAGTTAAATTTGAATATAAGACAGAAGTTTTTTACGGACAGTTAATATAGTTTAAAATTATTTTTGGTTAGTTTTTATAATCTTTCAGATAACTGTGAATTGTTTTAAATTTTTCAAGAGAAGAGATAATTCTACCCTCTTTCAATAATTTTAAACCTTCATCATTTAATTTTGTAATAGAATTCTTAAGCTCTTTAAACTTAAGTTGTTCCTGAAGTATTTTAAGTAATTTGGAATATTCCTCTACAGTCTCGTTTTCTTTTATTGATTCAGCAAGTTGAATAATTTTTTTGCTATTTTTGATTGCATCTTTAAAATTCTTCTTATCTTGGAGGTATTTAACATCATTAATTAATTGTTCTATTCTGAGTAAGGTCTTTTGATACTCTTTTTCAGCATTTATAACATCATTTTCAATAACTCTTATTTCTTTTAAATAATCAGTAATCTCGTTTTCTTCCAATTCTTTAATAAGTTCACTTAACTTTTCCTTTAAATCTTCAAAAAGATATTTCTCCTTTAAAATAATGCTTTCTTCTATTAAATTTCCAGACTTTTCTATTAGTTCTTTTCTAATTTTCGATTTTAAAGCGTTATTTTCATACTTCTCCCATTTGCTCTTTATTTTATCATCATCAAGATCAGAAATTAGGTTTTTAGCAGTTTCTAATATTACTTCTGTTTTTTTAAAATCGTCTAATTTTAGAGCTATATTAAACTCGCTTTCTAAATGACTTAATTCTAATTTTATTTTCTTAATTTTCTCAAGTCTTAACTTTTCTTGTTCAACCCTGATTCTTTCTCTTTCGTTTTCTTCTCTTTCTTTTAAGATCTTCTTGATTCTATCAATTAAACTTTCTTGCTCTCTAATAAACGATCTTAAGTCTTCCAGTTCAGCTAATTCTATGATTTCATAAGCAAGAAATAATGCTTCGTTCAACTTTCCTTTCATATATGCTTGTCCTTGAATTGCAATTTTGTCATCAATTTCAGAAATTATCTTAATCTTTCTTTTTTCTTCTTTTTCTTCTTCTGCTTCAATTTCCTCGGATCTTTCTTCAGCCAATTTTTACACCTTATAGGCTTGTAATTGATCTATAATTTGTTCAAAAAATTTTAATGACTTTTCAAAGGAACCCTTATCTAAAGCGACTATACCATTTTTACTTAAAAATTCAATATTTTCTAAAAGTCGTCTAGCGGTATGAAATTTTGTTTTGAAATTATCCCATTTATCAATAATATCATCATCAACTAATTCATTAAGGATTTTTTCACTCTTCTCAAAAACTTCATTTGCGGCTTTTATCTCCATCCTTTTAATGTTTAAAGTAATTATTTTTTCTAATTTTGAGAGTTCTTCTTTCAATTTATTTTGTCTTTCTTCAAATTCTTTCCTTTTTTTAATTTGTTTTTTAGATTGTTCTAAAATATTTTTATAATTATCGATTACTTCAGATTTGTTTATAGATTTTCCTAATTCAATGATTTTTTCACAATCTTTGATAACTTCTTCTAAAAGAGTATTTTTTTGATTATTTATAATATTATTATCTAACCTCTTAATTTCTTCTAATGTCATATTATATAGTTCTTCAGCAGAATCAATTTCTTTGGATATCACCTCTAATTTGTCACGATACTCTAAAAAATCTATGGATTCAACTTCTTTTATTAAGGTCTCAATTTTTGTTTTTATTTCATTGTATAGATACGCTTCCTTTAATTTTATTATCTCTTCAGAAAATTTCTCGAATCTATTTATAAACTCGATTTTGTCTTTTGCCTTTTGGATTTTTTTATGAAATTCTTCCCATTTATTCTTAGTCTTTTTTTCAATTAAATTAGATATAAGATTCATTGCTTTATCATAGATTTCAGTAGCTTCTGAAATCTCCAAGTTATCTATAGATTCATTAAAATCTTTTTCTAATATGGAAAGATCATTTTTTATTCTTTCTTGTTCAGCTTTCCACTTCTTTTTTTCTTTTAAAATTAATTCTTTAGCACTCGGAACTAGAGTTAGATCATATACTTTCTCATATTTTTCTCTAAAGAATTCGACTAACTCATGAGCACTTAATATATTTTTTACGTTTATTAACTTGTTATATTCCTTTTCAATTCTTATTGTTTCTTGTTCAATTTCAGATATGATCTTTTGATTCTCATATTTCTCAGTTAATTCTGATAATAAAGTTTCTTGTTCTGTTTTAAGTGCATCATTTTGTATTTTTTCTGCTAATCCCATTATTTCTTTCAATAGCTCAATTGCATTTTCAAAATCTTCAGATTCTATAGATTTTTCTGATTTTCCTTTTAGATCATCTATTTTTTCTAATACTGGTAGTACAGTTTTTTCTTGATATTCAATAATCTCATATAATTCATCTTTTGTGATATTTAAATTCTTGAAAAATTCATATGGTTCTGATCTCATCTCAAATGTAATATTTCTGATAATTCTAAATTGAGGAAATTCTTCCTTTAACAACACTCGAATTTGGGCAACATGGTTTTTTAGAGTTTGAGTTGCATTTCTTCCTATCCAGATATACATTGTTTTTATTTTCTGCATATGGATAGCTAAAATATTAACAATTGTGAATACATCTTTTATGTTTTCATAAGCAATCTCATCAAAAGTCCCGTCATAATTTAATTTGAAGGTTTTTATTATATTTTCAACCATTAAATTTCCTCCGAACTTATCATAACAAAATAGTTAAAGAATTTGCTTTTAAAGGTTTGCGAATAGAAAGGAGGAAATTACGCTATAGTTCCATCTTATAATTTAAACCATTTTTTTGGGGTCTAATAAATTATCCAAATTGTCTATTTTCAATCCCATTTCCTTAATGACAGTCTTAATTGTCTTTCCTTCTTTATATGCTCGTTGAGCTATCTCGGAACATTTATCATAACCTAAAATGGGCGTTAAATTTGTAATAATCATCAGCATTTGTTCTAAATTTTCATTTATTTGCGAAACATTAGCCTTTAATCCAATTAAACAATGTTCTATAAATGAATTAATTCCACCAATTAGTATTTCAATAGATTCAAGTAAATTAATGATCATTACAGGTTTACATACATTCAAATCTAATATACTACCATATGCCTCTCCATATGAAATTACTGAATCATTTCCAATAACTTGAAGACAAACCTGAATTAATGCCTCGGACTGCGTAGGATTTATTTTACCTGGCATGATTGATGAACCAGGTTCATTTTGAGGTAATTTTAATTCATATAATCCCGCTCTTGGTCCACTTCCCATCCAACGTATATCATTAGCCATCTTTAATAAAGATAAAGCTAATAACCTAAGATTTCCACTTAGATTGACTACCGAATTATGGGAAGCAATACCTTCTGCTTTCACAGGATTAGTTTTAAATAATATATTTGTAATTTGAGATAAATGAGATATTGTGAGTCTTGCAAAATCCTTATGCGCATTCAAGCCAGTTCCTAATGCAGTTCCCCCAATTGGAATGTAATATAATTCATTACAAGCATTTTGCAATCTTTCTGTATTAGTTTGAATTTGCTTTTTATAGACTTTAAATTCCAAAGACAGTGGTATAGGAATGGCGTCTTGTAGATGAGTCCTCCCTATTTTAATAATATCTTCAAAATCACTAATCTTTTTATTTATGTTTTCTATTAATTTTTCCAATGTTAGAAATAACTTTTGAATCATATGCAAAGCAGCTACATGCATCGTAGTTGGGATCACATCATTCGATGATTGACTTTTATTTACATGATCATTAGGGTGTATAGGATATTTTTCACCCATTGGGTATCCTAATATTTCATTTGCTCGATTCGCTAATACTTCATTCATATTCATATTTGTTTGGGTTCCTGAGCCAGTTTGAAAAATATCTATAGGGAATTGATTGAGATGTTTTTTTTCATTTAATATCTCATCTGCAGCTTTAAGAATGGCCTTTCCTTTTTCTTCATCAACCAGAGCTAAATCAATATTTGCCAAGAGACAAGCCTTTTTTACTTGGACTAAAGAAGTTATAAAAATTGAGGGAAACTTCTTACCACTAATTTGAAAATTCAAGATGGCTCGTTGAGTATTAGCACCCCAATAAACATCAGAAGGAACTTTTATTTCACCTAACATATCATTTTCAATACGATAATTCAAAGTTCAATCATCTTTTTTTGTATTTTAATATTGTAATAAGGATTGAGAATATAAAAAAAGTTCATAACAATAAATAATAAATTGAGAAAATCCTAATTCATATGGAATTATTTTTCAATGAGAATTAGTCCGAATTTTTTAATTGTCCAAAAAATTAATCTGTGTCATCAATTCCCGATTTTAACAATGCATATTCTCGTATTATTTCAAGTTCCTTGCTAATTAATTCTAAATATTCCTTGTCAATTTCATCCTGAAAACGTAACCAACAACCAAGTGCATCAGTATAGTCTTACCACCCTCCAAAGACTAATTTACTTAAAATAAAATCTTCAATTGAAGTAACCCAGCATTCAATCCCAAAGATTTTTTCTCGAACTCTCCTTTTTAATCCTATTGGGCCCATTTTTTTATATTTGTTATCACTGAATTTTATTACTATATGATTGTCATAACTTACAGTGTCATTTTTGTCTAAAAATTGAATAATATTAGTTTCTCTTGCCAAATTTAATGTTGTTCTCCAATCTCGTATTGGATGAAAACTGTTTTTTTCTAGAAGTGAAATATAATCTTCTAGAGTAATATTAGATGATTGCAAGTCGATTACAATATCAATATCACGAGTAATCCTAAAATCAGAATATAAATTTACTAAGATTCCTCCTACTAAATAATATTTAAAAGTTTTTTTATCTTCAAGATCTTCTAAAAAAATAATTATTTATAAAAATGCTTGCTTATAAGTACTCTCCATTTATCTTTTTCTCCTTCTTAAGTTATCATGAAATTGATACTTATTTAAAATAATTTCTTTATATGTTTTTTCAGGATATCTCTCTTTTTCCTTTTGAATGTAATCTTGTAATCCTAATTCATAGATTTCTAAAAACATTGATTCAATTTTTTTTAAATCTGTTTTATTCCTTAACTCTATCCTTCCTTTAAAATCTCTAATAATTTTTCTAAATTTATTATCTGATTTAGCTGTCATCTATAATTTTGTATTATTAATTCCTTTAAATATAATAATAGGAAAATGATTTATTAATAACTTGCAATTGACATATTTTCTTAGAGGTTTTTTAAATTACTCACTGGCACAAAAGCTATAATGATATTTAAAAAAATGTATTCTATAAGAGAATTTAACAAGATTTTTTCCATATAATATCAATATTCAAAGTTTTCCCATATGACAGTATAGATAATTATATAATTGTCCTATTTATGTATTTTATTCGAAAAATACGACAAAATAGAGTATATTCAAAATAATATCGAGATTTACAAAAATAAACTTTAAATATAAGTCGTAAATTAATTATGTTCGTATCTTCAATAGAGGGTAAATAATTGAAATTTAATGTTTATTATTCAAAAACAATAGAAAGAAAGGAAGATGTCCAAGGTTTTAGATATTTTCATACTGGTCCTCGGAATTTTTTGAATAATGAAATCATCATTTTCCTCTATATAAAAAGTATTTTTCATTAAGAGTATAAAGAAAATTTAAATAAAAATGATCAAATAGGTGCCAGATTATATGAGTAAAATAAAACAGGAACCAAATGAACTTAAATTGTCTAATATGAAAAACAAGGAGAGATTCTACAACATAAAATTATCAAAAATTACTAATAAAAATAGGCTTTGTCAATATAATGGACAATTTAATGAAATTAGAAGATTTAGGCAATGGCTATATAGAAATAATCTGTCTTTTTTAAAATTTAAAGAAGAGTTGCAAAATATCTGGAGTATTTTCAAGCGATATGAAGAAACTAAGATGTACACCACACATGATCTTCTTTTTATGAAGATAATTAGACAACGAAATATTAATTCCTCCTCACTTATCATCTCTAAAGAATTCCATTCTATTTTGAATAAAGAGAAAATGCAATTGTATCAATTATTAAAAAGAATTTCTGAAAATTATAAGCATCAAACTCATGTAGGGTTTTTAGATTATTATTCTTCAGATAATCAAGAAAGACCTATTACCTCATCAAGTGCAAGTGGTCTATTAACTAAAGAAATAGGATGGAAACAAAATCGAATTATTCCCTATGATGATCCAACAAGTAGGGAAGTATGGGAGGAAAACCAAATTCTAGAATATCACCTTGCACAAAAAGAAGAAATTACTCAAAAACGCTTATTGGAAAGAAAAAAACTTTATAAAAAAGATCTGCAAATACAAAAAAAACTCGAAATAGAATACCGAACAAAATTAGATGAAGTCTCTAATGATTTACGTTGGATAAGATTGTTAAACAATAATAATGATTTTAATGTTATATCAATTCTCAAGGAAAAGGAAAAATTTGAACACTTTTTTGTAGAAAACAACTTACCAGATCAAGAGTATATTGCTTTTCTTAGACTATATAAGGAGATAAAAAAAAGATATAATTTTTTAAAAAAAATCGGATACCAAAAACACACTTCGTTATCATATAGAGAGGCTCAGTTAAATTTCCTAAAAGAACAGGAATGTTTAATTAATGATTATTTTAATGGTATTAAAAGAAATAATGAATTTATAAAGCAAACATCTTCTTTCAATAAACAAGCCCGTCAATTTATTAGAAACATTATTAAAAATAATTCCTCTCTTAATTTAACTTCAGAACACCCAGAATTCTTGTTTATTAATCATGATAAAGAAAAGATTGAGAAAATACCATATTACTTAGATTGTATAAACGATTTGTTGATTTTAGCTCAAAATAGAAAATATGTTAAAAAAATCTTGACAAAGAATATTAATTCTATTAAAATACAGAAGAAGAACAATCATAAAAAACAAGAGAAATCATCAGAAAAAGAAAACCTCTATTCAAAAAAAATTTTTAAAAATAAATTTGCCAAAAATTTTGTGAAATCTTTACCTTTGATAAGTTTGGTTTTGGTACCTCTTTTAATGGTGTTTTCTCCTGGAGATAACTTTTATTCTGGATATTTATTAACTTACTTTCCTTTTATGCAAGTTCTAATCTTTACTATTTGTCTTTTAATATACACTTGGGATCTAGTTTTGTCAAAAGCTCAATTATTATTTGTTACAGTATCGCCGATAATTCTTTTTAATCTTATAGTACTGATCAGTGAAATTTTCGGAGCGAGAGTATCTTTGTATATAACTCCAATTATGCTGATCCCTTCATATTTTGTATTAAGAAATATCCCTAAAAAAATCGAACGTGAATCTGAAAATTTAAAGCATTTATACCACAAAAGTAAAATATTAATTCTGTGGGTTTTGCTATCTATATCTTTTGTTCTTTTTTGGATAATTTTTGTTTTTTTTCCACGACTTCTATTTGTACCTGCATTTATAATAATTGTATCTATTGTTTTGTTTACTAAAAAATGTAATTATCAAAAGAGCAGAATTGTTGACCAATTAAAGAAAAAGTACTTTGACTATCGCTATCGAAAAAGTTCTCAAAAAGAGTTTTCATGCTATAATGCGAACAATTATAGAGCCGCCCTATTAATGGCAATATTTCTTGTATTTATGCCATTACTTTTCTCAATTAATTCTATTGTTCGTATTGACTGTCCAGATCTTCAATTTTCGCGAATACCCCAGGATTTAAGACTTAAAACAAGTGATATAGATTATGATAACTTAGAATATCTTTCTTCACTCGATGTATTAGAAGACTTATCATTCAATGGCAAGTTTATTGCAAGATGCCAAATATCACCTAATTGGGGTGCAAGCGCTTCAATTAGAGTTCGCTTAATACCTAAAAACGTGACTCCAGTAGAAGGGTATCAATTAAAAAAATTCTATGATATTTATTCCAAAGATAAAACAGGTCCTTTAAAAAATTATAGTCTAATTACTCATATTTCATTAAACGAATTAGATCTATTACCAGGGAAATATGAGGCAAAGGTATACTACACTGAAATATCAGGATTTTCATATAGAATTGCTGAACCAAAAATATATGAAGTAACGTTAGAAAAAGATGCCTTGAAAATCCTACCCACCCACCCATTTGATTTAGGAGAAGATGTAAATTACGGAGCGGTCTATACTTTTGAATATGAAAATTCCTGGAATATCACTTTTGATGGGAGATTAACAAATTCATTGGAAGAAGGTATTCAAGCAAATTTAACCTTATTTCTTGAGGACCATAACAAATGGGTCAATATTGCAAATATTACCACGACAGAAAATGGCTCATTTTTCTTTGAGTATGCAAAATTTGGCTCCTTCGAGGTAAATGCGTTGGCTAAAATTGAGTTTGCGGGGGATGATCTTTATGAACCCCTTATGTACGAAGAATATGCGGGACTTGAATTTTCCATTGATGGAGGAAGATTTTTTAGGGATGAGGATGGAGATGGGTATCCTGATTGGCCATATAGTTTGTATGATTTGCTTGAAGCGCTAAAAGCGCAGGATGAGTATTATTCGAATGCTCTCGATTTTTTTGATGAGTTTGATACGGGGTACGGTTCTACCACAACAGAAACCATCCACGGTTATACCGGTACCTTGAACGGCAATACAGCATGGGGATCGGGTGTTCGGGATTACGGACTTGTTCTTGATGGAGATGGTAATATTATGTATGATATCAATGAGTTCTTTAATATCTATATGTATGCTACTTATTCAATTCTTTCCTATGAATATTTTAGTGGTGGTGGAACATATGGATCAACAGGTTCACCGACCACCACTTCCAGCGAGATAAGGACAGCGGGTGGTGAACCTGTAGCTGAGATATATTCTGCCCAGACTGCACTGGATATCAATAGAATAGTGGGTGGTGGGGGTAGCTTTGATAGCACCTTATCGGCGGGAACCGTAGCAAATGTAAATAGGGACATATACATAAGTGAATCAACAGAGTTACATCCTACATCGTCGACCACAAGTGTTGAGAGAGGTGGTGAGGACTGGTCGAACCCAGGGAATGTGCAGTCCCAGGATAATGTCTACGCTTCTGCCGATTTGGTAGAAGGTGGTGGGAGCGGTGTTATCATTGAGGATTATGTGGATAGTGATACCTCGGATGTGGATGGGGTACCTGATGAGGGGACCTTAAGTGATTTCAATAATATGCAAACGGTGGATGCCACCCATTCGACTATTACCGAGGAGGGTATTGGTGGTAGTGGAGGTACTTTCGGGTATGGGATAGGAGAGGGGAATACAGTGACATCAAACGGCTTTTTGTATGTGGCCGGTGTTACGGGTTCCACGATTGCCACCTTTACGGGAGATGGGGTGGTAGAGAGTATTTGGATAGACATTTATGAGGATTACGGTGGAGTGCTTGATTTTTATCTGGGTACCATATCTGGAACTAGTTTTGTGTTCAAACAGTACGATCCGATTTGTTCTATTGATCCTTCGGTTGTGGGTTGGCAGGAGTTTACAGCCCCTGATGATTTTACGGCGTTTATGGTGGAAGCGGGGGATGTGTTGGGCTTTTATAGCAGTACCAGTGCGGTAACGGTAGGAAGATCTAGTTCGGGGTCGTATATGTCCTATCATTACAGTAGTGCGACTCGTCCGTATAGCGGAAGTGTTACGCTTAGCTCTTCGACGAGTAGGAGATTAGAGATCTTGGCAACGGCAAGTCCGCTTTCGTCTGATTATGTAGCAGAGCAAGAAGTGCAATTTACTGATGTAATGGACTTTATGGCAGTGGAAGAGCTGTGTATTAACACGGGTAGTATGGGTGCAGAAGACCTGGCGGTGGAATACTGGGACGGAGATTCTTGGGAGGTGATTGCCTCAGATTTAACCGCATCAGCCTGGAATAATTATTCTGTGTCATTAGATAGTTCAGCTTTTACGGTTCGTTTTAGCGACGGTACCAAGACGGGAGATACCACTACGCAGGATAGCTGGACTATCGATGCAATGTTGTTGAAATACTCCGGGGGGGGTGTTAATGAGGATTATGTGGATAGTGATACCTCGGATGTGGATGGAGCGGGAGATCTCGGAGCATTGGCTGATTTTGATGATATGAAGGCAACAGATAGTTCTTATTCGACGCTGACCGAAACATCTGGATCAGTGGTGTGGTATAATGGTACGACTCCCAGTGATTTAATATTGGTTACGAGTCCTGATATATCCGGTACAGCGGTAACTTATACCACTTTTAATGAGGGCAATCTTGCTACTGATGATGATGCGTATGGAGGTTTTAATATCCAAGACGAAGGTAGTGGGAATCCAACACAACAGGTGTTTCACTATTTTGATTTTGATATATCCGGTCTTGGAATTAGCGGTTCTGAATTAGACCAATTAATATTTGAGGCGGAGTATTATTTCCACGGTGGTACCTCTCTTGCTCCTGTTTCATCTGCTGATGTGTGGGAAATGGAAGGTAATTCCATCGATAGCGCTATTATGATTTATGATTGGACTGCATTATCGTGGTCGGTAATGGGGAGTATGGATTTCTTGAATGAAAACAATCTAGCAAATTGGGACCAAACCAGTGATACAAATGCCGAGAGACCGTTGATTCGATCTAAAACCTCGGGATTCACGGACGGTCATATTAGTGGTAGTGGAATTATCCGCATCATGTGTAATATCACAGGCACTTTTCAAGGAACTTCCTATGACGGAGTCGGAGTAGTTGATTATGCTAAAATAGATTTCTGTTACTCCTCGGGAAGTGAGTATCAACTGGAGCAGGAGGTACAATTTGAAGACATTCCTGATGAGGCGGATCAGATGCCAATAAAGGAGTTATGTATTAAAACGGGTAGCATGGGAGCGGAAGACTTGGCGGTGGAATACTGGAACGGTGATTCTTGGGAAACATTATTCTCAGATCTAACAGCTTCTTCGTGGAATAATATCAGCATCTTAGGTTATCTATCAGCACCGACCTTTATTATTCGTTTCAGCGATGGTGCCAAAACTTCGGATGTATCAGGAGATGTGTGGAATATCGATGTGGTGTTGATTCATCTTGAGAATTCCGGCGGCGGAAGTGGTGGAGGAAACTCAGAATCGGATTGTTTACGTATTGATTTAGATTACATTTTGCCCGGAGCGGATCTTATAGAGGGATTAACTATAGATGGTATTGAGGTTCGCATTGATAGGCACGCAAGTGTAGCAAGTGCTCTTCTGGATTATTGGGTACAGCTACGCAATGCGTCGGGTCCGAAAGGTGATAATAAGGCAAGTGCGGTGTACTGGGATGCTACTGACACGGACACCTATACGGTGTATGGAAGTTCGTTCGATGTATGGGGAACATCATGGACGGTAGCCGAGATTAACAGTGGTGGATTTGGAATAGACATAGTGGTAAACGCAAGTACTAACAGTATTGCTTATATAGATCATGTGATTGTATTGGTGTATTATTCAGGGTTTGTGTCTGGAAGGGAGTGGCAGAATCCAACAGGTGCGCAGGTACAAGATGATATAGTTACCTTTACAGAGTTTGAGGGATTGATCGAAAGTGAATCTGATTGGTTGAGGTTAACTGATTTTGGCTTTATGATCCCCAGTACGGCAATCATTACCGGAATTGAGGTGGCTATGGATAGGTATGCGAATGTAAGTTCTATTTATAGTAATGGTTTGTATTTACTCAAGTCTGGTGTGGAAGTTGGAATTGGAAAAGATATTGGAACTATATGGGACACCGTTGATGATGATAATTATGATGTGTTCGGAGGTCCCGGAGAGTTGTGGGATGAGTCGTGGAGTTATTCTGATATTAATGATCCTGAATTTGGGATTCAATTGTCCGTATCTTCTATAGAATCTTTTGATAGAAAAGCCTGTATTGATGATTTGAATATAACTATATATTATATCGAGCCGGAAGTTACTGCTGAGGTGTGGTTTGATGCGTTAAATTCCTTGGCACAAGACGATAATAGCGTCTATGTAGTGTTTAATGCAACGACAGAAAATAGTTCAAATTGGCTACGGTTGAGTAATTTTGGCTTTTCACTTCCCTCTGATGTGGTTATTAATGGTATTACGGTGGAGGTAGATAGAGCGGCAACTCAGAGTGCTGCGATCAGAGACGGCGAGATCTATCTGCGGAAGACAAGCGGTCGGGTTGGTGATAATAAGGCAAGTGCCTCGTGGTGGGATACTGTGGATGATGATGTGTATGATAGCTATGGTGGATCAACAGATTTGTGGGGGACTACATGGTCTTATTCTGATATTAACGATCCAGAGTTCGGAGTGGATCTGTATGTGGAAAATTTCGGAACGGGTGATGTCAATGCCAGTATCGATCATATAGTAATTACGGTGGATTATACTCTACTCCCTCAGAATCAGCAACCCTGGGTGAATTCTCACTATGCGGGAGATCAGGATGATGATGAAACTTATGCCTCGTTTAGCACGTCAACAGAAAGCAGTTCTGATTGGCTGATGCTGACAAATTTTGGTTTCTCTTTGCCATCAGATGCGGTAATCGATGGTATTACAGTAGAAATAGATAGGTTCGCAACCCAAGCATCTTCGATTAGAGACGTGGCGGTGTATCTAATGAATACAAGTGGCCCAGTTGGTGATAATAAAGCCAGCGCCTCGTGGTGGGATACCATGGATGATGATAACTACGATAGTTATGGCGGTGCATCTGATTTGTGGGGGATTACTTGGGACTATTCAGATATCAACAATCCTGATTTCGGTATGGTGATGTATGTGGAGTATCTAGGGTCTATGGCTACTGAAGCCAGAATTGATCATGTTCGTATTATCGTCAATTATACGATTCAGCCTACATTACAGCAGGATAGCGGTGTTGTACGTCCTGATGGGGATGTTATGACTCAGTGGAATGCGTCGACAGCAGGGGATCATTATCTCTTACTTAATGAAGGTATTATCGATCCCACGGTACCCAATACTAATAGCGGGTATATCTTTACTTCCAGTTCCAGTAGTGGATCATATATTATTGATGAATTTACGATGGAAACACTTGATATCAGCAGCGGAAATATCACACAAATCGAGATTAAAGTCTACGGCAATGAAACAATAAGTATTGATTCTACCATAGATGTATATTGCGGTGGTAGCTGGCTAGGAGCGCAACAACTAAATATGGGCACAAACGGATGGTATACCTATACCTGGAATGGGTTAAGTTTATCACAGGCGGATTTAGATGGAATGCAGGTAAAGTTTAATTCAATCGTTCCCGATCCGATTCTTTCCAATCCAACCTACGAAGATTTTGATTTTGTACAATACGGAGATATTGTAGATCATATTCTCGGAAGTTCAAATAGCCAAACCGTAATTACCTCGTGGATTTTTCCAACCGCATTAACTTCAAATGTGAGTGAAAACGGATTGAATAATGTATTTATTTCAAAAAATGGTAATCTAGAATTGGGAATCAGCGAAGATGGACATCTACAGGTGTATATGAAGACAGTCGGTGCTGAAGCAACCGCCGAATATGGTACTTTTGGAGGAATAGACTTGGACCAATGGACCTATATTGCGGTGCGATATGATAAGGGTGATGTTGATGTGCTTATCGGGGATGCTTGGTACACCTCGGCAATCGGTGATGTTCCAGAACCATGGAACGGTGGTGGAAATTTTATTAGTGGTGCTGAATTTATCATCGGTGCAGAACTTACTAACTATATCTGCTTTACAGGAAGATTAGATGAGGTAAGTCTGTTTAATCGATCGGTTTCTGATTCAGAGATTGAGCATCACGGTACTCGATCAATTCCTCCCTCACTTGATTTTCATCTTGAGTTTGAAGAAAATACTGGTTACTCTACCTTCGATTCCGTGCATAATTACGAAGGGACTTTAGAAGGAAATACAGCGTGGGTTAGTGGGTATGATGGTTACGGTCTCAATTTTGATGGACAGGGTACTATTGTGTATGAAGAAAGATTTGCATCATATATGTATGCCACCTATTCGATTATTTCCTATGAATATTTTAGTGGTGGGGGTAGCTTTGATAACACCTTATCGGCGGGAACCGCAGCAAATGTGGATAGGGATTTAGGTAGTAGCAGTACAGAACTTACTCGGTCTCCAGCTACAACGACCTCGGTTGACAGAGGCGGTGAAGACTGGTCGAACCTAGAGAATGTGCAGTCCCAGGATAATGTCTACGCTTCTGCCGATTTGGTAGAAGGTGGTGGGAGCGGTGTTATCATTGAGGATTATGTGGATAGTGATACCTCGGATGTGGATGGAGTTCCTGATGAGGGGACCTTAATTGATTTCAATAATATGCAGGCATTGGATGTAATATATGCAACTATCACAGAGGTTGGTGATAGTGGAGAGGGAGGTACTTTCGGGTACGGGATAGGAGAGGGGGATACAGTGACATCAAACGGCTTTTTGTATGTGGCTGGGGTTACGGGTTCCACGGTTGCCACCTTTACGGGAGATGGGATGGTAGAGAGTATTTGGATAGATATTTATGAGGATTATGGAGGAGTGCTTGATTTTTATCTGGGTACCATATCTGGAACTAGTTTTGTGTTCAAGCAGTACGATCCGATTTGTTCTATTGATCCTTCGGCTGTGGGTTGGCAGGAGTTTACAGCCCCTGATGATTTTACGGCGTTTATGGTGGAAGCGGGGGATGCGCTGGGCTTTTATAGTAGTACCAGTGCGGTAACGGTAGGAAGGTCAAGCTCAGGGTCGTATATGTCCTATCATTACAGTAGTGCGACTCGTCCGTATAGCGGAAGTGTTACGCTTAGTTCTTCGACGAGTAGGAGATTAGAGATCTTGGCAACGGCAAGTCCGCTTTCGTCTGATTATGTGGTGGAGCAAGAAGTGCAATTTACTGATGTAATGGACTTTATGGCAGTGGAAGAGCTGTGTATTAACACGGGTAGTATGAGTGCAGAAGACCTGGCGGTGGAATACTGGGACGGAGATTCCTGGGAGGTGATTGCCTCAGATTTAACCGCATCAGCCTGGAATAATTATTCTGTGTCATTGGATAGCTCAACCTTTACCGTTCGGTTTAGTGATAGTACCAAGACGGGAGATACCACTACGCAGGATAGTTGGACTATCGATGCAATGTTGTTGAAGTATTCCGGGGTGGGTGTCAATGAGGATTATGTGGATAGTGATGCCTCCAATGTGGATGGAGTTTCTGATTTAGGAAATTTAATTAATTTTGATGATATGAAGGCAATAGATAGTAGTTATTCGACATTGACCGAAACATCGGTAGGTGGGAGTAATATAGAGTTTGTTGATTCTACCGAAGTAATCGGTAGTCAATCAATGTCTTTAAGTGTTCCTTCTGTACAAAACGGAGATTTTATGATCACGATTGTGGCTCATTCTGATGATAATCCTACTACAACACTTACACCTCCTTTGGGATGGACATTGCAACGGGATAAGACAAATATGGGTACAACAGCGGTTTCACCTCCGGTGATTTATGTGTATTACAGAATTGCGAATAATGAACCGTCGTCTTATATCTGGAGTTGGGATACCGCAGGTGGTGTAGTGGGTGTGTGTCTGGCTTACAGAAATGTTGATACTGTTACAGCAATAGATATTGATTCTTTAAATGCCCAGACGAGTTCTGGAACAGATGTCATATCACCGAGTATAGTGACCAATAATGATGGGGATTGGATAATTTCGATAGAGTGGCATGACGATGATGATGGTGTAACTGGTCCTTCTGATAGCGGGTTCACTGTACGACATGATGTGCAAACCGCAACAGGAGGGAATGGATTGGGGATAGGTGTTGGTGATGAGTATCGAGCTACTGTTGGTTCAACAGGAACGAGAACTTGGACCCTTTCCTCTTCTGAGGAGCGGAGCGGTATTATGCTTTCCATTACTCCAGCTGCGGGTTCAAGCGAATATCAACTGAACCAGGAGGTGCAATTTGAAGGCATTCCTGATGAGGCGGATCAGATGCCAGTACAGGAGTTATGTATTAAAACGGGTAGCATGGGAGCGGAAGACCTGGCTATGGAATACTGGGACGGGGATTCCTGGGAAGTACTTGCTTCTGATTTAGTAGCCTCTTCGTGGAACAATATCAGCATCGTAGGTTATCTATCATCAGCGACCTTTACCGTTCGGTTCAGCGATGGTACCAAAACCTCGGATGGATCAGGAGATGTGTGGAATATCGATGCGGTGTTGATTCATCTTGAGAATTCTGGTGGTGAAGGAGGAAGTGCTGAATCAGATCTTTTACGATGCACTGATTTTGATTTTTCCAGTATTCCAGATACAGCAACAATAGATGGTATTACTGTAGAAATTGATAAGTATACGGATGTATCTGATGCTATTTCAGATTATTCCATACGCCTTAGAAATTCAGGTGGTCCAAAGGGAAGTGATAAAGCCAGCGCTTCGTATTGGTCTACCTCTGATACTGATACTTACACGGTCTATGGCAGTTCAACTGATCTGTGGGACACTTCATGGATGGTTTCTGAGATTAAAAGCGCAAATTTTGGGGTAGATATTATAGCAGAAACGGGTACCAGTGCCAGTGCGTTTATTGATCATGTACAGATCAAAATAAATTATATCGAATCTTTTTCAGGTAGGGAGTGGCAAAATCCGAGTAATGCAAATACTCAGGATGATGTTGACACTATTGTGGTATTTACTACTACTTCTGAAGATACTTCTGATATATTACGACTTACAAATTTTGGATTTATAATTTCTGATATCGTAAATATTGTAGGTATCGAAGTGGGATTTGATCGTGAGGCAAATATTACAAATTCTATCACCGATGGCTATCTAAAATTATTGAAAGCTGGATCTCCAGTAGGAGATGATAAAGCGACGACAACACCTTGGACGGTTGGAGACGATGATACATATGATATATTTGGCGCTTCCGATGATCTGTGGGGTACTTCGTGGACATATTCTGATATTAACGATAATGGGTTTGGAGTGGAGTTGTTTGTAAATTATACGGGTTCTTCCAATGCTGAGGCTAGAATTGATCATATCCATATTACCGTGTATTATACGGTACCACCATCTTTACAGCAGGATAGTGGTATAATACGTCCATATGGGGATGTTTCTGCTCAGTGGAATGGATCTGATGTGGGAGATCATTTCAGTTTATTGAATGATATTGTTATAGATCCTACCATTCCAGATATCAACCTCGGATATATTTTTTCTTCCAGTAGAAGCTCTGGACCGTATATTGTTGATGAATTTACTATGGATACATTGGATATCAATAATGGTAATGTAACGCAAATTACCATAAAAGTATACGGCAATGAAACCGATATTGATTCTAGGGTGGATGTGTATTGTGGTGGTAGTTGGTTAGGAGCTAAACAGTTGAATATGGGTTCGATCCCAGGATGGTATATTTATACTTGGAGCGGATTAAGTTTATCTCAGGCTGATCTTGGAGGGATGCAAGTGAGATTCAACTCGACCGTTCCCACGCCAGGACCAATAGAATTTTATGAGGATTTCGATTATGTGCAATTTGGAGATATTTTAGATAGCACCTTTGATACAACCGAATTTACGATATGTGGATGGGTTAATCCAACTGCATTTTCCGATGTAGAAAGTTCCCATGGTGTGAACAACGTCTTCTTCTCAAAGGAGGGCATCCTGGAATTGGGAGTAAATGAAAGCGGTTATGTAGAGGTCTATCTTGATCCGAATAACTTGCCTGACGCAACCGCAACCTACGGTACCTCGGGAGCGGTTCAAATAGGCCAGTGGAATTTTCTTGCGGTACGGTATACCAGAGGAAATGTTGATGTGATAATTAATGATGTTTGGTACACCTCTGCGGTGGGAGGTACTACGGAGCCGTGGAGCGGAGGGAATCAGCTGGAGAATGGTGGCACCTTCATTATCGGTGCAGAACTGACTAATTATACCTGTTTTGCAGGGAATATAGATGATGTGAGAGTGTATAATCGCTCATTAACGTTTAACGAAGTTGAAGAAATTCGGTTAGGGAATGAACTTAGACTGGAATGCACAGTTTCACGAGAAAATGGTGCGGGTGGATGGGTACCTATTACTTCGGGAGAGCTAATCGATAGTTATATTCACTTTGAATGTGAAAAAATGTATGGTGAAATGGTAGCCCTTGAAACAGTTGAGTTTTACATAGCGACATATGAACCTACAATGTTAGAAGATCCAGTTCCCGATGAATGGAGTTTGATTAGAAGCTACTCCTATAATCGGGATCATTATTCGTTTGTTGTTCACAGTAGAAATCTACCAGACGAACCCACCTGGTATTTCATTGTTCGAGTGGTATGTTCAGATCAGAACGTTACGTTTAGTATATATAGTAATTCGTTTGGTATTAGTCATTTCGAAGAGTCTGTAAATTTTACCTATGTCAATATTGATGGGCGTGTTAATCATAATTCTCAAATTGGCGTGTTACCACTAGAGAGATTTAGCTACCACATAGAATCTATTAATCTATATGTAAATTATTCTGGGTCGATTGATAAAGTGAATAACGTGCCTTTCACATACAATGATATGTATTTTAATAATTGGTTACTTGAACTTGATGAATTAACACAATGGGTATTAGATGAAGGATTATTACCAGGTGAGTATATCATCAATTTCATTGTTGAAGCAAACTTTACTTTCGGACCAGAATTTAACTATTATATGTACAACTATACGATGGGTAATATTACTTTAGATATCGAAAGTCCAGATATTACATTAAATATACAACACAATCCATTTGAAACGACATATACAGATGAAGAAGATCACTTATTAACAGCGCAGCTAGATTTTATAGATGATCACTTTTCATATGTAAGGCTCGATTACATGTATCATACCTATGAAACTCAGGAAATTTGGAGGGATTACGGTATAGAATTTACAGGATCGTCCCCTAGTATGAATATTACGTTTGACATACTCAATTTTAGAGATGATAACATTTCTATGAGGTTTATTGGCTATGACGATTTGGGTAATGAAAAAATTCTAGATGAAGCCAGTTTTTGGTTCCTAAAAGATATGAACAACCACCGTGATTTTGTAGTAAACGGTATTGATGAGAATTATTTGTATTCTCTCGATCACAGCGGAAAAATCGATCTTGATGTAACTATATATCCAGTTGATAATGATATCACCAAAGTAACGCTTACAACTATGTACGAGAATTTTAAACTCAATAACACAGTTATAGAAAATGATCATATCTACTTCAGCGATACGAGTGTAGGTGAGATAAATATTAAACTAAACAGTATCTATTATGAAGTATTTGCAACTGATTTTCTTCAGATTCCAGTCACCATACGATTATATCAGGATGATAATATAATAGCAACAAAACAATTTACCATTATCTCAACCACAAAGGTGTTTGAGGATCCCATAGAGATATCTGGAATTGATATCAATTTAGATTATAATGATGAAGTGGTATATGAAGAAAACTTTAATGAGTCAAATTGGAATTTATACGGAAATAATCCACACACATTTGATGTATCATCATCTACGATTAATAACTATTTAAATAAAAATCACTCTTTAAAAGAGTCATTTTATAGTTATACAGGCGAATATAGTTTAGAATCTCCTTCAGGCTCTATTCACTTCAATGAAGACGATAACCACTGGTACGTATTTGATAAGAGCAATAGTAGATTATATCAATATAATCCCGATTGGACATATACTGGCACATTTTACAATATTGATACATCATCATTTCCCTCATTTGAACCTACTTCTATTTATTATGAAGATGATTGGTATGTATCTGGTACAAATTCTGAAGATTATTTATATTCCTATCTCAGAACATCTACATCCAGCAACATACCTTTAAATAATAAGTATGAAATAGTTGAAACCCCATATGGGATTTATTTTTCGGATTTGAATGGTCGTTTTATTTATAAGACTTCTGATGAGGGAAAAACTTTTACAACGGTAGTAGATGAATCACAGAGTGTAACACGTATTAAAGGTCTTTTGTTTGATGAAAATACTAATCGTCTATACTTTTTACTGTCGGATAATATCTATTATGATGAGTACTCTCTAAAATCAAAATATATAGAATTAGATAATAATGATAATGTTGTTGAACGATATAATATATATTTTCAAAAAATGTCTTTATCACCCATTGATAATTTTATTCATCAAAATAGAAAATATGAATTTTATGAATATCAAGAACCCAGTACAGCGGATATAATATTTGAAATAAGAGATCAATCAGGACCTTCGACATGGTCATACAATATGGGATCTACTATAAATCATTATGGATCATTTCACCATACTTATCCAACTCTCGTAGGAAATAATCTATGGTTCTTGGGTGGTTGGGACGATGGAAATGTTGAAATATGGAGGTTCAGTTTAGTCTCCAAGGTTTTTACAAAAATGAAGGATTTAGGAGCCAATACTAAGATCCCTTTAACACCTATTTATCAGCTGTATGGAGAACTTGCGTATAATGGACATGATCATCTTTGTTTTATAATTGAAGGTGTATCTGATGACCGACGTTATTATTGGAATTACTCGATTTCTACAAATATAGCAATTAAAGGAGCAGAATGTGACGTTTCGTTTATGTTAAATAAATATGCAGATGGATATACGAAAGCTTTTGATCGTGAACAAGGTATAATATATTTACTAACTGATAACGGATTAGAAACATTCTATGAAGAGGATTTTCAGGCGCCTATCTCAGTTATAACTGAAAACTATTTCTGGACATTCGATAAAAAATTCTACAAGCTTGAATATCCTAACTTATTGAAATTTGATTATGATTGGAGGATATATTCTGGCTCTCATTATGATATTGATGTTAGTAACAACGGTCTTAATTCTATGTGTTATCAGAATGGATACTGGTATGTGGCTGATGGTAATTTTATAAAGAAATTTAATGCGGAGTGGGTATATCAAACAGAATATTTTGTAGGTTCTGAAGATACACCGATATCTCTTAAGTTTAATGAAGATGATAGTTACTGGTATATGCTGGGTGAATATAGTTCAACGGTGTATAGATATGATTCTAACTGGGTATATACAGAAACATCATATAATATAAATCAAGACGCAGATCCAAGAGGGATTTATTATCATAATGGATACTGGTGGATGTGCGGTAACGAACGTGACAAAATCTACAAATACGATAATCTTTTTACGGTTTCTAAAATATATCAGGGAAATGGAATTTTATACTGCCAAACGGGTGCTACTGAAACAATATCATTAAGAAGTAATAGTCTTGATCTTGATCTAATACCTGGAGATATTATTGAAATTACATATAACACCACTTCGACACACGAGATAATGTTTAATTTGTTAAGCTCTGGAATACAACAAAAAGGATTTAAATTGATACAAGAGGGGAATAAAAATTTCGGTACTAAGACTGTAGGATTTATTCTTGATAATTTTGATGATTTTTATGATAATATAGATCAACTCGAATTTACTGGAACATTTGACGATACTCACAATTTAGTAATAGATCACATAAAGATATACCGCATTCCTCCGAATATTTTTATGAATGTGTCTTGTGGGAATTCGTATAACAACTCTTATAATTTACCATTTATAGTAAATAACATCAATCCCTATGTTGAATTTTACAATTCCGAGAATGAATTAGTGCAAACAGTAAGGTTATTCTCAAATGTGAGTGATATGAGAGTACAACTTTATTCCAATGAATACTTATACCTATACACAAGTACAAAACTACCAGCAAACACGCATTTATGGTGGGAAATTGGTAGCGGAGAATTGTATCTTGTAGATGCTGCTGATCAAACTCAATTGTATGTATCTACCGATGAAGGAATGACCTGGATTCAGGTAGATATTGATCCTTCTGACACTTCTGGAGATGCTAAATCACGAGATCACAACATCCAATCAGCGTGGCATGACAACGTAAGTCAGGTTATATGGTTTGTTGATTGTGATGATGGAACGGCAGACAATTTCGATGTGTGGAAACTTGATTACAGTACGAATAAAACGCACCCAACTATAACAGAAATAGGAACTTCTAGTGGTGCTGATGCAGGTAGTGTGATGTTTACGGATATTTTTGTATATAGTTCAGATACATATGTTGTAAATTATGAGGAGAGATCAGGCACTAAAGTCGTTGTCGTTTGGGATGTGGATACTGCACCATTTACTCAGGAGGGTATACACTATCCAGGCAGTCCAGCGACACATGTTGAACTGTCTTTTGTTACACTTATAGGTGATGATGTCTATCTTACTGAGGAACTTGACACAGGACAACCATCACCCATGGATTCAATTCGCATACTGCGTTTTGATCTTTTTACCTCATCATGGGGCGCTCCAGATTATCTAAGTGGGTATGATATGCTAGAAAGGGGTATCGTCTATGATGGTAATGATACTATATATTTTATGGCTGCTAACATTGCTGATGGCAAGAATTATGTATGTTCTTATTCTATTTCAACCTTTACAATTACAGTGGGACAAGAAAATAACATTTCATTTATGTTAAACCGAAATGCGGATGGATATGGAAAAGCATTTCATACAAATGGCATAATATATCAAATTACTGAAAACGATATTGAGTTGTTTAATACTAGATCTTATGATGATGATGTAATCGCTATTACAGAAGGATATATTATGACCGCAAACGGTAAGTTATACATCTTTGAAAACATTACAATTACGCGGAACAGGTTTAAGGTACCATTTCCAGATTTAAATCCTGGAGAGGAATTGGCGGATATAAGAGTTGTTACTATTAGCGGTACCTCATATGAATTTTATTATTTTATAGATGCAACTGATCAGGAAATTTACATCAATTTACTAACAGATGAAAACATTGATGGTACATATAATGAGATATATATACGGTACGGATTTACTAACACATCTATCGGATTTCATCAGTTTTATGGATATTACGACTTAAAATCAACTCTTTTTATCCCAGAAGGGAATTATACATTAAAAGGCTACTTTCATGATATTTCGGGTACAGTTTCTAAATTTTTATCAAATACAACACATGTAATTGATTTTGAAAGTCCTCGGGTGTTCAAGCAATTTGAAGAAAGTGTAATAATTAATAATCTAAAAGATGGATTTATTTCATTCATTATTGAAGATTTTAGCGGTATCGACGAGTGCTTTTTCCTTGATCAAATTTTTGATGGGTATTGGGATGTTCAAGGTAATCTTTATACCTATTACTTTACTGATCCCCATGCGACTATATTTTTATCTGAATTTTCAACCCCTTCTTTGTGGAATTTCAGCGTCGCCTATGGGAAATTGGACTATCATAATCTTGAACATATTGATAATATCAATACAACAATTTATGGTGAGTATACCACATATGACACTCCAGAACAACCCAGCGACGTCATTGTAATAGATGGAATTATTACAGATTATGGAAATCTCGAATTTATTGATAATAACGAAACAACAATTGATGCCGAGTATAGCGGTAGTTCATATGACATTAATGCAGAAATATTAATCGATGGGATACCGCCAAATATAAATGACTGGAGGTCCTACCTCAGATTTAATCATAGTTCTACTGCAACTATTGATTTTGATATATGGGATTATACATTATCCGATTGGCAAGATATAAGCGCAGGCCATTATCCAGCAACCTACAGTTTTGAAAACGATCAAGCTGGGCAAAATCCTAGTGAATGGGATATAGATGAAACAGGAGGGACTGTCGACGTTCTCGCTACTTTTCAAAGACATGACAAAGTTGTAAAAATTACAGATAGTAGCGGTTCTGATTATCCACGATTTTATCAAAGTATCGATTATTTATCATATGGAAAGGTGGAATTTTGGATTTGTGCAGGTGAGACTGATAGAATGCATCGTTTTGCGATTGTTGATTATATGGATGAAGGACTTGAGTTTTATATGAGAAATAATGGGCAATTTTCTTATTATGATGTTAATGGGTATCATGATATAGGCGCATATATTACGAATCAATGGTATCATATCAAAATAGAATTCGGTCTTACAGACTGGCATCTGTGGATAGATGGTGTTTCTAAGGATCAAGGGAATGGATATGGATATTATGGATATCGTATACCATTTACTATTATGACTTTTGAAACAAATTCAGGGGAAACTGGCGCTGATTTTTATATTGATGCAGTAGGAACTTCTTGGTATTCAAAGAAATATAATATCGGGGACAATAAATACGCAACTCAATTATTATCTACTGATTTAATTAACAATCGCGTTGTAAAGGTACGGTATATAGCCACTGATTCAACCGATTTTGTACTAGACATTGATCAACTCCGAGTAGATTACTATGATGATAAGTATAAAATAGAAGGAGAAATTGAATGGTCAGTAGATGATCCAATTTTATATTCAATCGATTCGCTACGATTTAGTCAGTTTGTTGAAAACAGACTTGATAATTTTGATATATGGAATTATACATTAGGTAATTGGCAGGATATTTCAAGTGAAGACAGTCCATTTACACTTTCATCTGATTTTTATGACAGTAGCAATATTATAAAGGTTCGTTACATAGCATCTTCTGATACCACTTTTGGCTTAGATTTAGATCAGCTCAGAACTGATTACACAACTACAATACCAGTTGAAGGATTTGTATCCACATTCCATTTATTTGTTAAGGATACCGTGGGTAATAATAATACAATTGGTATTTCACTCGCATTTGATGATGTGCCTCCTGCGATTGAAGATTTGTACATACATACCAAATATTGGAATGAATTACTGAGAATTGATATAAAGATCAAAGATACTTCTGATTATGATATTTCATTGATGTTAAAAAACATCATTAACAAAGCAACCTTTACTCGGTTGAAATACACCATCACAAATGTAGGACAAGATGAATGGCAGATTTTGTTAGATACATCTCAACTGCCGAATGGCTTGTACGATATTTATCTCACCATAACAGACATAGCGGGAAATTCACTTATACATGTTATTGAAGACATATATTTGGATAACAGTCCCGTAGAATTTTTGTATCTTGAAGATAAAGTAATAATCGACGACATTTCGATGTATAGTTTTGTAATTGATGATGTATTATATTTCAATGATAGAAAAGAAATAGCTATTTCTGCAATTGACATTACCTACGACGGTTTTAGCTGGAGTTTAATTGATCCAGCGCTGGGTATTCAACAAGGGGTTCATAATATTACAATGTATATAACAAACGAGCTTGCTTATCACCCCGTTGTGTTATCAACCGAATTGAATTATGATACACTTTCATATGTAATAATCGGCTATGGTACCTATCCAAATATTATATATGATACACAAGCCATCAAGGAAATCAAGCGGTTGAAAATTAATGATGTAGTTATAGAAAATAACGGGTTTTCGACCTCATTTACTGGAGGTTCATATGTATTGCATATTGATCCTCATTATACATATTTACTATCCCCATTAAATACAATTGAAGCCGAGTTCTATGAACGCATTGAAGACGGCATTTATTTTGAGTTTGATAGTATTAGTATGGAATGGGTTTTGAAATCAAGTGGAAAAGATTTCTTTAATATCTCTGAGTATCTGTCACTTTCTGAAGGAGAAGAATTTTACTTTTGGTTCGAATTGGAAGATGGAATGGGTGTTGCCAAAAATGGTTCGGTATCATATAATCCGTGGTGGAGATACACAGGGATTAATTATCCAGTTTTTCCAGTTAACGAAACATCTCCAAAAAGCATATACTACCAAAATGGATATTGGTATGTGCTTGGAGATTATAACAATAAAGTATTTAAGTACTATTCTAATTGGATACCTACTGGTGAGTCATATTCCATTGCTTCTGAGGATAACCTACCACAATCGATCTATTACTATGATGGATATTGGTGGGTATTGGGTCAATTTAACAAAACTGTGTTTAAGTACAATCCAGACTGGACTTATACTAACTTAAACTACACGATAGATGAAGATGCCTGGCCAACTTCAATTTTTTATCATAACGGATATTGGTGGGTGCTCGGAAATGCTCAATCAGAAGTATTTAAATATAACTCTGATTGGACATATTCTGGAGAATCATTTTTACTCGAAACAGAGGGAGATCTAAGTGACATCAATTTTGAGGGAGGATATTGGTATGTCTGTTGCAATGATAAAAGAAGGATATATAAGTACGCAGTTGATTGGACATATTTGGGAGAATCTTTTTCAGTAAACGCGAATCCGACCGCTATTCATTATGCAAATGACTACTGGTGGGTTCTGGGAGAACAGTCAAGAATATACAAGTATATGTGGCAGACTTCGAATGAGACAAGGGGAAATATCTTTATCACCCATACCTATAAAGGAATTTATGATAATTCAATTGAACGGATAGGTGATGGGAACTTATTTGAATGGAACCTCGGTACTACGTCTAATGGTACAGGAGTTGTGATTTTCGGTACAGATGAGTACAAGGATAGCTTGATCCAGATCGATCCGTCATCAGTGCTTCCTGATGTGAACGATGATATGGATATCGCGAGAGTAATGATTTATGGAACTGAAAATCCTGAGTATTACATTGTGGATACTGCGTGGTGGAATCTTGATGAAGGTACAGGAAACATTGCTGAAGACTCTATTAATGGAGATCACAATGGTATAATTTATGGGACGACCTGGGATGATGGATTAAACGGTAAAGCACTGTATTTTGATGGTATAAACGATTATGTTTCAACAAATCTTGATATGACCTCTATTTGGACTGCTGGGGATCCGATTCACATATCTGTTTGGTTCAAAACTACCGCAACGAGTGGTTATATCATCGCGGGAACTCCTGAAGGAGGTCCAGATATAGCAGTTCAAATGTATAATGGACAAGTTAGAGTTCGATTGTACGGCGATACAGTAGCGGCATCTGATAATGAAGAATATAATGATAATGAATGGCATCTTGTCGATTTTGGCTGTAATGAAACTGATTCTTATTTCTATGTCGATGGTGTATTACAATCAACCGCACCATCTATTGGAACCTTTAATCGAGAGACTTCCCTAATGTTTGGTGCCCGTAAAACTCCTGCTCAAGACTTTTATGAGGGTTATATTGATGACATTCGTATTTATCAATACGCGCTCTCAGGTGATCAGATTCAATGGTTATATAATGAAGGTAAAGGTAGAACATCACTATGGGATTTTGTTGGTAGATGTTATTATGATGAAGTAGAAGATAGGTGGGTGTATTACTGGAATGACGAAACTGTTGATGATATTTCTTCTAGAACGTATCATTTAAAGAGCTATGTATTTGATAAAGCTGGTAATTACCTTGATTTTAACGAACATTACAGTGGAACTTATAGTTTTGAACACGATACAATTGGATTCATACCTAATGGATGGATAGGTAGTTCGAGCGCACCTGTATATGTAGAGGTGATTGATTCGTGGGAAGCTCATAATAAAATGCTAAGAATACATGATGATGGAATACAAACACCATTCGACTTGATTGCAGTAACCGAGAACATATTTAGTAGTCAGCAAACAAAAGGTACTATTGAGTTTTGGTGGGGCGCTGATAATGTCTATGATTGGTCGCAATGTGTTGTCTACAACCAAGATACTTTTAAGTCAATTCGTGTAGTACTTTATCAGAATAAGTTTCAATACCATGATGGATCATCATATCAACCTCTAGCTGATGTTTTTAACAATACTTTATATCATGTTCGATTAGTGTTTGATTGTGATTTAGATACATATGATATTTATCTGAATGGGAATTTAGAAAAGGATGATGCTCAATTTTTATTTAACGCGGATTCTTTAAAATCATTAGATTTTTCAATGGCAGACGAAGATGGAGGTGGTGCAGATCTTTATGTCGATGCGATAGGGTACTCATGGGATAATGATTACAAAATCGGAGATAACAATTTTGAATTCGGACGTTCAGCGGTGCAAATCTATGATTTTGTGGATATCGAACTTGCCACTGACATCATTCTTGGAAAGGTGTTTGAGTACAACAGCACCTTACCACAAAATATACAAGAAATAACAGGAATTATTCAAGATTACTTTGGCACTGATAATCTATGGGACATTATAGTTGAGTATTATAATCCGTTAGAACATGAATGGATACCTCTGGCAGTAGATTCATCGGTAATTACCAACGGAAAGTACACAATTACCTGGGATATCAATCAGGATGAAACATTCTTGAATTCAATGTATTATTTAGAATATGAATTCCTTCCTTATGCAATTCCTAATAGCGGTTCTGAATTGTGGGGATCATGGGGTACCTTTTATTCAGGTGGAGATTGGCAACCCATTGTTGTAACAAAACACTCTTCAGACGTCGATATTACTGTATATAAATTTGATGGCATAAACGGATGGCAGGTGGATACCCAGCGCAGTAGTGAAAATACTATACCATCGCTAAATGGTGAAGTATTCAAATTATTTGATATCAACAATGACGGAGTGAGTGAAATTGTCAGGGTATCTCCCGCTCAAATTGATGTGATCTATTTAGATCTGGATGTGTGGGTACTACATGAAAATGTCACCTACATGAGTGGGTATGAATATTTTGCATTTGATCTATTTTATGATGAAGACTTCGATAAAACTATACTAGTTGTCATGCAAGAAAATATTGCTCAAGGAATCTTATCACTGTGGAAATATCAGTTTGATGCTCAATTTAACCTTGATTTGGTAAGACAGGTTTACTGTCCTTTAAATTTTTATCCATATACTATAAAAATTGTAAACGATTTTTCAACAAACGATAGAAACGCGATATTAGTAGGTGGGTTAATGGAAGGAGGCGCCTATTATTCTCAGCTTCTTGAATATGACCAGAATTTGGATGTACAAAAAGTAATTACAGAGGAAGTTCTGGGAAAAATTAGCGCTATTGAATATGAGCAAATTAACGGAATACATACGATTTTCCTTGGTATGGATCGACTTGCAATCGGAAAAATGGATGCTGTAGTAGTACTGAAGAAAAAAGAATTTTCGGATGAATGGAATGAATTAGAATTAGGGGAGTTTGAAGAGGACATCAAGTTTAAGATTTTGGATCTTCTTTTTATCAATGATAATAATAATATGAAATTGATAACAGCATCAAACACGGGGGTGTTTCAAACATCGATCATATATGTAGAAGACAAATCTACAATTAAAAGCCCTATTGTCGTGAAGAAGTTAATGCTACTTAAAGATGATTTGAACTCAGAAAGTCATCCTTTTCACACAATCGAAATTACTGATCGAGTGTATTCTATAGAAAGGGTATATTATAAGTTAAACAACAGATGGGTGGAATTGGGAGAATCAAAGTATGTTTATTCAAATTTCAAAATCAAACTCGATTTAAGCGCTGTCTCGTGGAATGATTTACAGTCAGTTATAATTGTGTATAGTTTTTGCTCTTTTAAGGTTATAGAAGAAAACGTTATAGATCCATCTTTTAAAATATTTGATGGACAGGCTGATATCAATGAACTATCCGCATCTGCAACATTTTACAAAGATTTACAATTCCCCTTGTTATGGATCAATCCAGGGACAAGAACAGATCAATTTTATCTTCCAAACGCATTGACATTACATCGGGAACCAGTTATTTCTGGATACGGTAGGAAGTCGGCATATCCTATTGATATGCAACAGGGATGGGATGGAGAGTATAGTGCAGCGTACACCTCTATGACAGAACTTGAAAATAGTTTGATTTTTTACAATAATACTTATGATTCGGGAATTCTTGCTCAAGAGTTAACGGGTAAAGATGATAATCCCGAGGTGGGACTTAACGGGGATAAGAAAAAGGTATTTGATGATCAGTTTGAAGGGAATTATATAGACGGGGTGTGGATTAGCAACCCAGCAATCAGTGAGAATTACGATTTCAGTGAGATGTATTATGATCAAATACATGATGAAACACTGGTAGAGCCAAATTCGATGTACAATAATTACGGAGGTGAGCAAGAGCTTTTCATTAGAAATAATTTAAATAATTATAATCTACTTTCAAGTGATACAACAAGTACAATAAAATCAAGAAATACGGCTTCATTTGGCACCGATCTAAAAACATTTCAAGAAGCAACAGTGACGGATGTTGCATACGCATTGGTAGACCCAGAACAATACATTTCTATAGATCTTATAAATCCATCTACAATATATGGGTTAGAATTAACACATCAACTACCCATCATTGATAGGGATGGAACAAGATCTATTCAGATATCGTTTGATGCAGCAATATACGACAGTGATTACAACTTTGGTAGTAATGGAGAGCTTCCTATTTCTGTACAAATCTATAATTTCTACAGAAGAAGATGGGAATCAATACCGATGGGGGTAACATCGGGCGGTTATTACAATTTAGGTGTATTGGATTACGATAGTTTTTGGACGTATCAAGGTCCCGAAGATACAAGTGCCTTTCAACCAAAATGGGGTACCACAAGCACAGGTGATATCAACATCATATCGTTTGGATTTCCGTTTCCAACAGAACTTGATAGTCAAGGAAGGGCATGGTTTGATGATTCTATTACGGATCCGTATAGCGGGTCAAGTTTCTTAATGAAGAATTCGGAAAACCATACTATGAATAACTTTGATATGGATGATTATCCATTCAAAGGACTGTTTTATGATAGTAACGGGAATTCCCAAAAATACCAATTTGACAACATCAAAATAAATCCTAAAGATTTTTGGACATCTCCAACAGACTGGTTCCCAGAAGTTGATCCATCAGAAGCATTTGAAAAAGTTACAGAAGAGAATTTTTATAGCCAATTTGTAAACGATGATAATGAAATCAGAGTAAGGTTAATAACTGATTCAGAATCTTGTGATGGATACTTATGCCTTGGTGATTTTAACACCTATGTTCATACTGATAGTGATTATTTGAACTACGATGATTTCTCGGCCAATATCTACAATTCTGGACAGTACAGATACTTAAGAAACATTAATGTATTACCAAAAGATCCTCATCTATTTATAGAAGCATCTGATGGTGATTTATATGTTGTCGATTTTGTATCACCGAATATGGTGATAAAGTTAGAGGATGAGGGAGAAACCTGGTCAATAGTTGCTAATAGAAATTACGACATTATCTCAGCATGGTATGATAGATCTTCAGAGGTGATTTACTTTATTGAGTCTAATAGCACTCAATTCAACTGTTGGTATTTAACCCTTGCATCTGATGCAATCACAGAAATGGGAACCCATACAGGTACAAATATTGATGTACGGGATGTGTATAAGTCTGGATCCGATATGTTTGTTCTTACAATTGAAGATGACAGCGGTATGGATAAAGTGCATGTGTTTAAGTGGGTTAGTCCGAACTGGGTCAATCGGGATATAGAAGTATTTCATGATATAGGTTATATGTCTGAGGTAGTATTTCCTGGCGGAACATTTCCAACATTTATCGTCGAATCGACGGAAAACATGGTAAAAATCTATACCTTTGATGATACAATCCCAGATTTCAGTCTTGTCGCAGATGTGGGAAGTAATTTGAAATTACCCCCTATAGAAATGAGGGGGATTGCTGATCAGGACGGTGAAGACATATTTCAGTTCGTGATTTCTGATTTAACAGATACCTATTATAGATATGTGTATGATTCTGGTACCATTACAGAAGAAGAGGAATTTAATATCATACTGATGTTGGATAGAAATGCAGCGCCTGGAAGTCAAGAAAAAGGCATACATATATCCGACAGCATTGCGTGGCAAACACAATTAAACGGATTTGTCAATAGCACGGGTATATGTACAGATGGAACATCTGTGGCTATATCTGAAAATTACATCCTTACCGATAGTGGGAATTTATATAAGTTTATCAGTCCGTTCCTTGAAAGCGTGCATGTAAGTGAGAGAATTGATATGACACCTGACGGTATTGAACTGTACGGTAGAAGTGGATTTAATTTTAAAGATACACCGACAATGTATAAGTTTCAAGATAACTTATATCAAGGTTCATGGCAATTAGTTGGCGGCACTGAGAACTTACTTATAGATTCAGGTATATTAGATGGTGATGCATTTGTAAATAGAGATAACAGAAATACGAATTATGGTGATCTATCTTATGTGCTAATAGATGGAATCAATCGCGGTTTTATACACCGACAATCTAATTATATTATAGGTAGTTATACCAAAAATTCTGAACTACGGGTATTTTATAATGGTGAATCTCCTCTAAATCATAGGAGTATATCTATTCCTACAAAGACTTTTGTAGAAGATGAGATAACATGGAATAATCAACCACCGCCGTTGACATTCAACCGAATTTGGAGTGATATAACCGCTGATCCTAATACATTCGTAATAATAGATATGGGAGTTCCGAGCGAAGCATATATGTTAATAAAAAGTTCTGAAAGTTCTGGAGGATCTTTATTTTTTTCATCAAAAGATAATACAAGAAATCTCCCTATTCTTACTCATTATCTATACAAATTTCACCAGGATGATGGTCGTATTTACATGCAAAGCAATATAGAAGAACAATTAACTATAAGAAGCCCTGTATATAGCAGTAAAACCCAATTGAAACCTGGAAACATACTTTCTATTGATTGTCAAGGAACTACTCCGAATGGCATGCACTTGAATCTTTATAACGATGGGCAACTTGTCAAGTCATTTGCAGTGGATGATAACTATAATAGAAAGATTATAAACATTTTAATCCCTGAACAACTCATTTTCAACCAATTAGAGTTTACGGGAGCCTTTGTGGAAAATTCGATATTTCAAGTATATGATATTTGGGTAGAAGTGAAAAACGAGTATAGAGAAAATTTAGAATTTAAGGGATATGATCATGAGATTGTAATAGGACAGCATGTAGATTACGGTCCAATTACATGGCCTCAAGCAAATCTTTATGAAAGCATGGATAATATATCCTATGGTAAAGTTGATGATGAAAGATACTGGACGATCCGATCTCAGGATATCGATAACAATCAGCACTTACAAGTGGATATTTTATTTTTCAATACTATAAATCACGAGGAATTGGATCATATTGAAATCAACTTGGAGGGGTATTGTACCTATGCTCAATGGCTTGAGAATGCAATATTTTATTTTATGAACTACAGAACTGGTGTTTATGAAGAAATGATCCCTTCAATCAATGGGGATACACTTACTTTCACAATAACAGATGGCAAGAAATTAAACAACAGAAATATTTTGATTCGTATTGATATCACATGGCCTAACTCGGATTCTTATTTTGAATTAAATATCGATCGACTGGTCGCTACAACCTATGATAAGTGGAAAGCAGATCATGATGTGTACCGTTTAGTGTACACCCTTGAAAGAAGACCAGATGGCTATGATGATGGACAGGTATGTTTCTCAGTAAATGATAATGTAGCGATCAACATACTAGATAATCAATTTTCTCCTTCGGGATTCGGATATAAAGATAAAGTGTATTTCTACTATGATTTTTCAACCAACATGTGGAATATATACCTCCAAAAAGAAAATCCTCCCCAAATTCAACCGTTATTATCTCTTTATGATCCCAATCCAGTATTTCGCGCAATTCCCAGGATCGAAACATTATATTCTGATACAGATCAGGGTATTAAATTATATTCCATAGAATCTCAGTTCTTGAAGCGCATTTCTTCGGAAGAAGATTTCATCAAGTATAAAGCCTTGGTTGAATCCTATAAGACAGAAGGGTATGTTGATATGTTAAACATTGATTATCAAGACTTTTTATTTACTCCTGAGAATACATTTACGCAGCTCAGTTCTGATATTGATATATTTTATAGCTTTAATGATGCAATGAAAGAGCAAAATGTATACAGTTATGAAATGCTACCTTCATTTATGAATGAGGATCAAGCAGATCTTTTTGATTATGAGTATGATTCCTTTTTAGAGAAAAATTATATAATAAACGGAGATGAGCAGGCATCAATTGAGGGTTGGTATAACGTCTCGGTGGTCAATGATTGCAGTTTTCCAGCATATGCTTGGCTACTTCCAAAGAGTACTGTCTCTAATGATGGATTTGAGATTATGGGAGATGAAACTACTATACATGGGGCGCTAGATGATACAGGAGACGATAATTCTTATTCAGGAGGCGGAACAAAAATTTACGGGTACAATATGGACACATGTGAACTTGGGTTTGGAACAGGTCATGATATTCCGACTGATAGTACGGTAACCGCATTAAAGGTAATTATAAAATGGGCTGGTGCTAGTTATGGGACTATTGTGAGATTTAAAAAAGGTGGGTTTATTTCATCATGGAAAAGTATCTCATATTATACGTGTTGGGAATATAGATGGTCTTTATTATATTGGGATGACTTGAGTTTAACCGATGTTAATAGTATAACAGTCGAAATTAAAGCTCAAGATTACACGGGTATATTTATAGATGCTTTATTTGTAGATTATGATTTTTCTGTTCCAGTTTCTAATGATGATGAAGAAAAATTGGGAGGCTTTGGAAGTCCTCCTGATGATAAAACATATACTGTATCACGTGGAAGAGTCGCCTATAGTAATTATGATACAAATTATCAGCATGTAGCTCCTGATACTCTTTATACCTTTTATTATTTTGATGATCATTATGATGAGACAATTGCACCAGATTGGTGGAAGGCAACTGGGGATCAAAAAACCGCCTATTTTTGGGCGCGTAGTTACGGGAAAGATGTTGGTGATCCTGGAGGAGTGCATATGGAAGTTATCCAAGAATTTAGATATTACACTGATTGGACAAGTGGAGATCCTCTTCCAGATGAAATCGATATAAATTTGAATATGAGGGCTTGGGGTTCTTCTGGATCTGATGATGATAGTCATCATCCTTCCTATCATTATACCAATATAGAAATTTATAATTACAGGTTAAGTGAATGGCAACATTTCAAAAACGTTCCTCTAAGTTCTAGCTCTGGACCTTTCTCGTGGATCAATATCAATATAAAACCCTATACTGTGTATGGTGGATATGATGCATATTTGTATCGTCCTGAAGATTATTTAACATCGAGTGGAGAATTTAAATTTCGCATATACTCCAAGTCACATTCATGGGGTCTATATAGGACTAGTACAAATGGGGTAGAGTTAGACTATTTATCTGTAAAGGTGTCTTATCTTCCGAAATCGGAGATACATTTCACATTTAATGATCCAGATATTACAGACGGGGCAAACGATTTCATTCTTTTATTTGAAGGAAAGACTACCCAAGGAACATATAGTGGAGTAGATCCTTGGACAGCACAATTACACATCGGTGATAGAGTAGTATCATTTGGTAACCAAGAGGTCACGATACTTGAAGAAGACTCTTTCTTAGTAAGAAACGTAGATGATGTCTATATTACTTTTGCTGCTGATAAACGAATAGGGGAACCTGACCGTACGATAATTCTCGATCAGTTACAGTTGTTTTTACTCAACGAGACGCGAATAAAAGTTCAAAATGATTATGAGATATTTACAGGACCGCACCTTTCTCACAGTAATATGGAATTAGTTGGCGGTAATTGGGGCAATGAACCGTTCCTCGGCAATAATACGATACATTATACCGCCCATAAATCACTGAAAACTCCCGTATTCGGAAGATCAGATGATGATGTGTATGTAAATCTCGAGCTCGAGGATTTGAAGTTTCAGTTTGAGGTGTTCCCACCAGAGGAATATCCGAATTTTCCAACAAATGAACCCAATGTTGAAGGAAATTATGATGACTATGATATATATTCACTGGATTATGAAACAAGTAGGTTCAAGAACACGGCATTGGATGATATTCAAATCCCATTGATATCTCCTTTTGAACTGAATATAGGAAATTTAGATATAACGGATATTTATAATCTAGAACTTAAGTTGGCGCTTGATGTAGATATCGAACTTGAAAACCGCGCATATGATAGCATCTGGAGTTGGAGATGTAGATTAGTAATGTATAATTATACTTCTGGCAAGTGGCAGGATATCGATGCTGTAATCAGGGCGAGACATCTTTTTGAAGACAGGGATGTGTGGTCTCCAGAAGATTTTTCTGATCATCCCCTTGCCTATATTCAAAATACAACGCAAAATAGATTTTTACCAATAAAAAACTCAAATGACATAGAACTGAAAAATCCATTCAGATTGTTAAATCTGAATTCAGATGTGATACAAGACGGTATTATGAAGCTTGCATTTATTTCGTACATACTTCCTGGTGATTTGTGTATCGATTCATGGGGATACTTCAGGTATGAACGCAGCGATCCGAACATTCCTATTAGGGTTTCTCAATCATTAGATATAATGGATTGTATATTCATGTGGGATACAAAAGAAACACTGTACGCAGAAACTTCTGTAGTGACATCTTTAGATACCTACAACAATAGAGTAAACCTAAGTGAAATAAGTAATCTAGGAGAAATCTTAACATTAACGGGAGTAGTATATCAAGACGGATCGATACAACGATATCCAATTTTTGATTATATTATAAATGATGATAATGAACTTCGATTTATTTCTTCTTTCATTAAAGAAGAATTGATAAACGAAATAGAAGTAGAATATGTTCCTGATGTAGTACTTATACATAATCCTTCTGGTCTTCCGCAGTATGATGGAATGTGGTATATGCCGAATTCTTCTCTTGTCGGTGCTTATAATTTCAGTTCCCCATTTTTCGTAAGCGAGTTATGGGTCAATACTACATTATACAATACATGGATGGGTACTGAAGATGTAGGATATGTTGTGGATTCCAATGACTACGGTATGTATGTTAAATTTGATAATGATCCTCATCCTGATTCCAATGTACACGGATCTATAAGATATGAAAATATCAATGAAACCTCACTAGTTTCAACTTTTACGGCAGGAGATGAATTATTGTATAAGTATGATGTGTTGGAAAGTGATCAGGAGATCATTGATGGTATATTGCATGTAAATATGAAAAGCGGTCTTGATGCTCTCTATTTAGATAGAAAAGTGCTTTCTGAAAGTTATGAACTTGTATTTCATCTATGGTGTATTGATAGCATGGGAAACAGGGATTTTATTACGGTGTTTTCACATGATATAAATAAATATGACTTAGGAGTTCAAGATCGGGTTCTTGACATCACTATAGGAGATCTTAATTTATCACCAACAGAATTGGCATTATTGAGCAAGTCATTAACAGAAGGGTATGATTTAATTGTTGAGGTAAATTCTACTATGGCTGGATGCGAAGTCATAGGAGCCACTTTTCAAGGGAATTATATTCAGGAGTTAACAGATGTAGATTTTAAAGTGAAAGCTCATGAAGCCGAACTGCATATCAATAATACGGTTGTAGAAGTTCCATATGTTGAAGAGTATCATAATAATGCGATGTTAACAAAAGTTGCGCCATCTGTTTTCATGTTTGATGCACTCAGGTATGATACTGAGTTTTACATTACGGATCTACGTACGGATTCAGAATCGATTCCAGAAGATGAGTATATACTCAATATAGATCAAAATATAATTATATTACTCGGGGTTGATTGGAGTGATTATTCTGGATTGCTTTTTGCTGATGTGGTATATAAATTATTTGAATGGCACGACGGTTCTGTAATAACACTGGAACCCATTACGTTAACCTTTCAAGGTGATTTCATTAACAATATTGTGGATAATTTGTGGCTCGGTATTGAGTTTGACCCAAACTGGATACCAGGATATGAGATAACACAAATAAACGAGCAATCTGGTAAACGAGTTATCACTGCCAAAGAGAACGGAGCCGAATACATCGAATTTTACTTCTATAATTATATAGATGAAGTATGGGAAAACACTAAATTCGTTACTTATGATGGTACATCATTTAATCAATTTGAATATGTTATTGATAGGAACTTTATCTTATTTGAGAAGTTCTTCAACCGTACAGATGTCCAAAACGAATTTGAAATGCAAATGATGATAGGCCTTGATGAAGATCTTAATCAGTACCAATACATTTCTTCAACAACAAGATTTAAAATAAATGATATACAAACAATGATTTTCTACTCTCCATCAAATGAAGGCCGAGTTGTAAGTCCAGAAGTACACTTTGATGTTGATTTAACTGAATATTTTGATAAGAATATAGACATCGATGAAATTGAACTTTCATTAGAATATTTCAGTGAGTTAAATATGAACCAAACGATGATTTTTGCTGAACATGCATTGATTGAGGAAGGATATCGCTTTTACATCCAAAATGAGTATTTAGAATTTGAGGAATTTATATTAGATGATAATAAAGTACGCATATCCAAAGAAGTGTTAGATGCTAACTTGTTCTATGATATTAACGCTCAGAAGTATTTACTACGGTGTAAATTGGAATATTTCTGGGATTGTTTCTTCATCATTAATTTTGCAACAGGTAATAAACTGGAAGTCGTTGCTGAATTGACATTAGATAAATATGATCTTAGTGTATTTTACACGAAGTATGAGACGACAAGGATATCAGCAGATGAGTATGATATACCCTTTGATATGGCCGCTATTGATGCACCGAATTATATTGAAAATGTTGTTGAAGGACATTATCCAGCGACCTACAGTTTTGAAAATGAAGTTGGCGAAACTGATACAAATATTGAGTGGATCGATGATGTTTATTCTGGAGCTCATGCAGAAATAATTAATAGTCATCAAGGTCATAATGCAGTTTTGGAATTTAATGTCGATGCTGGTTATCAATATGCAAAAATAAACGATTTAAACCTAGATCAAGATTCTGGAACAGTTGAATTTTGGCATCTCTATGACACAGAGACCTTTCAATGGCAATTTAGAGACTTTAGTGGCAATTATTTATTCCAGATTAGAATTACTCCTACCCATATTACATTCTACTATGACGGAACTACTTCATATATTATTGATACTACCACCGAATGGGTACATATCAGAAGTGACTTTGATTGCGCGAGTGATTCAGTAAGTTTTTATGTAAATGATTTTCTTATTGTTGACAATCAACCACTGGATAATAATAATTCATTAAATCAGGTGATTATTCAAACTAATTCTAATTCAGCAAGCCGATGTTATGTTGACGCAATAGGTTATTCTTGGGATATCAATTATATAATTAATGATAATAAACATGAAGATACAAAAGTAGCAAAACTTCTTGCAAATGATCAAGAAATTGATATAGGAGTGCTTGGTGGATTTCTTAGGAATATTGATTCACGACAGAGATTAATGTTAAGGCAAAAACTCTTCTATAATTTTACAGAAAGTGAACTTGACAGTTTTCAAATATTATTGGATCAAAAATATTCAGATGTACAACTAAGATTCATGAATCCAATTGGTTGGTTAGAATACCCTATTAATGATCGATTTGGTAAATATAGCACCTCTATTTCAGTTCCGATCTATCCTGATGATTTTAATTTAATTAACGGATTATTAACGAGGCAAGGAAGTCTTTTGGGTATCAATAACGATTATCATACAATTGTATCAGAATTATTACGAACCGAGTATCTAAAATTAAGCGAAATGCCAATAGCAGGTGACTTTAATATCACTTTGAACTGGGGAGATCTTGAGTATATTAATGGGGATTTTGCATCATTTGCTTCCGAAATTTCAGGTTCGTATTATAGCAGTGATTATAAAATTCCTAACCAAGTACAATTCTCATTTACTGAAGGTGTGTGGAACTACTATGATAAAGGAGCTCTCAACTATGATGATAATCAGAACTCAATGATTACCGCAACATCAAGTAATAGTAGTTCAGAATACGAAATTCCAGTATACGGACATTATCCTGCTACCTATAGTTTCGAAAATGAGATACCAGAAACTTCGGGAACAGATATAGGTTTTGTAGATCAATCGAGTGGAAATGTAGAGATTATCGATAATTTTAACAATCATTATCATGTTATTGAAGTAAATGATACTGACTCATCTGGACATTATTTCAGACATAATATTCCGACAGCGCTATCTGAAGGGTCTATAGAATTTTGGATATGCGCATCCGATGTTACTCAAGAAGTAGAGATCAAACTTATGAATACAATCACAACAACTGTTTGTAGAATTCATATTTTAGCTGATAAATTTCAAGCATTTTATAATTCTCAATGGAATGATCTAACCACCATTCCTTATGATAACACATGGTATCATATAAGAATAGATTGGGAGCAAATTAATAATAAATTTTCTGTTTTTATAGATGGTGTAGAGGAGGTTTCATATAAAACAGTTGAGGATAACGGTAATGTGAAATCATTCCAAATGATGAGTCAAACCACAGATCAAAACTATTTAATATATTTTGATGCATACGGATGCCCTGAAGAAGATTTAAGCTACACTCTCGGCGATAATAAAAAGGAAAGCGGTAACTTTAATGTAATTACAGGAAATCTCATCTATGGTGATCTTGCCGATATAGATAGCCAGGTATCAACTATATCAGTTACAGATCCAGGTCTTCCAATGATACAAGGGTGGGATTATGTACGAGATATTACATTAAGTCCACCAACCCCAGAAGATAACTATCAGGTAAAGGTGCAATTAGATAGCTCAAACTTTGATTATTCTAAAGTAAAATCAGGTGGTTCTGATTTACGATTTTATGCTAGTGGCGTATTGTTGAATTATTGGATAGAGTCATGGGATATAACAGGATATTCTCTTATATGGGTAAATGTCCCAGATGCAGGAACGTCTGTGATTAACATGTATTACGGAAATTCTGCAGCAGTGGCAATGAGCAACGGGTCGGCGACATTTCCTTTTTTTGATGATTTTGAAGGAACAAGTTATGATAACAATATATGGTATGAAGTATATGATACTACTGGAGAAATTAAGGAAAGATATGTAAATGTATCTGATAGTATAGCTGAATTATATATAGAACTTGACCCAGATGATTGGGGTGGACAATATACTCCAGAGATGCGGTGGGAAAGAAGTGCTGTTGGATGGCTTGATTTCTGGTCAACAGGGGGGACTTATGGAAATAGGTATCCGAATAGTCTTTGTTTCCTTGAAGACGATACCATGACAAGGAGGGATGGTGGAGAGATTGAAACAACTAGCAATGTTGCAGCTTCTGAATGGGTTTGGACTATTAAAGAGGTTGTTTGGATCAATTCTTCATCAGTCAAGTTTTATGAAAATGATACTTTTCTATCAGAGCACACAAATTCTAACGCTATACCAATTTCTGAAACAGTACCGATACAATTTTATCTCGGCTGTGGATCCTATCCAAACGGTTGGGATCATATGCTAGGTTTAGAGTCTATTGATAACACTCTCGGTGCTGAAGGTAGAGCTCTAAGAAGTTTTACTTTAAATGAGTGGAATGAAGCTACTGATGACGATATTCTCATATGTCTAATTGATTGGGTCTTTATTTATAATATTAATGAAACGGAGTCAGTCGCTAGCATAGGATCTGAGTCCTTACAGGAATATTCTGTAAATGCAGAAATTGAGTGGTCTGTTGATGATCTAAATCTTATATCAATGGATTATTTAAGTTTTGAATATGATGATATTCCAGAGGGGTGGAATTATTTAGGGACTCATTTTGATGTACAGGCTCAAGATGGGCGTCCAATGGGAATTACCTGGGATGGTACACATTTTTGGGTTGTTGGAGATGGTAATAGTGAAGTTTATCAATACACAACTGCGGGAGTGTATTCCGGTACTCATTTTGATGTAGGAAGTCAAGCTAATTACCCAGTTGGAATCACTTGGGACGGAACATATTTCTGGATTGTATGTACATCAAATGATGAAGTCTATCAATACACAGCTGCGGGAGTGTATACTGGTACTCATTTTGATGTAGCAGGTCAAGATACGAGTTTAGGTGATATTATATGGGATGGAACTTATTTATGGGTTTTAGGATTTGTTAACCAAGAAGTATATCAATATACGACCGCAGGGGTGTATACCGGAGTTCATTTTGATGTTACAGGTGATAGTGGAATCACATGGGACGGTATCAATTTCTGGGTCCTTTCAGATAGTAATGATGAAGTTTATCAATATACAGCTACGGGAGTGTATACTGGTGTTCATTTTGATGTAGGAAGTCAAGGAAATCAGATAATAGGTATTACATGGGATGGAGGAAATTTATGGGTTATGCATGGAGAAGGACCAGGAGGAGGTAATCCAGAAGTTTACAAATATATATTCTTTGAATTTAATTTTGATATATGGAATTATAATGCTGAAGACTGGCAGGATATTTCAAATGAAACTAGTCCATTTGCACTGACTACCGATCATTATAATAGCAGCAATACTTTAAAGGTTCGTTATATAGCTTATTCTGGTAGTCCTTTTAATATCACCATTGACCAATTACACATTGATTATACACAAGCTACTGATTATATGGTTGATGCGGTAGCAGAAATAACCATTCAGGATGATGTGATGTATGAATATCAACAAACAAGTGCTAAACAACCAGCAAATACACACTTATGGTGGGAACTTGGTGATGGTGTATTTTATCTTGTAGATTCAACCGATCAGTCCAAATTGTATGTGACATTGGATGAAGGGAAGACCTGGGCTCAGGTAGATGTCGATCCTTCGGATACTTCAGGAGATAGTAAATCGCGAGATCATAAGATTCATTCTGCTTGGCATGATAGAATAAATAAGATTATCTGGTTTTTGGATTGTGATAATGGTGGTACTGCTGATAATTTTGATGTTTGGAAATTAGATTATACAGTAAGTAAAACGAGTCCAACTGTAACGGAAGTAGGGACTTCAAGTGGGGCAGATGCAAATAGTGTGTATGCTTATGATATTTTTATGATTGGTAGTAATGTGTTTGTTATAAATTTGGAAGAACGTTCTTATACTCAAACTATGGTAATTTGGGACGTAGATACTGCTCCTTTTACTGAGAAAGATACAGATACAAGCGAAGGTGTAAATAGAAACACATATATGTTTGGTGCAGTCGTAGGAAACATTTATTATAATTGCTTCGAAGTCGATAGTTTTAAAGTATTTGAATATAATGACTCTGCAACCACAATCTCATGGACATCAGAAGCATTATATACTCCCCCTTCTAACAGTAATTTAAAAGCAATGACGTATGATGGTTCAGATGTAATTTATATGATTGGAGATAGATGGGTGGTTGATCGATATGTAAACTATTTACTTTCTTATTCAATTTCAGGAGGTTCATGGACGGTAGGAGGAGAAGAAACTAATGTTGCATTAATGCTTAATAGAAATGCAGAAGGGTGTGCAAAAGCATATCATCTCGAAAATGGAACTATATATTATATCACCACAAACGGTCTTGAAGTAATGTATGACGGTAGTTCTTATTTTGATGATGATGTTATCGCAATTACTGATACTTATATTATGACTGATAGTGATATTATTTACAAACTTATCGGGCAAAATGATATAAATATTGAATCTGTAGACTATCTATTTTTTGACCATATTGCATCTGTAGGCACCAGCTTTTTTGTTTGGAATTATACTGCAGGTTCATGGCAAAATATTTCCAGTGAGTCAAGTCCTTATTCTCTTAAAACCGATCATTATGATGGAAATTACACTATACTTGTGCGATATCTCACAGGAGTATCTATCAGTTCATTTGATTTGGATATTGATCAATTAAAAGTAAATTACACGAAACTCGCTAATCTCTATGATGTACATGCTGAGGTGGTGTGGGATATTACGGAAGTTATTCAATCAGTGGAATATTTGATGTACTCGCATAAAACTTCAAGGGATGTAAACTGTACAATGGAAATTTGGGACTTTACCTCTCAGGAATGGGATCTGGTAAACAGCTCTATCAACTCTATTGGATTTTTCAACACATCCTTTGATTTGAGCGATCCTCGATACCGTAATGCAACCAATCATGTGAAAATTCGGTATACAACTAAGGGGCTTCCTACAGAATTTAATCTTCTCATTGATAGATTGCGGGTGGATTACACCTCAATAGATGAGATTTATGGTATTGATGTTGAAGTTACATGGAATGTCTCAGATGAACTTTTCTATTCATTAGATTTCTTGAAATATTCCTATAGAACTAATGAGTCAATTGATGTAGATCTTGATATTTATAACTACACCTCGCAATCATGGGTAGGTATAGAAAGTGTAATAAACTCAGAGGTATTTAATGATGAATCATTTACGCTCAATAACGATTTCTACAATGAAACTAATCATGTGAAGGTAAGATTCCAGACAGCTGAATCTATTGACCAACCGTTTGAATTACTCATTGATCGATTACGCACTGATTACACGAAATACAATGAGTGGAGTAGTTACATTTCTGATACTCAATACTTCTCCTTTATTGGTGATAACGAAGTTACGAATGTATCAATGTATTTCATTAATATTACTCAGGAAAAAGAGTTTATTGGAGACATGGTACAAAATTTTGTAAATCCAACGCGGTTTGAATATACATGGACAAACATCCAACAAGCAACAGGCGCTCAAGATGGTGATTTTGTGGATGTAATATTTGAAGTAACCGATATATTTGACAATACTAATGATATTCAATATCAATTCATTGTTGATTTCACTGAGCCAATACCTGTCATGACTATTGGAAACGGCACACAAAGTTTTGAGGGAAATGAACAGGCTACAGTGTTAACAGAGATAAATTTCGATAGCGACGAAATTACAGAAAGCGGAGTGTATTACGCTACTTATGATTTCAGAGATGAAAATGTTGAAACCAGCGGTGTTAGTATAGGTTATGTAGATTCTATTAGCGGCACTGGCATTACGGAAATTCAACCATCAAAAAAAAATCATAACAACGTGATGTATATGAAGGCAGATGATTCAGTGTATTTGATCGTGAATCATGATATTACAGAAACTAATAGTGGAACATTTGAATGCTGGCAATATCCAGTAAAAGATGATGTAGATTGGAGTAATGAAATTTGGTTCCAGGACTCTTCTTCAAAAGAAGGGTATATTATCATGAATGCAGCAGGGAAATATTACTGGCGTAATGATACAATCTCGATATTACTTGCTTCTGGTGTAAGTAATCAGTGGAATCATATAAAGGTAACCTGGTTTAACAATGATGTTGAAGTATGGATTAATGGAATATTCACTGATGGATTAACGCTTGGATCGGGGCAGACCAACGTGAGTAAAATAAGATTTGTGCAATATGATGATGAAGGAGAGTGTTGGTATGATGCTATTGGATTTTCGTGGGATATCTCATCTCACGGTGGATTAGGATATGAACTAGGATATAATGTGAATCCTTATGATTTGGAATCATTGTTATTACAAGGATTTTCTTCAACCTACTTCGATTACGGTGAATACTGTAAGTTATCAGATATTGATGGTCATCGTGATGTTATTGAATTATATGCTCCAATTGATCAATATCTCTACATGGCAGATAATTTTAATTCGATGGCAGAAGATGGTATTCAATTAGAGTGGTGGTGGAGAAAAGATGCAACAGGACAGAGCGAAGTGCAAGTGCACGGTGATTTTCTATCACTGTATTTGGTAGCAACTGCAACTGGTATGTATTATTACCACGATGGAACTCAGTCTAATATTGTGATGACGAATTTCCAAGAAGATCAGTGGTACAAACACAAGGTGATTGTAAACTTTTCAACTAATTCGTTTGATTGGTATATTAACGATAACTTAGTTGAATCTGGATGTGATTTCTACAATGATGCCTCATACATCGATAGGGTAATGTATCATACTTCTAGTGGATATACACATTTTGATCTCAACCTGAAAAAAGAAATTGCGTGGTACAAATTTGACAGAGGAACGGGTTCGATTGCATATGATCATGCCGTTAATAAGTTTCCAGGTAATCTTACCAACATGCATGAATCTACGTGGGAACCAGGAAAGATTAATGGGGCACTGCATTTTGATGGTATTGAAGATTATGTCGATATTCCAGATGATATCATTAACGGTTCAACAGACTTCACGATAGCATTATGGTTTAAAACGGATGGAACAGATTTGATACGAGATAGGACATTGATCGGCAAGCGTGATAATGATACAGGATACAATGGATACTACGGAGAATTTGAAATTAGATTAACTAAGGATGGAAATCTTCGGTTTTATGTGTGGAATGACGGGTATCAATTTGATTTATTGAGTGAATCAGTCTATAATGACGATCAATGGCACTATGTGGTGGCAATTAGGGATGGAAAGAACGGTTATCTATATGTCGATGATATATTGGTTGACCAAGGAAGTGGTCCAGTCAAGCTATTGAATCCTAATCTGGCTATGAGCATCGGAACCGAGCTACGTAATGTTGAATGGGATCCAGTGAACGGATGGCCTCATTTCTTTAAGGGATATATTGATGATGTAAGAATTTATGATGTTGCTCTATATGAAGATGATATTAAATGGCTATTTAACAAAGGGGACGGAAGAGATACGTCATTAAACTTATCTCCCAAAGAAGAATATAGGATTATAAATCTTGAGAACAGTTTTACTTCAGAGTGGAAGCCCTTCAACTCAATATATATTTCTACTCTGGGTGATTTGGAAGTTGATTATGGCGAGACATTACCAAATTATTTCATGATTGAGTATCGTACAACGGATATCGCAGATAATATGGTTGCAATTTCAACATACAATTCACACTACCAGAATATCAACTTTACACATGAAGTAGATATGTCGCTAGTCAAAAGTGTAATAGATCTCAACAGCAATATAACATCAGATCGAGTCATTATATTTAAAGATGTAGGTCAATTTAATGGAGCCCCTGTCGAGGTGTTCATTAACGGATTTGAATACGGTACAGCAGTTTCAAACGGCACTCATTATGTTGTTTTGTTCGGTCAGGAAAATAATGAGGACACGCTTCTTGCATATTCAAAATCACTGATAAGCGATTACATACATTCAACTATCAATCCGCTATCTCACGTTAGCTGGGAGTTTTCAAATGATGATCTATTTGGTGTTATTCAACATGTGCTTGTCGATCAACCAATCACAATAGTAAATCCACTTACTTATAATGCAACAGCGATAATGCAGTTAGATACTATTTATGATCAAACATTTAGGATGGCAAAATATGTCAGACCTGGTAAAGAGGCATATTATTGCAATGCTACTACAGGTGAGTTATTATATCTTGATCTGGGTTATGATTATATGATTTTACAGGATGGGACGGTTAAATTTCCAGATGGGTCATTTATCTTTGATTTATATGAGAACCATTCAAGTGAAGTACAGGACGGTTTTATTTATTTCGAGTACAGTGCCTCTGATGTATATGATCAACTAACGCTCTCCAATGCTGAAGGTTTGTTCATTAATTTTACCATGCCAGATTTATATTACAATCACACCACAATTGATACACTTACTGTTCGATTAAACGACTTTTCTGGAAAGTCATTTGCAAAAATATTTTACGACATCGATCTTCGAGAATTTTTCCAAGAGGATGTAAAAAGCAAATATGAACAAACGATATTCGGTCTGAGTAAAATGATGACAATACCGTTGTACATCGATTTCAGAGAATTTATTCTTTCAAACACTGACGCAATGTTTGACATGAGTCTAATAGAATCTATTTCATTTGAAATTGTTGATTCTGCTCGATGGCCAGGATCCTTCATGAAAACGTACGAAGAAGAAGGATATACCGTGTTGAATCTACCGTATCAGAGAGTTGGAATACAGGATATTAAGTTGTATAATTTAATCAGTGATAATGTAGATGATCAAGACGGGTTTGTGACCTCAGAAATAGAAGTACGATGTCCAGAGTATCATGACATATTTGCAACAGACACATTTAATATTGCTAAGATGAATGTAGAATTTACAGATGTTTCGGTAATATGTGACGGAGTGAATATCAATTACTATAACAGATCAATAGATGTAGAATTTTCTGATAGAATTGAATTGTATATGCATTATGATTCAACATCTGGTGTAATTCCGTTGTATGACTTGGTTAATTTACCAATATATTTAGTGAATGCAAGTAATGTAGATCAGGCATTCTCCTTTGACAGTCTTCATCATATTACAAAAGAAGATGTGAATGCTCCCGATGGATTTTATTCCGATTATTATTATGCAAAATTTGCCGTTCCGAAAGAACTTGGAGAGTATAACTTAACCTTTAATTCACTAGGTACTCCTATGCATAATCTTATCATCGGTGGAATATCAGAGGTCGCAATGTGGAGTTTTGGTGAGAATGATACGGCATTCGACTTGATCGGTGACAAAGACGGTATGATTGTCGGAGCAACACAGGTCGATGGAAAGGTTGGTCGTGCATTATATTTCGAAAATTCAAATGATGATCATGTTGAAATACAGCCAGTGTTTGATGATTACCAAGACTATTTCACATTTGCTGCTTGGGTAAATGCAGAAAGTTTATCTACATATCATTCATTATTCGGAGAGTATACTGGACAATATGCAAGAAATCACATTTATATCGGTACGAATGGTGAAGTCGTATTTGATCACAACCTACCGGCTGGAGGAGAAGCGACAAGTATCAACAATTTGATTACAATAGGATCGTGGATACATGTAGCCGTGGTGAAAGATAATGATACTGTGTACTTTTATAAGAACGGCGAGCAATTTGGTAGCGGTGTATCTCACGCTGAGAAGTATACATCAGGGAACCCCACAATATCAGGATTAGGAGGTAGGTATGACGGGGGGTGGGATTATGGGTTTGACGGAACACTTGATGACATACGACTTTATAGTAGATCTCTATCTGAAGATCATATAAAGTTCTTGTATCATAATGGCTATGGTAGATCTCAGCGATTAAATACACTAGTGCAATTTTCAGTAAACGTTACTCAAGAATCATTAAATGAGGAGCCGATCTATCTTGAAAATGATAGATATGAACTTGAATACGGAGAATCATTAATACTTAGTGGAGCAGTGTTAGATAACGATATATATATAATAGAGGATGAAGTGCACGAATACAACTATCAGGAAGCATTAGGAGACGGAACCACAACTAGCACCACAACTCACACACTTGATATCATCGCACCGTTCGGAGATGACTCATTCATTGATAAAAATGAATTTGCTATCTATTATATATCAGATACATTAGAAAAACTTCCGTTGTACGTGAAAATGGATGGAAAGCTATTCATTGATACAGAAATTATATCTATCGAAAAGCTTCCAGAAATAGTGTATGTTAACGATAAATATGTCCTTAATATACACTGGGAAACAAATCCAATAACAGGTTGTCATATTAATTATAATACTATGTTGTTGATTTCATATAAAATGATTAGAGGACATCCAATTACCCCGATGTCGTACAGCTCTGAAGATGCATACGGACATGATAAGAAAGAAAATTTACATGAGATACCATTTGCTCGATATGATATAATTACCGATAGTTGGATAACAAAAGATGACTATACAGAATCATTCTTTATTGATAAACAATTTATTGTAGAAGGAAATGTTACGGTTAATTCTGTGCTTATTGAAGGTCCGACCTATTTTGATGGTCAAGAGATCAAACTGGGTATTATTGGAATTGATAATGTGTATGTGAATAAGAGTAACGCTGATGTGTATGTACAACTTGATCCTCAAAACTATACATGGTTTATAGATGCAAGTGGCAGACTTAATGTTACATACTTGAATTTTGAAACTGGTGATGTGTGGTTTGTTGAGTACTGCTCTTATTATCCTTTGGAATTATCACACTCCTTGAAAAAATCATCATCTTACTTAACTAGTATTATGATTCATTCGAGTAATGACACTTCTCAATATCATACTTTTACAACTAGTGAATATATAAATGCAACAGATGGATATGCTATTTACTTATTAGATCTGTATAACACGGCATTCTCTCTGGGTTTTGATATCGGTGATGAAATAGTAGTTAAGTACCACGCCCCATTAACGAGAAAGGTTGATCTTTCATGTCAAGTACTGTTATTATTACAGGATAACAATAGCAATTATAGACCGATTGATATGATACAAATTGACAGTTATGGGATGTTTAAATATGATCAACAATTTACCAATGATGGTCCTCTTTCATTACCGTTAAATAGTAAAACACTAGTGAATTTGAAGCTTGCCTATTTACCGCTACAGGTATATAATACTTCAGCCGGCGAATTAGTGAATATTAGTTATTCAGATCCGACTGTAGGAAGTATTTATCCATATAAATCTAGTAGTAAATGGGTAAAAAGTTTTAAAATCATGACGATCCAAGATCAAGTGAAATTAGAGTTCGTCGATTTTGAGTTACAGCCAATAGTAGTGAACCAAAAATTCATAGAAGAACGTGATTATAAGTTCACCTATAACCCATTATATGCTTTAGAAGAAGGGGAAGAATATACAGCATTAAATCTTGATGTAATGACACGAGAGGACTACACCTTTACCTTTAAATTGACAAATTCAGAGGATAAGCCTATTAATAATTCTATAGTATGGTTACATATTGGATTTATGCCGAAGAGTGTCTCCGGATTCATTGACGACGGTCTAGAAATAGAGGAATTAGGAGGAATTTCACCGTATTATGAAATTTTAGGCACTGAAATAGGTACAACAAAGGGACCCGGAATGGGTCCGAATAATATGTTCGGAAGACCATTAACATATGAAGTTGAATATAAGTCATTGAACAGAAGTGCCTACGGTCCATATATATGGACATTTGGTACGACAGATGTATTTGGCAAGGTGTCGTTTGATCTATCGTTTGATAATGAATATTTATCTGACTTTTCTACAATATTTGGAACGGTCTCGGGAATAAAATCATTAGACGATATTTCACTTTATATAAGAGCATTTACAACAGAGTTCAGATGGCAAGATTTCATCATTCATTCACCCGAGCAGTATATCTGTTCACAAAACGGAATCATCTTTAATTCTAGTAGCAATATTTTACGTGAATATGATCTAATGCAACTCAAGTTCCAAGACAGTACATATGCAGAAGGGGTTATTGAGTTGCACAAAAAGGATATTGCATTAGGGTGTTCTGATCGTATTTCCTATGATCTTCCCTATACTGATGAGTTTCAAAGTGCCCAACTTGAAAATCTTCGCTTATTTGTATACGTTACAGAGGCAAATGTAATTGGAGGTAACATCGGCACGACAGTTGAATCATTAGATGGGCTTCATGAGGTACTTGAGTTGGAACCAACTCCTGTAAATGTACTCGCACAAAATTACAGCTATTATGCTTTACTTCAGATACTCGATCCTGCAGGAAACAATGTAAAGCAAGCCTACTTGCCAATACAACCAAGCGGTGATGGTGGATATATAGAAATTGCAAATTGGACTATGGAAGAAATTCTAAACACGGCGGGACCTGGTGTTTCAACGATACAAATTCAAGTTCAAGAAACAGAGTATTATAAGGCTTCTCCTGTAGTACGAGTCCCCCTAGAAATTAGACCCCCCAACTGGCTTCGTTTTGGGGAGAAAAATATGCAGATCGATCTGATTGATCCATTTATCGCCTCTTGGGGTTCTGCATTTGATGGAAGTGGGTTGATGCCATTTGAGAGCAATTATCCGCATCTGATTGGCACACTGTGGATTGATCCACACTTTGAAAACGGAGAAGAACTTTCTATAGAAGATTATATTGAGATAGGATTGACCTGCACCTCCTTTAATGAATCTGGAGGGATAAGCGGTGTCACTGATTTACGAGAACCCATCATGTTTCGTCCAGGTAATTATGAAGGATTCTTAACGTTTGATGTGGGATTAGGTCCAGAAGATGCATTTTTGATGGGAACCGAGTGCATGCTGAATTTAACATTCGATATTGATTATATTGAACAAGAGGTATATAACGAAAGTAGAGATATCAATATCTATCTGCTTGATCTCCGAATGGTCAATAATCCATCAGCGAATAACCCAAATATTATCTGGTCACTATATGAAGATAAATTCAAAGATATCGCATTTCCAGTAAAAAATGAGTTATTAAGTATATCAACAGAAACTGGAATACTTTTATTGGGTGGAATTTCTGGTACAGAAGCATACGGAGTTGAAGAGTACTTCCTCTATGATCCAGATCAGGTTACCTATGCAACGGATCCTGAAAATCCACAATTATCATTACTTGGGTTAGATAACGTAGAACCTCTTGCTGTTATAGGCACAAATGGTACCGAAACAAATTATATTTTTGTAAAAAACGTTGATTGGCAAGAAGGAACGACTATGACCGAGATCGAATTTCTGGGAAATGATGTTCCAAATAACGATTCAGAATTCAAGGTGATCTATCAGTATAACTTTGATTTCGGTTCGAACTATTTCGGAAACGTAACACTTGGAGCTTCAAACAATGTTAGTAAGAGTTATATAGAATTTGATTTAACTGGAGGATTTTTACCAAGTAGTGAAGACAGTAGATCTTCCATGTTTGTAAGGTATTTTGACAACTTTGTTGGTAATAATATTGATAAAAATTTCAATTTAACCTATACTATTGAAAATGCAGATCTATCGGATTTTGTCATTTATAATGAAGAGGAATTGAACGCTTCATTTACAGGAGTCATAAAGAAGATTGACAACGGAGCGTTACAAATTGAACTTACTGATATTCCTGCTAATGGTCAAAAATTCAACGTGTCATATGGCATCCGATCTCAGTACGAATTAAGCTACGGCTTCCAGAAATTTAATAAGTCTTACAGTGATTCGGTTCGGTTGATTCACAATGATGAAGAGCACCAGGATTCAATATTAGATACTCAGGAAATTCCATTGATCACTACCAAATTGAATGAACCTTCCTTATATGTGTCAATGGACCCCTCGGATGAAGAAACTATTCTAGAATTATATAACCTACTTATAGCCTATAATCCTGAATTAAACTTTACTATAGTACTTGATCCGATAGTTGTAAATCAGATAGAAGCATTTAACAATGATTTTAATACACTTAGTGTCGAGTTTTATTATGTAAAACATGATATGGGAGTCTATTATTCAGATTATATTGAAATTCCGTTGAATTATAGTGAATTTGTATTAGATCTTGAAGAAGATGGTAGTTATCGGATTAATTATAATAAAGATCTGTTTGGACTATATTCTGATTTTGGAGTTTCGTCAATGGATATATATATTTCAATTTCACAGGTGAGCGAGGGATGTAATTTCATTCCATATGTAATCATTGAAGATTTTGATTATCTCAGTGATGATCATTTTATAGAAATGTATGATAGAATACCAAGAGACAGTAATAATAATATAGATGTAAAGGCAGTCATTGGAACTCCTCATTATTTCCAAATATTTACCGAGCCTTTACGAACAAGTACCTTGTATAATGTATCATCTCCTTTCGATCTTTTAGAAAACTCTATAGTAACTGTCGGATTGACTGATCTACCACATTCTAGCTTAGTCTCACTGAATAATTATGAGTTTTCTTATTTAGGATCATCAACACCAATTGTTGTTAATGATGATGATTTCAACATGATTACTAACCTTGGATTATTTACTAATACTTATAATATTGAAGACTCTATTGTTCAGGATGGATTTGTCGATCTTTATTATGGTTCAGGAACAGAAGTGGACGGGTCAAAAGAGTATGATATTAAGATGAACATGTGGCCGTTGAACGATGTTATTGACTATACATCAAATGTTTCTAATCAAATTATTGAATCATGGGAAAACTCATTGAACTTTACTTCCCAATTCTTAACTACTGATGAAATCACAGTATCAGGAACGGTTCTATATCATCAGATATTTAACTTGGTTTCGGATGATACAGTAATCGGGGAAAATGAAATAAATGCCCTATTTGACGGTTATGATGTACCACATGCGATGCTTGGATTACGCCTTCCAGATGATATACAAATTGCATATGTCGGAACGGTTGGCAAACCATATGATTATTACCTATCTGTACAAGGTTTCCCTATCGGAAATCATAAAACGAGCCACTGTATAAACTTGACAACTGGAGTTATCGACTCATTTGCATACAGTGAGAGTGTGATGATAGAAGATGATCACTATTCTATTGAATATTTAGATAATGGAAGTAAGTATATCTTAATCTATGTAAGTAATTCTTCATTATATGCTGAAAATGATGAAATAATTGTAGATTATTGGGCATATCATACATTTACAGAAGGAATCGATTACGAGATTCATGAAGATCCTGATGATCCCTATATGTCCGCGATCACTTGGAACCTTGAATATAATAATGTAAATGACTTTAAGATGCACCCTGATTTATCTACACAAACATCCTATACCATTGAATTCTCTGCTTTAGAATGGAAAGATGCAGGTGATAATTACGTATTACAACATAGTGATGAATTTATTTTTCAACCATTAACCAAGACAAATATCTCTCTGTTATATGAAAAAGGAGATACCGAAAAAATGTTTAACATCCTCTATTATGTGCCCTTAGAGCGGTTCCCAGCACCCGACTTATTCACTTCTGTTGCTGTGAAGATATGGGATGGGAATGATATAAATTCATTGCAACTTTATTCTAATTTTAGAGCTGAATATATCCTTTCAGATACAGATTGCAACTGGATGTACTATCTAAATTTTACTGAAGTACAAAAAGATATTTCGATTGAACATCAAGGATTTGAAATATACCCAGATACATCGGTATTAATAGAGGTGCAATTCAATTCTACTGTCATAAAATATCCATTGACATATACCCCATTTAACTACGATTATATAGAATCAACTCACGAAGTATACAACATTAACATCACAGTGGGAGAACTCGGCACCTATACCTCAAATGTGGATTCATTCTTTGATAAATATGTTATTCAGATCAAAGATAACTATATCTACTTAAATGATACTGAAATAGATCCTCATACTAAGATCACCGTTAAGTATCGCCATAAATTACAGCCAGGGTTGCTTGATCGTAAGCATTTAGTAACTGTAACATATCCGTGGACAAATACTTTTACCACAATCGCAAGTGATATCACTTCTGTGGAAGACCTAGACACCGCCACATCATATAGAGAGAAATACAGGAAATTATCGGGAAGCTCAATTATCGCACCCTTTGATTACTCCTTATCACTAGATGATATTTATACCCTTTATTTGAGTTATCGGTTGAATCAACGGGACATCATTGAAGAAACATTTACATTTGAACCAGCAAAAGTGTGTAAAGATGGTACATATAATTATACCTATATGGATCACGGTATTGATAAGTATATGGATGATGTCGTCATAGATGGGCAGCATTCAATCACTATCTATTATTATGATGAATGGGGACGTATCCAAACAGTAGAGGAAGAATGCTATACTGTAGATTCGGTCAATAATATAATAACAATGCTACCAAGCGGTAGTAAGAATCCAATTCTCCAGAATGCTGTCCCTGAATTTTACGTATCATATCTTCCCGAAGGAAATGATAAGAAATTCGAGAATTACGAATTTACCTACGACCCAAATAGAGAATTAAAAGATACCATTGAGGTGAGTAATTGGGAAGTCATCAATGGAAAAAGATTAGATACAATTCCTATCTTTGAAGCACCGTATTTCATGGATGAGAGTGTAAGTACTCATGAAAATATAGTATGTTATGCTACACAATTAATGTCGTATATCAATACAACAACAAAATTACGATTTAATTTAAATGATGAACTTTTTGGATATGATACCGATCTTTTGGCAGATATACAGTCTGGACAGATTACCAACCTGCACATACGGACAGGTATTAGTAATTACGAGAGTATCGAGAGTCTTACTGTTCGACTCTTTAATACTACTCAACAAATTGAATCTGATCAAGTTTTCACCATTGAAGAGCTTCTTAAGAGTAATTTCGTCATTAATATAGTATTACCATCCTACCACCATAATTTACAATACATTGAATTTGATGCGACTTTTACGGAACGAGGTGAGTATTCAAGTGATAATGATAAAGGTATTACTCGTGTTGAATATATTGAATGGGATGAGCAATTAACTACTGTGGGTTCAAACGGATATAAGGTGATGGAATATGTACTTGGGTATGATCTTATAGAAAATACAAATATCTATCTTTACAATGATGTGTTACAATACCTCAAACTTCCTGATGGAATTTCTTTTGAATACACTCTCAAAGTGGATGCCTTTGAAAACATAATGTATGTCTTAGAAATTCCCGATGTGTATGTTAACCCAGATGATTCTAGTGAGAATCGCACCTTTGCAGATGGGGACATGCTTATTTTACGTTATAGCTCTCCCCCTAAAAAAGAAATTGGAATTGCAGTGGGTACGATGTACTTTGAAAAGGAGCAGTATGAGATGTCTATCCCAATCGCTGAAGTAATGTTGATTAATGCTTCGAATACCTTTAGTTATGATGAATTTATAAGTCCCTACTATTACAACATTCCTCTAGAAGTAACGCCGTTTGATACCGAATTTTCCAATTCTTTTAAGGCGGTTGCAATTGAGTTGGATATCTCAACATTAGCGGCATATAATGTGAGCAATGCTATCGAGTTTTCGAATATCATATTTTCTGTACCCGATCCTTCATATGAATTAACTATTGATCAAGTGGTTATTACTAGGAAAGATCATGGAAGATCAGACCATGAATATGTTGAACAGAACATCTGGAGATATACAGAGCTAGAAATGTTTGAGTCAGACGTAGATCCCAGTGATGATGTGTACAATCCAACATTTACTGAAACACCGATATTTTACAATGATGGCGGTGATAAATGGTTAAAGTATCTGGCGTTGTATGACGGTGCCGCTACATATTATGCGGGATTACCAGAAGGACAAGATCAAGATCAATATCAATTACACTGGTCTCAACAATACAGTAATTTCACCTGGAATCCATCATTTGATAAATTTAAAGAGATATTTGGCATGCAGTATGAATTACCTATGAGTATTGAACCAAATAGCTCTTTATATCTTGCCTACTGTACAAACACATCGTGGATGGAACCAATATATTTGGATTATAGTAATATAGACCTGAATTCTATTGCAGTAGTGTATGAGGGCGATACCTTTTCATTAGAGAATCGGTATTATTATTCTGAATTAGACAGAAATCTTACGGAACGACTGTACTATGATTATGAAGTAGATCAGTTTTACAGCGATTCATTTACTGTATACAATACAGTGTCAACATATACCCATGAGTTCGATCTTGGCAATTTTACCCTTGAAAATGATTTCATTAATGTGAGTGTGTATAGTATAAAAGGAATATATGCAAATTTCACTGATGTTACAATAGAAAATGATACAATCAACTATGAGGTGTACTTTGATAAGGCTGCAAACAATATTACCATTATAGACAAAATATCTGGAGATGGGGTCTTAAACCAGTTTGATCTAATTACCGTCATATTAAACTTTTCATATGGACCTATTTCTACAAGCTCAAGCATCGAACTTTCGCACATGTTTAACAATTCTTATTTATCAGATCCTACGGCATCATTTTATGATTTACTTTCAATATCATTTGAATATGTTGATGATCTTGAATTCGTGTTATTTAATGAGGATTACAGAACTATTACTACCTCAAATACTTTGTTTACTTCGATTGATTTTACAAGAAGTAGTGAGTTGGGTATAGATAAAAAACTCAATGGGTATGATACAAGCGTGTTCCTGAACTTTAAGATATTTTATGATCCATATAATGTGATTTATGAAGCGGATTTAGACGCTGATGGGAACATAGATTATCTACAAGAAATAGATATAAACAAAGATGGAATCACGGATATTAGAAAATTCGGAATCCAAGATGGGGAGTATCCTGAAGACATCATATGGCATACTATCATTCAAAATTATAAGACGCATGAATCATATGTTGATAAGCAAAAACAATCGAAAGCAACGAAATGGTTCGATCTAAATGATGATAGTTATTCTGAAATAGACTGGGGAGATCCAGGTATCTGGGCAATGATTTCACTAGCGATAGCTGGAATAGCCTTGTCTGGAGGGGCAACAGCTGCACTTGTTATCCCACCGATTGCAGGGGAGATCATGGTTTCAAGAGTAGATTACTGGGCAAAGAAATCAATAACACACGAAATGACTCAGCACTATGATGTAAATACTGTATATCAAAGTGTAATAGTAGATGAAAATAAAGATGGGTATGCAGATACGGAAGTTACTTACGAACATATTGATACAGTAGTAAATTACGAATCAATAGACATTGAAACAACAATCATTGCTGCTAAACCTTATGGTTGGACAACGTATCTCTTGGATTATGTAGAGAGAAGTTTTAAGGAATTTTTTGTAGGAGAAATAGAAGATAATGTGTTTAATGAAGAATTAACAGAAGAAATATTGAGTGATAAATCACTTGCAGTGCAGAAGTACGGAAGCACAGGAGAAACCTTGTTTAATACATTTGGAAAGGTTTCAAAAAACACAACTGTACTATACCGAGAAGAACGTATACGAGAAACAATTACTATTACGGATTGGGAGCAAGGAAAAATTAAAGAAACAAGGATTTACACAAACGATTTTGATGACCACATTACAAATTACGAAACATTTACGATAAAAGATCTCTACTCAGGGAACACACAGGTGGTAGAACTTGAGACTCACAGAATTCCAGATGAAGTGTCTATTGAAAAGAAGCATATTGATGATATTACTTGGGAAAATGATAAAATACCAGAGCAGTTCGATACAAAGATCACGATATTAGAAGACGGAACAACAGAAAGGAAAAACATCAATGAGAAACAACTCACGATCATTATTCCAAACAGGTTCAGTCTGTATAACGATATCTACAAGGGTAAATATAATAAGGATTTAGTTAAAAATGACACATTTACAATAACTGGAGTGGTTATTAAACCTATCGATGGGCAGGTGTATTACACTTCTGATATAGATCTGTATAAGGCTGGAATGGCCCAAACACAAGGATTCTATCTATATTACGATAGCGATGAAAACGGTTTTTATGAAACCGTGTATGTACTCGATGAAGATCCGACGAATGATGGATCATATATAGTAATAGCAATCGGTTATAATTATGACGGAAGCCACGAATTTTCACCATATAATCAGAAAACCGTTCGTACCTATGTAGAAAAAGATGATGAATTGGCAAGAAAGCCTTCCTTCAAAATAGGGTTCAGAAGGTACTCTTTCTCAAGGATTATGAGAGATGACAATCTATTTTTGAGTGATAATGATGGATTAGAAGCAAAAGATATGATATTTGAAATTTACCGATTGACATCATATAAAGGTTCAAATCCAGAGTTCTTTTATGAAGTCAAACAACGAGAGTACAGTCGAACAACAAACATTTTCGATAAATCATACTGGTCTGATGTAGCTGAACAGGTATTTATGTCAACTGCAGCTGGCACTATCTCGGTGGTTGTTGGGGCAGCGGTGTTCGGATGGATAACGGGTGCTACATTAGGTTTTGGCGTTGCAGCTGGTAAGGTGGCACAAGAATTAGCTTCAATGCTTACCTACTTTGCGGTATATTCGATAATGAGTAAATATTTCATGGATGTCAAAGAATGGAAGAGCAGGCATCAAGAACGTGCCGTTACATTCTATCTTGAGGGATCTGAAATCAATAAACCGAAGTATCTAAATGACCGTACGAAATACGATGATATAGACGAGGATAGTCAAGCGGCTGCGGTAAAAGGTCATCCAGGCGGATACTATACATTAGTACGGGGTGGTCAGTTAGGATCAGAGTATCTTGCAGAAGCTGTAGTATCACCGAAAAATTCACGAAGAACTAATGAAGGGCTAATTAATTACTATACCTATGGAGCTTGGACAAATGATCCATTTGTCTATGTTGGATTGAACTACGATGAGCAAAACTTAGATTATCTGCTACTTACTAGTGAATTATACTCCTACAATGATGAAGAGTATTACTCATATCGTGTTGGCCCAGGATTTGTAAGCATTCAGGATGGAAAAGAATATAATGAGTATAAATACAATACTCTCGGATATTTAGAAAAAGCAATTGCAGAAGAAACAAATGGAGCGTTAAATGCAATTCTTCCTACGTGTGTAGGCGGAAGACCAGAATATCTATTCATTGATAAAAATTCTGATTTGTATCAACTTGTGCTTCCGCAATCTCATTTATATCAATCCCTTGTTGTGAATCCTAATGTCTATGATAATAATAATTTTGCGAACGGCATTCTTGATGTGGATATTGACCCGTCTGGCATAAAAGGAATAAATCCTTATGAAATGACTGTTATCGAACAACTCTTATATAGTGCGAAGATACCGTTACATAACTTTAATTATGAAATAGTTAGTACCGTATTATATATACGGGATAAGAATGGTAATCCTAAAGCTGATGTAGAACTAACCCAAGAAGTTGATTATTTGATTGATGAAGGTTCTCTTTATCTTTTAGCTCCCATTTACGAACTTCTTGCGCGAGATTCCAAGTTTGAAGAGTATATGAATGCAAGAGCATCTGGATATTACTTCTCAATAAGTATTGAATTCAAACGGATAATACCAGATGATTCAGATGAAGATCACAAGATAGCATTGCAACAGGCAACATCCTATATTATCATGGAGTATTTCAACCAGTATGAATTTGCAACAACCACAGCTCGAATGACTGCAGAACTTGGATATACAGTACGTCTCACTGAAGTATCAACCGCCTTATCAGTAGTTGCAATGTATCTGAGTAAAGGATTAACCAAAGGTTTAGAAGAAAAATTCCTTGCAAAATCAACACTAACGGCCTCACAAACAGTGTCTAAGGCACTAACAGTAAAGAATCTATTACTTACCATGTTAAAAGAATCATTATCAGAAGTAATAGAAGAAACGATCTGGGATGCATATATTGAACAATGGGTTAAAAATTACATTGAAGAAACGGGTGGAACAGCACAAATGGAATTCTGGTTATCTTCTATTTTAACCTCATTGAGGGAAACAGCGTTCGGTGCTGGTGATATATACAGGGGAATCCGTCAGGAGGTCCAATTACAGACCCAAATAAAGGCGTTTTCTCAACTTGATCCAACTCTACAGAATTTCATGAGCGAGTTACGTCTACAAAATCCTGGTATCAGTGATAAACAATTGCGTATACAATATAGAGCTGATTTTGCTCAACTCCTCGCTGAAGAACAGCAAAAACAAACCCAAAATAACAATCAAAAAGCACAAAATAAGAGAAGTTATAAAGAAGTCTTACGTAAAATTCCAACAGCACTGTTAAAAGGTATAATGGGTGCGATGTTTATTTTCAACCTTGATGCATATGTAAAAACTTTCATCGGAGTTCTTGGCACTTCGGTGACATTAACCCCGATAAAAAATTACATGACTAAACAGCATCAAAAACGAATAAATCCAGGATTATCTCTTGATGAGAAGCATCCAGTTAATGATATTGATCTAAATAAGCCAGCATCTCTTATCTTCGACCTAGAAGGTCGTCAAAAATTAATGACAGATAGAGATCTTGTCCTTCTTTCCTATTCGGCAAAGTTGCTTGATCCAAAAGCAATGGTCGATAGACAATTCGATAAAAGTTATAATACACTACAACTGGAATATAAACCAACTGCACAAACAGTCACTAGTAATACATACCAATTAGAAAAAGCAAGACAAGGATTACTAATTCAAAAGAAATTATATGATACAGGTAAAACTGGAAGAATCGAAGAAACGACTCTAGATGTTGAAGAGGCTTATCGTGTATCACAACAAGTTGTTGATGTAGAAGTTATAATTGATGATGTTCAAATGAATGTATTTACGCCACAATTATACTCAAGAGAAGCAATATATTTATATTTATGGAGTCAAACAAGAGATCCTACTATAGTCTCTCTTCCTAGAAGGGCCAGTATTGAAGCCTTAAAACAAAATATTATCCGTAAGTTTAATCTTAATTTAGCTACCAGGACAGATTCACTCGATTCAATAACCGTCTCCAATGATTTTGTAGTAGTTGATTTTGACATTAATCGAGTATATGATATAGATAATTTTGCGACTGTGGGGGAAATAATTGATGCCCATCCAAATTTCAGAATTATGAGGACTATAAATCTTGAACCAAATACCCCTATTACAACTGTACGCGATTTTAGAGAAATTGAATATTATTCTTCAACACAAAGAAGTGGTACATATTTAAGATTTGGAGAAATTAATCCAGATGATAACACACTTTCCCCTATAGAATCATTACCAGAAACCCAAGCGGGAAGAAGAACTGCAGACGTACTTGAACATAGAGGTGGAGGAAATGAATTTATAAGACGCTTAATTAGAAAGATCACTGGCGGTATAAGAGGAATTTTTAAAGGTACTGAAACAACCCAGAGAGTTCTTAATCAACCCGAACTACCTCTATTCGTAACTGAATTACAACGGGCGTCTGATGATATCCTGTATTTTAACCCTAATACCCCAAATACTGATCGTCAAGTTACTATTCGACAACAACTCGATTTTGTAAGAGATTTCATTAGAGATGAACTTGTTATAGTATTACGAGAAAGATTAGAGCTACTTGGAGTTGCATCTGAGGTACACTCGAATGATATGATTGAAAAAGTCACAGAAATTATACTTCAGATATATGATGAATTTTACATACATCAATACGAAGCACATCAACAACTTCTTGGAAGTGATCAGAGAAATCTTAACCTACTTGATAAAGAAGTACGGTTAAATTGGGAACGTGTAATACAGAATAACTTACTAGCTTATATAATTGACTACTTCCCAGCAGAAAATGGTGTTTTAATCAGGAATTTTAATTCAAGAGATCAAAATTTGCACAGGAATATTTTTGTATCGGTTTTGGATAAATTAGAAGATATTAATGATAGGAAGGAAATCATTGATCGACGACGTTTATTTTGTATGTCAGTTATAGAGAGTATGCTGATTTCAAACGATATTGAAAGAATAAATAACGATCCAGCTGGAGCAGAAATAACTCGGTTCCTTGGACCTACGGCTAGAGGGAGGAATAGAGCGTTTTCTGAGCTTTTTTTCGCTTTATTTGGAAAATTCAGTTCAGATACCGAGATCAACACAGGTGCTTTACAGGAAACTCATGATTTCATGTATTTGTTACCAAAAATTATTCTAGGGTTGTTTTTCGAACATGTGGGAGGAAATATACAAGATATTAACTATGAATATTCCTATAACAAATTTAGTTATGCTGATGCAACCTCTATTTTCAACTTAGTTAGGGAATTATTTAACGGAGGTAGTCTTCTTCATGCTGAAGGAGATATACGAGCGGAAGATGTGTTTTCAGATCATATGTTTACATTGATTAATTCACACTTTAAACATCAGATTATTAATATAATCTCTAAGAATCTTCAAGATGGAGGTCATGCTAGAACTCGAATGGATCTCATTGAAAGTGACTTATGGAAGGCTCTTAATTCAATTAAAAATCTCGCTGGGACAGATAAATTAGAAATGGATAAAATATTAGCAAAAATAGTAATTGATATGCAGGCACTTAGAGGAATGGACAGTACAGGGAGAGAGAATACTGAATTCAGTACAGTAGAATCCCTTTTAAGACACAGATTTAATGATGTTTCTGCTAAATCTATAATCAGATCAACAGAGTGGAGAAATCAAATTAATACTAATAGTAAGTCAGATATTTCTGAGATATATTCACAAAGATGGATACATTCACGAATATTAGGAATCGCTAGTAATATTATATATGAGGGTGGGATATTTCATGCCGACCGTTATGCTGCTATATATGATCTGCTAACCAGCACTCGAGAAATTATAAGTCAAACTGGCACTCTTAATACTAATCCATGGCGAGAAAGACGTGGAGGTACCTTGTATAGAGTTAGACCATTGGGAACCTGGACACCAGGCACAATTTATCAAAATAATCAAATTGAAGTACTTATTGAAATATCACCAACCAACAAATTCGAAATAACTATCAACTTCCTTGAAGATGGTGGGAATGTTGGGAAAAATCTTGAACGTGGGGATACTTTCCTACAACAATCTGGGTATTGGATTTCATCTTGTCTTAATTTCGTTGAAAATATATTGGTTACTCCAACTAGTATTGCTAATTATCTTAGATTATTAAGAAATGATTTTGAAGATCGTTTAGGGACATCATATCTTCATTGGGATGAAACTGGGGAATATACAACAGGATTAAATCTGGTTGCTGGGTGGAATAGTGGAGTGTTAATTGAGGGTAATTTGAATATAAACAATATACCTAATAGTATAGATACAAGTAATGCTGAATTTGATCCCATTAGTGGTAATCTTATTGGATCTTACATTCCAATGTCCCGAGAATTAGATGACAATACTATCCAATATGGCTTATTGCGTGTAGAACAGGATAGTGATGGAGTCTACTGGCATATTCATCCCTCAAATACTCTTGTGGGTACAGATTGGGCTCCAATTTTGATAGAGAGAGAAGATGGATATATTCCGTTTTTTGTTCAGGTTGAATTAAATGTAAGAGAAAGAAAAGTCACTTATTTAGGATTTAGTAACAATCGATTAGATAGTTCTGGTTTCTCTTTTGATAGCGATTGGTTCATGTCAACAGATCCAGAAATACAAGCGGCATTAGAAGAAGCTATGTCAAGTGGAGGGTTTACAGAATATACATTATATTTTTCATGGCATGGAAATGAAATAACTGGATGGTCGATACATACGAATATAGAGAATATGTATTTAGCTTATGGTCATTATAGAGACTCTTATAATAGATTTAAAAATGTAAGAAGAAGTAGGCAAGATCCCTATCAGGATCCCGGATTATTTGAGCTTAAAAGATTAATTGAGTATGAAAGATATCTACGATATGGCGAAATAGCTCGAGTAGGTGTACAAGCGGAAATAAATAAGGATGGAACTATATATTTTACTGATTCAACACTCCAAAAGGAAAACACGAAGTTGATATTTAAAATGGCAGAAGATCAGTTAATCACAGCCACAACAACAGAGATTTCCGAAATAAGGAACTATTTCTCATTGATAAATGCTTATTATTTTGGAGCTTCTGATCCACCAATAAATATTATACATGCAGATGACGTTGACATTTATTTAAGCGCACTTGAACAATCAGCAAAAAAGATCCTTGGTGATACAAAAACAGCGGAATTGATGAATTCCATATTTTTCAATGAAATGAGGGACGGTCAATTACGATTTAACAACAAACAGATGCTGAAGAATTGGGCAAAGGGTATGTTGCTGTTATTACAAAACTATTATAATGATCCAAATAGAGAAGTAATTCTACGTCTTGAAGGATTACTTAACCACTTTGAATTGAATAGTTTAACATTCACGGATAGTAATGAACTCTTTCAAGAGTCAGATAAAAACACTTTTCAAAAATTACAAACATTGCTTTGGACAATATTTGGACCATATACTTACTTAAAGATGCTAACAGGTGGAATAACATTTAAAGATGGCAAAACACGATATTGGAATTTACCATTTTATGATTTTCTGCTTGCGATTAATCATAACCGTTTAGGATTTATTCATCGTGGAACTTCGAGGTTGGAGAATCAACTAGTATTAAAACGTGGAAATCCAGGAATGGATTCAACTACTTTTACATATCAAGATTATTTGACCTGGATTTTCGAATTTTATACGATACATCCATCCATTTGTATTAAAATTGCAGATAATACTGGTAAAATTATCGAGAATGAACATTGGATAACTCCAATCCCTACTTTACCAATGGTAATGATATCTGAAGAACTTTCAAGGATCCAACATGATGTTAGCATATTTCAAGAAAGTGCTGATCCCACAATAAGAATACAGAGTATTACGACACTATCGCAGAATTTTATACTTTTGGATTCTGTTATATACAGAATAATTACTGATCTCACTTATGATACTGATCAAAATAATCGTATTTCTACTCTTAAAAGTGGTATTTTTAATCCATCGCTTTATGTTGATAGATATAAAAGTGGTGATTATTGGGAAATAGATAAAGATATTATATTTAAAGGACCAAAAATATATCATAATGGATTTAATTATTTTGTCCTTGGACAACAAGATAAAACGGGGATGTCATATTGCCACTATACAGCTATTATGAATGGGTTAGTAACCTCATTAGTACGAAATGGAGGGGCTATTCGTTGGCTAGAAAAACTATACATTGATAATGCTTTTATCGATGGTATTCCTATCTTAGCAGAGCATTTTCCAACAAAAACTGAATTTATTAATGCATTACACAATGAGAAAACCAGACAAGAAGTTTGGGATTTAATAATTGAATATATAACTCTTTATAACAAGCCACCTATAGAAAAATTTAATTTAGATGCTTTTGGTATGTCTCTTAACTTCTTATTTCAAATAAATGAACGATGGGATGATTATAATCTACAAGACTTTCCAGATTATGCTCAATATATTCAACTTGGAAAAGGATGGGTAATAAGACCTACAAATGAATTATCACCGATAATAGAAAAAAAATTAATGGAACAAGGTATAAAAATAATTAAAAATGAAAAAGATTTAATCTCTGAGATAAAAGAGAGGATAGATAACCAAGAGATTTGGTATATTGATACTTTAGGATTTAGAATTGGAAAACCAAATGATGGAACTCCAAATGATCAACATGCATTAACTATATTTCATTATCGTGAAGAAGAAGACGGAGTTTGGTTTTTAATTGGAGATTCAGATGCACCTTTTCTTCATAATCAAATTCAAGGTCAAGGTGTTTGGGTGAAATCTCATGTAATTTGGAAAACTTTTAATAAAGGTAATACTATAAATTAGATTTTGTAATATTTTTAAATTAATAAATTATTAAATAGAGATTGATATAGTAAAAAAGAAATGCTATTTGTAATTTTCAACATATTATCAAGAGAAATTTACTTCAAATCATATTTTGAAAGTCATTACATAGAAGATAATATATCAAAAATTATTAAGATGTTTAACAATCGAGTATATTTAAAAAATGAGGAAAAATACCAATTAGCTTTTAAAATTAGGGAAAGTGTTGCTTTTGGAGGAATAAGAGCCTATAATGGTGGTAGCTACAACGGTCGTGATATTATTCCATGCAAACAAATAAATCTACAGGAAATATTAAATTTTATACATGAGTTATCAGAAATTATTACTGAAGAAGAAATTAATCTCTTAACTACAAATCAATTTAAATTGACAAAAGAAATAATTTTACAAAGATTAAATATTAAAAATATTCATAATAAATCTAAAATATTAATTGTTGGAGGGGGAGGTGCAGGGGTAAGTTCCATAATGTTTATGAATTACGGTCTTACATTAACAAATAATCTTGGAACAATAATTTATCATGTAACAACAAATATAAATGTGAAGAATGAAAAACTCATGTTTTTTTTTACTCCATATAGATCTGATTTATATCATCATCAAATTAGTCTTTTTCCTGCATTTTCAAGTATTATTTATGTTGAAGATAGTACAAGAAAAGAAGTTTTTAATGAATATAATTACATTTTAAAAAAAATAAAAGAAGAAAAGAAAAGGAAAAAAGAAAAACGATTTTTAATTATTGCAAATAAACAAGATTTACCAGGAGCAATGGAGCCAGAGAAAATCGAAGAAATTACAGGGATAACAACAGTCGGCTTTTCTGCCATTGATCCTGATGCTCCTAAACATTTAGAAAAAATAATTTCAGATTTTTTGAAAAAATAGACACTTTTTATAAATTTTTATTTTATGTATTTTTATGTATTTTTAAATATTCTTGATTACTATTCAAACAAAAATTGCAATAATTAAAATTCTTTATAATCAGTCTAATGAGTGATTAAATCATAACGACAATAAACTATCCTCCCAAGAAAATATTAGAAAAGAAGGATTATGTATACATTATACTATGGATGTTGTACAATAATGAAGGATGTAGATGGTTAGATTTTCGTCAAGAACCGCTTGAAATTCCTACAGTTAGTTTATCTGAACATTTAAATAAGTTAACACGTAAAGGATTAGTAGAAAAATATACTAAAGGGTATTATAAGATAACACATAAAGGGAAAGAACGTTTTAATGAAGAGAAATTTGATTTAAATTATTATAATGAATATTATAATTATAGACTTTTGATGACCAAGGTTTTAAGTCCTGATCGAATCTTTGATATTGAGAGTAATGGAGATTCTAAGACTGAAAAGATATTAAAATTTTTAGTATTAGGAGAAGCGGGAGTAGGAGTAAGAACCCTATTAAACTCAATATATCTTAAACTTGGTTTCACAGATTATGATTATGATCATTATAATTCTTCAGTACATACAGAAATACCAAAAGATTGGGAAGGTTATGATATCGATATTCATGGTTTTGAATTTGAATTTCATTATACGGAGTATTTAGAAATCAATGAAGATATATACTTACTTGATTATTGGGATTGTGAGAAGGATTATCGTTTTCATAAAATATTTCAGATGTTTAAAGAGAAGGTTCTTGTGTTGTTTATTTTTGATTTATCACGACCAGGAACTTTTGAATATCATATAAAGTACAATTCATGTCCTTGGTGGAATTTAAGTAAGCCCTCGATTTTATTAGTTGGAAACAAACTAGACTTAATCAAGGACACAACTACAATTGATCGGAAAAAATATAAGGATTTTGTTGAAAAAGAGGGTTTGAGGAAGTATATAGAAATATCAATGAACAATTTTAATGGGTTAATTGAAGAAATATCTAAATTAATTCAAGAGAAAATAGGTAAATCCTTTAAATTTTAGTCTTGTTATGGAAATCTAGTGAATAAAAGTTCTATATTTAAATCAGTTTTTAATATTTCTTAATCTTATTTTTTTTACTATTTAAATTTAAAATTAATGATATAAAACTAAAGAGGGTCTTATTAAATGAACAAAAAACTTAATGATCTACATCATTAAACTAAACTAAATCCTTTTTCCGCACCTTTTTTCCGTTTTTCATCCTTTAATAAAAAATTTAGGAGAAATCAATAAATATTGAAAAATAATTATCAAATTATAATAAAATTGAAAAAAATTTCTTGTTAAGGTCACTTTCTCTGAAAAATGTTATGTATAAAGGAAAGACAGAAATAAAATACCCATAATAACGGTTTCAGTAAAATTTATTAGAAAACATATTCTACCTAATAATAGTTTTTGATTCAATTTATAAAGAGAGTTTGAGAATATTGGCACAAAAAAATATTTATGAATATGATGCTAAAAAGCTTTTAGCAAGCCAATTACCGAAATACTATCCTGAATTTGAATATCATAATAAATTGGCTATAGTTCAAAATGAAACTGACTTAAATCAATTGGCTTCAAAAGAGCCTTGGATCAAATCAGAAAAATTAGTTGCAAAACCAGATCAGTTATTTGGCAAAAGGGGAAAAGCAAATTTACTTTTACTAGATGCTAATTTTGATGAAATGAAAAAATTTTGTCATGAGAATTTAGATAAAGTATTCGAAATTGGTAAGGTTAAGGGTGAGTTAAAACGTCTTCTCATTGAACCATTTATACCTCATGAGAAAGAATATTACGTCTCAATAACCTCAGATAGAGAAAATGATATTATCCACTTTAGCTTTGAGGGAGGTATTTTTATTGAGGAAAACTGGGATAAAGTATATCATATTCCTATCCCACTTGGAACCGATATAAATACATTTGATTTATCAAGTAAGATGCCTAATTTAGGAGATTTAAAAGATGTTTTAATTCCTTTTATTAAGGCATTATTTCAGGTTTTTGTTGATCAAGATTTTGCTTTTCTTGAAATTAATCCATTTGCGATTACTGGAGACAGGAAAATTGTTCCTTTAGATGTAAAAGCGCGATTAGATGATACAGCAGCCTTTATTCACCAAGATACATGGGGAAATCCCGAGAATCCCATTGAGTTTCCAGCGGGATTTGGACAAAAATCATCCATAGAAGAAGATAGAATTAGAGATCTTGATGAAAAAACAGGAGCGTCATTAAAATTAAAAATTTTGAATAAGGATGGTCGTGTTTGGACAATGGTTGCGGGTGGTGGAGCTTCAGTAATTTACACCGACACAGTAGTAGATCTAGGTTTAGGAGGAGAATTAGGAAATTATGGAGAATATAGTGGTAATCCTAGTCGTGAACATACAGAAATTTATGCACAAACTATCATTGATTTAATTACCGAAAATCCTGATTCGCAAGGAAAACCTAAATATCTTATAATTGGGGGAGGAATAGCTAATTTTACTGATGTTAAAGCAACTTTTGCTGGAATAGTTAGTGCGATTAAAAATTCTGTTGACAAATTAAAGAAAGCGAATGTGAAAATTTTTGTTCGACGAGGAGGACCAAATGAAAAACAAGGTCTTGAGATGATGGAACAGGTTGGAAAAGAAACAGGAATACCAATTGAAGTCTATGATAGATATACTCACATGACTAGAGTTGTTGAGTTAATAAAAAAAGCAGAAGAGGGAAAAACATAAAGGAGGAATGAAAATATAATGGAAAAATTTGATTTATTTGATAGGAAAACACAAGCAATAATCTATGGTTTTCAACAAGCAGCAATTCAAAGGATGATAGATTTTGATTACTTATGTAGACGAGAAATACCATCAATTGCAGCAGTAATACGACCTACTCAAGATGCAGCAATAGCTTATCACAAAGTATTTTGGGGAAGTAAAGAAATCGTTGTCCCTGTTTATAAAACACTTCAAATGGCTATGAAGAAACACCCTAATGCAGATGTAATGATAAATTTTTCTTCATTTAGAAGTGCATATCCAACAAGTAAAGAAGCATTAGAATCGGATACAATACGTACGATAGCAATAATTGCAGAAGGAATGCCTGAAAGACAGAGTCGGTATTTAGTTAAAATTGCTGAAGAAAAAGATAAGATAATAATAGGCCCTGCCACTGTTGGTGGAATTAGGGCAGGAGCTTTCAAAATTGGAAACACTGCAGGCACAATTGAAAATATAATACTCTCAAAATTATATAGACCTGGTTCAGTAGGATTTGTCAGTAAATCAGGGGGACTTTCCAATGAAATGAATTTTATGATTGCCCAGAACACCGATGGTATTCATGAAGGTATTGCTATAGGCGGGGATCGATATCCTGGTTCACGATTAATTGACCACCTTATGAGATATGAAGCTAATCCTAATATCAAAATGTTAGTTTCATTAGGAGAAATTGGTGGTAAAGATGAATATGATATCGTTGATGCCCTTAAATCTGGAAAAATTATTAAACCATTAGTTATTTGGGTAGCGGGAACAGCTGCTAAAATATTACCAAGTGGATTGCAATTTGGACACGCTGGTGCTATGGCAGGAAGTGATATGGAAACCGCGGAAGCTAAAAATAAAGCTTTAAGGGACGCAGGAGCGATTGTCCCCGATTCATATGAAGACTTAGATAAAAGAATAAGAGAAACGTTTGAAAAACTAAAGCAGGAAGGAAAAGTAACTCCAATTGAAGAAATTAAACCTCCAGAAATACCAATTGACTTTAATGAAGCAATTAGATTAGGATTAGTTCGAAGACCTAGTGATGTTATTGTAACAATTTCTGATGATCGAGGTGATGTGCCCACATTTGCTGGAGTTGGATTAGACACAATAATACGAGAAAATAAAAGTTTAGGATATGTAATTGGACTTCTTTGGTTTAAACGAGAATTACCTGAATTTGCTCAACAATTTATTGAAATGGTGGTAAAATTGACAGCTGATCATGGTCCAGCTGTAAGTGGAGCTCATAATGCTATAATTACTGCTCGAGCAGGAAAAGATCTTATGTCAGCTTTGGCAAGTGGAATTCTGACTATTGGCCCAAGATTTGGAGGCGCAATATCAGATGCTGCTAAATATGTAAGAGAAGCTTTACAAAAAGGAATGCAACCACAAGAGTTCGTTAACTATATGAAGGATGTTGTAAATATAAATATTCCAGGAATTGGTCATAGAATTAAATCTGTTCAAAATCCTGATATTCGGGTTCAATTACTCAAAGAATTTGTTTTTAATAATTTCAAAAACCATCCTCATTTAGATTTTGCGTTAGAAGTAGAAAAAATAACCACATCTAAAAGAAATAATTTAATATTGAATGTTGATGGATGTATTGGAATTACTTTTCTAGATTTATTAGAAAATTTAGACTTCACTCCTGAGGAAATTGAAGATGTTATTTATAGTGAAGCTTTAAATGGACTATTCGTGCTTGGACGGACAATAGGAATGATGGGACATGTTTTTGACCAAAAACGTCAACGAGCAGGTCTTTATAGGCAGCCTTGGGATGAAATTTTATTTAGTGAATAACTTTAACTTTTTAAATATAAATTTAGCAAATAAAAAATAAAAAAAAAACAGAAAATAGAGGTTTTATACAATGGGAGAAATGGTTGATAAGGCAAAAGAACACTTCGAAAAACTTGTAAAAGAGCAACTTGAACGAGTAGAGCAAATGAAACAAGCAGAAGATTGGATTGATTATTCCAAATTAAAACCAATAATAATTGGTGTAGCTGGTGGAGATGGTATTGGTCCGGAAATTACAAGACATGCACAGGCAATCATGGAATTTGTTTTAAAAGAAGAAATTGAAAATGGAAGTGTTGAGATTAGAAATATTGTTGGATTAACAATTGAAAATAGAGCTAAACATATGAAGGCTATACCAGATGATGTTCTTGAACAATTAAAGAAATGCCATGTTATATTAAAAGGTCCTACATTAACTCCTCGAAAGGGTGATCAATGGCCAAATATCGAAAGTGCTAATGTTACAATGAGAAGAGAACTGGATCTATTTGCAAATGTTCGACCAGTTAAAGTTCCAGAATTAGGAATAAATTGGATGTTCTTTAGAGAAAATACAGAAGGTGCGTATGTATTAGGTTCTAAAGGAATTAATATTTCAGAGGATCTATCAATAGATTTTAAGGTTATAACTAAACAGGGAGCTGATAGAATTATTCGTCTGGCCTTCGATTATGCAGCGAAAAATAATATAAATCGGGTTTCAGTGGTAACTAAAGCAAATGTTGTAAAAGCGACTGATGGTAGATTCCTTGCTATGGCCGAAGAAATCGCTAAAGAATATCCACAAGTGAAATGGGATGATTGGTATATTGATATTGCCACTGCAAAATTAGTTGATCCAGCACGTCAAAAGGATTTCAAGGTTTTTGTTGCTCCAAATCTGTATGGGGATATTATAACTGATGAAGCTGCTCAAATTCAAGGGGGTGTTGGTACTGCGGGAAGTGCTAACATTGGTAAACGTTATTCAATGTTTGAAGCAATTCATGGTACTGCTCCTAGAATGGTTGAAACAGGACGTACTAAATATGCGGATCCTTCGAGTATCATAAAAGCAGCAGCATTGCTAATTAATCATATCGGATTTGTTGAAAAAGCTAAAAAACTCGAAATGGCTTTGGATATATGTGCTACTTATGAAAGAAAATTGAAAATGACGGGGAGAGATACTGGTTCTACAGGTGAAGAATATGCAAAATATATTATGGAAACTATTCAAGATCCTAATCTTGAAAAACGTTTTAATGAATATAATAAATAATTTGAAAGAAGACTTCAAATAGTAAACTTTTTTTTAATTTTTTTTTAAATTAATATTTTATATTAATATAGAAAAACTTGACTTATAGAATAATAGAGAAAATATAGAATTTAAAAACAATTTCTCTTTAATTTAGTCAGTTTTAATATTATAAATCAAAAATAGATGAAGAGATCTTAGATTATATTCTTTTCCAATGAAAAAATTAATTATAATTATAGTCCAATCATTCTATTATTACTAAAAGAAGATTTTAAAAAGTATGCAAAGAATTAATGGTGGTTCATAAAATTTAAATATTTGAAAAATATTTCTTTTTTAGACATGTAAAATCTTGACATATATTAAAATCCTATACAATTTTATCCTAAATAGTAATGAATAATGAAAAATTTGTTGAGGTTATTGAACATTCAATGAAGAGTGGTTTCATTAGTTTACTTATTTTATTAGCTCTTGAAAAAGAATCAGCTAATGGTTATAAACTAATGAAAAAAATATCTGAAGACACTTTTGGTGAGTGGCGTCCATCCAATTCAACAATATATCCCTATCTTTCCAATCTTTCTACTAAAGGATTAATTGAGTATGACATAAAGAAAACAGGGCAGAGAGAAAGCAAAGAATATTCCCTTACGAAGAAAGGCAGAGAAGTTTTAAAAATGTTAGTAGAAAAACAGCAAGAAATGAATTTATCATTACTAAGTATGATTACAACTGTTTTGGATGTCGATGACAATTCTATTCTTCTAAAAGACTTTCTTACCCAATCCCTACCTTACCAGATCCTTTCTGATAAATCTCATGAGGAAAAAATTGAAATTCTCAATAAACGGATTAAAGTATTAAGTTTTATTTCAGAAATCGTTAAAAACAGTAAAGCTGGGATGGAAGAAGAATTAGAAAGACTCAAATCAAAATGATAATAAGAATCTTAAATTTGTAATTCAGAACTCAGAAAATTTTAAAGACTAATATTAAAGATTGAATTAAATATACCTAAAATCTGACATGTCAAATCACGACATATTTAAATATTATTAATTCTTATTTTTACTAATAAACTGTTTGATTTAATAATCTAAAATTCTAATCAATGATTATTTAAATTGAATATATTAAATATACAAAAATAAAGGATGAGAGTTATATCCTTGTTAATACAAAAAAAAATATAACAAAAAAAAAAGAGAAAAAAAGAAAATGGGCGTAATACTCAAAATAGCATTGCGTAATATGAAAAGACGTAAATTACGATATATTCTAACTACAATTACACTTGTGATCAGTGTAGCATTATTTGGAGGTGTTCTGATTGTCTCAGATTCATTTCATCAAATGATGTTAAATACTTTTGATGAACAATTGGGTACAGCAGACATTTTAATCAGAACAACTAATAGTACTGATAGTTGGTTTGATCCTGATGAAATTGACCTTGAAATCAGAAATGTAGAACATGTTGAATCAGTAGCTTATAGGATTTCAGGTTATAATATATACGTTAGTTCTATTGATAATGGAACTCAAGCTGATAATGGTATATCCACGGGAATTTATGGTATCAACCCTCAAAATAGAGATGAACAGAAATTGGGTGGAACACCATATATCATAGATTCCATCAGTAACGGTGAAACAATCGAAGAACTTCTTGATTACACACATGAAATAACTGGAGATAAAGTAGTGGTTATTTCAGAATCATTAAAAATTCAATTAGGTGGAAATTTTACTGTAAATAAAAGCATTTGGATCTATCCAAATGAAGGGGATGAACTGGGACAGGGATATGATCCCAGAAATACAGGGACATGGATCGAATACACTGTTGTAGCTATTATACGTGATACTAGTGAAGCCCGTGATTTCGATCCAGAAGGTACATCAACAAGCTCAATGATGGGGCTAGGTCTAGGCCCTGGAATATTTGCTAATATTAATAATACACATGAACTTGTTGATGGTACAGAAAATCACACTGGTGAATATACATTAGGTGTGGTGGGTGTTGACAATATATATAGAATTTCTTCTGTGGCAGAAAATATTCAAACTCAATTAACAGATCTCGATGATGAAAAAGATTGGGTTGTAAACGACTTGAAATCAGATAGTATTGAACAGATTGACACTTCAATGAGTATCATGCGTACGATGTTTAGTTTATTTGGGATAATAGCATTGATCCTATCAATAATTTTAATGATGAATATCTTCAATATTATTAAAAAAGAACAGGAATATGAAACAGGGATGTTTCAGGCAATTGGAGCCTCAAAATCTGAAACCTTTAAGATGTTCTTAACCCAAGGTATTGTTATGGGGATAATTGGAACATCAATAGGGACAATGTTTTCTTTTTTGATATCTTACGTAATAATGTCAGTTACATTCCAAAGTTTAACAGAGATTACATCTCAATTTGAAGGAGTAACAATTTCAAATTTTGAAATTATCTTATATCCATCAACTCTTATAATTACCTTTATAGTAGGCTTTATATCCTGTGTTCTTGCTTCGCTTTATCCTAGCTGGAAAGCAAGTCGTAAACCTATTATAGAATGCTTAAATCCTATTGAAGAAAAGTCTAAAAGAGAGAAAAGGCATTATTTGAAAAGAATTGTATTTCTTATTTTAGGAGGATTACTCATTTACTTTGGTATTCTGCTTATGGATTTTGGCTCTGAATCTACATTTGAAGTTCAATCTAATACAGAAACTCCTGGTGGGGGAAGTATGGTTACTGGTATGTTTGGTCCTATGTTTATCTTATTTGGAATGATATGGATAATGGTACTCTGTATTAAACCACTTAATAGAATGTTTACATTTTTCTTTTCTCCCTACCTTCAAAAAACACGATTATTAACTGAAAAGAATATACTGAGACATCGAAGGAGAACTGCTTTAACTTTTACATTAATCACTTTAACAACAAGTTTTTTAATTGGTATAAGTGTTATGATGGATTCGATGAGATCGGGTATAAATACCACTATTAATGATTTTATGGGTGGTGACATTCGAATTTTTACTTATGGGACTCCTAAAAGTTTTGAAGATGGAATAATAAATCAATCTGGAGTTGATGATGCAATGGGGACTACTTTTCAAAATGCACAAATTCAAATGGAAACTGAACTGGTTGGACATAGCATGCTTGATGACGATTGGAATAAAACAATAACTATAAATGTCCTAGATACTACGAAAGTTAGGGAACATCTGACTAAATCAATTATAGTTTCCCCCGAGAAAATGACTCTTGATGAAATGATGGATGAAATTGAAGAGAACAATAATATTATAATTGATGAACAATTTGCTAAAGAATATAACGTTAAAGTAGGAGATCACTTACCTATTAATTTCTCACTTGGTCTAGATTATGCAAATTTCACAGCATTCCTCTATATGGATGATTATAATGCAAATGAAGTTAGTTTAGTAGTAAATATGAGTGTTGTTGCTATTGTCAGAAGTATTCAAGGATTTGTAAGTCTAGATCTTTTTGGTATGAGTGAAGGAAAGACTTATAATATGTATATATCTTGGGATGTTTATGAAGAAATCGCATCAAAAAACTTGCCTGGTGGAGGAACTGACCTTGTTTTCAGGCAAAAAGAGAATACTGGTATTCCTGAGGTAGATAATTTTTTACCAAGTTGGTTTAACTTTTCAACTGTAGAAACGATCATGAACAGCATTAATGGAATTGATTACTATACAACAAGAATGGATTATTTTACAGCTACATTTAATGGTTCAGTAGTTGATTCAAAGACTTCAGTTGTTGGTATTCATACAAATTCAAGCGGACGACTAAAATCTGATTCGTATTTTGGAAATAATAGTCTTATAGAACAACAATTAGGATATGAAGGATCTACAATGGAAGAATTACTTAATAAAGACGAAAATATATGTGTGGTCGATGAAACCTTTATAAAATATCATCCTTCGGCAAAAATCGGTGATAATATTAATATATTTTCACAAGATGCTATATATGATCCATATTCACCATGGACTTGGCCATCATTTGAAATTGTTGGAATAATAGAGGCTCCTACTTTATATAATGCAGAACGCTATAATTGGGATGCTAGTTATGAAACAGCCTTCGATGTTATTGGAACTAATGGTTCGATTTATGTAAATTATGAAAAAGCGAGAAATATTATATATGAAGATTATAAGGGATCGAATTATTTTGATGACAATGTAACATCAGTCTTAGTTCACTGTGAACACCCTTCAAACAATACAATTTGTAATTATATGCTTCAACTGAGTCTCCCCCTTTCAGCAAACTGGTCAATTATTGACGTTAAGAGCTTAACACTGTATATGAGAACTAGTGTATATGATTGGTTTGTTTGGATAGAGGATGGTGTAAAAGATGAGGTGGTATTAGAAGAGGCAGCACAATTTATACACGATAGTGGATATCTTATAATATTCTCCTTCACAAGATCTTTTATAAAATCCACTTTCAACACTTTATTAAATTTAATCGTTTTCATAACCAATGGTTTATTATTCTTATGTATAATTATTGCAATGATAGGATTAACACTTCATAGTCTTCTTACAACTATGGCACGTAGGAGAGAAATCGGCATGCTTAGATCTATAGGATTAAGTAGAAAAGCTGTTATACGTTCAATATCGGGAGAATCATTAATTCTAGCAATCTTAGGTTTATTTGGTGGTATTACTGCAGGTCTAACTCTTGGGTCATTTATGGTGAGTTCAATACCTGGAGGGGGATTCCTTACTGTAACTTATACAGTTCCATGGTTAACGTTATTTATTTTAGTTTTGGTAGTATTAGTTACAGTAATTCTAAGTTCACGATATCCTGCAAAATGGGCCGCAAATTTGAATATAATAGATGCAGTCAGAACGAGGTAATTTAAATTAAATTGAAAAGAGGTGTTAAAAATATCAATTAAAAAGAAAAAAGTAAGAATGAATAAGGAACAAAGATCTACAGCAAAAGCAGTAAGTATTGATCCTAATATAGTTCTTGAGGTACATGATCTTGTTAAAACTTATACTGTAGGAAATTCCGTAATAACAGCACTTAAAAAGGTTAACCTTAAAATTAGAAAAGGTGAGTTTCTTGCTGTTGTAGGACCATCAGGTTCAGGGAAAACAACTTTAATAAATTGTTTAGGTGCTCTCGATTTCCCAGATTCTGGTAAGATCATTTATAATGTGGACGCTAAAGGAATGGGCCTTGATATCACAGAAATGACAAATAAGCAACACAAAAAAATGAGATTAAGAAAGATTGGATTAATATTCCAATTCTATAATCTTTTTCCAATCCTAACTGCTTATGAGAATGTTGAGCTTCCAATGGTAATTGACAAGAAAGATCCTAAATTAAGAAAAGAAAAGGTTAAAAATCTTTTAACAAGAATTGGTCTTGAGAAACGAATGGAACATTTACCAACACAAATGTCTGGTGGAGAACAACAGAGAGTTACAATAGCTAGAGCTCTGGTTAACGATCCTCTAATCATTCTTGCTGATGAACCTACTGGTGAATTAGATACTGAAACAACTACAAATATCATGAAAATCTTCCTTGATTTAAAGAACGCTGGTGAGTCGATTTTAATGGTTACACATAATATAAGGATAGCAGAAGTAGCAGATCGGATTATCACTCTTACTGATGGTCAATTTACAGGAGAAAAAGTTGGTGGAAAATCAATTGAAGATATTTACAAATAATACAATAGAGGTTTAAAAAATGAAAAAATCAAAAAAAAGTAAAGAAACTGTTTCAGTAATTCAAGAAACAAGAAATTATGATTTGAAACCAGATGCAATTATCCAAACATTTGATTTAACTAAAATATATAATATTACAGAAGGTATTGAAATAAGAGCATTAAATGGGGTAAGTATTAGTATTAAAAAAGGTGAATTTATATCTGTTATGGGTCCCTCTGGGTCTGGAAAAACAACACTTTTAAATATGATTGGTGCTCTTGATAATCCTTCGAGTGGTGCCGTATTTATAAATGGGACGAATATCGCTCATATGGAAGATGAAAAACGCACAGAATTAAGACTTAAAGAGATAGGATTTATTTTTCAATTCTATAATTTAGTACCTGTACTTTCTGCTTATGAAAATGTAGAACTTCCAATGGTATTTGCAGGGAGACCTAAACAAAAAATAGAAGAAAATGTTAATAAATTTCTAGATCTTGTAGGATTAAGTAATAAAAAGGATCATCTGCCTTCAGAACTTTCAGGAGGAGAACAGCAGAGAGTTGCAATCGCACGCGCATTATGTAATGAGCCTTCTATTTTAATAGCTGACGAGCCAACAGGCGAACTTGATACGAAAATGGGTATGGAAATTGTTAATTTACTTCGAGAACTCAATAAGGAGCTTAATCAATCTATTTTAATGGTTACTCATGATCCTATGATCGGTGCTCTTGCGGAAAGAATGCTAAAAATGAGAGACGGAAAAATAATCGAGATTATAAGCAAATAAATTTAAAATTATTTCTCATGCCATTCAAAAATAATCCGAAAATCTTTTAATTGTCAAAAAACGACACAAATCCAAATTTGTTTTTTATTTTTTTATTTTCACTTATATTTAAAATTTAATTGTAAACAAGTATTCTAAATTATAAATTTAAATCATTTCTTCCTTAACGTGATTTGAAATGCAAGAAAAAATTATTAAGGACAGTATATTAGAAAAGATGACTTTAGAAAATGTCTTCAAAATTTTTAACAGTAATATTTATCCAATGCTAAAAGATGAAGATATTCAGTTTTGCGAAGAGTTAGAGAATTTTTGTTTAGAACTTCATCCTAAAATTGATAAAAGTCAAGATGTTTATAGTTTAATACCAAAACTAGGTAAGTATGGATATATACAGCGTATAAATCAATATAAGGATTTCACACCCTTTGGGATAAAGAAGGAAGTACTCTTAGCTGCAATAATGTCTCTATGTGATCCTCAATTAGAATTCGCTCGAATAGCAAGTGGAAATCTTTGTGGGAATCCCACCTTTCACTATGGGAAAACAGAAGAGATTTTTAAGGTACAAGAAGAACTTATGACAGGGAAAGCAATAGGGAGTATTTGTATAACTGAACCTGATAGAGGATCAGATGCTGTGAATTTAAATACAACTTGCACTAAAACGGATGATGGAATTATCTTTAATGGTGAAAAAGTTTTTACCACTAATGGTCCTAAATCAAAATACTTTGTTAGTTATGGTGTTTATGATACTAAAAATCCCAGAGATACTATGGTCCAAGGGATGGTCTCTAGAGATTTTGGAGGTGTAGAAACAAAAAGATTAAAAATTAATTCTGTTCCTCGTGTTCATATTGCTCATACTATATTAGATAATGTGAAGGTGCCGATGGAATATATTTTAGGTGATAATGGAAAAGGATATCATAATCTTTTTGGTGGTTTAGTACCAGAGCGTCTTGGATTAATGGGAAGTGCTCTTGGTAGATGTTGGTCAGCATTAATTTATGGTTTAATTTATACTAATCTCCGAAAACAATTTGGGAAACCCATTATACAACACCAAGGAGTAGGATTTGGATTTGCTGACCTATTGGCAAAAAATACTGCTGCTGCTTCATTAGCTTTACAAGCAGCAACAATTTATGATGAGAAAATATTATTTGCTGAGAAACCTTCAAAAGAAGCAGAAAAATGGGTTGCTGGTGTATCTTCTCAAGGAAAGTATTTTGTATCAAAACTCTCACATGAAACTTGCTACGAAGTCCAACAACAAATGGGGGGTATTTCTATCACAGATAATACTCCATTAAATGAATTAATGGATGTAAGTAAAACTGAAGAATTTATTGGTGGAGCAAGAAACATACAATTGTTAATTATCCAGGGTGGACTTCGAAGAATAATGAGCAATCTTTAATTAATAATTTTTTATCTTTTTATAATCTAATGATAATTCTCCTATTTTTGAATCATGAGGAAAATTTTTAATGTGAAATAGTAAAATAATTAAATTTCATTGTTATAAAATGATATCATTTAATAGTATCAACAAATGAGTTATCAAATAAGTTAATTATTAGATTTAATATATTTATACTTAAGTTTGCCAAATCACTTAATTTATAGCATAATTGAATTATGATAATAATCATTGATGAGTTTATTATTGCTGTTCTTTCTGATAAAGTTGTCAAAAATGAGAGAACATCATATAATTAAATCTAAATATTCTTATATAAGAATTTTTACACATTAATATATTCTTCAAAATTAAAAAATCTTTATGATAACAAATTTAGAAAATTCTCCGAAATTCTAATTCATATAAGCAAATAGATATTATTAAAAATAAAAATGACTATATTTTATCACAGGGAATTTTACTATATTTAGTTACTAATAATTCTATTAAATCTATAGAAAGAGAGTTCTATTACTTTAAGATGTTTTTGATGATTGGGGATATAAAATGTGAATTCAATGAGTCTATTGAAAAATTTAGGTTATTTTCAGAAAAATCCCTCATCGGTACAATTATAATCCAGGATGGTATATTTAAGTATTTTGATGAATTAATAGCTGAAATTTTTGGTTGTACGCTAGAGGAAATGAAAAGTTGGGCTCCTCATAAATGATTAAGATTTATTTTTCCTAAAGATAAGATCTTATAGCGGAACAAGCGTACAGAAAAAAATCGGTTGATTCAGATATTGTTAATCAGAATATTTAGTATAGTACAGAAAGATGAAGGTATTAGATGACTTGATATTTTCTCAAAAATGATAAGTTATGAAGTATGTCTCTCATATTTAGTAATAATTAATGATATTAGCTATAAGGTAAAAGGTGAGCAAAAAATAAAATCTTCTGAAGAAAAATATCTAAACATTCTCGAGAATATGATGGATGGATATTATGAAACAGATCTTGACGGTAAATTGCTTTATGTGAATACTGCATTTTGTAAAATTTTAGGATATTCAAAAGAAGAATTGATAGGAAAGGATAATCAAACATTTTATGATAAACATTCACGAGATATTTTGTACAATATATTCTCCCAAGTATATAAAACAAGAACTCCTCGTCCTCCCTCAGGATTAGTTAAATTGATGACACTTAAGAAGAAGCTTATTTATTTAGAAGGTACAGTTGATTTATTATACGATTCTGAAGGTAATAAGGCCGGATTTTATGGTGTTGTTCGTGATATCACACAAAGGAAAATTGCTGAGCAAAAATTGAAAGAATCTGAAGAAAAATTCAGAAATATCGCAGATAATTCAGTATTAGGGATAACTATGATACAAGATGGCATATATAAATATTTCAATAACAGAGTTAATGAAATTAGTGGCTACTCTGCAGAAGATATTAAAAGCTGGGCTCCTAATGAATTTGCTAAAACAATTTATCCTGAAGATCGAGAATTTGTAATGACACAAGCACGTAAGAAACAAACAGATGATCCTAATGTTGTCAATCAATACTCACACCGAATAATAAGGAAAGATGGGGAGATCAGATGGCTTGAAATTCTCTCGAAAACTATAAATTATGAAGGACGTCCAGCAGATTTAGCAATGGTCATTGACATTACTGATAAAATAAAAGCTGAAAGGCAATTAAGAGATTCAGAGGAAAAATTTTCTAAAGCATTCAATTCAAATATTTTATCTATGAGTATATCATCCTTTGAAGATGGTAAATTCATTGAAGTAAATGATGCTTTTTTAAAGTTTTTAGGTCGTTCTAGAGAAGAAGTTATTGGTAAAACGACTGATGAGCTAGGCTTATGGGTCAATGAAAAAGTGCGGAAAAGATTTTTAAGAATTATTGATAAACATGGAAGTCTATTTAATATAGAAACCAAAGATATACCAAGAACAGGAGAACCTAAATATGGATTAGTCTCTTATATTAAAATCATCCTTAATGAGAAACCCTTTCTTCTTAGTATTCTAAATAACATAACTCCCAGGAAATTAGCTGAGCAGCAATTAAAAGAATCAGAAGAAAAATTTAGATATATCGCAGATCATTCATTATTGGGGATAACTATCCTACAAGATGGAGTATTAAAATATTATAATAAAAAAGTTGCTGAAACTTTTGGAGTGTCAGAAGAAGAGATTAAAAATTGGGGTCCTGGAGAATCATTAAAACTTATACATCCTGATGATCGCGATATTGTAAGGCGACAAGCAATTAAAGTACAAAACGGTGAATTTGATGATGTATTGAACTATAAATATAGAATAGTAAAGAAGGATGGAAAAATTGGATGGCGTGAAACTTTCTCGAAATCAATAATTTATGAAGGTCACCCAGCAGCTTTTGGAATTCATATTGATATTACAGAAAAGATCGAAGCTGAAAAGAAGCTAAAAGAATCCAAGGAAAAATATCTTCGAGCATATAATCAGGCAGAATTTTATAAAGACCTTTTTATCCATGATATAAATAATACTCTCCAAAGTCTATATTCCTCTATCCAATTAATCGATATGGGCCTTGATGGGATTAGAGAAAATAATGATACTAGAGAACTCATAGATATTATGGATAGGCAGATCAAAAGAGGGATAAAGTTAATTTCTAATGTTCGTAAATTATCTCAATTGGAAGATCATAAGATTTCCATTGAGGAAGTTAATGTCTTTAAGGTTTTAAAGCGATCTATAGAATTTTTAAAGAATTCATTTCAAGATAGGAAAATTAAAATAAAATGTGATACAATTAATAAGAAGTCCTTATTACTTGGTAATGATTTGCTTCAAGATGTATTCGAGAATATTCTAATCAACTCAGTTAGGCATAATAAAAATGATGTTGTAGAAATAATAATAAGAACTTCACAAGTAGATCAGGATGGTACGACCTACTGTAAACTTGAATTTATTGACAATGGCATCGGGATTGAGGATGAGCGAAAGGAAAGTGTATTAACTCGTGGAGATCCAAATTCTAAAACTACATATGGGATGGGATTGGGTTTATCTTTAGTCAAAAAAATTATCGAGACTTATGGTGGAAAAATCTGGATTGAAGATAAAGTTAAAGGTGACTATTCTAAGGGAACTAATGTCATTTTATTAGTACAAAAAGGTGGTTATTGATAAATATTTCAATTCTAATAGTTGATGATGATACAGATATTTTATTTTTGTATCAAAAAATGATAGAACGTATTGGGTTTGAGGTAATGGGAATAGCTCTTAATGGAGAAGAAGCTGTACAACTATTTAAATCATTTCAAAGAAAACCTGATATAATTCTGATGGATCATCGGATGCCAAAGAAAAATGGTCTTGAGGCTACAAAAGAGATTTTAAGTATAAACAATAACTCCAAAATTATTTTTGCGAGTGCGGATAAAAGTGTTGAAAAGGAAGCCCTTTCAGTTGGAGCCATAAGCTTCAAAGAGAAACCATTTAGCATGGAAAACCTGAAAAATAATATTCTAAAAGCCATGAATCTAACACAATAACTTCAGATAAATTAGCTTATAGAAATTCTATTTATTTTATCAACAGTAATTTGATAATATGAAGAGGTATAACATGCTAAATCTTAAAATAAAGGATTTATTTGATCTTACCAAGTTTCTTACTATTTATACCACCTTTAATGAGAAAATTATTACAGATATTACTATTCAATGATCTAATCGTGATTAAGAAATTATTGAAACCATAATTATTAATTATTATATTCATGTATTTTTTTGACTTTAAAATCTTAAAATTTGTCAATTATTATGATTCTATAAGATTCCTTATTCTTTTGAAATTATAAAATAAAACGATATTCTTAAAAATATATTCTTCTATATTTAATTCAGTTAATTTTGCTTTAATTTAGTTACCACATCAAAAGTAAATACAAAGTAAAACAGTAGACTGTTGAGGCTTCTCAGATGATAAATGATTCAAATGATGACTTAAATCGATTAATTGAAAACTTTAAGATCATTTCTGAACAGTCTCTCTTTGGGATAATAATAATACAGGATGGTAAATTAAAATATTTTAATAAGAGAGTATCTGAAACTTCTGGGTATTCAAAAGAAGAGATTGAAAGTTGGGCTCCTAATGATTTTCTTAATACTATCCATCCTGAAGATCGGGAATTCGTCGCGGAACAAGCACGTAAAAGGCAATTAGCTGATCCAGATGTTATCGATCAATATAAATATAGAACAATAAGAAAGAACGGAGAGATAGCATGGATTGAAATCTTCACGAAAACAGTAAATTATGAAGGTCGTCCAGCCATTTTAGCAATGACTTATAACATTACTGAAAAAGTTAAAGCAGAACAGCAACTTAAGGAATCAGAAGAAAAATTTTCTAAGGCATTTAATTCTAATGCATTAGCAATGTGTATAACTACTTTTAAAGAAGGTATAGTGATTGAAGCAAACAAAGCCTTTTTAGATATTTTAGATATTTCTGAGAACGATTTTAAGGGTAAAACAATATTAGAATTAGGCGGATGGGGTTCTGATCAAAGTTGGAGAGAAACTGCATTGAAAACTTTAGAGAATAAAGGAATGATTCTTAATTTCGAATCCGAAATTATATCACCTACAGGAACAGGAGAAAGTAAATTTGGTCTATTTTCATTTGTTAAAATTGAGCTTAATAAAAAGCCTTTTGTTCTTACTATTATAAACGATATTACTCGCTTAAAACTAGCTGAAAGAAAGTTAAAAGACTCAAAGGAGAAATATCTTCGAGCATATAATCAGGCAGAATTTTATAAAGATCTCTTTATCCACGATATAAATAATACTCTCCAGAGTCTTTATTCCTCTATCCAATTAATCGATATGGACTTAGAAGACAGTAGAAAAAATAATAATATTAAAGAACTCATCGATATTGTATATAGACAGATTAATAGAGGTACAAAATTAGTTTCTAATGTTCGCAAATTATCTCAATTGGAAGAGCATGAAATCTCCATTGAGGAAGTTGAACTATTTGATTTTTTAAATCGATCCATAGAGTTTTTAAAGAATTCATTTCAAGAGAGGAAAATTCAAATTAATATTGATATAATTAACGAGAAGATCTTAGTAAGAGGTAATGAGTTACTTCAAGATGTATTCGAAAATATTCTTATCAACTCAGTTAGGCATAATAATAATGATATTGTAGAAATAATAATAAAAACTTCACAAGTAGAACAGGATGGTACGACCTTCTATAAACTTGAATTTATTGACAATGGCATCGGGATTGAGGATGAGCGTAAGGAAAGTGTTTTATCTCGGGTATATTCCGATTCAAAAACTACGTATGGAATGGGATTAGGCTTAACATTAGTTAAAAAAATTATTGAGAATTATGGTGGAAAAATCTGGATTGAAGATAAAGTTGAAGGTGACTATTCTAAAGGAACTAATGTCATTTTATTAATACAAAAAGGTGGTTCTTAATAACTATTTCAATTCTAATAGTTGATGATGATACAGACATTCTATTTCTGTATCAAAAAATGATAGAACATATTGGTTTTGAGGTAGTAGGAATAGCTCATAATGGTGAAAAAGCAGTAGAACTGTATAAATCGCTTCAAAGAAAACCTGATATAATTTTGATGGATCATCGGATGCCAAAGAAAAATGGTGTTGAAGCCACAAAAGAGATCTTAAGCATATGTAATTATACTAGAATTATTTTTACGAGTGCTGATAAAAGTGTTGAAAAGGAAGCCCTTTCAATTGGGGCTGTAAGTTTTTTAGAAAAACCCTTTAGTTTGGAAAGATTAAGGATGAGTATTTTAAATGCCACAAATTTAATTCAGTAAATATAATAAAAGAGAATATTCTTTATTTGTTTATATTTTTTATCCCTTGATGATTAGGACAGATTTTTCTACAAATATTACAAGTTAAAAAATAATATTAAGTTTTCAACTACAATAAATCATCCCAAATCATCATAATGTTCTCATATGAGCTTAAAATTGGTTTTCTTGTTGAAAATACTATAAAAATATGATATGACAAAATTCCTGTTCTCCAAATCTCTAAGAAGAAAATTTGAATAATTTTTTATTAAACTCAAAGCTGAAAAGTTTTTTCATGAGTTCTATAAAATTCTTGAAAATACCTTCCCTTTTAATAAATACATATTATTAAAAAGCATTTTTTCTATATTAATCATAATTGATTTTTCCTTATCTATTTACTTTATCTGTTTTAAATCTAGAGGTAAAACTTTCTAATATATTAAAGTGAATTAGATTATGGGGGATATGAATATTAAATTAAATAAATCTATTGAAAGATTTAAATACATTACAGAAAAATCGTTAATGGGTATAGCGATCCTGCAGGATGGTGTGTTTAGATATTTTAATGAGAAATTTATTGAAATTAATGGTTATTCTGCAGAGGAAATAAAAAGTTGGGCACCAAATGAATTTTCAAAATTTATACATACTGAGGATCGGGCTTTTGTAATGGAACAAGCACGTAAAAAGCAAGTAGGAAACCCCGATGTTCTCAATCAATATAAATTCAGAATAATACGAAAAGATGGGAAAATAAGATGGGTTGAAATTTTCTCTAAAACTATAAACTATGAAGGATATCCAGCGGATTTAGTAACAATCAATGACATATCCGATAAAATCAATGCAGAAAAAGAATTAAAAGAATCAGAAGAAAAATATCGAAATATTCTTGAAAATATGCTGGAAGGATACTTTGAAACTGATCTTCCTGGAAAATTACTTTATGCTAATGCTGAATTTTGTAAAATGTTAGGATTTTCAAAAGAAGAATTGATAGGAAAGGATAATCAAACATTTTATGATAAAAAGTCAAGAGAAATTTTATCTGATATATTCAGACAGGTTTATAAAACAGGAATTCCTCGCCCACCATCAGGATTAGTTAAAGTAAGGACAATTAAGAATAAACTTATTTATTTTGAGGGAATATTGGATTTATTATATGATTCTGAAGGCAAAAAAATTGGATTTTATGGTCTTGTCCGTGATGTAACAGAAAGGAAAATTGCCGAACAACAATTAAAAGAATCTGAAGAAAAATTTAGATATCTTGCAGATCATTCATTATTAGGGATAACTATACTACAAGATGGTGTATTTAAATATTTTAATAAAAAAGTTGCTGAAACTTTTGGAGTGTCCGAAGAAGAGATTAAAAATTGGGGTCCTGGAGAATCAATAAAATTTATACATCCTGATGATCGTGACCTTGTAATGCGACAAGCATTTCAAGTACAAAGGGGTGAATGTGATGATGTATTTAACTATAAATATAGAATATTAAAGAAAGATGGAAAAATTGGATGGCGTGAATCTTTCTCGAAATCAATAATTTATGAAGGTCGCCCAGCAGGTTTTGGAATTCATATTGATATTACAGAAAAGATCGAAGGTGAGCAGAAATTAAAAGAATCTAAGGAAAAATATCTTCGAGCATATAATCAGGCAGAATTTTATAAAGATCTCTTTATCCACGATATAAATAATACTCTCCAGAGTCTTTATTCCTCTATCCAATTAATCGATATAGACTTAGAAGACAGTAGAAAAAATAATTCTATTCAAGAACTCATCGATATTATATATAGACAGATTAATAGAGGTACAAAATTAGTTTCTAATGTTCGTAAATTATCTCAATTGGAAGAGCATGAAAATTCTCTCAGGAAAGTTGATGTTTTTGACGTTTTACATCGATCTATAAAATTTTTAAAGAATTTATTTCAAGATAGGAACATTCAAATTAAATGTGATACATTTAATAAGAAGATTTTGATACTTGGAAATGATCTCATTCAAGATGTATTTGAAAATATTTTGATTAACTCAGTTAGACATAATAATAATAGCATTGTAGAAATTATAATTAAAGCCTCAGAGGTAGTACAGAATAAAATTCCTTATTATAGACTAGAGTTTATTGACAATGGCATTGGGATTGAGGATGAACGTAAGGAAAATGTGTTAACTCGTGCAGATCCTGATTCTAAAACTACATATGGAATGGGATTGGGCTTATCTTTAGTCAAAAAAATTATTGATAATTATGACGGGAAAATCTGGATTGAAGATAAAGTTGAAGGGGACTATTCTAAGGGAACCAATGTTATTTTATTAATACAAAAAGGCGATTCTTGATTACCATTTCAATTCTAATAGTTAATGATGATACAGATCTTCTATTTTTGTATCAAAAAATGATAGAACATATTGGTTTTGAGGTGGTGGGAATAGCTTTTAATGGAGAAAAAGCAGTAGAACTGTATAAATTATTTCAAAGAAAACCTGATATAATTCTGATGGATCATCGGATGCCAAAGATAAAGGGTGTTGAGGTCACAAAAGAGATCTTAAATATAAGTAATCACTCTAAAATTATTTTTAAATGCGCAGATAAAAGTGTTGAAAAGGAAATCCTTTCAATTGGGGCTGTAAGTTCTTTAGAAAAACCCTTTAGTTTGGAAAGATTAAGGAAGAGTATTTTAAATGTTTCAAATTTAACTCAGTAAATACAATAGAAGAGAATATTCTTTATTTGTTTAAGTCTTTTATCCCTTGATGATTAGGACAGATTTTTCTACAAATATTATAGAATAATATCCACACCCTGCAAGTAGAAACCGAAATTAAGATTTCTCTGCATCGTATTTGATCAATAGTTATTCCGTCTAAGACATTTTGAGTATGCTCATCAAGGCAAAGTGAAAATGTTGGAATACACCCCTGATAAGATGTTATTTGATCTACATTTAATACAAGAGAGGTCAGATCTGCACCTATCCATATCATATTTCCATACTTATTATTTATAAGAAGGGTATTTTTACCAAGTTCTCATAAGCCATTAAGGATCCCAGCATATTTTAAAGAAATAATACCCCTTCCATGGGTCTTTTCTTCATCCCAATAACCATAATGATTACCGATTCAACTATATTTGCAAATATTATGGTTATTAGAAAATTAAACTGAAAAACATTATATTTAGGTATAATATGAAATTGTACTATTTTAAAAACCAGAAATACTTAAAATAGACTTTCTTTTCAATAAAGAAAAAATCCCGTAGCATGATCAGAGAACTTAAAAATGAACTCGGTACGAATTTCATAAAAAAATAAATGTAAAGAATAAGATAATAAAAGATAAAAAAAATTAGAATTTGTAATTATAATTTATTATTTGTAAAATATCTGTATTTATCAGTATGATCTTCATTTACAATATTTCCCTCTATATTCAAATTTAAACGCACTACCATCAGAACCTATCATATATATATCACCATCTTCATTAACCGTTATAGCCGAAGTTGCATCCCAAATTAATGGATGATGGTAATATGTTGTATGTTCAAGTGGAAGATTTGATGCAATTATGCTAATGCATAAATTCTCCATATTTACTTTAATAAGTTTTCTCATAGACGTATCAACAATGAGTAGATTCCCTCTATAATCCCAAGCAAGACCCTTAGGTTTTCCTGTATATCCACTAAGAAAAACTTCTTTAAATCCACTTTTTATATCGATCTTTGTAATTCGCCCAGCAAGTGTTTCAGCCACGTAAATAACTCCATCTTTAATGACTAAATCCACTGGTCCAGCCAAATTTTCAGCTATAACTATTTTTTCCCCAGATGTAAGGTTAATTCCTATAACTTGTCCTGCACCATACTCTGCTATATATAACATTAGATTTTCCTCATCTAATTCCATACCAGCGGGACTTGAAAGAGAGTAAGCAACATAGCTCCAATCCTCAGCGATGTTAGGATTGACATTTACCACAATACCATCTATAAAATCGGCCGTAAAAAGATAATCTCCTAATCCATTTGTCATAGTTATAGGTAGGTGATAACCAGTAGTTGATAACCAAGCATTAGCCCATGTCTTATAGAGATTACCTTCTTCATCCATCCTTCTTATCATTATAGAATCGCAAAGGTAAATATTTTCATCTTTCACTACAATACTGGCTGCGGAGTTTATTCCCATCGGGAAGAGCGTAGTATATTCACCACTATCGGTATCAACTTTCCAGATCGTGCAATCGTGATAACTGCTAACATAGAGATTACCATCTGGCCCAAATGCAAGATTATCCAGCCCTGGAAGTAATGTTGCCACTGTTTCTATGTTCAAACCATCGGGACTAACTCTTTTAACGGCACCAGTAGCTAATTCTACTGTATAAATATATCCATCAGGACCAATCTTCAGTGCTATAGGTGTGATTATACCCGTAGTCGTAAGATTTGTAACAACACCAGTATCCATATCAACCTCAACAATCCTCCATGTACCAAAATCAGGGACAACGAGCTTATTATCCCTAATATCAAATCCTTCTGGTACCGCTAAATCAGCTGTGACTAAAGTTGGTGGAAGTTCACCTTTGGGGTCTAATTCCCATACACGATTACCCCAAAAACATTCAGTCATAAATAAGCGTCCTGTTTTTTCATCATAGCTGATTCCATTAGGACCACTTAAACCACGCGCTATTACTTTTTTCATCCCTTTTGAATCAATCTTATATACTTCTCCAGTTATTGCACTAGTAGCATAGAAATTTCCTTTATCATCGACAGTAATATCATCAGGGCAATATACACCATGATAGGGACCTACAAAATTCTTTACAAGAGGAGATCTCCCCCACCTTAGGCTAATTTTAGAAATAGTGTTAGCACTAGTTTGACATACATAAAGAGCACCATCTTTGTCAAAAATGAGTCCATTGCATCCTCTTAATGGGGTAGATTCGATTAAAGTTAATTCTCTATACATTCTGTCCTCAACAATTATTCCTCTACGAGAGGATTTAGTTGATGATGAAAAGACGCTAGTGGAAATTATTACTAGACTTGATGTGACTATTGCTAATAATAAAATTATTTTTATTTTTTTTTTCAAAATTAAATTTCACCTATTCCAAATTTGTTAAAAATTGGCATTAAAAAATTGGACAAATTTATATAAATAACTTTACTTTTTTCTAAAAATAAATGATAAAAAGTGTAAATTACAGATTTCTTCACAGATAATCTTCAAGATTTTCGTATTGGTGAAATAATTTTTAGGCTAGGTCTCCTGATAATTGAACTTTATGATTTAGGTTTTAAAATAAATTTCAATTAATTATTCTTTAGGTTATTAATTAAAGCTTAAATTCGATTAAATTTCTAATTTAAACAATTATCATAAATTTTTCTAATGAGATTGAATACTTAATCATTAGTAATGGGTTGATATTCCCATGATTTTATCAAAAACTATTATTACAAATCCCTAATTAAATTAATATGATAAAAGAAAGAATACTTTGAGAATGGTTTATATCTATGAAGAGAAAGAATGTTATTATTATTGGTGCTCTTGGTTTTGACTTTCACTTATTTAACACAGTTTTTAAGGATAACGAAGAATATGACGTTGTTGCATTTACTATTGCGGGAGAACAAAACATAGGTACTACAGAAGAAACCCAAAGAAAATTCCCTGCTGAGCTAGCAGGTAGATTATACCCAAATGGAATTCCGATGGTATCGGAAGAGAGATTAGAAGATTTGATAAAAAAATATCAAGTTGATGAAGTTGTTTTTGCCTATTCTGATGTATCTCATGAAGAAGTGATGCATAAAGCATCGAGAGCACTTGCAGCTGGAGCAAATTATCGCTTAATTTCAGGCAGATTTACGCAACTTAAAGCAAATAAACCTGTAGTTGCTATTTGTGCAGTAAGAACTGGATGTGGAAAAAGTCAAGTTTCTAGAGCGACATATAGATATTTGAAGAGCAAGGGATATAAGGTTGTGGCAATTCGCGAACCAATGCCTTATGGTGATTTAATTCAACAAAATGTCATGAGATTTGAAAAATATGAGGATTTAGATAAATACGACTGTACAATTGAAGAACGCGAGGAATATGAACCTTATATTGAACAGGGTTTAATTATTTATTCTGGTGTAAATTATGAAAAAATCATACGTGAAGCTGAAAAAGAAGCCGATGTGATTATTTTTGATGGTGGAAACAACGAAATTTCATTCTACATCCCTGATCTGTTATTTATTGTGGTAGATCCCTTAAGACCAGGGCATGAAGTTTTATATCATCCTGGAGAAGTTAACGTTCGATATGCAGATGCGTTTGTCATTAATAAGATGAATAGTGCGAAAGCTGAAGATGTAAAGATTGTAGAAGATAATTTAAACGCTCTAAATCCAAATGCTACTAAAATTTTTACAAATTCAATTGTAACAGTTGAGAATAATATTGATCTAAACGGTAAAAAAGTAATTGTCGTTGAGGACGGTCCTACATTGACTCATGGCAATATGTCTATTGGAGCAGGATTTGTAGCAGCAATCAATAGCGGAGCAGAAATAATCGATCCTAGACCTTATTTAACTGGAGCAATGAAATTAGTTTTCGAAGAATTTCCTCACATAACTCAAATCGTTCCAGCAATGGGCTATAATGAACAACAGATTAAAGATATGGAAGAAACTTTAAATAAGGCTGAAGCTGAAATTGTTATCGATGGTAGTCCAATAAATCTTGAAAAATTAATAAAATGTAACAAACCAATTGTACGAGTCAATTACGATATCGAATCAATAAAAAGTCCAACAATAGAGCAAGTACTTGACAAGTTTATTGTTAAATGTCTAAAGAATTCTTAAATAATTAATCTAAAATTTTTTTGAGATTAGGCTCTCTGTAAAATTTCTTAATCCTCAATCATATAACATAAAAAAATATTCTTATAAATAAAATCTAATATAATATTATTAGCTATATTTATGCTATTTTTATTTTCATCTTTATTAAAAAAAGAGACTGCCTGAATTGTTTTAGGAGATTGTTAACATGGTATATAATCTAGATGAATCTATGGAAACATTTAAAATAATTACAGAACAATCCCTCGTTGGAATAATCATAATACAGGATGGTCTATTTAAATATTTCAATGATAGACTCGTTGAAACTACGGGATATTCAGCAGAGGAAATCAAAAGTTGGGCTCCTAATGAATTTGAGAAAACAATTTATCCTGAAGATCGGGAATTTATTATGGAAATGGCACGCAAAAAACAAGCGGGTGATCCAAATGTTCCCCATCAATATTCATATAGAGCGATAAGAAAGAATGGAGAAGTCTATTGGGCTGAAGTTTTTTCAAAAACTATAAATTATAAAGGGCGTCCAGCAGATTTTTTAATAGGGATTGAGATTACAGATAAAGTCAAAGCAGAACAAAAATTAATAGAAACTAAGGAAAAATATCAAAAAGCGTACCATCAAGCAGAATTCTATAAAGATCTATTTATACATGATATAAATAATACTCTTCAGAGTCTTTATTCATCTATCCAATTACTCGATATAGACTTAGAGAATATTAAAAAAGATAATGAGATCATAGAACTCATTAATATTATGTACAGACAGGTCAAAAGAGGTGTAAATTTAATCTCTAATGTTCGTAAACTATCTCAATTGGAAGATCATGAGATTTCAATTAGGGAAATAGATCTCCTTGAATTTTTAAAACGATCTATAGAATTTATAAAGAATTCATTTCAAGATAAGAAAATTCAAATCAAAATTGATGGATTTAACGAGAAGATCTTGGTAAAAGGTAATGAGTTACTTCAAGATGTATTCGAGAATATTCTTATCAACTCAGTGAGACATAATAACAATGATATCATAGAAATATTTATTAAAACATCAAGATTAAAAAAGGAAGAGAATGATTACTGCAAAATAGAATTTATTGATAACGGAAACGGTATTGAGGACGTTCGGAAAGAAAAAGTCTTAGATCGGGTAGATCTTAATTTGAAAACAACATATGGGATGGGATTAGGGTTATCATTAGTCAAAAAAATAATTGAGAATTTTGGAGGAAAAATTTGGATTGAGGATAGAGTTAAAAATGATTACTCTAAGGGAACTAATGTAAATTTATTACTGCTAGAGTTACCTCTTCATAAACAAAATTTTTATAGTTGATGATGATACAGACTATATATTTTTGTATCAACTAAAAATGAATTTATCCTTATTGGTTATCTAATACCAAAGATTAAACTCGATGTGTGCGTTATTTAAATAATATTTAATTCTTAAGGCTCATTAAATCATCTATTGTTTAAAATGATGTTTTTAAATTAGTAATTAAGACTTAGTAGTGGGAAATTTATGATTCTAGCAGAAATAAAATATGAAATCCAAGAAATCCGAAGAGGGTATGCAAATCGGACTTTATATATCAATCTTACTAAAAATGAAATTTCTATAAAGCCTGTTTCTGAAGAAATGAAAGATAAATTTATTGGAGGAAAAGGTTTTGATTTATGGCTTATGTGGAACTCTCTTCCAAAAGATCGAATTGTAAAATGGGATGATCCTGAGAATGAAATTTGCATCTCTTCAGGTCCATGTGGAGGGAGTATTTTCTATCCTGGTTCTGGGAAATCAATTGTAACTTCAATATCTCCTTTAACAGGTATAATTATAGATAGTAACGTAGGTGGTTATTTTGGACCATATCTTAAATTTTCTGGATTTGATGCAATTGAGATTCAAGGAAAAGCCAAAAACGATATAATCGTATATATTGATGGAATTCAAGGATTAATTCAAATAGAAGAAGTAGAAGATTCAGATGGATACTCAAAATATTCACATGAACTCACTCAACAGTTAACAGAGAAATATGCTAAAGAGGATGCAGAAAAAAGACAAATTTCAGTTGTTAGTAGTGGTCCTGCAGCCAAACATTCGAAGTGGGGGATGTTAAATTTTTCTTGGTATACGCCATTGCGTAATCATGCTTCTGTTAAGCAAGCAGGGAGAGGTGGAATAGGGACTGTCTTTAGTAATAAAAAAATAAGAGCACTAGTATGTCGTTCTCCTAAAGTATCAATAAAATCAAACAATCCCGCAGATTTAGAAACCGCCCGAGAATTAGGAAAAACTCATAGTAAAGATATTATGGAAGTCGATCCTTCACAGAATGAAATGAGGAGAGTTGGAACTGGTTATTTACCAGAGATAATGAATGTTGTTGATCTACTTCCAACTGAAAACTTCAGGTACGGCTCTCATAAAGAAATAAAAGATAAAAATATAGCTTATAATCGTGAAGCAATGCGTAAAGTTTATCACATAGGAGAAGGAACGGATGGATGTTGGATTGGATGCACCATGAGTTGTTCACATTATACAACTGGTCATGAAGTTTTAACAGGTCCTTTTAAAGGTCAAGTAGTAATTGTAGACGGCCCAGAATATGAAACTATAGCTGGATGTGGATCAAATTGGGGAGTATGGGATGTAAAATGGATTCTTGAAATAAATTTTTATTGCGATACTTATGGATTAGACACCATTTCTGTAGGGACTGGCATTGCTTTTGTTATGGAATGCTATGAACAAGGTATTTTAAACAAAGAAATCACGGGAGATCTTGAACTTAAATTTGGAAATGTTGATGCTGCTTTAGAGTTAATACATCAAATGGCACGAGGAGATGGTTTTGGTGTAATTGTAGGAAAAGGTATCAGGGAAATGAAAAAATATTTTGCAGAAAACTATGGTGCTGATCCTCAATTTCTACATGATATTGGAATGGAGCATAAGGGATTAGAATTTTCAGAATATATGACAAAGGAATCACTCGCTCAGCAAGGAGGATATGGTTTAGCTCTTAAAGGACCACAACACGACGAAGCATGGTTGATATTTGAGGATATGGTAAGAAACACAATTCCAACATTTGAAGATAAAGCTAAAGCGTTACTCTGGTTTCCTTTATTTCGTACGTGGTTTTCTTTAAATGGACTTTGTAAACTCCCTTGGAATGATGCTATTGGTCCTCAAAATAAAGAGCTTCCAATAAAAGATCCAGAAACAGGTGAGTTACTTCAAGCTCGAGTCCCTTATCATGTTGAATGGTATGCTAAATATTTTTCAGCTGTTACTGGAAAAAACTCAAATCCAGATGATCTAATCATTATGTCTGAAAGAATATACAATTTTCAGAGAATTTTTAATATACGATTAGGGCAAGGTTTACGTGAAGGTGATTCAAATCTTCCCTATAGAGCAATGGGTCCCGTGACACCTTTAGAATATGAAAGTCGTCAAGAAAGATATGATACCCAACTCAAGGAATTGGGTATTGATATTTCTAATAAGACTACTAAAGAAAAGATTAAAATTCTTAGAAATCATCGTGAAGAACAGTATTTAAAACTTCAAGATGCAGTTTATAAAGAACGTGGATGGAATGAGAAAGGTTCCCCAACTATTAAAAAAATTAAGGAATTGGGAATTGACTATAAAGATGTCATAAAATTCATAAAACCTCATCAATGAATAATCTTATTCGTAATTATTTTAGACTTGACTATAAATGGAAAATATACCCTCACATCCTATTTTAGAGATTCCGACCAGAAAAAAGATTTCATTTAGCTTTGATGGTAAAAAGTTAACTGCATTTGAAGATATGGTTATATCTTCAGCTCTTTTTCTTAACAAAATAAAAATTTTTGGTCATCATGTTAAAGATAATAGTCCAATGGGTATTTTTTGTGCTAATGGTCAATGCTCACAATGTAATGTTATTGTTAATGGAATTCCTCAAAAAGCATGTATGACACCTCTAAAAGATGATATGGTAATTAAAAGATGTAATGGATTACCGGAGCTACCTGCTATCGACAATCCTGTCATTGTTTCCAATTCTAAAATTTTTGACACTGAAGTACTTGTAATTGGTGCAGGTCCTGCGGGATTATCAGCTACTAAGATATTAGGAGAAAATAATGTTAAAGTGATTCTAATAGATGACAAAGCTGAACTTGGAGGTAAACTGGTGCTCCAAACACATAAATTTTTTGGCTCACAAGAGGATGTTTATGCTGGTAAACGAGGGATACAAATTGCGAAAATTTTAGGTAAATCTATTAAAGCTTTATCAAGTGTTCAAACATGGTTAAATTCAGTTTGCGTAGCAGTTTTTAGTGATGGTTTAGTTGGATTCTTAAAAGAAAATAAAGAGTATACATTGATAGAACCTAGATATTTATTAATTGCTACTGGAGCTAGAGAAAAAATGCTGATTTTCCCAGGAAATACACTACCAGGGGTATATGGTGCTGGTGCTTTTCAAACATTAATAAATCGTGATTTAGTAAAAGCCGCAGACAAAATATTTATAGTTGGAGGTGGAAATGTAGGACTTATAGCAGGATATCATGCTATTCAAGCGGGAATAGATGTTATTGGTTTAATTGAAGCATTACCTCAATGTGGAGGTTATAAAGTCCATGAAGACAAACTTAAAAGATTGGGGGTGCCAATCTATACAAGTCATACAATATTATCTGCTAATGGTAAAAATAATGTAGAATCTATAACCATTGCTCAAATTGATAAAAATTTTAATATTATTTCTGGAACTGAAAAGACATATGCCTGTGATACCATTTTAATTGCCGTAGGTTTGAATCCTGTTGATGAGTTCTTTCAAAAAGCAAAAAAGTTTGGATTTAAAGTTTGTGTGGCAGGTGATGCTCAAGAAATAGCAGAAGCTTCAGCTGCAATATTTACAGGGAAAATTGAAGCTTTAAAGATTCTTAAAAAAATGGGAATCAATATCTCAGAAAATATTAGCAAATTAGAGGATTTTGCTAAAATTATGAAGACTAAACCTCCTCAACCAATTAAATCTGAAATTAAATTTAAAGAAGAGGGAATATACCCTGTTTTTTATTGTAATCAAGAGATCCCATGTAATCCTTGTACTACGGTATGTGAACAAGAACAAATTGAGACTCTTGATGATTTGATAACACAGTTACCTTATTTTAAATATGAAAAAGATTGTATTGGATGTGGAAAGTGTGTTGCTGTATGTCCAGGGTTAGCTGTTGTATTAATTGATTATCGCAAAGATCGAAATAATCCATTGCTTACTTTTCCATTTGAGTTATCTGAGGAAAAGTTAGAAAAGGGTCAAGAGATAATTGTTGTCAGTAATGAAGTAGAATTAGGAATATTTGAAATTCATAGATCCCGAATAATAAAAGAATTTCCTAAAACTCAACTAATCACTGTTAAATTGCCTTCTGAAATTGCTAAAAAGGCAGTAGCAATTAAACTTTCTCAAACTAAATTCATTGAACCGATAGATTTATATCAAAACGCTATAACTGATGATGACACAATTGTATGTAGATGTGAACGTGTATCGGTAGGGGAAATTCGAAAGTGGATACGTTCAGGAGTTAAGGATTTCAATGAACTAAAGGCATTAACCAAAGTAGGAATGGGAGCTTGTGGAGGAAAAACATGTACGCCGCTAATTGAAAGAATATTTAGAGAAGAGGGTATATCAACTGATGAAATTATACCAGGAACAAAACGTCCTTTATTTATTGAAGTTCCGATGGGTATATTTGCTAATACTAAAAATAAATATGAGGAACGTTAAATGGTTGAGTATGATGTAATCATTATAGGCGCAGGCAGTGTTGGTGTTCCAACGGCTTTAGCTACTGCCAATGATGGGTTAAAAACACTTGTAATTGATTCATTACCCTCTGTAGCACAAGCAGATAATAAGCATGCTATTGGTGGAATTAGAGCTACTCACTCTCATAAGGGAAAAATATGGTTATGTCAAAGATCAATTGAAATTTTTTCTTCCTGGGAAGAACGATATGGAGATGATATTTGGTGGACTCAGGGAGGTTATACATTTTTAGCATTTACTAAAGAACATGAAAATCAGTTAAAGGAAACTGTAAAACTTCAAAAAAGCTATGGATTAAATATTAATTATGTTAATGCTTATAAAATTAAGGATTTAATACCAGGTATCAATGATGATAATCTATTAGGGGGGACATATAGCCCTGAAGATGGCAATGCTTCCCCTCTATTATCATTACATGCATTTTTTCGAAGATCAAAAAATTTAGGAGTAATTTATCAATTCAAGGAAAAAGTTACAGCTATAATAACTAAAAATAATAAAGTAATTGGGATCAAAACTACAAAAAGTCGATATAAAACGCAATCAATTATTAATGCAGCAGGCGCTCATGCTAAAGAAATTGGAAATATGGTTGGCATAGATACCCCAGTAGAACCAGAATCACATGAAGCAGGAATAACAGAACCAGTAAAAAAATTCTTTACTCCAATGGTAGTGGATATTAGGGTTTGTTATGATCCCAAATTTGGAAACTCGAGGAATTATTATTTCTATCAAAATAAAGAGGGTAAAATACTTTTTTGTATAACTCCTGATCCAAATATTATAGGAATGGATCGTAATGAAACTAGCTCCTTTCTACCTCAGATCTCCAAAAGAATGATACAACTTCTTCCACGATTAAGGAACATAAAAGTTAGACGAACATGGCGAGGATTATATCCAATGACGTCTGATGGGAATCCAATCATAGGAAAAGTAGATGAAATGAAAGGATATATTAATGCTGTTGGAATGTGTGGTCAAGGATTTATGCTGGGACCAGGATTAGGAGAACTTCTTAGTCGTATTTTGACAGATAAAAAAACATTGAGAGATAAAGAGATCTTAGAATCTCTCTGCTATAATCGAGATTTCGGTGTAGAAGAAGAATTGAAATAACTATATTAAAAGAAATAATCTCAACTGATTTATATCTAATATTCCTTTTTAATATTAAATTATCAAAGAAAAATTAAGTTTTTAAAATGGTTCGACATCTATTAAAAGTCTCTGATTTTTCAAAGAATGAGTGTGAGAAGGTTATTGATAAAGCAATCGAATTAAAGAAAAATTCTAAGAAATTTAATTCAACCTTACAAGGTGAAACACTTTTAATGTTTTTTGAAAAACCTTCTTTAAGAACAAGAATTTCATTTGAAACAGGAATGCAGCAATTGGGGGGACATGCAATTTTCTATTCGATTAAAGACTCACCTTTAGGTAAAAAAGAAAACATATCAGACACAGCAAAAGTTGCTTCTAGATTTGTAAATATTATTGCTGCTAGAGTTTTTAAGCGACAAGTCATAATGGATCTTGCTAAATATGCCGATGTGCCAGTTATAAATATGTTGGATGATTTTGCCCATCCATGCCAAATTTTAGGAGACTTTCAGACCATTAAAGAGAAGAAAAATAGTTTAACTAACATGAAACTCTCTTATTTTGGTGATGCTTATAACAATGTTACTTATGATTTAATGCGAATCTGTGCGATGTTTGGATGGAGAATGGTCGTTGCATGCCCTAACGCTCCAGAATATTCACCTGAACAAATAGTTTTAGATGAAGTTTCTAATTTATCTAAAGAAACTGGTGCTGAAATACAAGTTATTCATGATGCCATGGAAGCTGCTCGAGATTCTGATGTTATATATACCGATAGTTGGATGAGTTATGGAATACCTCAAGAACAAGAAGAAGAACGGAAAAAGGTTTTTATGCCTTTTCAAGTCACATCCTCAATTATGAGAGTTGCAAAATCAGATGCTATATTCATGAATTGTTTGCCAGCAATGAGAGGTTATGAACAAACTGCTGATGTTATTGATGGTCCTCAATCAATTGTTTATGATCAAGCAGAAAATAGATTGCATATCCAAAAAGCAATTATGCTCTTTTTACGTGGCAAAATTTAGATTTAGATCATGTCTATTAAATATATATATTGGATAATAATATTTTTAACTAGATTATACAAAAATAATTCTTTATGTATCACTATACTTTAACTTGTTTCAATAAGATAATATGGGCGAACAAGAATTAGAAAAGAAATTAAAGCCTGAAGAATTAGTTTATGCAGAAAACTTTGTTGAAGAGGGAGAATTTGATAAAGCTCTTAAACTTTTAAATATATTTGAAAAAAAAAAAAATATTCTTTATCATGATAAATTATCTTGCTATCATTTAATGGGACAAATATTAATATGGAAGGGAAACTATGAAGAAGCTATTAAAATAAGTGAAGAAATGTATAATATATCCCAATTATATAAAGATGAACTCCACTCAATAGATGCTTTAATTTTACTCTCTCATATTTATACTTATCAGTATAATGATGATATGGCTCTTGATAAAATTAATCAATCGGAAAATCTATTAGAAAAAGTCTCCAAAGAATCATCAGAAATTTTATTAAAAAGAGAAGCTCATTTGTTCTATTGTAAAGGTTTAATTTATTTTCATAAAGGTAATATTGATCAAGCTTTTGAGTATCTAGAAAGAAGCCTAATTCTGCGAAAAGAACTCGGTAATAAACAAGAAATCGCTGAATCTCTTTATAGTATGGCACGGATTTTAGCTTATAATGGGGAATTTGATCGAGCTTTTAACATTTTGGAACATAGTTTGACATTCGCAACGGAAAGTAAAAGCATATTTTATATGGGGCTAAACTATAATACTCTTGGGGTAATATATTTATGGAAAGGTAAAATTAATCAAAGTCTAAAAAATTTTGAAAAAAGCCTAGCAATTTTCAAGAAAGTTAAAAATAATCTTGTTATTTGTGGTCTTCTCAACAATATAAGCGAAGCATATTATTTAAAAGGGAATTTAAATCAAGCTTTAAATTGCTTAGAACATAGTTTATTGTTAGAAAACGATATTGATATTGGACACTTAAAAATTAATACCCTTGATACAGCAATTCAATTCGCTCTTGAAATTAAAGATACTAATCGGGCTTTAGAATACTTTCATGAATTAGAAAAGATCAATGATCAAGAGGATAGTAAAAAAATTAAATTCATATACCTCTATAATAAGGCTTTAATACTGAAATCGAGTTCGTTGTATAGTAATCAAATTAGAGCTAGGGAGATATTAAAGAAGATCGTTGAAAAAAAAATCCCACTTCTATTCGAAACTTCAGTTAGGGCCTTGCTTAATTTATGTGATATATTATTAACCGAATTACATGAGACAACTAACTTGGAATTGTTGGATCAAATTCAAATTTATATTAATCAAATATTGGGTATTGCTCGGAATCAAAAATTATATTGGCTATTGGTAGAATCATATTTATTGGAAGTAATTTTAGATTTGATAAAATTAGATTTAAAGAAAGCTCAAAAAACATTAATCGAAGCTCAAAGAATAGCTGAAAAATATGGTATGAATCAATTAGTTGGAAAAATATCGATAGAACAGAATAAGTTATACAAACAAAAAAATAGATGGTTTAAATTGAAGGATTCAGATAAAACAATAATAGAACTTGCAAATTTAATCCCATTAAAGGAACAATTAAGCTATATGCTCAAAAAGCGTGAAATCTTTAAAAAATTTAATATCTAATGATTGCCCATATTCATTTTCAATTAAACTTTACAAAAGGAAAAAAAATATAGATTTGAAGTATATTGATTTAGGTGTGGTAAATCATGAAACCATTAATCTAGATTAATAGATTCTTCGTAGTATTTTTTATTTAAAGATTTAACGTACCACTCAGTCTTTCTCATGTAATTAAGTATGAAATAATAATATTCCTTTTTTTTTTTTAATTAATATTGTTGATATTGCTATAATTATTCCAATAATAACTATTGAATATCCTGGAATTATTGTTTTTGGTTGCTTACATTCAAAATTATTATCTTTCAAGTTATTCCCTGAAGTTCCTGATTCGTAATAATTCAGGAAGCTCCCGCAGAAAAGGTTTCCTATTATATTATTATAAGAACTTCCTATTAACCATAATCCTCGATCGATATTATTATGACCTTTATTATACAAGATTTGGTTATAATCACTATGTATTTCTAGAAGCATTCCTGTAAAACCATTACTACTTACAATGTTTTCTGATATTGTATTATTCACACATCTGGATAAATGTATCCCATATCCTCTTGGTTGGGCTCCATCTTTTCTTATATAGCTATTGTTATTTATTATATTACCAGAAATCGTGTTTTTAGTACAATCTTTCATAATAATTCCGTTACAACCATTATCAGAGCAATTATTGTTAATGACTGCACCATTACTAACAGTTTCAAGTCGTAATCCTGCATCAGTCAGATCAGTTCCACTATTGTAAAAGCTACAGTATCTAAGTGCGAAATATACCTCAGAAAACTTGATCTCAAGACAGTTTCCAACACCATTACCATCTATACTAATATTTTCAATTATATAAGGATTGGACCAACTTCCATCACCTCCACCAAACCAATATTGACTCTCAACCCAAGTCCAATTATGAGCTCCAACACCTCCAGCAAGTCCTTCAATAATAAATGGACTCAATTCAAAATAGCTTGAAATTTTCAGCTTTTCATTATTGAAATCATTGAAGAATTCATCATTTCTTAAATCATTTTTATGAGGTAGTAATATTATTAAAGAAAAACAAATTGAGAGTGTTAGGAATGTGAGGAGTATACCTAAATTTCTGTTTGCTTTCATTATTCTGATTCTCACTTTTTTTTGATCAAATCGTCTTTTTTTAGTAGATTTCTTCACATTAAATGATACAGTATGAAGAAAATGGACAAATGATACTGTTCCATTCTATGTGATATTTGAGACACACTCATATTTAAATGTTACCATCACTATTTAATTTATAAAGAAAATAAAATTACATTAAAACAAAATTAACAATTGTTTTATAGTTATTAATTAAAGTTCAAATTGATTATCTTTATGAAAAACAATCAAAATGATAAATTAGAAAGAACTGATAAAAGAAATATTGATAATTTAGATAAAGGAACGGGAGATTTAACAATTAAACCTAAATTTTATGGAGACCTCTATTTGGGAAAAGATTGGGAATCTTTAATTTCTAAACATACATTACGCTATGATCTATGGATATTACTCAATCTATACCAGGAATTAAATGTTAGTCAAATAAGTAAATATATAAAACAAAGCAAATCTACGGTATCAAGAGTTTTAAAAGCTATGGAAAGTGATGGTCTTCTAGAATCTAGACGAGGAAAAATAAAAGTAGGAGAACGAGAAAGAATTCCACCAAAATACTATCATATTAACGAATTATATAAGAAAGAGGAGGAGATCGAAAAAGATATAAAGGAAGTACCTTCAGATCCGCTAAAATTGCATGAATTCTTACTTTCAGAAATTAGAACCTGTCGAAGTGCTATATACAATGTTATTAGATTGGTTAATTACTTAAGTGCGGGAATAAATTATCTTGATGATCATTTAGAAGAGATTGGGAAAGCTAAAGAGATCTATGTAAAGTTATTGTCAGGAATAAATGAACCAGAATTTAACTTTATATTTTTAGATAAAAAAAGATTTAGGAAATTTTATGATCTTCGTTTAGAATATATGTTGAAATTAAAAAAATTAATTATGGAACAAGATTTAGACGCAGATAGTGCCTTCATCTATTTTGATTCTTTTTTGCCATTAAAAACTCTTTTAGAATTGTATAAAAAAGAAAAACTATAATTTAATTTTTTTATTGAATGAATGGGGAAATTTATTAAAAAAATTAAATAAGCAGGGGAATTTAATAAATTTATTTTTACTTTAAATACGCAGATACTCTCGATGTTCACTTATAAATTGATAATCGCCCTGGGTTTATACGAGTAGGCTTATTTTATCCCAATATACTCGTTCAGAACGAGATGATATGACACTTACAGGAGCAAGGAAAACATCTTCCGGGATTAATCAGTTAAGATTTCATCTAATAAAAATTTGATATTAGAAATAATAAGAAAGACTCTAAATTCTCTGAAAAAATTTTAAATATTAAGTTAAATATAATCTATTTTTCATTTACTTTTATATAATTTTACCTAGAGGTCTAATTATTGAAAACATTAATTATAGCCCTTGGTGGAAATGCTTTAATAAAATTTGGAGAAGAAGGTACAACTGAGGAACAATTTCGAAATTTGAAGGTACCTATTAGCCAAATTGCAGAATTAGCAAAAGAATATAATATTATTATTACACATGGCAATGGTCCACAAGTTGGAAATCTTTTATTACAACAGGAAGCAACTGCATTTGTCTCAAAAAGTCCACTACAAATATTAGTGGCAGAAACTCAAGGTCAAATTGGATTTATGATTGAAAGTACTTTAGACGAAGAACTCATGAAATTAGGATTGGATGTAGAAAAGTTCTTCCTTACTGTTTTAACTTATGTAGAAGTTGATCCTAAGGATCCTGCATTTAGAAATCCAACGAAACCAATTGGACCTGCCTATCCAGTACGTACGAAATTAGGCCAAATCAAAACAGCTAAGGGATGGCGTCGTGTAGTTCCTTCTCCTAATCCAATAAAGATTTACCAATGGCGTGAAATAAAAAAACTTATGGAACTTGGAAGTTGGATTGTAATAGCATGTGGTGGAGGAGGTATTCCTGTCATAAAAGAGGGGAATAATTTATATGGAGTTGAAGCTGTTATTGATAAGGATCTTGCTAGTGCTAAATTAGCAGAACAAATCAAAGCAGATATTTTACTGATAGCAACAGATGTTGAGAAGGTTGCTTTAAATTATATGAAATCTAATGAGAAATTATTGGATAGACTATTAGTATCAGAAGCAGAACAATATTTAGAAGAAGGACAATTCCCTGCAGGAAGTATGGGTCCAAAAGTGAGAGCTGTAATAAATTTTTTAAAGTCTGGAGGGAAGCAAGCTATAATTACTTCTATTAACAAGATAAAAGATGCTCTGAAAGGTAAAGCAGGAACTCACTTTTTTATATAAAGTAATTTATGAATTTATAATACTTCAAAATCTTATAGATAATAATTTTTACAATTAAGAAACTAGTACTTTTTCTATATTTTCGATAGCCCAATCAATTTCATCCTTGGTAATGATTAATGGAGGGGCTAATCTAATAATTGTGGAATGAGTATCTTTTGCCAAAATACCATTATCCTTGAATTCTTCAACAATTTGTCTAGCATCTTCTTCAAATTCAATTGCCATTAGTAATCCTTTTCCTCTAATTTCTTTAATAGGTATTTTAGTTCTTTTAAAAGAAATCTCTTGTAATCTTTTCAAAAAATAATTACCCATCTCTTTAGCTCGTTCAGAAAGATTCTCTCGTAAATGAAGATCTATAGATTTCATCCCGATAGCAGAAGCTAAAGGATTTCCTCCAAAAGTGCTTCCATGAGTTCCTGGAGTTATAACCTCTGGACCAATAATTTCGTTTCTACTTACACATGCAGAAATAGGATATACTCCACCACCAAGAGCTTTACCTAATAAGATCATATCTGGTTTCACCTCCTCATGTTCGCACGCTAAAAATTTTCCAGTTCGACAAAACCCAGTTTGAACTTCGTCAGAAATTAGCAATACATTATATTTTGTACAGATTTCTCTTACTTTTTTTAAATAGCCTTTTGGAGGAATCTTTACACCAGCTTCTCCTTGAATAGGTTCTACTAAGAAAGCTGCTACTTTTTCAGGACCAATTTCTAAAATTGCATTTTCTAATTCCTCAGCATTTCCATAGGGGATGATATTAAATCCTGGTGTGAAGGGTCCAAAATTTCCGTAATATCGTACTGCTGAAATATCAGAACTAAATCCTATAATAGTAACCGTCCTTCCATGAAAATTATTTCTGCATACAATTATTCTAGCCTCATCTTTGGGAATTTTTTTCTTAATATAACCCCAAGCCCGTACCACCTTTATCGCTGTTGAAACTGCTTCAGTTCCAGTAGTCATTGGAAGAGACATTATACCAGTATTCTTAGGATCATAAATCTGTGGTCCTATCACTTCTGCCAGCATTTTTAGGAAAGGTCCCATCATAGTATTATGAAATGCTCGAGAGGTAAGAGTAACTACATTTGCTTGTTCTTTTAATGTTGCGACGATTTCAGGATGACAATGACCCAAATTTTGACTTGAGTAGGCAGATAAGCAATCTAAATATTTTTTTCCTTCTGGATCATATACCCAAACTCCTTCAGCACGAGAAATTACAACTGGAATGGGATGATAATTGTGAGCACCATATTCCAAATCAATTTCAATATAATCATTTGATCTTAGCATGAAATATCCCATGTATTTCTTTTTGTTAAAATTACCAATTAATTAGTAGATATTTTTTATTAAATTTTAATTTTTTTTAAAAAGATCGATGAGGGAATAACGTGGGCAAATGAAAATTATATTATCTACTATTACTCTAATTACTATCTATACAGCATATTCAAAATAATAAAAAAATAAAAATCATAAAAAAAATAAAGACTATTTTTGTACTTGAATCACTTCTGTTGATTCCTGTTCAGTTTTGAGATCTAATAGCTTTAATATTTCAATACCAAAAATGTTTGATAAGATTTTATTCATCTCAGGTCCTCCCATATAACCTTGACATCCTAAATGAAGCTTATGAAAGTGCTCACCTAATTTAGTTTCAACCTCTTTTATGAAATTAATAATTTTTTCTTCTAATAATTGGGATGGTGTTTCGTTTAATAAAAATACAACTTTAAATTCTCCATCTGTAAAGAACCCTCCCGATAAATAACCATCTCTAAATTTAATAGATAATATTTCACCAACGTTCAATGCTTCTGCAGCAATATGATCCAATGCAGTAAGAAAACCAGATAATATTGTATTATCCACATCTTCTTTTGTGAAACTTAGCTCATACATGTTTTGACCACTTTCTCGATGCTGTATTAATAATTTTTCTATCATCTCAATATCTGGATCTATAATAAATGGCTTGATTAAGAAATTAACAATATCTTCACGAGTATTTCGCAATATTTTAAAAAGTTTTTTAGGTTTATTTCCATGTTGAGGTCCAGTTGGTTCTTCCCAGCTAGGATCATTTATCAATTGTGTGGCTGATCGACCAGTATTTCTCATAATTCCAACTTGTGCTCCAAATACTATAGCAGCATGGAATTCAAAAGCAGCAATACTCCCACCATTAATACCTATAAGTTTAATTCTACTTGGATCGATCCCTGATTTCATTATATCATACCAATATTGAATTGCTTCCATTACGCTAAAATCTTTTCCTTTTGTTTGATGAATTGTAGTGTATCTTCTATCAATTAAAACATCAGGAGGTAGTTTTTTTGGAATGTAACCAATTGATTTGATTTTTTCATTATATTCTTCCTGAATTTCTCCTACCATAGCACATATTCCCGCTTTAGTTCCCCCCGAGATAATTGTACCTTCGAAATCACTAAATGCTTCAGTAACACTATTTTTAATGAATTGTAGACTTCTTTCGATATTAACATCAGTTCCTCCTGCTATTATTACAATAGAATCATCAGAATATTTTTGTTTTTGTTTTAATTTAGAATCTAAATATTTTATAGAATCTGTTATTAGTTTATCCGTTTTTTCCTTAATATTTGGATGAAAAATTATTCCTAGATGTAGAATTTGTTTTACTATGTCAATTCCTTCTATTTGTCTTTCTTGAGATAATTTTAGTGTATTCAATGTATTAATAGTAGTTTCGACCATCCAAATATCGGGACTACATCGTATAGCTTTTAAGTAGTAATCTAAGGCATCTTTTATATTCCCTAATAATAGATTAAAGAGCCCTAGATCAAAGTATGCCCATGGTATATCAACCATTACTCTTGCCTGTGTTAATCTCCTTTCTATCCCTTTCTGAATCATTTCTCTATGTTTATCAATCTGAGTTATATCACCTGTTTGTTGAATTAATAATACTAAATAATTCCCTAAGGGATAAGGATCACCAGGATCAACTTTTAAAGCTTCCATATATGATTCTAATGCTTTATCATATAACTTTTGCTGTTTATACATACCTCCTAAAGAAGCCCAGGCATCAGAATTGAAAGGATTAATTTGAATTGATTGTTTTAAATAAGAACGTCCTTGGATAAATTCTTGACTCTCTGGCACTTTTTTATACTTTTTATGATAAGAAACTCCAATATCTCGTAGTATTTCCGCTATTTCTGGATCTGAAGCTTTTTTAACACTCTCACTTTCAATAATTTCATTTAATATCTCTATACTTTTATCCATATCGTTTATAAACATTGCTAATTTTGCGATTCTATAACCCACTTGATAATTACTCTTGTCTGCTTCATAAACTAACATTAATCTGTCAATTTCAGATTTTATTTTTTCGTTGGACATATAAGCGCCATACACAGATTCGTAATGCTGCATTTTGTCAACTAACTCATTTAAAGCATTATCCTCGATTGATAAAAGTGATCTTACTCGAGTTAATTCTTGTTCATACAGCTTTGGAACTTCAAATTCATATTGGTTAAAAATTTTGTATTGATTTGCTGCCCAACCATGGCTAATATATGTACCAATTTGAACTTCTGACTTGAAATTAAAAAATTTATCTTGTATATCCAAATTTAATCTATCATAGAGCTTCAAATCAGGATCAAGCTGAATAGTATATATTTGGTAATGCTCTGGATATTGATTTTCTTTGATTTTTTTAAAACCATCACTAGTGCTACCAATACTAGTTAGAAAAATATCTCTTATAGCTTGAATGACAACATCCATCTCATTAACATTTGGTAAAATTATTCGAACTCCACATAAATCATTTATCTCTGCAATAGGATCAGAGTATTTTACATCAGGATTCAATAATTTATTGGCAAAACTAGAAATTGTCTTTACTCTGTTTTGAATAATATATTCTGAAGAACACCCTTGTACTATATTCTCAAGAATTGTTTCTATAACTTTAGAATACTCTTCATAAAGAGGACGTAATTCTTTATATCTATTAATTTGTTCTTCAAAAAACTTGCGTTGTTCTACTTCCATAGTTCTTTTTTCACTTAAACTTTTTATTAGTCATTATTTTTCATGAATTTCTTCTCTTAGTATTATTGATAAATCCTATTATTTAAAATTAACTTAAGATTGTTAATTAAAATTATTATAATAAATGAAAAAATAATTCTCATAAATTCTTTTTTTATTTTTTAATATTAAAATTTAAAGATATTTGAACGAGAAGTAATATTTAAAATTATTATAGTCATTTAATTTCATAATTTCAAAGCTAATTTCTTGTTTTAATTAATTTTTTAAGTAAACATCTGGAAAAGACTTATAATATATTACAGAAGCTTTTTTGTTTTCTATTTTTCTTGGTTAAATTGAAATTATAAAGAAGTGGTGATAAAAAAATTCCAGAATTAATTTGCGATAGCTGTGGTTCTAGAAAAGACGTGCCTACCTGCTGTGATAAATCAATGATTGTAAAAGATGGATTTTTGCTTTGTTGCTGTTCTAAGGAGTGTGGATATCAACCAATTCCAGAATGTTGTGGAAAGAAAATGACTTATAAAAATTAATTATTCTTAAATTTTCATCTTAAAATTTGTTTATATAATTGCCCAATAAATATATTAAAATTATCTTTTGCAAAAATAATTAGCAATAAGAAAAAGTAAAGAAAAAATGGATAAAAAAACGAAAATTGTATTACCATAAAAGATTGGCAATAATACTTTTAGCAAAATCCGCTTGTTTTTTATTCAATACCTTTTGAATTCTCAAATCATTAATTGAATCCTCAAGTCGTGTATCCAGATTTTTCATTTCCATAAGATTATTTTTATCCCCTTGAGATTCAACTAATTCAATCATCGCATTGTCTTTATTCATCAAATCTCTTAATCTTTGTCTAAAGCTTATTTTAACCTTAGTACTTACAATTTTTCCTTTATCAATCAGTACTGGTAGTACAGGAGCTCTTTCCGTGCTTCGATTTGTATTAGGATCAACGAAATAAAATATACATATTGGAATTCCTACTATAACATTATTAGTCTTTAACTCAAGAGTATAATTATTTAAAAAATTTTGAACATTAGTCATTTCAGTATCTACAATGGATACGATATTGTCTAGACAAGATTGTTTCTCATTTTTTATTCTCGCAATCACATCTTCGGTAGAACTTAAATCACTGGAAAGTTCACTATGTTTTGTTTCTATTTCTTTTTCTACTTCAGATTTTTTGCGTTCCAATTCTCTTATTCTTTGTTGTTTTGATTTTTCTAGATCGCTAAGTTCTTTTTGTACATTTCTCTTTAACTGATTAATTTCAGTTTGATATCGAGAGATTGAATTTCCAAGATCTTGATATTTTAAATTTATATCTTTTAAAGCTTCTTCTACCAAAAATAAATCTCGTTGATTAATCGCATTTTTCATACTATCAACACTCTGCTTAAGTCTACTGATATCATTGTTTAGTTCTCCAGTTTTGTCATTTATTTTGTATTTACCAATTTTTACTAGTTCATCTGGAGATCCCTCAATTTCACGTTGCATTTCTTTCTGTATTTCTTTATTAAGTATTGTAAGTTGCTTTTCTTCATCACTAGTATCTACCTTTGTATCTTTTATTTTATCAACTTGCTTACCTCCCCTTTCAATCCATTTATCACATAACTTTATAATGGCATCTTCATAAGTCTCAAGCATACTAGCATCTTTTTGAGTCACAAAATCTAAAATTTCTGGTGCTATTTTTGTTTGATTCACACTTTTGGCTATAGCAGCACCTTCCAGCAGAAAATATGGCGTTGTATGAGCCCCTAAATCATATTGGTTTAAGAAAAAGTTTTGAAAATAACCAACCTCATTAGCATTAAATAGTGCCTCTTGAATTACAGTCCCACGTTTAAAATTCTTTGTTCTTTTTAAATACGTATTGTTATAAGATTGTAATGAATTTAAGAAAGATGTGGGATCTGCTCCTTTTATCACATTTTCTGGTCTTGGTGGCATTTGAGCAAATTTCCCAACACTAAGTTTTTCTTGTTTATTCATAAGATAACTACAAACACAAGCTCTCGTATCACTTAGAGGAATTAACCGAACTGGCCAAAAAGCCGTTGAAATTTTTGCTAATTTCCCTAATTTTTGAAGTTTCTTACCATATATCCCAATTAATTCAATCATACCCATTGCTAATTCATTTAATAAAGCAGCTTGGCTTCTTGCGGGAATTATTTCACCCATATTAATTAAATAAGGAATTACTTTATTAACCATAATATTTCACTTAAACTTTCTATATTATTTTTTAATATCGATAGAATAATTAAAGTTTTGGTTTTAATTCTATTTAATTGCAAAATATTCAAAAAAAAAGAAGATTTTTAGAGTTTTTTATCTATTATTCTGGATTTTAAGAGATTTACTGATCCTGGTCATGAAATTCTGAAAATTAATGAAAACTAAATTGAAAATATTCAATTCTTTTTGCATTGAAGTTGGTGATTCAAGAGCCTATCTTAATATACAATATTATTAAAAGCTTGAATGAAAATAAGAAAAAAGAGGATTAATATCAAAGAAATTATCTAATAATTTCCTCATGTAGTTTTTCGATAAATCCATCAAAATCTTCTTTAGTGAATTTCACATTCAACAGTGGTGTAAGTAAGAAAGGAATTAATTCTTCAGTCTCATATACTGGAACTATTTTCATCAATCCTTTTTTCCTCATCTGAAATGCTGCTTGCCATTCATCTTCTACTGCTCTAGATTTGACTGAATGTTGAGAGCAAAAAAATACAAAGACTTTTGTCATTTTTAAAGTTCTTTCCATATAAGACACAATGTTTTCTCCACTGTCTTCTTCCCAAAAGAAAACTTTATCGACTTTTGGATATGTTTCTAATCGTTTCGCGATTTCTTTAATATTAAAATGTTTTGAATCAAGTGTTGAATAACTTAAAAACACATTTAATTCTTGAGTAAAGTAGCTTCTAATATTGTTGATAAATAATGGATAAGAAGACAATTGTTCAGAGGTTATAATACCTTGATTAATTCCTTTTTTGAAAATACTAAGGTTCATTAAATTAGTTTCAACCATGTCCTTATTTGGGAAAATCGTGGAGAATATTTGGTTCCAATTTTCATTATTAGTAATTATTGAACTACTATCGGATAAATCTATTGCATCCATAGGTTCTATTTGTGCTTTTAACTTGCTTGGCTTTATAGTTTGCATTTTAATATCTAATGTTGATCTTATATATTCCGGAATTCCAACACCCCACCATTCAGATTCATAGTTGCTTTGCAATTTTAATTTAATAAAACTTTTTAGGTTAGATTCGAAATTTTCAATATCCTTTATAGCTATTTCTAATTGTTTTTTATGAGTAGATCTTTTGTTAATTTTTGGTTTGAGAATTAAATATATACTAATGATACTAATAAGAGCTACAACTCCAACAATAATCAATATTATTTCAAATGCCGTTAATCCATCACCTCCATCTCCAGATGATTCCCCACTTATTTCTAGTATAAAATAGTCATAATTATCTCCCTCACCATTTTCTTTTAATTCTCCATATCTGGAACCGTAAGTTTCATTAATTAAATTATTAGGATCTATAATTAATTCGATTACTACATCTCCCCCTGTTGAATCAATACTACTACTTGTGAATATATGGGAAAATGTCTTATTCACTCCTAAATATTCTATTGGGGTATCTGAATTATTATATAAAATATCCCCCGTATATTCAACCCTAATTATAATTTCAATATTATTTGCTTCCCAAATACCATTATTAATGATTGTAAAATTTAATACAAATGACTTACCTATTTCTGCAGTGCTCGCATGAAAATTTACAACTGCTAAATTGGGCATTGGATACCAGAAGCGAATCAATGGTTCAGTCCCTAATTTTACTTCAATTCCATCAAGAAAAGTGTCTCCATCACTATCGTTGTTTTTAGGATCTGTTTGATGTTTAAATTCATCTATATTTAAAAGTTGATCATTGTCCGAATCTGTTAAATTATCATTACCATTGAGTGGTTCCAAACCATTGAGAACTTCCCATAGATCTTCCATATTATCAAAATCGGTGTCTTTATTCCATGGATTGGTTAAATTAAGCGCTTCCCAATAATCATTTAACCCATCACCATCAGAATCTGGATTGGTAACATTAGTTCGATATGTATCACTACCTGGTATATATTCTTCATAATTATATAACCTGTCTCCGTCAGTATCCTCATAGGTTGGATAAATTAGAGGATTTGAATCAAAAACCCGAGTAGTTCCATCAATTAAAAATGGAATATCTCCAATTCCATCCTCTGGATTTAGATCTTCCCCCTTATACTCATCCCAATAATTACCTGCATAACCATCATCCCAAGTATTATTAACGCCACTGTCTTCAGCATCCACCTCATTATTGATAAAATTATTATAACAAATTTTATTATCTTCTAGATATAAAGATTCTTCTATAAGAATACCAAATTCTTTATTATCGGTAATCCTATTATTTTGAATAGTATTATTCTTATTAGCATTTTTTTCTTCAAAATATATTCCAAATCTCTCATTGCCTTTTATTGTATTATTACTAATTATATTATTGTCGGAATAATTTAAAATATAAAGTCCATATCCTCCACCTAATTCAAGAAACGATAAAGGTTTATTTGTAATTTTATTAAAATTAAATGAATTGTTAAAGAAGATATTATTAGAACTATCTTGCAAATATAATCCAGCATCATTGTTGTTAAGCTCGTTAAATGAAAAATGACTATTATTAGTTGATACTAAAACCAAACCTAATTGATTATTATTTATAATACAGTTTGAAAAATTACACTCTTTAGATAAAAACGATACTATTCCAAAAAAATAATTATCTGTTAAATTAATCCTTTCAAAGAGAGTATTACTACAATTAAAAAGAAATAATCCTAATGATACATTAAAGAGATCTAAGTCTGATATATAGGAATTTTCTGAATTAACTAAATAAACTTGACTTGCGTTTGTAAAATCAGAAGGACCTAAATTCGATTCATTATAATAATAATAAAATCTTTTATCATTTACCGTATTTGTATCATCTATATCAAACGTATCTTCCTGGATGGCATTAGATACTAAGGTAATTCCACCCCCTTTAAATTCATTACCACTAAGCTTTGTATGATCAACAACACCTTCCTCAGGAAAAACTAAAATAGAACTTCCTATATTATTGATACCTGAATTATTTGTTATAATAGTAGTGTCAACATTATTTGATAATAATAAACCAATAAGATTATTCTTAAAGAAACATTGTGAAATAGTACTATTATCGCTTTCACAAACGATTATACCACTTCTACAATTACTAAAATTATTTTTTAAAATAGAGTTATTATGACAATAAAAATTTAGGAGTAATCCTTCCTCACTATTAAAAGAAGCACTATTGTTAGTAATTATATTATTAGAACAATTATATAATGTAATTCCGACTGTAGCATGAGTAATATTTGTATTTGATATAATTGAATTATTACAATTTATTAAAATTATTTGTCCGGCATTTTTTATTAGATTAGTATCTTTTACTTGTTCATTCCAGCGGTAGATCAGTGGTTTTGCATTTACTTCATTATCAGTAATATTATATGAAATATTATTAAAAGAAAGAGAGGGTAAATAATCCTCTTCCTTAAAATTTATGTATAATCCACAATAAGTTAGTTGATTTTCCAAAATTGTAACATTAAAAACATTAAATAAATAAATACCACTTTTTCCATTATACTTCCCCTTATTCTTGGTAAGGTTATTATAATTACTCCATTCCAGAAAAATTCCATTACCATAGTCAGCCGAAGATTCCAAATCTTGATGAGCAGTATTATTATTCATTGTATTATTTAAGATTAAATTATATTCACTACCACCACTCAAACGTATACCATTAGAATTGAATGTGGCAATATTTTCAGAAATATTATTATTATTGCTCTCAACAAGATGTAATCCCTCTAAAGTATTATTAATTAATGTATTTTCTAAAATAGTATTATTCTCACAATTTTCCAATAAAATACCTGTCATAGCATGGTCATACGAGCGTAAATCTTTATTGTTACATTTCACTCTATTTTTTGTAATATTATTGTTGAAACATTCTCTAAGATGAATTCCAACTTCATTATATGAGACATTATTCTCTATAATTTTACTGAAAGTAGTTGATCTTATTTTAATCCCAAAGAAATTACTATTATTAATTTCATTAGAATCGATTGTTATATTATAACAATAAGTTAAATCAATCCCATATTCTCTATTATTATTTAACGTATTGTTTCTAATTGTGATATTTTCACAAAAATGTAAGCTAACTCCTATCGAAGAAGAAGAAATGTTAAAATCAGAGATTAATGAATCATTACATCCTGCTAATATAATTTGTCCTGGAGGTTCTGGAGGTCCAGTTTGTGTAAAATCTTGGTTATTAAGATTGCTTTCGTTAAAATAATAATACACAGATTTCCCATTTACTGTATTACTTGTATCAATATTATAATCAAAATAAAAAAGAGAATTACCATTGAAACTTAGACCACAATCTACCATTTGATTAGCTGCTAAGGTATTATTTGTAGATTCAAAAAAATACATTCCTCTCGTATTGTTCACAAGACGATTCTGACTAATATTGTTATGATTACAATTTGCTTGAAATGAGATTCCTAAATTCCCATTATAAGAAAGATTATTTTCTTTTATAATATTCATTGTACAGAAATCTTTAGCCCAAATCCCTGATTGACCATTATTTTCAATAGTATTATTAAATATAATATTATTTTCACATAAAGTTTCTAATTCAAATCCACGGTGAAAATTATGATGAATTTGATTATCTGAAAAATTGTTATAAGAACTACTACCATTTATCCTTATTCCAACTTCATTACCGAATATTTTATTTTTTTGAATTATATTGTTTTCACTTTTATTTAGCCATATACCATATTTTTGATTACTAAAAAATGTACTATTAATTATTTTACCATTAGTAACATTATTAAACATCAATCCAAAATACATTTCGCTGGATCCAAATAAGGTACAATTATTAATCACAAAATAATCCTCTGAATTTTCTATAAGGATGCAAAAACCTGAAGCTCCGGCATTAATTGTAACATTTTCAATTAAATGAGGATCTGCTAAATCTCCGGTTCTATTCTGGATCCAATCAAGATCCGCGTCAGACCAATTATCATTTGCGATATGAATTGGAGGGCAATTTGGCCAAAAATCTGCTGTTTTTAACTTAGAATCATTATTAGTGGATTCAAAATTCTTTTCTGCTGTAAAATAGTTCCAAAAATCCCCCCTAAGAAATGAATAACTGGAGAATATAAATACAAGTATTAATAAAACTTCAATTTTTTTTTTTTTTTCTTGAATCATAGTGATCTGGATTTACTAAATATATATAATATGGTAATATTAACGATTCACCTTATTATATTTTTTTAATTTTTATAGGGTTTATATTTAAACAAGCTAGAGCTAAATTGAATTTTTTTAAACAAAAAAATATAATAGAAGCATAAAAATTAATTTATAGAAGTGAGAAGAATTCTTACATGATGTTAAACTTCCACTATTGGAAGAAGTATTATGAATAGAGAAAAATCTCCAAAAATTTTTAGTATCAAATGTTAAAATAGGTTTTGAGTAAGAATTAATCAATTAATTTGATTGATAAAACATTCTTTAAACATAATTAGGTTTTTAGATTCTAAGTCTTTGCTACAAAAATATATCTTAATTTATGAACATGAGGTCCAAGGTCACCATGATCTTCTTTTTCTTCAATTATATCTGTTTCAATTACTGAAAATGCTTTAAAATGATTTAATAAATCTTTTTCTGTGAAATAATGTGTTGGTCGATAAGGTTTACTCTCAAAAGTATTCTTTTCAATCTTGGCACCTCTTCCAAAACTCTCTTCTGACTCCGAAAAAACTGAAAAAAATGCAAAACCATTATCTTGAAGCTGATTATAACATTTTTCGATGAAGATTTTTCGTTGATTTTCAAGTAATAAATGCAGTACGTTAAAACAAAATATTGCATCATATTTCTCATTGTTAAATGGCATATCCATTACAGAACCTAAGATCAATTTGGAATATGGATCAAATTTCTTAGCTATGTTTAATGCTACTTCAGAAATTTCAATACCAGTTACATCATAATTATTTATTGAAAAAAATTTTGTATGTCTTCCGTAACCCGCACCAGGAATGAGAATTGTATTGATATTATACTTTTTAAATAATTTAAGGGAATATTTTGCTGTTGTACTTGGCTCAGTTCCCCAAATTTGTCCTTTATCCAAGAATCTGCTATTCCAATATTCCATGAGAGTTTAAGAGAAATTCAACTAGAAGATAATATTATTCAGAAAAAAAATATATTAATAAATAATAAAATTTCTATTTTATTGATTCAATGTTAGATTATTAGGAATGTAGCCTAAAATTGCAAAATAAAGATAAACAAATAAAAAGAATAGGTTTAATTGTAAATCCCATCGCAGGAATGGGAGGAAGCGTAGGACTTAAAGGAACAGATGGAAAAATATTCAGACAAGCTGAAAAAATGGGTGCTATGCCTGTAACTCCCATTAGAGCAAAGGAATTATTAGTGAATTTGAAAAACAAGGAAAAAATGATACTATTAGTGGCACCAGGTAAAATGGGAGCTGAAATTGTTAGAAATCTTGGTATAAAATTTAAAATTATTGGCGAAATTGGTACTGAAACAACAGCTGCAGATACTAAAAGAATTGCGAAGCGAATGCTAGAAGACAATATTGATCTTTTAATATTTTGTGGCGGAGATGGAACAGCACGGGATATTTTCGATTCAATTGGATTAGAAAAGCCTGTTGTTGCTCTACCTGCTGGAGTAAAAATGTTTAGTTCTGTTTTTGCTATAAATCCTAGAGCTGCGGCAGAGATAGTTGATAAATTTATCGAAGAAGCGATAGAAACCCAAGAAAAGGAGGTTCTTGATATTGATGAAGATTTAGTTCGTCAAGATATCTTACAAGCAAAATTATACGGATATTTGAAAGTACCGAAAATCTTAGGGTTAATACAAGCAGGAAAAGTTAGTTCTGGGATGGGGAAAACAGTTGAAGAAAATAAACAAGAAATTTCTCAGTTCATAATCGAGAATATGGAAACTGATATTTTATATCTACTGGGACCAGGCACCACGATAAAGACAATAACGGACAATCTTCAATTACCTAAAACTCTTCTTGGAATAGATGCTGTATATAATAATAAATCTGTTGGGTTAGATTTAAATGAGAAAAATATTCTGGAATTGTTAAATCATTATAAAAAGGTTATAATCATCATTTCCCCTATTGGGGGTCAAGGTTTTATTTTCGGACGTGGAAATAAGCAAATTACACCCAAAATTCTAAAAATAATAGGAAAAGAAAATATTAGAATCATATCTACTGTAGAGAAAATCAGACAATTAGATTGTCTAAGAGTTGATACGGGAGATATTGAGACAGATAAGAAGTTAATAGGTTTTACTAAAGTTATTACAGGTTATAAAGAAGAACTGATAATCAACGTTGAATAATTTATAAATAAAAAAATACAATTTGTTTAAGTTTTAAATTTTTCAATATTTTATAGTGTCTGAATTATGAAGATTCAATTAAATATGAATGAGATGTATAAAACTCCCCCTAAGGAAATTCTCGATCCTGTAAAAGAAAGTATTAATCAAATTAATCGCTATACTCCACAAAAAGAAGTGGATGCTTTAATTGAACAAATTTCTTATTATACAGAAGTTCCTAATGAATCGATAGTATTAAGTTCAGGTTCAGATCTCTTAATCAAAGAATTTATATTCCTCTTTTCAAATAATAGACAAATAATAATAACGGAACCAACTTTCGTAGTAATCAATAATTCAGCTCAAAAAGTAAACTCTCCTCTACTAAAAATTCGAATAAGTGAGCCAGATTTCAAAATTTCTTTAGATTCTTTTCTTAATGATTTAAAAAGACCATCATTAATAGTATTTGATAATCCAAATAATCCAACTGGCAGTTTAACATTAAATCAAAAAGATGTTAAAACTATATTAGATAATGAAAATGTCATTATGTTAATTGATGAAGCATACTTTGAATTCTCAAAAGTCAGTTTTGTAAAATTAATAAATGACTATCCTAATCTTGCTATATTAAGGACATTAAGCAAGTCATTTGGTTTAGCTGGATCTGGAATTGGTTATTTATTAACGGGTGATTTAATAAGGAAAAAATTCCAAGGATTAGAGATAATGCTTCCATATCCAAGTGTCATCGCTGGAATCAAAGCCCTAACGTATCAAGAATATATGATAAATTATGTCAATGAACTTCAAAATGAAAAATTGAGAATTAGCAAGTATCTCACTGAGTTAGGTATAAGGATTTTCTCTAGTTATACCAATTTTTTGTTAGTGAAAACAAATATTCCAAATATTACTCAAATCCTAGCAAAATATGGGATTTTGGTTCACGATGTTTCAAATCAATTGAGCTCCGAATTTTTTAGAGTTACTATAAGTTCTAAAAAAGAAAATAATTACTTTTTACAAATAATTGAAAAAATTATCGCTTAAGTATTAAATAAACAAAACTTTATATTAATAAGAATGAAGTAATTGTCCTTGATTTTTATTCACATAGAAAAAAAGTAAATTTTATGTCTAAAAACAATAATAGAGAAGTTAGTAGAATAAAAGAACTTGAAAGTATCAATTTGGCCAGAGAAGAAATTAGAGATTTTGTTATTGAAACTAAGAAAGAAGTTGAAAAGGATAATGATTTATTAGCTAAACAAGTGAATGATGAACTTAAGAAAAGAGGGATCAAATCTATAGACGTTGTTGGAGCAATTGGAGCGGGTAAAACAGCAATACTAGAAAAGATTGCTGCAGAATTATCAAAAAAATATAGAATCTTAGTAATTTGTGGTGATATTACTACTAGAGTTGATGCTGATAGAATTGAGAAGCATAATGTTCACTCGATTCAAATAAATACAGGGAGAGAGTGTGCCTTAAATGCGTATCATATTTATCAGGTTTTAAAGAATCAAGATTTAAACAAGTTTGATCTAATTTTCATAGAAAATGTTGGAAATCTAATTTGTCCATCCGATTTCAAACTAGGTACAGATAAAAGAATGACGGTAGTTTCGATAACTGAAGGAGAATGGGTGATTGAAAAACATCCAATGCTCTTTAAAATGTCAGATGTTGCTGTTATTAATAAGATCGATCTTCTAGAGAGATTAGGAACAAATATTGATAAAATGGAAACTGATGCCAAAAATTTTAACCCGAAAATAAAGGTAATAAAAACTAGCGCAAAAACTAATAAAAATATTGATTTATTAATTAAAGCACTTGAACTATCACTATTATGAAGTGAGAATAAATGAAAAAAGATTTAAAAGAAATTGAAATAATAGTGGGCGATTTAGAGTTAAATTCTCAAACTCAAATTAAAGATTTGCTGAGTAATTTCTTACAAACTCATCTTAATCGAAATAAAATTGATAACTTTATTGGGGATTATCCCACTTTCATAGAACCTGTACACCTTGAAGAAAATATTAGAATTGGAGATGATGTACTATTAGGACCGAATGTATACATTGGTAAGGATTCTGAAATAAAAGATTATGTGGAAATATCGAATTCTATTATCTTTGATAATGTTATTATCGGAGAAAATAATAAGTTAGATAATTGTATTATTGGAAAGAATACTTCATTGGTATGTGAAAATATTAATGTGAATAATTGCGTTATAGTTGGAAATGTAAAAAACAAAGAAGATCTTTATAAAATTATGTATAAATTTGAGTAAATTAGTTTATCCAATAACTATTAATGACCTAAAGCCTTTTTGGGATATTATTTTGAATAATGATAAATTTTTTAAAAAAAATCTAAAAAGATGGAATGAACTTGTAGAGATTAATGCTAAATCAAAATTTTATGATTTAGAGGGCTTTAAATCTGGTAAGATTTCTTTACTTTCAATAGAATTAAAAGAATTAGGAGATGTAAAGGGAAAATCTTTGTTGCACTTACAATGTCATTTTGGGATGGATACACTTTCATGGGCGAGATTAGGAGCTGAAGTTACTGGGATTGATTTTTCAGATAAAGCAATTAATTTAGCTAAAAACTTAAGTAAAGAGTTAAAAATACCCGGAAGATTTATTTTATCTAACTTATATGATATACCAGAGGTTTTGAACGAAAAATTTGATATTATATTTACTTCATATGGATCAATCTGTTGGTTACCTAATTTAATTACATGGGCTCAGATAATAAGTGATTTTTTAAAGGAGGAAGGGATTTTTTATATTATAGATAACCATCCTTTTGGACTTCTTATTGACGAACACCAAAAGGCATTTAGGGTAGGTTATAATTATTTTTCTGAAGGAATACCAATTTGTTTCGATGAAAATGGAGCATATGCAGATCCTTTAGCAAAACTAAAGAATCGAAAATCTTATGATTGGCTTCATAGCATGAGTTCAATAGTGAATGCTTTAATAGACGCCAATTTAGAAATTGAATTCTTGCATGAATTTCCATTTACATTTCATAATATTCACCCTAATATGAAAAGAAGAGAAGATGGTTATTGGGAGTTTACAGATTTAGAATTCACTGTTCCTATGATGTTTTCAATTAAAGCTTATAAAAAAAGTTAAAAAATTAAAAATTTATGTTTTGAATCAATTATAAATTCTTTATTTTTTCTTCAAAATACTCTTTTAACAAGAAATATGGTAAATCCCCGCTTTTAAGAATAGTATCGTGAAAGAACTTCAAACTGAATTTGTCACCCATTTTTTCTTCTACTTCTCTTCGTAAGTCATCAATTAAAAGCTTTCCTAAAAGATATGATAACGGATAACTAGGGGTAGTGGTCCATCCCAATACTGCTGCTTTGGCTGCTTTTTCGTTCATTTGTAATACATTCATTAACATTTTAACAGCATCTTCTATTGAACGTTGCTTACTTTGTAATTGTATTTCTAATATCATTTCCATAGCAATCTGCATTAGTGCTCCTGAATTCAATATCTGAGTTTTTGAGGGATCTTTAAAGAAACCTTGATGTAACATCATTTCCTGACAGTAGATTGCCCATCCTTCTACAGTTTCATAAGCGACCATTGGACTATCTGTTTGGTTTATAGACAACATTCGAGTGAGAGGAGCAAAAAGGTTATTACATATGAAATCTAAATGATGTCCAGGATAAGCCTCATGAATCATAGTATATGACACCATAGTATAAGAATGTCGTTCCATTTGTGTAGGAGAGATCATATAAATACCTGTTTAGTCTTTCTGAAAATAGGGTGCTTCAATGTAGGCAGCAAGAGCAATAATTGGGATAAGATGAGGGGGTGTTTCAATAATAGTTAACTTTTTTTGAGGAATTGTAGCAAGATTATGTGTTTGAATAAATTTTTTTGCCCGATTAGACTCATTTTGGGCATACAAAAGCACTTCCTCAAAATTAGGAATAAGATCTTCTTTAAAAAAAGTATCAATAGCTTCATCAAATGTTTTAGTAGGATATCTCTCCTTAGAAATTTGTCTTACTTTTTTTAATAGGGAGTTAAATATCTTGTTAGCCTTTTTTAGAAGTGTTCTTCTGTCCCAAGGGAGTTTCCGTAAGTTTAAAAGTTTATCAAGATTTTCAGATCCTAATGCCCAGACAAATTCATTATTATCTACTGGTAAACTCTTTATCCATTCAAGATGAGATTTAATTACTAATTCGACCTCATTGAATGCCTTTAGGAGTTTTTTTTTTAAAGATTCTGGAACATTAGGTGCCTCTATGAAGACTTTAGCAACACTTTCCATAAATTTTGGAGTGCTTTCGATCTGTTCTAAAGCCATATCTCTCCATATTATAGGAATTGGATTATCGTCAAAACGACTTTGAAATTCTTCTAAATACCTAGGTAGTTGCGTTAAATGTGCAATTAATGATTCAGCTACACAAATAGTAGGTCCTTTTCGTTGAAATAAAAGGAATGACATTTCTTGGAAATATGTTAATCCATTAGGGTATCTTTTCCATAAAGCAAAAGCATCATGCATAAATAAATTGACATTGTGATAATATTCCATTGCTTTAAGTGATATTTGGTTTTCGAAATTTAGTTTTTTCATATCTAATTGTTTAAGTTTGTCAATCCATTGACTGAACCATTTAAGAGTCTCTACGATATGTTCTGCTGTTCCTGATTCTACTTCTTTTTCATATTCTTCTTTTCCATGGAAAACGGCGATCCTTGGACTGTGCTTAAATAATTGCTGTATCCCTTTATTTACAATTTCCTCGAATTTTTGATTTTCGTCCATTTTGAACACATCTATTAACAAATTTTGATTTAAAAAACTCTATTACTTATGTTAGATTTAGCCGTATTTAAATTTTAATGGGGAAACTTATTTAAATTTTTTAGAAAAAATTATTCTAAAAGAGAGGAATTCATAAATCTTCGTGAAACCCCTCTTTCACGAAAAAATCAATGTTATAGTAACAATACCCTTTGTTGATTTATTCCAATCTTTCAACGAAACTAGGAAAAAATACTTTCCTCTTTTTTTAAAAAAGATAATAAGAAAAATTCAGCCTAGACACCCCCCTTAGATGAATAATAATTAAATAATTTAATTTCTTTATTTTTAAATACAAAATTATTTTTTGACAAAAAAGTGAATCTAATGAAAATAGTAAAAAAAACTAAAAACACAATATTACTCATCATATTTATTCTTTCTATCGTATGGTGTAGCTATACATTCCCTATAAAAAGCTTTGTAGAGAAAAAAAATAAAAACAATATCCTAAATGAGAAAGAACAAATTTCATATGATCAGAATTTTTTAGGAGATTCTGAAATAAAACTCTTAGATTGGAATGAAGACAGAATTGAATTAGAGTACATTGTACCTGAATTAATTGTAGAAGAGATTATTGCTCCAACAAAAGATTTATATCATCAATTGAGCATATCTGGCGGTGGACATCTCGAACAGGCTGGTCACCCTAAGATTCCGTTTAGAACACTAAAAATTCTCCTTCCATATGGAAAAGAATTGGAAGATATAGAAATTGTTGGGGAGGGAAAACAGACCCTAGAAGGGACTTATAGAATAGAGCCTGGTCAAGCGCAAACGCCCCTTGGATTACAAACTGATTCTGTATTCACCTTGGATACCTCTATATATGATTCGGATAATCCATTCCCAGCAGAACTTTATTCAGTAGTAGGAGTATACAAATTAAGAGGATATAAAATTCTTATTCTCAATCTCTATCCCGTGAGTTATATACCAAAAACAAGTAAGATCTCCTATTATGAAGAGATGAAAGTGTTGGTAAATCTTAATGAATGTATCGAAGAAAATTCATTATTCAGAGGGAAAAAGAAGGATGAAGAACGTGTTATAGAAATAGTTGATAATCCTCAATTAATTGAAACCTATTTAGGAAGGACAGGCTCTTTAAATAGATTCGACTCTCTTTTGGCTCTTCCCCCAGGTTCATATAATTACACAATAATTACAAATGAAGCTTTGAAAAACTCAGGTGGAACCTATACATTCCAAGATCTTGTTAATAGTAAAAATGCAAAGGGTATCCAAACGAATATTGTTACAGTGGAATATATTTATAATAATTATCCTGGAGATGATAATCAGGAAAAAATACGAAATTTCATTATCGATGCATATTCTACATGGGGTATAGAATACGTCTTACTTGGGGGCGATGGTGACGGAGAAAATGTAGGTGGAGAAAGTGAGGATCCGATAATTCCTTCAAGAGGTTTCTATGTTTCCTGGTATAACGAGTACAATATACCTTCAGATTTATACTATGCAGGATTAGACGGGACTTGGGATGATGACGGAGATGGCCTCTGGGGTGAACCTGGAGAAGATGATCTGTACGCAGAAGTCTACGTTGGAAGGGCTCCAGTTGATTCAGAAGCAGAACTCTCAAATTTTGTGATGAAAACACTCCTCCATGAAGCTGCTGGTGATTCATATTTATTTGAAACTCTGATGGTCGGAGAATTTCTAGGTTGGACAAGGACAGGTGGGGATTATAAAGATGAAATAAGATATGGCTCTGATATGCATGGCTATACCACGGTTGGAATTCCGGCGGAAATATACAATGTTGAGACATTATATGATCGTGATGTGCCGTGGGATAAATCTCAACTTATAGCATTAATGAATGATGGTGTACATATAATAAATCATTTAGGGCATGCGAATGTTGAATATAACATGAGACTTATTAATGATGATGTTGATTCTCTTCTTACTAATGAAAAATATTTCTTTGCATATAGCCAAGGATGCTATTCTGGGGCGTTTGACAACAGAAACACTGCTTTAGGATATGGAAAGAATGATTGTATTGTAGAGCATTTTGTTACTACTCAACATGGAGCTTTTGCTTTTATAGGTAACAGCAGGTACGGATGGGGTAATACACTCACTACCGATGGAGCATCACAGCATTATGACCGAGAGTTCTATGATGCTATTTATAGGGAGGATATAATTGAAATTGGAAGGGCAAATCAGGATTCTAAGGAGGATAACATAGCATTTCTTAATCCAGGCAACCCAATGAGATATTGTTATTATGAATTAAATTTATTTGGCGATCCGATGGCTACAATCACTATAACTCTCCCTCATGATTTACGTGTTTCTTTGGAAGTACCAGAAAATCCTGAAATTGAAAGCACTTATGTCATTAATGCAACAGTCACCAACAAAGGTGAGAATGATGAAAATAGCGTAGATTTTGTCTTATATCTTGATGACATTGATGTTGCTTCCACCACAATTCCCACTCTTCAAGTGGATGAGAGTGTAACTCTTAATTTTGATTGGACACCTATTGGATATGATACTTATAACTTTACTGCTTATGCTATGCCAGTTACCAATGAAACTTGCGTGAAAAACAATATTAAAACTCAATTAGTAAGTAATATAATTAATTATAAGACCTTATGGTTTGATGATTTTGAGAGTGGTTTATCAAAGTGGGAGTCAATTACAGGATTGTGGCATTTAACCAATGATTCTGTCTCATGGCCACCTCCATGGGACCCATATAATTCTCCTATACATTCAATGTGGTTTGGAAATGCATCAACTGGAGATATCAGAAATTCTTCTTCATTATCTTTGCTAGCGTATAGTACAGGTCATTTTATCTCCATACCTATAGATTTATCAAGTGAGGAAAATGCATATTTAGAATTCTATCATTGGAGAAACCATCTCCAACCTCTACGTATACAGCATTTATCATATGTTTATATATCAACTGATAACATTAATTGGAATCCCATATACGTCAATAATGATTGGATTCCAACATGGGAAAAGGTGAATCTTGATATCTCAAGTTATTGTGGAAGTAGCTCGGTACGAATAAAATTTGATTTTTTCGCTCGGTCACGTTTGGAAGGTATGAGAGGATGGTTTGTGGATGACATCAAAATAACTATACCATTACCGAATTATAACAAACCAAGCTTATCAAGTGGTTCTGTTTCACCTTCTACTGGTAATCAAACAAAGCAATTCAATTTCAGTGTGAATTATGTAGATCAAGATAATCATGCTCCTCTCTATATCAACACAGTGATTAATGGAATTTCTTACCAAATGGAAAAACAAGATCTTTCTGACAATGATTATACCGATGGATGTATATATCAATCTTTAACCTATTTACAACCAGGTGATTATAATTATTTTTTTGAATGTTACGACGGATTTTCCTGTTTTACTGATGTACAATGGTTAAGCGTAGCTGAAAAAAATAATGAGAACTCCCCTATTTTGACCAATGGTCAAATTGATCCCATTAGTGGCTTTACAGCAACGCCATTCACATTTTCAGTTACCTATTCTGATAGTGATAATAATGCACCAGAATATATGATGGTAACGATAAATACAATGAGCTATTCAATGATAAAGCAAGATCCAATGGATAATAACTACATGGATGGTTGTATATACATATATACCTGTAAATTAGAAGAGGGCATTTGTACATATTCTTTCACCTGTACTGATGGTGTTAATATTGTTGATCTTGGACCATATTTAGGACCAGTTGTAGAACGAGGCCAATTGTTTGATGGCATGTTTATAAAATATGATTCTGATATAGTGGGAAAGAAACCTGGTTATTCGAAGTTCTCATATTCTTATTATTCAGCTCAAACTTTTAATGTATCGTGGGAGAGGATGCGTGGTGTTGGTTCATGGAATGTTAATACAACAACAAGGATTATGTCAAATCCTCGGGCACCTACTTTTGGTAATGGTTATCATACACCTGTTTGGATCTTCACGGATGTTTCACTTGGAGATAATATATCAATTGCTGTGACTTTTGATGGTGACCATGATTTCACTATTTCAGGGGAATTGATTTATTATATTCCCGGTTTTGGAGCTGTAGAAGTATGGGTATTAGAAGATTTGACTACCCCTGGTGGTATTGCATGGTATGAAAAAAGTACTGGAATTCTTCTAAATGGCACCTTTTTGAAATCAGATGGTAGTATTTATACATTTGAATTTGTAGATACAAATGTTATATTTACATATCTGGAATTTCCACCATTGAATCCATCAATAACAATAAATAATGGAGATGTAATTACTAATAATACCCTCGTGACTCTCACACTTTCAGCTGAAGGAGCAACAGAAATGTGTTTCAGAAATGGAAAAACTGGTGATTGGACAGAGTGGGAGCCTTACAGTACAACAAAGCAGTTTTATTTAGAAGGACATGAACATTACACCGTTTATTCAATCTATGTGAAGTTTCGAAATGGAACAGGAGAGACGATCGCAATTGGTGATAATATTTTATATTTAGAGGACATGTCTGTGCTTCCTGAAAATCCTATTGAATTATATATGTTCCTTTTTATATGGCGTATTATACTATTATATCTATTGAACAATTAGGAAAGATTAGAATCTAATTAGTGATTTTTTTTTTATAAAATAATATTACAAAATTTTTTGGTAAAATACTACATCAATTAATCTTCCAAACTTCATTCCAATTTCTTTTAAATGGGCACACTTTTCAAAATTATTTTTTTCAAAAAATTTAATACTCCCTTTATTTTCTTCACTTATTACAGCTATTAAAACATGGAAGTTCTGTTTTTTTGCAAATTCTTCTGCGTATTTTAAGGATAACGTACCAATTCCTCTACCAATATAATTTTTATCTAAATATATTGAAATCTCTGCTGTACCATCATAAGCTCCACGATTTTTATATTGTCCAATTGAAACATATCCACAAATGTTATCATTATCTTGAATTATAAAAGATTTATAACACGGTTTTTTAAATAAAAAACTCTCTTTCATTTCATTTATTTTAAGAGGTTCTATTTGAAATGTTGCAGTAGTATTTAAAACATAGTGATTATAAATTTTTAAAACATAAGGCAAATCTTCTTCTTTAAGTTCTATAAAATTATAATTATGCATTGATCTAGAATTGGTCTAATGTATCAATTAAATTATCTTAAGGATTTAAGAATATTTTTTTTCTATTTTTATTAATAACTTCCCCGCTGCTTTAAGACTTGTTAGTTGTAACCATCCTAACAACCACCACCATCTTGGAACAAAAATTTCTCTTTTGTATTTACGTGAAGCTTTCAAAACTGCTTTTGCTACTTCTTTCACTTCTACATATTTATATAAAATTCCATGTTTTTGGTATTTTTCAATCCAATCTTTCATTTTTGAAGTAGATTCCCAAAATTTTGTCTTTGTTGGAGCTGGACAAATAGTAATCACTTGAATATTGTGGTTCAGCATTTTATATTCTAATCGAATAGAATTTGCTAAACCAACAATTGCATATTTACTCATTGAGTAGGCTGCCATATTTGGAATACCTGTTTTCCCCGCAGAACTTGAAGAGAAGATAAGTTGTCCTTCTTTACAATCTGGATACTTTTTTGTAGGAGTAGGACGTCCTATATATGGTAACGCTGCTTGAAGTACTAACCACATCCCATCAACATTTATAGACATAACTTTTCGATATTCTTCAAAGGTTCCTCCATTAGTAATTGAACAAGTGGTTCCTATACCTGCATTGTTATACAAAATATCAATATAATGCTCTTTTTCTCCAATATCTTTTATTACAGTTTCAATTTGTTCTCGATTTGTAAGATCAAATTCATAAGTTTCAACAAATTCTGCTCCTAAATTTAGTAATTCTTCTTTTAATTCATTCAAGGGAGAATTAGGAAGGTCCAACAAGAATATTCGCATTCCTAAAGGTGCAAACTGACGACAAACCTCTCTTCCGATATCACCAGTTGCTCCTGTTATTATAAATACTTTACTTTTATACCATTTCTTTTTCATTATAAAAACCAAATAACTATTTTAGAGAATAAAATCCATTTTACGTAAAAATATTAGCTAAATAATTACCATTCTCTTCTTTATAGAGAATTTTGCATAATAATCCTACTTTTTGAGCACATTCTTTAAGAGTGTCAGGATCTATGTATAAAAGTTGAAATTTTTCTCCTAATTTACCTTTGTATTTTATTTGGCAACCTATTTCACCAATATATCGTCCAAATTTACGATTTCTTTCGTGATAATCAAGATGAATCTTTTCTTTAGTTGCACGAATATCAATAGAATCGAATAATATAATCCCGCTAGGATTTAGGAGAGTTTTACAATAATTCAAAAATTTTTTCATTCCATTTAGGTTCTCGACGAATCCTATTGAACGCCCTAAAAGAAGTATTGTATCAAAAGAATCCAGGTCCAAATCATAAATGTTAGAACAATGCACATGTTTAACTCCTTGTTGTTTCATAATTTCACAAGCCTGAGGTGAAATATCTAGTGCATGAACCTCCAGACCTATTTTCTGAAGTTCAAGACTATGCGGTCCCACTCCAGCTCCAATATCTAATATTTTACCCTTACATAATTCTAATGCTTGTTTTTCCAAATTTGAAAAATAATTAGATGTCCTAAAAAAAGTACGTATAAGAAGCTCACTTTTTAATCCATCATCTCGATAAAAAATTACTTTTGCTCTTTTTTTACCACTATAAAAATCTTTAAGTGCTAAACCAAGAGGTTCCATTGCTTTTAGCATCATTTTTAGTTTTATCTAGAATTTTATACCCCCTTTTTTACTACACCATTAAAGGAAGAAAATTGATTGAAAAGTGCTTTCGTATTTCCTTCAATTTTAGCAAAAATATTGACGGGACTAGCAGCAACTGGCTTATCACTTGAACTTGCAGGAGTAGGACCCCAAAAAATACAGAATCCTTTACCACTTATCCAATATCCAACATCTCCTACATCACACTCAATCTGAGAGTTTTCTTCAGGTATTTCTACAGGACAATTACCATATAGCTCTTCACCCCATCTGGATAAATTTACTTCAAATGGTAGAGCATCCCAAATCGCTTGGCAAGTCTTAGGATTTTTATGCAGCAGCAATTTTGCTTTAATTTTTCCTATTTTCTTATTTTCAATGAAGATAAATTCCATATCTATTCAATCAAATTTGATATTAAAAATGTTTAAGATTTCTTATTATTTAAAGAAATATCCTTAAATAATTTTAGAAAGTAATAATTTGGAAAAAAAAGGAGAAAAAAATCCTAATAAAGATGATTAACTTCAATAGGCTTATACTTCCTGTTCAAATAAATAAAAAAGATTATCCAGAGGATTAGTATTAAAAAATAAGCATATCGAAAGCAAAAGAATATTCCCCATGTTATTATCAATGGAATTATAAATCTAACTTTTAAATTGTTACTTTTATCATTTCTAAGCGAGAGATTTTTATAATCAAAGAATATTGACATAAAAGGAGCTAATAAGATCCAGTAAAATTCCATCATAAGTTTCTAATTCATCAATGGAAGAATTCCCGTTAACTACTGATGTTATCATTTCAGAAGGGTAGGAAAAATGAATAATAAATCCTATAATTGCAGTGATAATTCCTGCTGTTAACAATATTTTATTTTTTTTCTCAATATTAATATGAAGCATATATCAAAACAAATATAAATCTCTTAAAAAATCCTCATGAAGGAAAGTGAAAAATAAAAATTTTGAGTTTTTTTGGATTAATCTATTGAGTAGTAACTCTAACTAAAAACAATGATGGATCTTTTAGAATATAAAGAGTCTTGTTGGACAGTTTTTTTCTTGATAAAATATCAAGATCTTCTAATTTTTGAATGTATTTTGTAACAGTATTTGGATGCATCTTTAAATCTTTTGAGATTCTATACTTTGAAGAGCCATTAGGTTTTTTTTTTAGATAGTAAATTATCTTTAGGGTTCTCTCCCTACCCATAAAATGTAAGAATCTTGCTTTTTTTTCTGAATACCTTGAATCATAATAGAGCTCTCTATTCTCCATCTTTGTTTTTTTGATATAATCAAATTTCAAAAGCATATTTAAATGCCATTTTACTAAAAATATTGACATTCCTAATAGACTAATAATCTTCATAAAATGAATTCCAGGTTTATTTAAAATTAAATTGTATATCATAAACCGATTTGGATTTTTAAGAATTTCATCTCGAATAAACTTAGAACCATCCACTAACATATTTTTTTTTATTAAGTTAGCAATGGTTATTTCAATTCCATTCTTATTTAAAGATAATTCACTTTTGGATAATCTGGCACTTAAATGTGGAATAATCTTGTCTATTTCAAAATATCGATTCTTGGCAAGATATTCTTGAACTAAGTTTAATATATGAATTTCTTGCTCTGAAAGGTTATTATTTAATCCATAATTGGATTCTTCTTCTCTAACATCAGACCTACTTGATTTGTTATATTTCTTGATGACAATTGCAATATTTATAATTAAGAAGATACCAGTAAAAGTTATTCCTCTTCTAAGTGAATTATCAATTGATAATTCCGAAGTTGTGATACCTAAAAATAGGTAAGACTTAAATCTATATTTAAAAAAGTCGTCTTGCTCATTAAAGAGTAAATTTTGATTCGAAGCTTCTTTTAAGATAATATCTTCATCAGAATTTGTATAATTCTGAGAGATCAAAAAGCTTGTACCTGAAATGAAGAAAATAATAACTAATAAGAATTTTAAACTAAAACCTTTCCTCAATTTAAAGTATTTCATTTATAAAAACTATAAATTTTTTTACCAATTAAAACTAACTATTGAGAGAAAATAACAACCAATACTTAATAAAAAGAAGTATCCAAATTTCTTTAAATAACCACCATGTAGTAAAGTGATCAGTTAAAGGTTTCATAATAAATTCTGATTCCATAAATATAATATAATAATAGATGAAATTTAGATGATAATACGAAATAATCCGAAGATTATCCAAAAAATACCAGTAAATCTAATATATTTATTGATTTCTATAGATAATAAATTCTTTTTATTTAAAAAGATGATAGTTTTGCTACTTTTACCTATATAACTAAAATAGTATCAATAGAGAATTAAATAACATTTTTAAGAGATTCAGTAAATATATAAACTGTATATTAATCAATGAATTTTTGCATTAATTTTTTTATAAAATTTAGGTTATATATGTTATATCTCTTTTCCCATTCAAAAAATAGAAATTAAAAAAATTAGGTATAAATAATGAAAATAATAAAAAAAAAGCAATTTGAGATCCTATTCTTAATAATATCTTTGAATGCATTATTTGTTTCAGCACTATTTACATATCAAGTAATACCTGGTTTTAAGCAATTCGCGCCAATAAATCCAGAGGTCAATAATTTTCCCAGTGATCTTGATAGAAGACAATTTTTTTCAAATGTTAAAAGTAATAACCTATTATCAAAGCAAAAAAATAATCAAGATTTATTGGAGAAAAGAGAATTAGAACCAGGTTGTGCAGAGATTAATTTATTAAAATCCACTAATGATGGAATTGAAATAGAATTTTTATTAACTGACTTGATAATTGAAAATATAAGTTCGTCTGCTGGAGACCTTTATCAGAAATTAAATCTAGTTGGGGGTGGATATTTAGCTGATATTGGGAAACCGGAGTTACCTACAAAAGGGATCTATTTAGATATCCCAGAAGATGTTGAAATTGAGTTAAATGTGAAAAGTACTGAATTTCATGAAGAAGAAGGATATAATATTTATCCATGCCAACCTTCTAGTTTAGATTACGAAAATGAGATAAAATCATTGGAGAAGGATATGGAAACATATCAGATTGATTCCTTTTACCCAAATGAAATCACTGGAATTATAGATATAGGAATAATACGATCACATCATTCTATTCTTTTAATCATTTGTCCAGTTAGATATAATCCTGTTGAACAAAAAATTAGATTATATACCAAGATTTTAATTGAAATAAATTATTCTCCATTAAATTCCGATTCTATGGACTCGACTTCAAATGTGAGAAGTAGATCAAAATATGTTTCAAAGGTTTTTGAATCTATGTTTGAAGATGTTTTTCTTAATTATCAATCTCCCTCTGACTTTGAGTATGTTCATCATTTATCAAATGGAGTTGGTGGAGATGATTTTGATGGAGCAGATTATCTTATTGTTACTCCTGATCAATTTTATGAAAGTATTCTACCTCTCGCGCAAAATAAAGAATTAAAAGGACTTACAACTGCAATTGTTAATTTATCAACTATAGGTGTAAGTCCAAGTGCCGATAATATTAGTGATTATATTCAAAACGCATATGATACATGGGATCCTGTCCCTACATATGTGCTTTTAGTTGGTGATACTGATTTTTTACCTGTACATTACAAAAATCAACATCCTTATTATACATCACAATTGGTAGCAAGTGATCTTTATTATTCAACGGTAGATGGAAGTGATTATTTTCCAGATTTATTTGTTGGAAGATTACCAGTTCAAACTAACGATGAATTAGATATAATAGTTGATAAAATTGTAAATTATGAAGAGAATATAGATCCTGCGGATACTTGGCGTAATAAGGTGTTATTGGCAGCTTATGAACAATCAGGAAGATTTTTTATTAACACTTCTGAACAAATTAGACAATATCTTGAAACAGAAGGATTTATTTGCGATACAGTCTATACAGGTGGATCATATACAGGAACAACAGCAGATATAATAAATTGTATTAATGAGGGCACATTTCTAGTAAATCATCGAAACCATGGCGATGTTGATGGTTGGTCTAACCCAAGATTCGATATTTCAGATATAAATTCACTCACTAATGGAGATATGCTCCCTGTTATGTTTTCGATTAATTGTTTAAGTGGATGTTTTGATCAAATGCAAGACTGCTTTGGAGAGGCAATATTAAAAGCAGAAAATAAAGGAGTAGTTGGATATATCGGTTCGACAAGAGTGAGTTATAGTGGCTATAATGATGAACTAGACAAGGGATTAATAACATCTATTTGGCCTGAATTTACTTCAGGTTATACTAATTATGTAGGAAATTCTGATAAATTAGGACCAATTTTAAATTTTGGGAAAATTTATATGTATGATAAATATGTACTTACAGGAGGTTCATACTATGGCTGGACTCCAACTCCTGAAGTAACTCTATGCGAATTTGAAGAATTCAATCTTTTAGGTGATCCTGAATTTTCTTTATTTCCTTCTAGACCAATAAATAATCCACCATATACACCAACTAATCCCTTCCCTCCTAATGGAACCGTTGGAATTCCCACCAATACAATTCTAAGTGTAGATGTATCAGATCCCGAAGGTGATAGCATGAATATCTCATTTTACGACGCTTCTGATGATAGCTTGATAAACTCTACGTATGGAGTACTTAGTGGGGGAACAGCCGAAATTAATTGGTTTGGGCTTAACGGAAATACTAACTATCAATGGTATGTGATTATTAATGATGGCAAAAATATTACTCAATCAGGAACATGGTCGTTTACTACTGAAAATAATGCTCCTGATGCCCCATCTAATCCCACTCCTATAGATGGTGCTATTGGTGTGTCTGTTAATCCTACATTAAGTGTAGATATATCAGATCCAGATAATGATACCATGAGTATCTCATTTTATGATGCTTCTGACGATAGCTTGATAAATTCTATGTATGGAGTAATTAGTGGGGGAACTGCTTCTACTGGTTGGTTTGGGCTTTCAGAAGGCAAAATTTATGGTTGGTATGTAATAGTTACAGATGGATCTTCTTCTACAACCTCATCTATATGGAAGTTTACTATTTTAAATAACGATCCTATCTGGGATCAACTCATCACAGACCAAATTATTGAATATGGAAATTCTCTTAATTATGATATAAATGCTTCCGATTTATCAGGTATTGCATCATATTGGGTTAATGATACAACTAATTTTTATATCGATGGTAATGGTATCTTGATTAATACATCAATACTAACTCCTGGAACTTATTGGTTAGAAATAAGAGCTTATGATCCATACGATAACTATTGTACCAAAATTTTTAGTATTATAGTAGAAGAACCTGAAGAACCGATAGATCTTGGAATTCCCGGATTTAATATAATTATTCTAATCAGTTCGATTTCTGTTATTTTTTTGATATTGATAAAAACTAAGAAGAAATACCTAAATTAATTAACTTCATTTTTTTCTCTTTAATTTTTATCTATATATCCTACATTATAAATTATTAAAATTAGAAAAGATAATTCTCTCCAAGAAAAATCAAATGATATAAAATTCCTATTGGATTTATTCAAATATTCATTTAAATTAATATTTGATAATATTTAATTTGGGTAAAATAATTTTTAAGAGTTAAACTGATGATATTAGAAGAAACTGTTGACTTAATTAAGCAAATTTACAAGATTAATCAAATTATATTTCCCAAAATAAATAATGTTGTAGTTGGCTTAGGATATACTTGTGTAGAAGTTTATGTTCATGCTCATAAATCTTTTCTAGGCTTAGCATCAATTTTACCAAATGTAATTACCAATACAGATTGTAGTAAAATCAATTTTGCTGGTGAACTTACAAATTATTCGATAGAGGAGCTTTTAAATTGGTCCTTTGAAGCACCTAATCTGAAAAAAATTATAGGGATCGCAGCATTGAATGCTGTTTCTCAACATGTTTTAAAATTTATGAACACTTATAGAAAAGTTGAAAATAACATACTGAAGCTACTTAATATCCATGAAACTACCAAGGTAACGTTCATCGGATTAATGAAACCGATAATAAGAAATATTGCTGAAACCTCAAAACAAATTACAATCATAGAAGATTCAATATCAATATCACCAGAATTTAAGAAATTTAAAAATACAAATAATCTTAACCAATTAGAGGAAAATGATCTACATACGGATATATTATTTTGCACAGGATCTGCATTAATAAATAATACCCTTGAATCAATCTTGGAAAAATTTAAAAGAAAAGCTCAGAAAATAATTTTAATTGGTCCAACTGCGAGTTTGATTCCCGATATTTTATTCGATTATGGAGTAGATATAGTTTGTGGAATGGAAATCTTTGATTCCAGAGCAACAATGAAAGTTGTGCAAGAAGGAGGAGGTACTAAATTATTTAAAAAATATGGAAAAAAATATAACTTAATTAAGGATTAAGTTGTTTTATTTTATTGTAGTTTTTCAACTATTTTCATATCGTTTCGAATAGGAATAGAATAATAATTATAATTACATTACTTTAATTTTAATAAATTTAAGGATTTTATTTAATTGGTTAGGATGGTACATAAAAAATGTCTCAACTAATATACACTTTTAAAACAATAATAATTGGTCCAGCAGCAGTAGGAAAATCTAGTCTTATACGTAGATTTGTAGAAAATAAATTTTCTTTACATTATAAATTCACGATTGGGGTTGATTTTTTAACAAAAGAGGTTGAATTCGAAACAGGAAAGATTTCTAAACTTACATTGTGGGATATAGGTGGACAAGACCGTTTTAAGGTATTGCGTAAAAGTTTTTATGAAGGAACCAATGGAGCGATTGCTGTATTTGATCTTTCAAGAGCTCAAACTTTTTCAAAAATGAAAGAATGGGTCTCAGATGCTCGTCAAACTATTGAAACTAATTTTCCGGTTGTTATAATTGGTAATAAATCTGATTTAATTCCGGATATTGGGTTAGTTATTGATCGAAATGAGGTTAAACAATTCGCTGAGAAAGAAAAAACTATATATATTGAAACTTCTGCTAAAACAGGAGATAATGTTGAAGAAGCTTTTCTTGAACTTACAAAACGAATGATAAAAGAATGTTCCTAGTTCTTAAGTAAGATAAAATTTACTATTACCTTAGTTTAACCATATATTTTTTATTTTTTTTAATATCCATAAATCTACTAATTTTGTTCTCTAAGCTATTTTATTTAATTTTTTGCAGATTTGGGATAGATTTCAATTTGAATATCTAATAACATGAATATAAATTGATGAATTCTTATTCTTAGTCTATATAGAAAATTATATTGTTTTCTAATGACGGAATATACCTTTAAGATACTAGTTATTGGACCTGCTGCAGTAGGAAAATCTAGTTTAATACGACGATTTGTTGATAATGAGTTTTCATTACAATATAAATTCACTATTGGTGTGGATTTTATGACAAAGAATATTATTAATAGACAAAATCAAAGTATTAGACTAACTATTTGGGATATAGGGGGCCAAGATCGATTCAAAGTATTACTCCGGAGTTTTTACGATGGTGCTCATGGGGCAATTGTAGTTTTTGATCTCTCAAGACCTTATACATATTTAAAGATGAAAGATTGGATTTCTGATATGTACAAAATAATGCAAAAAAGAATTCCTATTGTGATACTAGGAAATAAACTTGATCTGATAAGTGAAATTGGTGAAACAATAGATCGAAATGAACTTTTTCAATATACTGAAAAAGAACGTTATTTTTATTTAGAAACATCTGCTAAAACAGGTGAAAATGTAGAAAATGCTTTTACAGAAATTACTCAAAGAATTTTAGATAAAAATTATTAATTTTTAATCTTAAAAAGTTCGTTTTATAATGATTAAAATGAATTAAAGGCATTTTTTTTTTCTATTTAAATTCAATGGTTTAGAAAATTTTAAAATATCAAACTAAGATAATTTAATAAAAGTAGCTTTGATACAAAATGACGCTTTATGTATTTAAAGTTTTAATAATAGGGCCAGGAGCAGTAGGGAAAACTTCACTTTTACACAGATTTGTGGAAAATAAGTTCTCTTTTCGGTATAAATTAACGATTGGAGCGGATTTTTTAGCTAAAGTTATTCAAGATCATCCAAAACCAGGATCAACAATAAAAATGCAAATTTGGGATATTGGAGGTCAAGAACGATATAAATTCCTAAGATCCAGCTTTTTTGATGGTGCCAATGGAGCCCTAATAGTATTCGATTTATCTCGATGGCATACATTTGAAGAAATTGATGAATGGTTATCAGATTTATATGAATATGCAGGTAAAGATGTTCCTTTTGCGTTAATTGGAAATAAGGCAGATCTAATTAACTCAAAAGACGAACTTTATGAACGAGAAAGCGCACAAGTATTTGCTAAGAAAGAAAAAACATTTTATGTTGAAACTTCTGCAAAAACAGGCGAAAAAGTAGAGGATGCTTTCTTGAATTTGGCAGAATTAATGATTAAAAAGATTAATCCTGATTAAATTGTTTGTTTAATCTAATATTTTAAGCAATGCAAATGATATAATATTTGTATAAAATTTGGATTTATTCTTTTTAATCATCTCATTTTTAAGATCTTCATATTCAAATGAAATATCATCCAATTTCCTTTTGGTTAAGATGATATCCTTGTTAATAAAATTAATTTCTTCTTCTAATTTTTTGATATCATTTAATCGCTCTTGCTTTTTTACTGCATCTGTTATTTTTTCTATATTATGGAGTTGCCGAGCAGTTGGTTTTTTATTATTATTTCTTTCCAATCTTTGATTTAATGATTCAAGTTTAAGATTTAAAGATCTTTTTTTATAAGAATAAATTTTTTCTTTTTTTTTCATTTCTTGAACAAAGATTTTATCGTTTAGATCTTTAATCTCTCTTTTCCAGTTTGATGTTTTAGATTTTATAATTTTTTTTGCTTTTTGTTGGAGTTCACTTATGACGTTATAATCTAATGATATCATCTCTGGAGGATCATTGAATAATAAAATCTCATTGAAATTTTCGATATTTAGAATTTTATCTGATAAATTTACAATTTCATTACCAGTGTCACCGATAACTATTGCAAAAATTTGATTTTCGATTATATAACCCTGAAATTTTACTGAAAAAATAAATAGATATAACTCATCGGTATTGATTGGTTTTAAATCCAATAATTTTTCCAATTCTTTCTTTTTAAGATATAAAACACTAAAATTGCCATGAAATGATTTATTTTTAATAAAATCTAAAATGCTATTAATTAAAGGATGTCCTAAGGCAAAAAAATCAATTTCCTCTTTTTTCCTGGCAAGATCAAGATCAAATGTTCCAATATACTCATTTGAAACGTTAAAAATGAAATTTTTTAATAAACTATCTTTAACTTCTATTCTTGATTTAAATTCATTATTTTTTTTCCCATCTTCAGAACCATCATATATATCTTCAAAAGTTCCATAAAGGTGATTATCAAGTTCGAAGAAATGCTTAATTAATAAATAGAGTTCATTATGGGTTAATTTTACTTCTACACAAGACGCTAATGAACTAATAAGACCTTCCATTTGAAATGATTTTCTATCAATCATTAAATCATCTAATTGCATCTCAATTTCCTTTGCTCTCCTTATTTCTTCATCAAGAGTTCTATAAAAATCGTTTAATTTCTTTCTTTTTTTCCCATCTTCTTCAGCAAAAATTACACCTTTGAAATCTTTTTCGATACTCCCTATAATTGGTTCCAAAATTCCAATTGATTCTTCAAAAAGATTAATACGTTTAATTATAGCATGTATTATGTCTGTTTCTACAGTTCCTTCCATGAATATATTATAAATATAGATTTCTTTTGATTCTTGACCAATTCTATCAAGTCTTCCTATTCTTTGTTCTAATTTCATTGGATTCCAGGGTAGATCATAATTTATCAACACACGACAGAATTGGAAATTTCGACCTTCACCACCGATTTCTGTAGAAATCAAAATTGAAAATTTTTGGCTTGATCTGAATCTTTCAACTGCTTCATCTTTTTGTAGCTTATCTAATCCTCCATAAAACAATTCAACTGTATAGTCCTGATTAAGACTCTCAATTAATGATTTAATAAATTTTAATGTATCAACGAATTGGGTAAAGATAATAATCTTTTCTTTATGATTTTGTGAATATATTTGTTCTATTATTTCAATTAATTTATCTGATTTTGAATCATAGGGTAAAGTTTTTAATTTATCATAAAATTCTTTTAAAATTTTCTCTTGATTGAAAAGCTCTACTGCTTCTTCTTTTTTTTTCTTGAATTCTTTATTATCAAAAAAATCAATTCGTTCTATATCAAGATATTGATCCTCTAATTCTGATTCGTAATATTCAGGATCCTCCTGTTTAATTATAGTAGGATCAAGAAAAATATCTTTGTACCTATCAATTTGTTCAAGTCTTCTTTCCAAGCTTTTCAAAAAAGCGAACTTGGAACTTGTTAATAATTTCTGTAGAGTGGTTATAATAAATCCTATTCCCACATTATCCTTACTTATAGAAGAATTATAAATTTTAGCTAGATATAAACGGATTTCATTATAAATATCTAATTCTTGTTGATTGGGATTAACCATAATCGTATTTACTATTCTTTTATTTAATAACTCTTTAGAAAATACGTTTTTTTTCCGATTTCTAATTAAAAATTTAGATAATGTATGATCTTCTTCAATTTTTCTAATTAAGTTTAATTTAAAGGAATTATCTTGAATTTGGGTCAATACTTGGTTAATTTCCCTTTTTTTGTCAATATATCTGAGCTCTTTTAAAAGTTTTATTGTATTTTTTACTTCAAAATTATTCAATCTATCAAGATTATTCAAATTTGAAACTAATAAATTAATAAAGGGCATATTTTTTCTAAAGTGCTCAAAATCACTGAAATTTTCAAAAACATCAGGATGAATAAGTTCAATTAAAGAAAATAATTCAAATGAGTGAAGTTGTAAAGGAGTAGCAGTCAATAACAGCATACCTTCTGAATTAATACTTAATTTTTTCGCTAATTCATAATTAAGAGTTTCTCGATAATTTCCAGTCATTGCATTAATAAGATATCTTCTTAAATGATGAGCTTCGTCAAAAATTACAATGTCCCAATTGATATTGGATAATAGTTCGATATATTTTTTATTTCGCGCAAATTGAAGTGAACAAATAATTAAATTATCATAATAAAAAGGATTCTGGAGAATTTCAAGATGTTTATAACTTCCCCTTTTTTTTAGTTCTTTGACTTTCTTACCATCATATATAACAAAATTGATATTAAATTTATTTTGCATTTCAAATTGCCATTGTTTCACTAAAGAGGCAGGAACTATAATTAAGATTCGTTCTGCTAAATCCCTTGCCATCATCTCCTTAATATATATGCCAGCTTCAATTGTTTTTCCAAGTCCAACTTCATCAGCTAAAATAATTCTTGGGAAATGTTCCTCAGACAAACGATGTGTAACATTTATCTGGTGTGGCATTAATGACAAGCGTGAATTTGTAATACACTTGATTTGATATGATTTATAATAAGAATAAAACAAATTTGCCCAATATTTAATCAAAAAATTTTTAGGAGGATCAGCTATCTGCTTTGAAATAAGACTTTTAATAGGTGTTTCATACTTAGAATAAATTTCATTTTCAAAAATCTGAGATTTTTTACCATTTTCCATTAAAAGTTCATAGGAAATTATTCCATCCTTAATCAGAAAATCTCTTTTATTTATATAACCATTTCCTTGTTTAGTAACAATTTGTTCATCTTTATCAAAAATATAATGAATGAGATCAATAGGATGGATTAATTTAATTATACTATTTCTGAAAGAAACTTTAAATTTAGCAACAATATAAGTATCATCCTCATCTAAAGATTTTGAAGTCGGGATTTCTAACTTTTTTATTACTCGTCCAATCCCTAAATCTGGATTCAACCTATATATAACTAGGTTACCTACATTAAATTTCTGCCCTTGACAATAAACATTAAAACATTTAGAAAATCTTGATTCTAGTTCTTTTCCACAGAAAGGACAATTATAGTTAAGAGGATTTATATTGAAAGCCATTATCTTTATATAGTATTTAGTAAACTGTGAAGTAAAAATTTATTTATTTTAAATTAGAAGTGATTGAAAATCTCAATCGCTGGGATTATTAAAGCGTATCTTTTTTCCATTAGAAAATAAAATATTCTATATGGGGGCTTTAAAAATTGAAAAAGTATTGGATATATTTGAAATTATATTAAGAGATGAAAATATAGCTTTCAATGAATGATTATTCTATAAAAACTATCTTAATCTAACGTAGAAGGGGAAAATTTTGTTTTTTCAATAATATTAGAATATTAATAGATATGATAGTTTTTTCTTTTGCCTGAGTTGATTTTATACAAAAATTAGATTCCTTTGTATTATTATATTACAAAAAAAATATAATTATTTTATAAAGAAAACATAATAGTTATATTCAAATTAAAATAAGCTTTTTAATATACAATAATATACTTAATGTTCACTACTGAAAATGACTGAATCTAATAAAAAGGCAGCTGGAGATAAAATCAAGGGAACTTCTTCAATTGAATTACTTAAAAAAGTAAATTCTGCAGCTAATTATTGTTATAATTGTAATCGATGTAATAATGTATGCCCCACTGCCTTTCTTGACATCTTTTACCCTCGTAGTTTAATTACTGATTTAATTTATCTAACCCCCGAAGAAGCTCTGCAAAATAATGATATTTGGAAATGTCTTACTTGTGGCTTATGTTCAATTTATTGTCCAATGACTAAAGAAAACACTGGAGTAAATTTTACGCAAATTATTAGGGATCTTCGGTCTCTTGTTTCAGATTATAAACCATTACAAGATGGATTGTTAAGTTGTAATCACGAGAGAGTATACTCAAGTCTGCCAAAATTAATGGCTGAAGACAAAATTAAATTTACTAATAAGACTGGTTTCATTGATGGAACAGGATTAAAAATAACAGATAAAGGAGATATTGGTTATTTCATGGGATGTATTCCCTTTTTGACAGGAGCAGCTCCGTGCGTTATTGGATGTCCTGCGGGAGTAGATGTCCAAGGATATGTATCACTTATTTCAGAAGGTAAGTTCCAAGAGGCTCTCGATCTTATTAGAGAAACTAATCCATTACCATATTTATGTGGGAGAATTTGTACTGCTCAATGTGCTTTAAATTGTAACCGTCAACATTTTGATGATCCTGTAGCTATACGCGAACTTAAAAGGTTTGTTTGTGATTGGGAAAGAGATCACCCTAACCAGAGTAGAATTAAACCAGTTCCACAAACTAAAGAGAGGGTTGCCATTATTGGAGCTGGACCGGGGGGATTATCAGCAGCATATTTCCTTGCAAGAATGGGATATAAACCTACGATTTTCGAGAAAGGAGATAAAGTTGGAGGTGTAGTAAGATATGGTGTCCCACAGTATAGACTTTCTGATGAAGCACTTGACCAAGATGTTGAATTCATAAAAAGTATGGGTGTAGAAATTGTTTTAAATAAAGAATTTGGTCCCAATTTCACCCTAGAAGATATTTGGAAAGATGGATATAAAGCAGTCTTCATTGCTGTAGGTTTATACGTACCAAAGACTCTAAGACTCGAAGGGGAAGACTTACCTAATGTAGATGTTGCAATTGATTTTCTATTAGAACGAAAATATAAATGTTCTGAAAATCCAGAGGAATTTAAAGGTAAAACTTTTGGTATTATTGGAGGAGGTGCTGTTGCTGTAGATGTTGCTGAGACAGTAGTTCGACTCGGAGCTGTTAAAGCTAATTTGGTTGACATATTAAGTGAAGAAGCTCTTAAAAATGTACTTAAAGATTTACACGAAGCTGAAAGAGAAGTAATTGAATATCATTTTGAAACATCAACAGCTAAAATTTCAAAAGAACCTAATGGTAAATTAGCTTTAAATTGTTATAAGATTAAATGGGGAGATCTCGACCGTAAAACTGGAAGACGATCCCTGAATAAAATTGATGGTTCAGAATATAAAATTATTGTTGACCATATTGTAATAGCAATCGGGCAAGGACTTAATTCAGAACCACTTCTAGTTGCTACTGATAATAAGTTAAAGATTGATAGAGGCAAACTTATCGTTGATAATCTAACATATGAAACAGGTATTCCTGGAGTCTTTGCGGGGGGAGATATTATAAATAATTCATTAATGTGTGCAGTTGATGCTATAGGAGATGGAAGAGAAGCGGCTTTTTCGATAGATAGATATCTCCGCGGATTTGATTTAAAAGAAGGAAGAATTAGAAAGAATGATCTAAAACGGTCTACTATACCTAAAAAATATATTCAAGTTCAATCTTGCCAAGATATGAATTTTATGCCTGGTTCTGAGAGATTGGTCTGTTTTGACGAAATTGAGTTAGGATTTACAGAAGAACAAGCGAAAAAGGAAGCTAATCGATGTTTGAATTGTAATTGTTGCTGTAATTCTGACCAAATACCAGAGGATTTTGAAAAATCACTTAATTCTTCTGGAATAATGATATGTGATTATGGAAGTCAAACTAATTGGAGATCTTTAAATGCTCCTGATTATTTAGAAATTCCAAGAAGTATAATTGGAATATTAAATCAAAATGATATTGTTCCAGTTGTTTTATCTGAAGAAAAATGTTGTGGACATGATCTTCTTTGGAGGGGAGATACTGAGAGTTTTAGAAAATTAGCGGAATATAATGTTAAACTCTTTAAAGATGCAGGAGTAAAGACCCTAATTTTTAGTTGCGCTGAAGGATATTATACCTGGAAATTTGAATATAAAAAATTATTTAAAAATAGCGATGATTTCGATTTTAAAATTTATCACATAACAGAATATATTTTAAAGGAGAATTTGCTTGAAAATATCACATTTCCTAACTATGATAATATTAAAATAACCTACCACGATCCTTGTAGACTAGGCAGAATGAGTAATGTATTTGATGCTCCACGTGAAGTATTAAAACTTATACCCTATGTAGAGATAGTTGAAATGGAGGATTCAAAGCAAGATGCTGAATGTTGTGGTGTTTCAGCTTATATTTCATGTAATCAGGATTCGAAAAAATTACAGGAGAAAAAGATAAACCAAGCAATTGAGACTGGAGCAGAATACCTTATTTCCTCATGCCCAAAATGTATTGCCCATTTAAATTGTTATTTAAATGAAAATAGAGAATTAAAAGATAAAATAAAGGTTATAGATCTAGTAAGTTTTCTTGGAAAACAACTTTTTTTGATTTAAAATTATTTAAAATCTTATTTATTAAACAGATTTGAATAGAAATCTGTTTTATTTTAATAATTAACAAATATGTCAATATCTCTAGTTTATTCTTAATTCAAATAGATAAATCTACAGATTGACAATTTTAAAAATAGAGATTTTTAAGATTAACAAGTAACCTTTAAAATTTTGCTAATTTATTTTAAATATCTACAATCTATTTAAAATATAAATATACAACTAGTTGTGAAAAACATGAGTAAAACTAAGGATATACCTGTTCCGGATAAAGTTTCAGGTTTTACACAGGTCAGACTTGATGTAAATCTAACAGATGGAAAGATTAGTAAATCAACACTTTCTAATGAATTCTGTCGTGACTGGATTGGAGGTTATGGTTTTGGTGCTAAAGTACTTTGGGATGAATGTCCTGCTGGAGTTGATCCATTAAGCCCAGAAAATGTTTTTGTCTACGCTCATGGACCATTTCCAGGTACAATATTACCTACATCAAGTAAATATGGGGTATTTGCTAAATCTCCATTAACTGGTATGTTTGGAATGGCTATATCTTCAGGATCGGTTGGTGCTCAAGCCCGACGTGCTGGTATCAATATGATTGTTGTTAAAGGTAAGGCTCCAGAACCTGTGTATATGGTTGTTGATGATGATGATTATTATTTAGTAAAATGCAAAGATTCCGTGTGGGGAAAGGGTTGCTGGGAAACAGAAGAACTTTTGAGAGAGGAATTCCAAGATCATCGTCTTGGAATAATGACTATTGGTCCAGGAGGCGAACGTGGAAGTTATATGGGATGTATAACAAATGATCGAAATAGACAAGCAGGGAGGACAGGTATGGGTGCTGTTATGGGATCAAAAAATCTAAAAGCAATATGCTTCAGAGGTACCAAGGGAATTAGTGTTGCTAATCCTGTCGAATTCTATAAATTAGCAAAGAAATTAATAAAAGTAGCAAATGGTCCTGCTACGGCTAAATATCGAGATTTAGGTACACCTGCAGGGATAACCAGTTATAATAAACTTGGAATGATGCCAACTTTCAACCATCGTGAGGGTACATGGGATAAGGTAGATGATGGAACTTTTACTGGTGATACATTAAACCAAGATTGGGTTGTAAAGAAGGTTGCTTGCTCGCAATGTTCAATAGGATGTGATCATATTACAAAAATACCTAAAGATCATCCTCATTGGCCTAATCTCTATTCTAGTATTGATCAAGAATTATGCTATAGCTTTGGATCTGCTTGTGGAAATTATGATTGGCCATCTGTATTTAAATGTGTTTCATTAACAGATGATTTGGGTATTGACGCTATAAGCGGAGGTGTTACAGCTGCTATGGCTTGTGAGTGTTATGAAGAAGGAATTATAACTAAAGAAGATTTAGGTTATGAATTACCTTTTGGATCAACTGTTAATCTCGTAAGATTCACTGAAGAGATGATTCTTGGTAAAGGATTTGCAGGGAAGGTTTTTGGAGATGGTACAAGAGAAGCAGGAAAGCGATTAGAAGAAATGGGCAGAAAAAATGCAAGTTATTATGGTATGCATATTAAGGGATTAGAAATACCTGCATTTGATGTACATGGTATGAATTCTTTTGCTGTTGGAATGAGTGTTTCTATTCGTGGTGCATGTCATTTACGGAATGGCTCATATGGTCTCGATGCTAAAGGAAATTTCGACAGATTTGGGTATGATAAACCACTTGAGAGAGGAAAAGCAATAAAAGATCTAGAAGATATATACGCTATAATTGATTCATATATCGTATGTAAATTTACTCGAGGTATCTATGAAAATGATGCTGAAATGGCAAAAGTGTTTGAATTAGTAACAGGAATTCCAGTAACAGATAAATTTATACAACATAGAGGAGATGCCATTTTAAATCTTTCAAAGTGTTTTAACATCCGAGAAGGATGGACGAGAGATGATGATAGACCTCCTGAACGATTCTTCAAGCAACCACACACAAAAGGTCCAGCCAAGGGTGTTACCTTAAAGGAAGATGGTTATCAGAAATTATTAAGTGGTTATTATGAAGCTCGAGGTTGGGATACTAAAACTGGAATTCCAACTGATGAAACATTGAAATCACTTGGATTAGATTTTGTAATTGGTAAATTAAAGCCCGCTGGAGGTAAGAAGTAAATGTCAAAAGCCACAAAAAAGAGAGGCGGAGTAGTTCACCAATTCATTATAGTTGATCCAAACTTATGTACAGGATGCGAAACCTGTGAATCAGTTTGTTCATTTGTTCATGATGGAGAATTCAATCCAATAAACACTAGAATTCATAGAGTCAGAATCGAACCCATTTTAAACGTTGCCTTAGCCTGCCAGAAATGTGATGATGCTCCATGTGTTCGTAGTTGTCCCGAAAAAGCCTTAGAACAAGATAAAAAAACAGGTTCAATTATCGTCGATGATGATAAGTGCAATGGTTGCGCTTTTTGTATCCGCGCATGCGATTTTGGTGTTTTGAGTTTACATATTCAATCTCAAAAAGCTTTAATTTGCGATCTTTGTGAAACTATGAAGGAGGATTATATTGATCCCGAAAGGGGTGAAAAGTACCCAGCTTGCATTGATGTTTGTCCAAAGGAAGCAATCTCATTAAAAGATGTAGAACAAATAGGGGAAGAAAAGCGTATTGATGCTGTAAAGAGATTGTTCGGGGAGATATTAGAAGAAACTAAAGCGTAAAACAAACTTTTTTTAAATATCTTTTATTTTTTATTCTAATTTTTTGGATTTCAATTAAAAATTAATAATTATTACTTTTTTATGAAAGACTAAATATTTTTCAACTAAGATTATAATTATGTACTCCCTAAGAAAAGCTAATTTCAATGATATTGATAAACTAATAAAGTTTCGTATTGAATTCTTAAAAGAAACTCAAGAGGCACCTAATGATGAGGAAATGCAAATATTCAGAAAAACTCTCAAAGATTATTTTTTAGATAAAATGAAATCCAATGAGTTTATTGCTTGGTTGGCTGAATCTGATAAAAAAATCATCGCAACAAGTGGTTTATCTTTTTTACAGAGACCCCCTCATTTTGTCAATAAAATTGGAAAATTTGCTTATATTATGAATATGTATACCAGACCTAATTGGCGTAGAAAAGGAATTGGTTCAGCATTAATTGAGAAATTAATTGAAGAAATAAAGAAAAAAGGAATACAATCAGTAGTATTACATGCAACTCCCTCTGGAAGACCATTATATGAAAAGTACGGTTTTAGAGAGAATGATGGTGATAAAGAAATGATATTAAAATTATAAATAATAATTAGGTTTAATCTTATCAATCATAATCAAAAAAACATTAATTAGTAACTTATGCATTTTAAGAAGAAAATTGATCAAAATTGATGCAATTTCAGAACTAATTGCACGGAAATGATAATATTATAACTCGTTTTTAACGATATTCGTCTATTCTAATTTTGTAAGTCTTTTAGGTATAATAATTACTATAAACTCATTAAACTTCAATGATAGGGAAATTACATGTCATAATAATTTAATTTTAATAATATAGACTATTTATTTTATCATTAGAATTTCTGGGATTAGTATTAAAGACTAATCTAAGAGATTATCGATCTTTAAAATTTAGGAGGTTAAACTAACTAAAGGTGAATTATTTGTCTGATAAACAGACCAATGATAATAATAGCGAAGTTCAGCAAAGAATAGGTGTGTTTGTTTGCCATTGAGGCGTCAATATCGCAGGAATTCTAGATATTCCTAAGATCGTCGAGGAAATAAATAAATTAGATAATGTTTGGGCCTATCCGTATTTATCATTATGTACTGAAGGTGGATCTAGTGAAATTAAAGAAAAACATGAAGAAGTTAAATTTAATAGGGTCTTAGTTGCAGCTTGTACCCCAAAAACTCATCAACCAGTTTTTCATGCAATATTAAAAGAGATGGGATTACCTCCAAGATATTTAGAATTCGTAAACATTCGAGAACATTGTTCATTCGTACACCAAGCTCCAGAAGTGCGTGAAAAGGCTACTCTAAAAGCCATTGAATTAATCAAAGCTGGTATCGCTAGAGCAAAATTATTGGAAGATGTACCTACTAAAACTGTCCCAGTAGAACCAACAGCTCTAGTGGTAGGAGGAGGAATTTCAGGTTTATCTGCTGCTATTGATCTAGGTGATGCTGGGTACAAAGTCTACTTAATTGAAAAAAATACAACCATAGGTGGTCGCATGTCTCAGCTTGACAGAACATTCCCGACAGATGATTGTTCTATATGAATTTTGGGACCAAGAATGCTTGAAGCTAATCGTCATCCAAACATTGAAATCTTATCTTTTAGTGAAGTAGATAAAATAGATGGATATATCGGAAATTTCCAAGTAAATGTCAGAAGAAAAGCTCGATTTGTTCTTGAAGATAAATGCACAGGTTGTGGTACATGTACAGATGTATGCCCCGTTTATATAAGTAATTATTTTGATGAACATCTATCAGCAAGAAAAGTTATTGATATTGCATTTGCTCAAGCTGTACCTGCAATATCACAACTCGAAAGAGACGCATGCATTGAATGTTTTGCCTGTGTTGATGCCTGTGAACAATCAGCTATAGATTTTAGCCAGCAAGATGAGATCGTTGAACTTAAAGTTGGTACGATAGTAGTAGCGACTGGTTGGGATCTTTACAAAGGAGATGACTATGGTTATGGTACTTATGACAATATAATTAATCAAATAGAATTAGAGAGGATTCTTGCTCCAAATGGACCAACATATGGCCATTTGAAACGACCTTCTGATGGTAAACGTCCTTCAAAAGTGCTCTTCATTAATTGTGTTGGATCAAGAGATATCAATAAAAATGCTCATTGTAGTGTTATTTGTTGTAATCTCTCACTAAAAAATTCTAAACTTATCAAATCAGAGTATCCAGATTCACAAATCGTTTGTTGTTATATAGATATGAGATGTGCTGGAAAAGATTATGAAGAATACTATAGGAGATCTCGGGATGCAGGAATAATTTTTGTTAAAGGATTGGTTGGAAAAATTGAAGAAGATCCATTAACTAAAAACCTTATAGTACAGTTTGAGCCAGTTGGAACAGATTCTGTAGTTACTATGGAATTCCATATGGTAGTGTTGTCATCTGCTTCACTTCCATCTCAAGGTACAGTTGAAATTGCTAAAGTACTAAATATGGAAAAAAGTCCTGATGGATTTTTAAAAGAATATCACGCTCGACTTGATCCAATTAGTACAAAAGTACCTGGAATATATATCTGTGGTTCTGCTCAAGGTCAGAAGGAAATTGATAAGGCAGTAAGTCAAGCGAGAGGAGCTGCATCTGTGGCAGGCATTCCAATGGGAAAAGGAGAATATACTATGGAATTAATTCGAGCTACTCCTTCGGATGAAAGATGCGCAAAATGTTATAAATGCATAGAAGCATGCCCATATACAGCGATTTCTGTAAATGAAGAAGGTAATATCGTTGTTAACCTAATAAACTGTCGAGGCTGTGGAACTTGTGCATCTTTATGTCCATCGAAAGCAATTGAGTTAACTTACTATAGAGATGATCAATATATGGCATTAGTAGATGAATTACTGCCTATAGAGGAATAGAGAGGTAAAGAAAATGACAAAAGAAAATGATAATGAAATCAAAATTATTGTGTTTGCTTGCTGGAAATGAGGATACGGTTCAGCTGATATGGCAGGTACTATTCGAGCCCAATATCCAGACTCGATTAGAAATGTTTTAGTACCTTGCTCAGGACGTGTAGGACCAGATTTAATTATGAGAGCATTTGGAAGAGGTGCCGATGGTGTAGTAATTAACGCTTGATATCCTGGTGAATGCGATTATGAGACTGGTAATTATCACGCATATCGACAAGTTGAATATATTAAAGAAATACTAGAAGTAATTGGAATGAGTCCAGATAGATTAAAGATAATCTACTGTACCGCTGCTGAAGGTCAGAAATTTCAAAATGAAGCAATAGAAATTGATAAAACAATACGTAAATTAGGAATAAATCCTCTTCGTACGAAAAGCACACCTAAAAAAGAAAAAACTAAAGCTAAAGCAAAAGCTTGAGTTATTAAATGTGTTTACTGATGAGATTGAGTTAAAAAAATGAGAACTCAGTTGAGGTAATGGATGCACCATATAACACATAAAAAAGTTTAATTATATTTAATAAAAATTTTAAAAATTGAATCAAAAATTTGGGAAATTTAAGAAAAAATAATTGGTTAATTAATAGTTAGAGTTGGAAATACATGGAAACCATGGCAGAATACTTAATAAAGATTGAAGATTTTTCTAAAATCTTAACAACTTTATTAAAAGAAAAAGCAGTGGATAAAATAATAGGGGCTGAATTGAGAGTTGATAAAAAATCTGGAACTATTGATAGATTTACTGTTCAACCAAAATTAGTAGAAAAAGAGGAAGATCTAAAAGATTTTCCACTGACTCCTTTAATCGCATTTGGATACGCAAGAACGGACTCTGCTTCTAAATTTTTGCATAAATCAGTAGCGGGTGCTATGAAAGAAAAAGTTGGACTTATAGCACGACCATGTGATACTAGAGCATTAATTGAACTCGCAAAGCTAAAACAAGTAAATCTTGATAATCTTTTTATAATTGGTATCGAAGATCGAGGTATGCTTCCAAAAGCAGGAAGAGAAATGAGAGCGATTAAAGATGTTGATCCTACTAAGATAATAAAAGAAAAAGTCGGAGATAACGGTCTAATCGTAAAATTTGAAGATGGAAAATCAAAAGAACTTAATCTTACGGTTGCGGAGAATTGTTTGAGATGTTATCGTAAAATCCCTATAATCGCAGATTTGACGGTTAGTGATCTCGGTATTCCAATTGATTCAGATGAGATTATCTTGAAAGTTTATTCTGAAAAAGGTAGTAATATTTTAGATAAATCTGGTATTAAAACAAAAAAACTTCCAGATAAAGAGAAGAAGACTCATTTAGATAAATATAATGAAATTATTGCAAAAGCTAAAGAAAAAAGAGTAAAGGATTTGGAAGAATGGAAGAACTTATCACAAAAGGAAAAGATAACAGAATTACTTAAATGTACGATGTGTAATACTTGTATAAGAGGATGTCCAGTGTGTTACTGTGTTGATTGTATCCTTATGAAAAAGAGAAAAGATAAAAATATTGACAAAGCAACTTATCAGTTAACACGAATCGCTCATGATGCGGATAGGTGTGTAGAATGTGGAAATTGTGATAACAACTGTCCTCAAAATTTACCGTTATCCCTCTATTTCCAGTCATTAAATGACTCTTTTAAAGAAAAATTCGGTTATGAAGCAGGAATGTCTGTTGATGATATTCCATTTCGATCTGGTAAAGCAATTTCCCAGATGGAATTAGAGAAAACTTAAACTATATTTTTTTAATTCTTTATTTTATTGTTTTATTAAAATAATAAAGATCTTTTTTAGAGAATTTTCTTCTTTTTTGTAAAAAAATAGGTATAAATATTGATATTTTTTTATCGTATTTAAAAAAATTTATGTGAAATTTATGTTATTACAAAATATAGATGCCGAAATGGTATTTAATCTTCTAGTAGCTCCAGTACTCGCATGTAGTTTGCTTTTTGTTGCTTATTTGATACTACGAAAAAAAGGAAGAGGGATAAATTCCGCAGAGTTTAAGGTTATCTTCATGTTTCTTACAGCAATAGCGGTAATGGTAACCATTACAATATTAGTAAATGCAGTGTTTGAATATGGTGGTCTCCCTTTAATTTTTGGTTTTATCATAGGAATCGGTTATATGTTATTTGGTTTATTTTACATCGGTAGGACGATTTATAGAGCAAATAATAAGATAAATAATTTATTAGAGAATGTAATCAAATCAAGCTCAGAAGTAGCTATCAATGTGGCTAACATTGCAGCAGAATTAGCGGCAAATGCTAGTGAGATAAATGCGTCATCCGAAGAGATCGCATCCTCTACAGCTGAAACAACAAGCCTTACAGAAGGAATTATGAGAGCTTCAAGTGAAATAAATAATGTTAATGAACTAATTACAAACATAGCTGATCAAACAAATTTATTGGCGTTAAATGCCAGTATTGAAGCAGGTAGAGCTGGTGAACATGGGAGAGGGTTTGCGGTCGTAGCAGATGAAGTTCGAAAACTTGCAGAAGAATCAAAAAGAGCGGTGAGTAATACTGGCAGTAAGATTACAGATATAATAAAAAATATACAGCTTTCTTTTAATAATATGGAAGGAATAAGTTCGGCATCGGAACAACAAAGTGCTTCTATGGAAGAGATCACAGCAACTGCAAACAAATTAGGTATATTGGCAGAAGATTTAAAGGATACTCTGAAAGTATCAGATGAACCGACTAAGCAAAAAAAGAAAATCACCTTAAAAGCAATAAGGAAACATTAAAATCAGTCAGGTAAAAAATCTGCCAAGAAGTTCAAATAGAATATTTTATTTTCTATATATTTATTTTTTTTATAGGTATGAACTAAGAAAACTAATTTTTTTAGGGAATAATATTTCAATTAAAGATTTTGATGATGATTTGACTATAGCATCCTTCACGATGTAATTTGTTTCATTACATGTTCTATCTCCTAATATTAGTTTTAGAAAAAACGTACCGGGAATCATGAGATCAGTAATATCAGGATTCGGATATTCTTTTTCACTTTTAATTTTCTCAATTTTTCCGTTGATAAATTCCAGTGCAATTGGTGTATAGAATGCGGAAATTGCGATAAGAATTGTCCGTAAAATTTACCATTATCTCTTTATTTCCATTCATTAAATGACTCTTTTAAAGAAAATTTCAGTTATAAAGCAGGGATGTCTATTGATGATATTCCATTTCGATTTGGAAAACCCATCGCAAAAATGGAATTAGAGAAAACTTAATTTTTATTCTATTAAATTACATATTCTTATTATGATTATGTGAAAAAAGTGCAAAATTTATGTTCAATAGTACAAACAATGGTAGAAATATAAAGTTATTTATACAAAAATTTTCTTCAGTTAATAAAATATATTTATTATATTAAGATCAAAAAAGAACTACAGAAAGTGATGGTAGGTTTATGTTATTACAAGAAATACTTCTTTCCCGAGACCAAGAAATAATACTGTCCGAAATAATACAAACCATAGTTATTTTATCGTTGATGATAGTTGCTTCACTTCTAATACTAAAAAGAATAAGAAAAGGAATAAAATCTCCTGAATTTAAGGTTGCTTTTATGTTTCTTTCATCGATTATGGTAATGATAGTGATGGTAAAACTTATAGACTTTTTTGAAAAGACTGCTATAGCTCAAGCTTTTGGTTATGTCTTTGGAATTAGTTATATGATAGGGTGCCTATACTTAATTATTAAAAGTACTATTAAAGCAAATAGTAAAGTGGATGATTTATCAGATAATGTGATCAAATCAAGCTCAGAAGTAGCTATCAATGTGGCTAACATTGCAGCAGAATTAGCGGCAAATGCTAGTGAGGTAAATGCGGCATCCGAAGAGATCGCATCCTCTACAGCTGAAACAACAAGCCTTACAGAAGGAATTATGAGAGCTTCAAGTGAAATAAATAATGTTAATGAACTAATTACAAACATAGCTGATCAAACAAATTTATTGGCGTTAAATGCCAGTATTGAAGCAGGTAGAGCTGGTGAACATGGGAGAGGGTTTGCGGTCGTAGCAGATGAAGTTCGAAAACTTGCAGAAGAATCAAAAAGAGCGGTGAGTAATACGGGCAGTAAGATTACAGATATAATAAAAAATATACAACTCTCTTTTAATAATATGGAAGGAATAAGTTCTGCTGCCGAACAGCAAAGTGCTTCTATGGAAGAGATTACAGCAACTGCAAACAAATTAGGTACACTGGCAGAAGATTTAAAGGATACTCTGAAAGTAGCAGATGAACCGACTAAGCAAAAAAAGAAAATCACCTTAAAAGCAATAAGGAAATATTAAAATCAGTCAGATAAAAAATCTGCCAAGAAGTTCAAATAGAATATTTTATTTTCTATATATTTATTTTTTTTATAGGTATGAACTAAGAAAACTAATTTTTTTAGGGAATAATATTTCAATTAAAGATTTTGATGATGATTTGATTATAGCATCCTTCACGATGTAATTTGTTTCATTAAATGTTCTATCTCCTAATATTAGTTTTAGAAAAAATGTACCGGGAATCATGAGATCAGTAATATCAGGATTCGGATGTTCTTTTTCACTTTTAATTTTCTGGATTTTTCCATTGACAAAATCTAGTATGATTGTTTTATGATAATTGGAAAATCTCATAGTTTTGGTTAAACCTTTAAATTCAGAATGTTGTACTCTCTTTTCAATTATTTCCTTAATTAGGTTAAAAAATGCTTCTAAATTGGGGATTTTTGCCTGCCATCCATAAGTCGAAATATGTATTCCTCCTAAATTTTTAATGAAACGATACAACGACGAGTGTTCACTTATACTTAGAGTGATGATATCATCATTAGTATAGTTTCCCATAGTTTTAATAAATTGAAGTAAACTTATCATTTCATCTTTAGTTAAATCTGGACAAATAATTTCATAACATTGATCATCATAACTCATTCCTAAGGAAAAGTAATTACTAGCTGCGTCAGATTCTTCAAAAATATATGTAGAACGTATTTCTGAGTTAAATATGTCTTTTAAATACATAAACTTAAAACATTCTGAATCAAATTTGTTAAATATATAAAAATTCTCATAAAATTGATTATATTTTCTTTTAATAAAAGGAATATCGCTTTTTTTTGCTTTTCTAAAGTTGATGTTTTTATAGTTTTTATTTGGAATTTTTGAAACGGGAATAGCTATTCTCTCATCGAGAGATGAAACATATTCATATCCTAATTTACGATAAAAATATGGTATCCCTTTTATAACTGAAAGAATATAGTTATTTTGAGCCATTATATTTTCATAGAGATTGTTTAATTTTTTTATAAAACCTTTTCCTCTATATTCTTGGAGGGTTCCAACAAATTCCATTTCACATACAGGTAATGTGGTTCCTCCAATTTGCCATTCTAAAGGAGAAAGACATAATGATGAAACTATTTTGTTTTCTCTATCATCTTTAATAAACAGCCATAAAATCTCACTTTTTCTTGGATGCTCTAAAAATATGGAAGGAATATAGGTTCTTAATATCTCATTTTGATGAACTTTCATATTGAAATTAACTATAGCTTTTAATTCTTCTTCACTATCAGTAGCAATGTGAATGCTGAAGTGATCGTCAACTTTTACACTATAACCTTTTTGAAGTTGCATAAAATTAAAAGTATATAGCTCAATTTCAATTTTTTGAAAATATAGGATTGATTTATAGTGAAAAAGGAAAATTATCTATTATACTGGATTATTTTTGGAATTCTTTTGGAATTTGAATAGAAAATTTACAGAGTAATCCTCCTGTAAGAGCTGTTTCGATTGGTTCTACCTCTGTTGGTTGATCAAAAATTACATCCCAGTATTTCTTAGTGTATCCAGCACTACAATAGCAGAAATCAGAGAAAAGCTCCTTATCTGTTCCATTTTTGATCGCACCTCGAATCCAAGGACAGTAACAACTATAAAAACCTTTCATTTTTTCATCTTTTGCTTGTAAATGTTTTTTTATTTGATAAGGCATTTTAGTTTCAATAATTTTATCTTCTTCTCTAATTCCTGGATTAATTGAGGGTGTATTTTTTACAAATTCTACTACTTCATCATCGATATATTGTGCAAATTCTAGAGTTCCCTCCTGTTGATGTTTTAGTAGTTGTTCAATTAACTCTTGCTTCTTTATTTTTAAAAATTCATCGATATCATTTATTCTTAAGAAATCCTCTCTATCTTTTTTAGGATCCCCCGGTCGCCCATGCAAGCATGGTTTTAATAATTCTATAGTCTTTTTTTTGCCAATTTTTTCTTTCAATCTTTCTAAAACTATTTTAGTAAATTCTGGCTTTTTTTCAGGATGAGTTCCTAACGGAGGAATTTTAAGATCTTTAAATACTTCATTTTTTATTTGTTCACCGTGTTCTTTAGCAACCCTTTGATAAAGATTATCCATGGCGTTATAAGATTCTGAAATATCGATAATTTCAGTTATATAGTCATATTTTTTCGTAAAAGTAGCATAATTGATTAAAGACCTTAAAAAATCTAATATGATTTCACTCTTACGTTCTACTAAAAAATCAGCATATTTAATAATTTCTCCCATAGGAAATGAATCAAGATCATTCTTATTATTTTTTAGGTAATCATTAAATTCATTTAATCTTTTAATGTAAATATCTGCTTGTTCCTGAGGAATATTTTTTGTTGATAGATATTCCAAAAATGCTTTTTCTTTCAAAACTGATCCCCATTTAATTTATATTCTCTTATATGTAATTCAAGATCTAAAATTACTAAAATATATATGTATATTTATACATTTATTTAGCCTTGAACTATATTTAATTTAACATAAATATATAAATACATTTTTATTTGTATCATTTAGAAAATTTAGTACCATAACCTTTTTGATTTCAAGGACTTTCAAAATATAATTTTGAAAATTGATATATAATTAAAAATAAATCAATTAAAAAAAAATTTAAGATGATTTTTATGTTTCTACAGGGATTTAGTGTTGAAGAAATTTCTTATCTTTTGTTTCCTGCGATAATTTTTTTTGTTTTGACGATTGGTTTTTATTTCTTCATCAAAAGAAGGGGAAAGGGGATAAAATCTAAAGAATTCAAAATTATCATCATGTTCTTTAGTTCGGTTATGATTATGGTCTATATGACAGTAATTGGATTATTATGGTTTGCTGATAATGTGACAGTTCAATTAGTTGTCCAAATTATTGGAATTGGTTCTATAACAGCAGTTGCATTTATTATTATTAGAATTATTTACAACACGGATACTAAATTGGACAATTTAGTGAATAATGTAATCAAATCAAGCTCAGAAGTAGCCATCAATGTAGCAAATATTGCAGCAGAATTAGCAGCAAATGCTAGTGAGGTAAATGCGGCATCCGAAGAGATTGCATCCTCTACAGCTGAAACAACAAGCCTTACAGAAGGAATTATGAGAGCTTCAAGTGAAATAAATAATGTTAATGAACTAATTACAAACATAGCTGATCAAACAAATTTATTGGCGTTAAATGCCAGTATTGAAGCAGGTAGAGCTGGTGAACATGGGAGAGGGTTTGCGGTCGTAGCAGATGAAGTTCGAAAACTTGCAGAAGAATCAAAAAGAGCGGTGAGTAATACGGGCAGTAAGATTACAGATATAATAAAAAATATACAACTCTCTTTTAATAATATGGAAGGAATTAGTTCTGCTGCCGAACAGCAAAGTGCTTCTATGGAAGAGATTACTGCAACTGCAAACAAATTAGGTACACTGGCAGAAGGTTTGAAGGATTCTTTGAAAGCAGCAGAAGAATCACCAAAAAAAAAAAAGGCGACAAATATATTATCAAAAATTAAATCATCTAAAGAATATTAAATAAAAATAAAGAGAAATAAAAAATCAGAATTAATTCATAAAGGATGAGCGAAAAATAATAAAAGAAATCTTTATCCTTTTATCATTTTTTATTTAGTCTTATTATAAAAGTATAACCTTTATTTCTTTCCTCAGATTCTACAATTTTTTGCCTACCGTATAAATCTACAATTTCTTTTGAGAGATATAACCCTAATCCATATCTTTCAATATCTACCCCCAAATCCAATCTATATCTCTCAATTTTTCCAAACTTTTCAAATAATTTTTCTTTTTCTTTCTTAGTTATTCCCACTCCAGTATCTTTTACCCAGATATCAATATTTTCAGGATTTTCGATAAGATTAACTAAAATTTCACCTCCTTTTGGAGTGTTCTTCATTGTATTTGAAATAATATTTGAAATCATCTGTCTGAAACTAATTTTATCTATCTCTATATAGATTTCACTTGTCATATCAAATTTCAATTTTAACTTACAATTAGCTGCTAAGTAGTTCATATCTTTAGCACAATTAAATAAAAGCTTAAGACAAAATTAATTATACCTATTTTTTGATTTCAAATTACTAAATATTAGATCCTTAACCAAAAAATCAATTTCATTAGAGGATTAAATTTTAATAAAAAAAAGAATGTAAGAAAATTAGTTAAGTAGGAAAAAAAAAATTATAAAAATCATGACAAATTTTAAATCTGTTGTTAATAAACTTCAAAAACACTACTCTGATGCTGAAGATGTAGTAATCGTTAGTAATAAAGGAAAAATCCTTTACTCTACGAATAAATGGGATGTTAAGCATGATATTTTAAGTGTTTTAAATAGCTGGAAAACTGGTAATGCGCAATTTGTTAACTTATGTGGTATAAAATATTCTATTCTTCAAATGGAACCCGAACGCTTTATTGGTACTAATCGCCATAAAAAAGGACATCTAATTGGAGCTACTACTCCAGATGGAAAAATTTATATGATAGCTCATATTAAACCTAAAGCAAAAGGATGGTTTCATATGGCATATCCTGCTGTTGCCAGAGCTGCTGCAATGTTAAAAAAAGGTTCAGAATCAAAATTTATTGACACTGAAGTTGAAAAATCTAGTAGAAATAAAATTGAGCCAATTTATGAAAGTTCAACAAGTCAGATGGCAGTAAATCAAGTTTTTCCCGCGCGATCCATTTTAGATCCATATCTTAAAGCGGAAATTGAAGGTTTTTTACAATGGATTAACAATCCCCAAGGATTAGCAGGATATATTACCAATACATTGCTACAAAATGACCATTTTAGGATTTCTAAACTTGCTGAGATATATAATAGGTTATATTCAATATGTTATGAATAAATAAGAAGATCTTTGGAAATCTTTTCCAAAAACTAATAACTTTTTACATTTAAGAGAAGAAATTAGGATCTATATATTTAACCTTTTTATATCAGTTATTAACTTGCAATGAATTGAAAAATGATAGATTGTATTTTTTTAAGATGAATAGTTGTTAGATGCCTTATCGCATCTCAATTTTTTACCAAAGAATTTTCTTTATTTTAATTATCCTCATTTTTTGACAAAAATATAAGTAATTGATTATCATAACTATCTTTGTCAGCTTAATGACAATATAATTCATTTATAAGGTAATTTTTTTATTGTTTGAGGTAATTCTAATGAGTTATGTAATATTAGATGAAGAAAAATATGATATAAAAGGAGGAAAACTAGATCTAAATTCTAAAAACATTGAAAATATAACTGAAATTAGAGGTTTAAAGACTTTTTCTGATTTACAGGTATTATATCTTAATAAAAACAAAATAAAAGAGATTAATGGCTTAAAGCATTTAAATAAGTTGAAAGTGTTGGCCCTAAGTGATAATTTGATTACTGAAATAAAAGGTTTAGAATCAAATATTGATCTAGAATGGTTGAATTTAAGAAGTAATCAAATTACTGAGCTTAGAAACCTAGCTTCATTAAGTAACTTAAAAATTTTAAACTTACGTGATAATAGAATTACAGAGATTAAAGGATTAGAATCTTTAACTAATCTACAAGAATTAATTTTAACAGATAATCAAATTGCTGAAATTAGAGAACTACGCTATTTGTCAGATTTACAAGAGATAGATTTAAAAAACAATTTAATTACTGAAATTAAAGGGTTGGAAAATCTTACTAAATTACAGCAGATTGATATGACGAATAATCAAATTTTTGAAATAAAAGGATTGGAAAATCTTACAAACTTGCAAGAATTAGTTCTTGCAGATAATAAAATTTCAGAAATTAAAGGGTTAGAAAATCTTACACGATTACGAGTGCTAAACCTCAGCAATAATCAAATTACAGATGTTAGAGGGTTAGAATCTTTAACTAATTTAAAATTTTTGAATCTTAAAGGTAATCCAATTTCATATAGATTGCTTAGAGAATTAGATGGTTTTGATCAAAAAGGAAATGCTAAAAAACCTCAAAAATTTGTAGAATATTGCCAATATAGATTGGAAGAGGAGAGGAAAAAAGTAGAAAGGATTTGGAACAATACCATTCAATACATTAAAAAGTCGAGTTCAATATATAGTGAAATAACATTAGATAAAATTAGTTCAAAAACAGGAATTCAATCAAAAAATTTAGAAAGTCTTATTGAGAATATGATTTATAATAAAGAGATAGATGCCCAAATCAGAGGAAATTTGCTAATTTTTAAAAAACAAGTAATAAAACCAAAACTAGAGCCTAAATTAGAAGAAATGCCGAAGTTATCTCAATTTTTAGATGAATCTATAAAAAAAAATGTTAAAGTTTTAAGGGGAGGAGATTGGAAAATTGAAGCAAACCAGAGTGTTTTTAATTATAAAGTAAAAATAAAAAACTTATCTAAGTATATTATTTCAGACATTCAAGTAATCTTTGGAGATATACCTCCAGGATTAGAATTAAGAATGGATAAATTAATCGAATTTTCAAAATTAAATCCTAATAGTGAGGTTGCCCCAACATATAAATTATATGCTACTGACAATTGTGTGGGAAGTGAAATAAAAGGTATCGTAAATTACAATGATCATTTTGGCCAAATGCACACAGTTCAAATAGAGCCATTTGAAATTTGCTATGTATGTAATTTACTTGTACCAAGGAGAGTATCTAGAGAGGAGTTTGAGAATACAATACAAAACATGGAAGGAAGGATTATGCATATAGATAGTAATATGGATCCATATAAAATTGAGGCTCTTATTAAAAGAAAAATGGAAGAATGTAATTTTGCTTTGCTTAAAGAAATCACAGAAGCCCAACAAAATGGTTTTAGGAAAATCGAAGGATTAGCTCAAGGATTATATGATAAGCAAGATGTAGCTATATCAATTGCGATGAAAAAACTCGAGGAAGGTTCAGACATAGAAATAAAGACTTTAAGTGATAAGGTGGAAAAAACAACTGATCTTTTAAAAGATATTAGTATTAAAATTGAAGACATAAAAAGTGATACTCAAAAAGTTCAAGATATTATTTATTATTTGGATGAATCTAAAATCAGAGAAACTTTAAGTATTGTAATTGAAAATCCTAAAGATTTAAATAGAGTTATCTATAAAGTTATTAAAAATCCAAATTGGAGTGATGAAGAAAAAGATAAATGGGCTAAAATTGTTATGGAAACTCTCAATTATTACAAAATGTTTAAAACTCCGTTGTGGTTAAAATTCCTCAAAGGAATTACTAAAATCACATTAGGCGAACCAGCATCAAGAGCCATTACGGCTGGAGTGGAAGAATTAGTAGATTGGTTAAATTTAAAAATTGCTAAACGGCATATTAATAAATAATTTCCTCAACTTTTTTCTTATGCAATATTTAAGAATTAAGGAAAAAAAATAAAAAATTTCTTAGAGAATTTTTCCAGATGATTATTTAATTCTCTAATTTTAAATCTAAAAAATTATTATCTTAAGATTTCTTCATAGAGATTCTGGATAAATCCTTCGAAATCATCTTTAGTAAATTTAACATTTAACATTTGCCATAGTAATCGAGGTATATGGTCTTCATCTTCATAAACAGGGATAATTTTCATCAGCCCTTTTTTAACCATTTGATATGCTGATTGCCATTCACCTTTTACTGCATCAGATTTTATGGAATTTTCTGAGCAAAATAATACGAAAACATTAGTTTTTTTAAGAGTCTCTTCCATAAATTCTACGATATTTTGCTTGCTATCTACTTCCCAGAATAAGACCTGATCTATTTCAGGATATAATTCTAGTCGTCTAACAATTCTAGAAACTTGAAAGTAATCTGTGTCTAATGTTGAATAACTTATGAAAACATTATGTTTTGCCATAATTTCTTCTTTAGGTATAAGTACTGCCGCTTCTAATGCCAGAGCTTTAGAGCTTGAAAAGTATTCACCTTGGATTTCTTTATTTTTAATCATATCTTGAATTACATTCTCAATTATAGTTTCATCTATTATACCGCTCTTTTCACTTATATCTACGAGTTGTAAACGAGTAAATTTCGCCCCTAAGGTTAAGATTGTCTGCTTAATTCGATTAATTGTTTCTACTTGTGACTTTTTACAAATTAATATTTTTTCTTCAGCTGCATTCACTAAGTCTATTAATTCAAAAGTCTGAGCTTCGTTTTGAATTTCTGTTAAATTTTCTATAGCTTTATCTAATTCATTCGCCTTAATTAGAGAATCTACAAAAGACATTCTTTCTTGAAGTTCTTCTTCAGTTTTAGTTTTCTTTTCTTTAACTTTTTGTTCATCTATTTTAATCTGATAATATGCGATTGTAGTTTTAATTTGAGTTTTATTTGATTTTATTTTTTCTTTATATTCAATGAGATTATAATTTTTAACAATTTCTTTAGCTTCTTTAATTTGTTTTTGAGCTTGGTTTAAGGTCTCTATGGCATCACTATATTCTTGTTTCTGAGCAAACTTATTAGCCGTATCAATGAGGGATGTAGCTTTATTATAATATTTATCAACTTTTGCCTCTTGTTTAATCATTTCTTTAGTTTTTTTTTCAATGGGTGCTTCTGCGGATGGTTTCACTTTAGGAGGCTTCCTTTTCTTTGAAACAACAAGAAGACTTACTAATATTAATCCTAAAATACCCACACTAACTACAATGATAATTAATACGAGGTAATTTTTACCGTCTCCAGGAGTACCTTTACTCAAGGTAAGAGGATCTACGGCTAATTCGAGTTCAAAATATTTATCTGAATATCCGTTAGCAGAAATGGTCATATTTAACAAAATGGGCTCTTCTCCTGGTTCTACGGTTATCGGCTCAAAAGTTGTAAAATAGGTTCCCCCTCCAAGGTTTTGAACATTACTAGACACATCACTGCCATTCCACCACATCTGAAATGTTGCATCAGAAATTCCATGATTAGTCTTATTATAGACAGAATAAGTAAGATTGAATTCGTCTAAAGAGAAATTAGAATCTGTCACTTCTATAAATAGATTCCTTTCTGGAGCCCATTGACATGTATAGAAGTATGGCCAATTCAAAACATTCGGCAGAAATCCAGTTAAGGCAACGTGATGTGCAAAAATCACTTTTAAACAATATGCCCATACATGTGCAGAATCATTAATTAAAAGTTCTTGAATTCTGTCGTACATTACTTCTCTTGCAGGCCCGTCAGGGGTAATGAGCGCTTGTTCCATTAATAGCTGTACGTTATCATTGATATTCTCAGGGTCTCTACCAGCATAACCTGCCTCTAAATATCCATCATATTGAGCAATATTAGAAGCTTCTGATCTATTGGTAAACAATGGATTGATAAAGTCGCTAGCATCATTATAGTCAGGTCCCCAGCCAACAAGTAATAGCTCTAGATGATTTCTTGTATACCCGTTCCACTCGAACATTTTAGAGGTAAGAGTAATTAAATCACTCCCTGCATCCGTTACTCGAATTCCGATTTTCTTTAGATCTCTGATTAACATTGTATATACATCTTCTCGAAGTTCGGAGCCGATGTTATAAGAATAGTTAAAGGTTCTAAATGGAGAAGTCTCTGTTGCTGCAACCCATTCAGCGTCGTCATCTAGATTAAAGCCTTCCCCATATCCCATTGATTGCATTATTATTCTTGCCTTTGTTAAGTTATATATGGGAACAGGGAATGTCCAGTTGGAGTACTTAAAACCCATTGGAATAGGAGATTTCATTCTGATGGCATAACCTAATTTGGTAGTATTAATCAGATAATCATAATTAAATGCATAAGAAATTGCTTCTCTCCATGTCCTATTTATCAGCATATTGTTCATTACTAAGTATTGAAAAGTTCCACCAGTATCTCCAGTATTTATCACTGCTATGTCAGGATCATCTGTAAACATATCCACAAATTCTGCTACCGGGTCTTTTAAAAAGTGGATGTCCCCTGTTAATAATGCCGCATTTCTAGCATCCGGATCTTCAATTTCTGAAAAAACTAAATTATCAATGCCCCCCCAATATCCTCTCCAATAATTATCATAAGCATGCAAGGTTACTTCGACATCCTCCTCATATGAATCATACACAAAAGGACCAGTTCCCACAACATCCCCATCAAGTTCAACAATACCGCCTGTTTCATTATAGTATGTGTCGGTCAATATGGATGAGGCCGTATAGCATAACAAGTCCTCGAAAGGCGCATAGACACCATTTAACTCAAACCTTACAGTATCACTATCTACTTTAACAACATCTTTTATAATTTGAGTACCATTAGGGTATACATATAATGATCTTACCAGGGGAATGCCGCCTGTATTAAGACCTGTGAAATTATACAACCAAGCTTGTCTATCAAAACTAAATACAACATCATCTGCGTCAAATGTGGAACCATCGTGGAAAGTGACACCAGTTCGGAGATTAACAGTATAATTTGTGTGACTTACGTCCCAGGTACCCATTTCTGCGGCGAGTAGGGGCATGATCGGCAGAGTGGGATCGCTTAAAGTATAAGTAAATAATGTTTCCACAACCTGAAAGAGTACATCCATTGATGACTCATCCCAGCAATTTTGGGGATCAATTGTATTGAGTAAGTTCGGTACACCATAAACAAAGGGAATGCTCGCAGAATCTGCACTAAATAATAAACTTGAATCAATAGCATTTTTGCGATAATCTCTAAAATTAATGAAACCATTTGATAAAGAAAGTAATATTGTTATAATTAAAAAAATTGTTTTATACTTTTTTTTCATAAATTTGACCCTATTTTTTGTTATGATTATTTTAGATAGAAATGTATAAAAACATTTTTGTCTAAATTTCAAAACTAGAAAGTTGACCTGAAAAAACCAACGTTAAGAGATTGAATCGTTAAGAGATTAAATAAAGAGAGACATAACTATTAATTTGTAGTTATTACTGTAGGAGTGCAAATAGTAATAACCAATATCTGTCATATTTTTAAAATATATGGAAATATTTTCGAATCATTTACTGGACATCATTATTTATACTTTGCTTGTATTTTATTTTAGATATTGCAATATCTTTAATGTTTTAATATAGTTCACTTAAACAACTTACTGTTTTTTAAATTACTAAATCTACAATCTTAATAACATATTAAGAGAAGATTTTTAAAGAAATCTAAAGCAATTTAAAATGATAATTCAATATTGGTGGTGAAAAATGATGATTCATTGTCATGAAATGAAAGATGGAGATATATATAAAAGTAAATAATCAAATATAGAATGTTATGAATGGTGAAACTTTTATTATCTTATTTGAATTATAAATAATTAATTTAATTTTCAAAACGAAAAAATAAGAAAATGTCGCTTCCATCAAAAAAAGCTATTCAAGTTGATGAGAATACAGTTAATTATGAGTATAAAATGTTAAACCATGTAATGTCGCTGGTTTACCACGAAGATAAATGCATTGAATGTGGATTTTGTCATCGAGTTTGCCCTGTTACTGTTTCAATTTATGATGAGCCTTTAAAAAAAACTGCAATAGGAACACCAAAAGAGATGAGCATTGAATCAGACAAAAAAATCGTAGTTGATACAGAGAAATGTGTATGGTGTGGCTGTTGTACCTGGATCTGTCCAGGTTATACGTTAGAACTTTTCATAAATGGAGAGAAAAAGTTAAATGTTGTCGAGAATGGTTCACTTCCAGAATTCGAAGAAGAAGTAAGGACATTAGAAGATGGAAAAAAAGTTCGAAAAGTAGTAGAAGGTTCTATAACAATTACGTGTAATGAGAAAGATAAAAAAATAATAGAGGCATTTTGCGACGAATGTACCGTCAGTGCGATGGAAAGAAAGGATACTGAAATTGAAATAGATGGAGATAAATGCATTCTATGTTTTAAATGCTCTGAAGCAGCTAAGGAATATGATAATATTACTGTTGAAATTCATCGTGATAGATTTAAAAATGTAAAAGGAGAGCCTTCTTCTGTGTGGAATGGTATTATGTTAAGAGTTCTTGGAAAAGAAGGTAAAGTTAAGGGTATTTTGAGTCGAAGCCAAAATAAACTTGCTGATGCAGTTATGAGATTAATGGGAAAAGAATTTGAAGAAGAAGAGGAAGCTTAAATTACCACTTTCTTTATCCTATTTTTGTTATTTTATCATAAGAATTTATTGTTTGTATAATTTATTTTGTTGAAATGCCTGTAAAATAGCATTCATTCGTCTTTTAATATTTCTCTTATACATCAAGTCAGTATGGGTTAATATATAAAACACTTCATCCCTTATTGCTTGAAATACAATGTCACCTACATTATTAGGTGAAAGTCCTGCCTTTAACATTTGACGAGTCATTTCTAATACTTGCTTAGATTCTGGATACTTCTCAATCAGTTTTTCTGCAACGGGTTTATAATCTGGTCCGCGATACTTAGCAGGACGATTACGTTCACAATCCATAATTTTTGTATCAACAAATGATGGGCAAAGAACAGAAACCTTTATTTTTGAGTGTACTTGTTCAAGTTGCTGAGCTAAAGCTTCAGAGAGGACAATAATACCATGTTTTGTAGCACCATAAATCCCATTTCCCGCACCTGACATGAGTCCAGCAAGAGACGATGTATTTAATATATGACATTCATTTTGTTGTTTAAGCATGATTGGAACAAAATTACGTATACCATGGATTACACCCCAAAAGTTTACATTAATAATCCATTTCCAATCGGGTAGAGAATGTTCCCACATAAGGCCAGGCATCATCACACCAGCATTATTACATAATAAATGCACTTCTCCAAAAGTATCTATTGATTTTTGGGCTAATGCCTTAACTTCTTTTGCTTTTGAAACATCTGTTAATACAGATATAACATTCGCTCTTACTGCTTTCAATTCCTTTTCGGCGTTAGATAATGCATCTATATCAATGTCGGCAAGGACGACGTTCATTCCTTCCTTAACAGCTCTATTTGCAATTCCACGTCCTATGCCATTTGCACCGCCCGTGATAACAGCAACTTTATCTTTAAAATCTTTCATAAGGATCTCGTTATAATTACTTAATTATAAAATCTAAAATTAGATATTAATAAAAAAAAATAAGATAAAATATAACATTTTTCAAAAAAAATGACAATTATATAAAAAAATCAAAATTTAACTTTTATCCGCAAATACAATATTTCTAATAATTATAAGAGGTAGAAAATTATAAAACTAAAAAATTAAAAAACTATCTACCACATATTTAGATTGTTATTTCTAATAAAACAAAACCTATTAAAAAATTGATAAAGTGATATAAAATGGCAAAAAGAGTTGCAATCAACGGTTTTGGGCGTATAGGACGTCTATTTTTCCGAGCTGTTTATGATAATTTCTGGAATGATATTGATATTGTGTCAATCAACGATCTTTTTGAACCAAAATATTTGGCGTATGCGTTAAAATATGACTCTGTCTTTGGAAGATTTAAAGGAAAAGTAGAATCTACTGAAAACTCATTGATAATTGATGGTAAGAACATACCAATAACTGCTGAGAGAGATCCTGCAGCTTTACCACATGCTAGCAATAATATTGATGTTGCTGTTGAATCTACTGGTCGATTCGTAAATAGAGAAGGAGCTAGTAAGCATTTAACTGCTGGGGCAAAAAGAGTTTTAATTAGTGCTCCCGCAACAGATCCAGATATTACTGTTGTTCTTGGATGTAATGATGATAAATTAACAAGTGATCATAAAATTATTTCAAATGCATCTTGTACGACTAATTGTTTAGCTCCCGTAGTAAAAGTTTTACAAGAATCTGTAAAAATTAAGTACGGTATAATGACTACAATCCATTCGTATACTAATGATCAATCCACAGCAGATATAGCACGTGCTGGAACTCCAGAGAAAATGATCCGAGGAAGAGCTGCCGCAGCCAACATGATCCCAACTTCAACGGGAGCAGCTAAAGCTATTGGATTGGTTTTTCCTGAATTGCAAGGAAAATTAGATGGAATAGCAATGAGAGTTCCAACTCCAGATGGTAGTGTTGTAGATCTTAAAGCAGTAGTCGAGAATCCAATCTCAGCAGTAGAGATTAATGCAAAGATGAGAGAAGCAGCTAACGGATCCTTAAAGGGTATCTTAGATTATACCGATGATCCAATAGTAAGTAGTGATATTGTTGGAAATCCTCATAGTTCTGTCTTTAGTAGCCTCTGGACGAAAGTAATCAATGATGAAGTCTCCGTTTTATCATGGTACGATAATGAATGGGGATTTTCTAACCGTATGGCTGAATTAATCATTAAAAAGCTATAAATATCTAACTTTTTTAATTCCTTTTTTTATTTTTCGCATTAAAATTAGATTAGAAATAGTTCAAGAAAATCTAAACTTTCTTAATCCAACCTAAGTTCTTAAAAAATTTTACAATTAAATTTTAAAGTGTTTATATTAAAAAAAAATTGAATTTAAATTTTAATTCTTAACTCTTTTTGCTTTCTCATAAGAATAATCAATGAGATAATAGTTATTATAGGAAAAACTAAGAAGATTTCGAAACTTGGAATTCCATTTCCTTCTCCAGATTGAGAGGTAAACATATTTGTGTCTGTTAATGTAAAAATGAGGGGATTACCTACAGGTCTTTGGAATGTACCATTAATAAGTAGTCCAGTACTCCGTTCATACCAAACTTGAGTTGAATAAATCATATCTTCTAAAACCCATATATCTAAACTTCCGAATCCTGGATAATTCACTGTTAATTCGTCAGTAACGTTAAAAGTACGATCGGAGGAACCAACAATTACAATTGGTATTAAATCCCCGATAGAAACATCTGTGAATATCCATATTACTGAATGATTCCCATCCCCAAATGCTAATGTGTTAGAATTTGAAATTAGTCGAGTTTGTATATTTTCAAACCAAGATACCATAGCATCATATTCAGGAACCCTCAGAGTAACATTATATAAATCACCTGAATAATGAGCGTAACTATAATCGTGACTATAGGTTAATCCAAAGTCATATGTATAATTAGCATACAATCCATCAAAAATTTTTCCTTGAGATGTTCTAAGATTACCTTGTTCTCCAAAACTATATGAAGAAAAAGTCATAAATAGTGAAAAACTTAAAAAAATTATTAAAAAAAATGTTTTTTTCGATTGCATGATTTTTAGATTTCTAAAAAAATTTTATTAGTTTTATATAAGATTTTCACTTTTAAAAAGACTTCATTTTATTAAAAAGGATTTTACTAAAATTTATTTAGAATAAATTGAACGTGAGAAAATAAATTTCTGATATAAAGCATGTATTTTGATAAGAAATTTCTAACTCAATTCATAAATTAGATTGTATTTATACTTTGTAATTGATATTAAAATTTAATTAAAGCAATAATAAAATCAATAAAAGAATAATACTTTTAAAGCTCTCTAAATAATAATTAAAACATGGACCTTAGCGCAGGAAAACCTATTGAAATATCAGATAAGAGTCTTTTCGATAAATATTTTCAAAAATTTCCACCAGACATCTCTGAATTTACTTTCACTAACCTTTTCATGTGGAGGAATTATTATAATTTCTCATTTATCGTATTTAAGGAACATTTAATCCTATTTTCTTATGATTATTTGAAGAATAGAAGAAAGCCTATTAATACAGACTCAAAAGATTATCTTTATTTTTTTCCTCCGATTGGTCCAAATCCTGATAAAATCATTCTTGAATTATTTGAAAATCTTGGGAATGTAGAGGTTCATAGGGTTCCAGAAGACATCTGTGAAAAACTAAAGGAAAGTAAGAAATTTGCCAAATTAAATTTAAAATATCTTGAAGATCGCAATAATTGGGATTATGTACATGATAAAGAAGAAATATTGAATTTAGCGGGAAATAAGTATCGGCAAAATAGAAGATGGTTACAGAAATTCAAAAATACCTACAATTACGATTTCCAATTATTATCAGTAGATCTCATTGAAAAATGTAAAGAATTGCAGCTTGAATGGTGTATCATGCGAGCATGTACAGAAGATGAAAGTTTAGATGCTGAACAAGATGCTATCTATGAAGCCTTAAATAATTTTGATGCTCTTGGATTTAGTGGAGGTATACTATGTGTAAACGATAAATGTGCTGCTTATACTTTTGGTGAAAAGCTTAATGAAAAAGTTTTAGTGATTCATATTGAAAAGGCTCATATGGAATATGACGGGGCTTATCAAGCAATTAACAATTTTTTCTTAAAAAATAGTTATGAAGAGGCAGTTTATGTTAATAGAGAACAAGATTTAGGTATAGAGGGGTTAAGAAGAGCGAAAGAGTCCTATAAACCTATTCATATGATTAAAAAAAGTATTATTTACAGAAAAAAAATGTAAAATAACCCTTAATAAATTCTTTATAGGATATTTATTCAATGTTATATTATGTATTCTTATAAGTTTAAATCTTTTATATTCTGGAAGAGGAATCTTAAGAAGTTTAAAGGGATTTAACTGTGGTCAAAGCTATTCGAGATTTATGGATTCAAAGATTAGATGGAATTGTTATATTTAGTAGAGTTTTTCATCAAAAAATAGAAGATCAACTATTTGGAGCCCTCTTAAGCGCTCTTAATTCATTTACTCAGGAGATAGCTGATGGAGAATTGACCAATTTTGAGATAAAAAATATTCGCTTTACAATTATCAAAAGAGAAAACCTTTTCTTTATAGCAAATTCCTCAAAAAAACATAAAGAAAAGAAAATTTTAGCAGAATTGGAGACTATTGCTAAGAGATTCTTAGAACAATATCCTGAAACAAAAAATCATAATTGGAATGGATGTATTGATGAATATAAAAACTTCGAAAGTAAAATCACGGATACTTTAGAAGATCCAGTTAAAAAATTCTGGGATGATTTTTAAGAATTAATCTAAATCACAGAAATACTTATTTGATTGGTTTACTTCTTTCAAAAATAAGAAAGGGAAAATATTGGATTTATAAATGTTTACATTAATATATGTGAAATTACTTATAATACTAAAAAATCGAATAATATGTGAAAATTTATGTCAGATGAGGGTTCACAAGAAGAAAAACCAGTGGGGAGATTAACAGGAAAGACTACAACTCATACAGTTACAGCGGTACTTGAGGGTCCTTCGGTTGAAAGGAATAATTATTTAGTGCTTTATGGGGAAAAAGATGAAGAAGGGAAAAGGCAATATTATGTATTTTATATTACCGAAATGTGGACAGATGAAAAGGGGCGTATGGCAAAATTGGGAGTACTTGGAGAAAGACCAACAAGGCCTTTTGAGATTGGAGCAGATATTTTTATGGCAAAAGAAGAGCAAATTTCAAAAATCTTAGGAATCTTTAATCCCCCAGAAGAATCCCTCTCCTTAGGAAAGCTAATTGGTTATCCATATGAAGTATATCTATTGATTAAAAATTTTGGCAGAATCTTCATTACTGGAAAATCTGGTTCGGGTAAATCTTATACAATGGGAGTATTATGTGAGGAATTTCTTAAAAAGGGAATTCCTTTAGTTATATTAGATAGACATGGAGAATATGGCTCATTAAAAGTTGCTGGTGAGGATTTACCAGAGGGAGAGAGTGAATTTGTTGATAGAATAATAGAATTTTCTGATTTAAAGAAGAATAAGGGTGGAGATGTTGATATTGAATATTTATTTTCATTAAAACCTTCGGATATTGTTGCACCTAATCTATGTTGTGTAGTAAATTTAAATGGTATGGCTTTAGAAGTTCAAGAAGCTATAGCAGGAAAATTGTTAAAGAAGTTATATGATGCAAGTACAACAAGAGGAATTCCTCCTTTCTACTTATTTCTAGATGAAGCCCACTTATTTGCTGGAAAGAAACAAACAGAAACTTGCGAAGTTGTAAAACTATTTGCTCAAGAAGGTAGAAAATTTGGAGCAAATATAGTTATAGGTACACAACGTCCTCAACTATTAGATACAACAATCAGAGCTCAAGCAGGAACCTGGGTTGTTCATAATCTTTCTGATATAAGGGATATTGGGATTACAATTTCAAGCGCAGAAGATTTAAGTAATGAAAATAAATCAGATATTTCAGGATTAGACAAAGGACAGGCTATAATCTGTGGAGAAGCTGTTAAAGGAATTCCTTTATTTGTAAAAATTAGAAAGAGAAGAACAAAGCATGGTGGGGTAAGTTTTAATCCTTTAGATTTTCTCTCAGAAAATACAGTTGAGGAACTTCAAAAACGTAAGGAACGTCTTTTGGGTGGAAAATCTGCCGATGAACTAGAAACTGGAAAGTCTATGTTTGAAGAGATGTTGGAACCAAAGAAGGCAACCGATTATTTAGATGAGATTGCGGCTCTTAAAGTAAGAATTCAAGAATTAGAGGATGAGGTCTCACGTCTTAAAGAAAAAGTAGCAAATGTTAAAGAAGGAAAAGATATTCCGCTTATAGCTACAGATGAAACAATAGAAGAATTGCAAACTGAAATAAACGTATGGAAAGAGAAATACAATTTCTTGAAAGAAATGGCGGAAAAAGGCGGAGATGACATGATTCCATTAGATGAAGATAGTGAACAATTATTAGATTTGAATAATCGAATTATCGAACTTGAAGCACAAGTTAAAAAATATAAATCAAGATCAGATGATGCTTTGATACTAGCAGAAAAATCTATAGCTGAACTTAAGAAGCGGAAGAAATAATAAAAAATCTAATTAATTTAAGATGTTGAATATGTTCTATCTTTTTTCAATTTTTTAAAAATCTTCGATTTGTTTGATTAGGATTATTTGAGAATTAACAGTTGACATTCCGCAATAATCATAATAAAACTTTATAATCACCATAAAAATATTAAATAATTCTAAACTATTCTAAGGAATTCTGCAAAAATTAAGTTATTATTTGATGAATATATCTTTTTCCTCAATATCCATTATTTCTTTCTCAGTGAATTTCTTTTCTAATTTAATTCGACTTAGAAAGAATAAGCTTATTAAGTAGAAAAGTCCCATTGACGCCATCGTGAGAGTAATTATAATTGGATTTTTTTCGTTGTTTCCTGTAAGAACTATTCCTATTGATAGTGAGGCGAGTGCTTGACCGATTGCCATAATAAAAGCAGCCAGACCAAAATACCCTCCAGAAATTCTTGAAACAGATTCCTCAAAATCAGATTCTACTTCCCTATCAGCAGCTTCATATACTAAAACGCTTGCTAAAGGGGGATTAAATAATCCCGCGCCATACATAGAACCTAAAATTGTACCCATAGAACAAATGAATAATACAGTAACAAATTCAAAAGATAATCCTTTAACTAAAAATATTAATTCCATAAAAGAAGCAATCACTAAGGCTAATATACATATTTTAAAAGTTTTAAGGATTGAATTCTTTTTAAGTAATTTCCGCCAGATATAAAATCCAATAAATTTACTTGAAAATGAAACAATAACATAAATGTAGAATTTAGGTCCTGTAAACAGGAGAACATAAGTTAGAAAAGGAATCACTAAAGCACCTAAAATTCTACCTGATATCCCATTGAAGAACCTTACACCTAAATATTTTTTGAATTTTTTATCACTAAAGGGTGCTCGCATTTGTGTTAAATAATCCCGAACACTAATTCGACTACTTGAAATTTCTAGATTTGAAGAGTTATGAAAACTCTCGTCGACGGAAAAAAAAGTTATAATAATTGTTATTAATCCAAAAATTGTAAAAATTATTCCTACCCATGGGATAATAGCAAGGATTATCTTTCCTGATGGTTCCCACCATTTAACATTTTTCGGTTCTGGTAATATGCTCTGCACCATTAATGGAAGCATTAGTGCTAATCCTGATGCAATTATTTGTAAAAAAGTTGTTGCAGCAGCAATTTTCTGTCTATTCTTATGAGTTTGCGATTGTTCAGTCAACATAGAAAGATGGACAGTTATAATTGATGCTCCTGTTATAGCCTTAATAATTAATATAATCCATAAAAATAAAGCAGTTGGCAAATATAAGGAATTATTTTGGGGGCATTTCCAAGGAAACCAAACAATAATGCTAGATAATGCCCATAAAGGTAACCCATACAAAAGATATGGTCGACGTTTTCCATATTTTCCAGGTTTTTTATTATCGGCAAGTATTCCAAAAACTATTGAAGAAATTGCGTTAACAATAAGCTGGAAGAAGACTCCTGCCGAAGTTAGGAATGAATCTAAATTAACGGTATAAACATAAAATTGAAATATAAAAGTACCTACCAACATGTTTGCCATAATAATACCGAAGTTACCTATGATATATCCTATCAGCGGTTTTCCATGTAATTCTCTTGGGACCTCTACCATATCAATATAAAGTGTATATTAATAATTAACTTTTCGATTTCGCAAAGAATAAATTAAATTAGTAGAAATTTTTAAAGAAATTTCTAATCTTCTTTTTTATCTCTTGTCATTTCTAAACTTTTTTTCATTACAATTCTATAACTGATAAATCGGGTTATAGAATTTAAGTGTATAATTTTAATTTAAGTATTTTTACTAATATAATTTGAATTTCCTTTTCTTTGTTTTATTTAACTTAATGTATTATTTGCAATTAAAAATTTTAAATTAGATTAAGTCTTATTTTTGTAGTAATGAGTCAAAACCAGATATTGTGTGTTACTTACTTTGATCAAGTAATTGGCCCTAGTTTTCTTTATTCCAGTGAACCGTTAATTGAATCCATTGATATTCCCGATATTAATAGGATCCTTGAATTTAATGAAGAAGAAGGGACATTCATTTTTGCATATAGAAAATATCAAACGGTAAATCATATTTTTTATATAGATTCTGATTTAGCACGAGGAGGAAGAGAATTAATGATGATTTCATATATGATCAAGACTGCTATCTTTAAAGATGAAATTGTAGATGTTTTCAAGTATTTGGACTCGAAAGGACCAATTTTGGAGGATTTTGCCTTGGAGGTTAAAAATATAAAAGATCTAACCTCCTTCTTACATGAGAAGAAGAGTGGGTTGACTGGTGATTTTTTGCTAGAACTCGCTAATAATAATTTAAAGAGCATATTTTTGGAAATTTTTAATAAATACTTTGCAAAATTAGCTCCTAAATACCGATTAGAAACCCCAATTAAAGATAGACGTCTGATCAAGAAAATATTTATTGTTGGGGCTCCAAGAGTAGGAAAGACTACATTTTTGAAAAATATTGAATTAATTCAATTTTTGAATATAAAAAGAAATGATTTACCAAGTAGAATTTTTGAAGTAGTTGTTGAAAACATTGATATCTTAGATTATGATCCTAATTCAAGTGAGTTTGAATGTAAGGAATTTGAAAATTTAGAAAACTGTGTAAATTTCTCACAAGGTTTTATTCTCCTTTTTGATTTATCTGATAAGCATTCAGCATTAAGAACAAAAGAAATTTTTCAAATTGTCGATAATACACGATTGGAAATGCAAAGACAATTAGCACCAATTTTAATAATTGGAAATAAATTCCACAGTGAGAAAGAACTTGATCCAAAATTTATTAATGAAACCTTTGAAATTGAAAAATTAAAAGAACTTGGAGTTAAAATTAATTATATTCCCATAAATATTTTGAAAGAAGATGAAAAAATGATGAATGCTTTACGATGGCTAATAATTAATATATTAGAGTAGTAATTATAGAAAAAAAATTCAATTTTAGACTTTTTATCAATAATATGGACATCCAACAAATCTTTTAAATTATTATAAATATATTAAATAAAAGCAATAAAGCATTCTGACTCAAATAATTTCATAAAAGATAAAGATGGGAATCAAAGGTATTGGATGGGGAATAATTTTCTTAATTACTGCAGTGATCTATTCTGCAATTCCTACTTATTTAATAATAAGATTTTGGGTTTGGTTAAACGGTTTTCCGGTATATACGTTATCATTATTCATGCTATTTTTATGGATTGTAGCTATAATTGTTGTTTTAATATACATTGTAGCGATGATAAGAGCTTTTATTCAAAGAAATAATGAAGAAGGTTTAGGTATACCAAAAGGAGTTAAAGGATTTGGATTAGTTTCAAGTATAATCGTTCTCTCATTTATGTTGATTTGGTATTTTATTTTTAACCAGATTGCTTTTTTCTCTATGATACCTACTTAAAAAATTTTAAAAGTAGAAAATATTACTTAAGGATCTCTTCGATATTTACCAGATTTTTGAGTTGCTTCAATCAATGATTTTACATCCTGGATTTTTCAGCAGGGTGCATATTAGCTACGAAGAATATCAAATCATCATCAGTAGATTTAGGCTTAATAATTACTTTAATGTAAAATTTATAAATATTCAAAGGATATATGTCTATATCCATTAAAAAATATGAATATATTAAATCCAATATAATATTCTTTGTGATTTAAAATGTCTGTCGAATATGGTGGGCAGTTTTTTAAAGTTATTAATAAAAAAAGTTCGCTAATTCTTGATTTAAGTAATCAAGGAATAAGAGATATATCTGAAATTAAGGGGCTTGATAATCTTGTAAATTTAAGATATCTTAATCTTAATAAAAATCAAATTACTGAAATTAAGGGTCTCGATAATCTAAGGATATTAGAGACTTTATCACTAGAAAACAATAATATTTCCGAGATTAAAGGTCTTGATAATTTAAATTTATTACAGCATCTGTTACTCAATGGAAATAATATTACTGAGATTAAAGGTCTTGGTAATCTTTCAAGTTTAAAGAGAATTGAACTACAAGATAATCCAGTTAGGGCTTCTGCAAAAGAGATGTTTGGAAGATATTGGTCAAATCCACAACCTATGGTAAAATATTGTCAACAAAAGGTTCCAGAGATTAGAGAACATGAAAAAGTTAAAAAATCAAAAGAAGAAACAATTCAATACCTCAAAAATTTACCATCTATATATGAGGAAATAACATTTGAAGAAATTAGCTTAAAAACAGGCTATAGTAAAAGAGAACTTAAGGCTTTAACTGAAGATTTAATTTTAAAAGGAGATATACCAGGGTCAATTAGAGAAAATATTATAATATTTAAGAAAGAATTATTAACGGAAGCTCTGCAAGAAGAAACTATTCCCATAGAAAAACAAAGTAAAAAAATTTTTGTAAGTTATGCTACAAAAGACGCGGAATTATTCAAAATAAAGGAAATCGCAAAAGGTCTTAGAATTTATGATGAGATAGAGGAGGTTCTTTATTATGAAGCAGAATCATATGATAATTTTGTTAAATATATGAACGATAATCTCGGTAGATGTGATGTGGTACTCCTATTTTGCTCTCCAAATTCATTAGAATCTGGACCAGTTGAAAAAGAGTGGACTGCTGCGGATGCAATGAACAAACCTATTATTCCAGTATTTATAAGAGCGGATCATATTCCTCCACTTTTAAAATCAAGGTTAGGTGTTGAATTTGATACTTTTAATATGGAAAAAAATATTGAAGAGATTTATAGGATAATAATGAAAAGATGAGTAATTTCAGTAAAATTACAAGTAAGATTTTCAAAATCTTTTTAGAGATAGTTATTCTTAATTTCTAATGTTATTATTCTTATAATAATACTATTAGAATAAAGAGAAAAAAAAACCTAAAGGATTAAAAAAGATAGTAGAATAACTTTATTCTTTTCTAATCATAATAATTAATATAATAATTATTAACACTTCAAAAATGATACCGAATGTAAGCATTATAGCGAAAACTAGTTCAATGTCAACGTTTGGGTTTTCTGGATCAACAAGAGCGGGATTAATTATAAACGCCAAAAAATTAAAGATTGCAATAATGACTAAAAGTATAACAATAATTTTATCTGGTTTTTTCCACATTTTAAATCACAACCTAATTTGCTTATATAATTAATATTGAATTTGCAAATTATTTACTTTATCAATATAGAATTTTATTTAAAAGTTCCCAAAATTGTCTATTTTTATACTAGATATTTCTTTAAGTTTTGATTGTATTCTTATTTTTTTGGTTAATTTAGCAAGATTTTCAAGATTCTGAGAATAAATTTTGGATTTTTCATAATAAATTTGAAAAAGAAAGAAATTACGAAAGGTACTTTTAGTAGTTGATAGAGGATAGCTTTTGGAAAGTCCATATCTCCATATAAAGAAATTTTATTTTCAATTTTAGCAGATTTTATTATTTGAAGCAATTTTTCAAAATCATCATTTGTAAATTTTTCCAATACAGACCGAATTAAATAATGGATTTTTAATTCTCTTCCTATAATGGATCTACATGGATTTTCATAATATTTTTGAATAATCTTTTTTGAGAATTTACTATATTTAAAGCATTTTTTAACACAGCTTGTCGCATACTTTGCTGCAATTAATAGCATTACAATTCCACCTCCTGTACTAGCTTTAACTTGACACGCAGAATCACCTAACAATAAAATGTTATCAAATGAGAGTTTATTCATTAAACCATAAGGTATAAGCCCTCCTTGCTGATCGATTTTTTGACGAGAATTAATATTAATTCTTTTTAGAAAAACCTGAAAGTTCTTTGCAATGTTTTTTGAACATGCCAAACCAATACGATAGATTTTTCTTCCTTCAGGAACAATCCAACCAAATAATTCTTTCCATCTTTTATCAAAAAACATTGTAGCTTCATTTTCATCAAATTGCGCTTCGATACGAATTTGAGTAGCAAATAAATTCCTATTCTTTATACCTAGCAATCCTGCTACTGACGACAAAGGTCCATCACACCCAATAAGCATATTAACTTTAATCTTTCTCTTTGAAGTTTCGACGAGTATATATTTTTGCTGAGCATCCTTTATATATTTGAAATTTTTGAATTTTTCTCCAAGCAAATATAATATATTTTCGTTCAGTTTTACTTTATTATAGAATAAACGATCAAAAGCTATTCTATCGATAATATATGGTTTTTCATTTCCTGATAATTTAATATAAGTTCCTGTTGGACCAATAATTTTGGCAGTTTTTACTTGATTCAATATGATTTCATGAGGTAAATTAACTAATTTACTTAATTTTTGAGAAACTATCCCTGCGCATTGAAAAGGCATTCCAATCTCTTCATGTTCTTCAATAACTATAATTTTCAAATCTGTATTAGATAGTAAATAGCATAAATAGTTTCCGGCTAAACTTGCTCCAATGATAGCTAAATCGAATTTCTCTATGTTTTGAATCATCAAAAGAAATAAGTAATGTAAAAATTAGAATTTTATCAATTAAGCATTATATACAATAAATATTTAGTAATATAATATTAGATTGTAATTTTATGAATGTTGAGTCCTTAAAGATAAATTTAGATTGTTAGAAAAATAGATTTGACTAGTTAAAACCTAGAATTTTAAGTATTTTTTTTCGTTTTTTGGGATTGAACGTAATCCTAAAGAGAGCATCATTCCATATACAACTGCTAAAGTAATATTCCTAAAAAGAGGATGACTATCATAAGGTAAATCAATTCGAGGTATAAAAACTGGAAGAATCTTTTCAACAATGTATTTAGTTTCAGGTTTCTCATTGTGATATTTTATAATGAGCGATTTAAATTTCTTCATAAGATTTTTATGTTCTAAAAGGATTTCATGAACATTCTTTTGTCCATTAATAATACCGAAATGGCCAAAACCTGCCATTAAAGGATTAAGTTTAAGAATATTTTCTAATGTGTTCATATAATCTTCATGATTATAATAGACAGGCATAGATGCAGGCATAGTTAATAATTTAGAACTATGATAAAGTGTTCCTACTGCTTCTCCTAAAAATATAAAATCAATTAAATTATCTTTAATAAAGATTGGAGTTTGATGATCTGGAGTATGACCAGGAGTTTTTAATATTGCTAATTTTATTTCTGATCCATTGATAGTAAATTTATCAATAATATCTAATATATTCGGATTAGAACCAAAATTTAAACTTGGATCAATAATTTTAAATGCCTCATCTTCTATAGGTTTCATTTCACCAACAAAATTTCCATATGTACTTCTTCCACGATTCAAATGGTACTCAAAATCATTTAAAAGTGCTTTAGTTTTTAAATTGGTGAGAATTTTTACATCTGGATTGTACTTTTTAATTTCCTCATATAATTTCCACATTCCACCATTATGATCGAAATGATGGTGAGAAGGTATCAAATACTTAAATGATGATAAAGAAATATGACTTTTTTTGAAGAATCTTAGTCCTTTTTCAACATCTAAAGATGATCCACAATCAAGTAAAACAGAATAGTTATCAAATTCTCCTAAAAACACAGATAACATCCTGTTAGCCCCATAGGCTTTCATATCTATGTGATAGAGATATTCATTAACTTTTCCTGATCTAAGAATTCTGGTTTCTTTCTCCATCTTTAAAGGAATAAAAATAATAGTTAAAAGTAATTTTTTATTAGAAATCCATAGTAATAAATTCTTTATCTAATTTATTAGAAAAAAAGGAATTTTTTAAAGATTTAATTTTTGTTTCCATATTTTCATAGATAATTTTAATTCTTCTCTTTCTGGTCGACTTAAGATTTCAGGATTGCTTTTAAGTTCAGTGCTAGTAGAATGAATACTTTTCAATATACTACTATAACCTTCCAATTTAACAAATTCATTTTGAAATCTTTCTAATGCTAATGAGATTTCTGTACCGGTCATATTATCCATATTGTTAACAATTTCATCAAATTTATTTGATAAAATTACCGCCTTAGGTGCTTCAGTTGTGTCTTTTTCTTCAGGAGGAGTAACACCTTCTTTAGGGGGAATAGTAATTGCTGGTGTCGATACAAAAGGTTCTTCTTTTAATGGTTCTTCCAAACCAGGTTTTTTTATAGTTCGAATGATTTCTTTTCGAGCTCCTACCCAAGCATCTTCAAGTATGGGGACAAAAATTTTGATATGCTCCTCAATTATACTCCCAATTCCAGCAATTTCTGTCACATCTTCTCCTCGAAATTCTGTTTTTGAAAGCACACAAAGGATAACTTCTTCATAGTCTTTATTAATCCCCCATAAATTTTGTAAAGCTCGATTTCTATAATCAACGTTATCCATCTTATCCATTTCTTGCATAATTTGATTATGTTCATAACTTGTCGTATCTATATATGTAGCAATTCTGAAGTTTATTCGGGATGGTCTGGCTTTAATTGCTTCAATATCAATATCAGAAAGATTTGGTGCTACTATTAAAACTCGCATCTTGGCTTTTAATATTTCCTCAGTTATGTGAGCTTTCGCACTTTCTGGAGAACGAATAAACCAGATATCTTTCATAGTGAAACCCCTCTTACCTTTAGCTTGATCCCAAAATTCTCTAGTGGTTATTTCGCTGACTTCTAACCTTCTCAAAATATCCGATAGTGTATTATCTAGTGTATCCACAATTCCTTTTGAGAAAATATCTCTAATATTACCAAATGATTGAAATATACCTCCAGAAAGGCCATCAATTCTTTCTTCAGCTAACTTTACTGCTTTATTAAAATTATCAGAAATTTCTCCAAAAACTTTCTCTTTATCTTCCCCTGATTTAGCAGTTATACTTTCGACATTTTTAACCGCATCTGTTAATGAGTCTTTCATTTTTGCTATAATTTCTGTATTAATTCCTTCTGTTGCTTTTTTTAACTCATCAGCGAAAACTGTTTGACTTACACTCAATTGAACGTTAAGATTATCGGTAATATCTTTTAAACGATTTTCAATAACTTTATCAATTACATCACCTACAGCTTGTTGAATTACTCCTAAACGTAATTTCTGTAAATTATCCGTTACTGTTTTTTTAATATCCCCAAATTGATTTTTTAGATCAGCAACTTGATTTCTGATTATTTGAGATGTTTTCGTATTAAGATTTTCAAATTGTTTTGTTAAAGAGCTAATTTGATCATCTGGGAGAGTTTTAGAAAGATCTCCTAACTGAGAAATATCTTCAGTTATATTTCTTATTTGATCGATTGCTGAAATAGTATCATCAAATTCTTTTTGTTGAGCGTGGATTTGAGAGAGCATTTTTTCCTTTAAATCTGACATTATCTCAGTAGAATCTTTAACTTTTTCCATATCTTGTGCTTCTGTTTCAAGTTGAGCAAAGGATTTTTCTAACTGCTTAGGTATAGTGGATTTTATATCTGAGATATATGAATAAAAATTCTTTAATTGTGCTATTAGAGCCGCGTATGGAGGTAAAGCTTGATAGTGAGGAGTTGCACCAATAATTTCCTTGAATAACCCTTTTTCAAGAAATTTATCTGCAATTTTTTTACATTCTTCTTTAGGTTTGTTAATGAGAATCGCCATTTCTCCAATAGAAACTGCCTCTCGTCCAGTGGTTCGAAAATATAGCTCAATTTCTTCATCTGAAAGATCTATTTCACTTAAAACTTGTCTGGTTAACTCTTTTGAATATTCAACTTGCTCTTCCTTTTCTATAACATCTTTTATTTCAAAATTCTCAACTTCTAAATATTGATTTATAAAGACTGTTAATTTATGAGGTGGCTCACCATGAACATCCTCTTTTTTAATTGGAAACTTTTTTATATCTCTGTATTGATCAACCGAAATTGGAAATTTGATTTCTTTTAAACAGATTTTACATGTAACTGCAACATCAACTACATCTTTATCTTTAAATAAGTACATTTTTTATAATCATCTCTTGCTAATTTATTTATTTTAAAATTCAACTTTTTCAGGATAGGTTATTTCTAGCAAACTTAATGCTTTTTTTGCAATTTCATATGTAATATCGCCATCAGTTTCTTGACTTTTATATGCTGCTCTTATTTTAGGAAGTAAATATTCTGGAAATATTATTAAAGGTTTTATATCTGTTAATAGACAAATCCATTTTCTATCATTCTTATCTATAACTTCTGTGATAATATTTAAATTTTTTAAATCCTCTAATAATATCTCGGTTACAGCAAACTCTGAGAATATTTTTGGAATTTTATCCAATGGATAATGATTGTGCCTCATTAATACAAAAAAATCATAAACATCAGGATTTAAAAGAATTGAGGCAATTTTTTTTGTTTCTTCTAATGTTTCTGTATATGGATCGTAATTTGAAAAGAAATCTACAACTTTTTGTCTGTAGAGTGGTAAGAGTTCATTATTAGTTTCACTAAAATGGTTTAATAAATTTTCATTAGGGATACGACTAAGTATTAAGTCTTTTACAAGAAATAAATATTCTCCTTGGTGAGTAATTTGTCCTGTTTTCTTATTTTTCTCTCCTTTTATCCAATCTCTACGAATAATATTCAATTCCAAAAACGGTTGAAGTAAAATGTCAATATTCACATTAGTACTCATTTTATCTAAAGTTTTTTTTATTTCCTTTTTTGATGTTGGTGATTCCCGTAATATCTCTAAGATTTTTAATCTCTCAGGACTATTATAGATCAATGCTGTTTTTTGAAGTTTATCTAAATTGGATAATCGATCTATTTGAAATATGGTGAATTTTAATTCGTTTTTCAATCTTATATTAATATTTTCAATTAAGGAGAGTTGTTTTGAGTTTCTCGCTCTTGTTAATTTATCAAAAATAGTATCTAATCGATCTCCCATTGTTTTAATCAAATCTTCAAAAATCGCTATTTCATCATCTAATTCAAAGATAGAAATTGCGAGATATTGGGTTCCATCAGCAACCTGCTTAAAATAAGACATTACTTGATATGGTGTTTCTTTTAACCTTCCTTCATAATAATTGCTATAACTATATTTTACACTGGAAAGTCCTGTAGTGTGCTGATAAAAAATCGCAAATATGTCATTTTCATCAAGCAATTCTGAAAAATTATTTTCATCATACTCATCTTCCCGAAATACTAATTGATTCGGTTCGAATTCTGGTTCTATTTCTCCCGTCTCTTTCTGATTTATTTTGAACTGAAATGCTAATATTCCTTGGATCACTTATATCACTTTAAAATGTTGATAAATATATATTTTGAATTAAAATTTTTAAATTCTTTCTTAAGTATTTTTATTATTAATATTTAATTAAAGTTTATTCAAATTAAATCAGTTTATATATTAGTATTTGGAAATGATTTATTCATTTCCCTAAATGAAAATTATAAGTAAACATAGAAGGAATAATTTCTATTTAATTATTAATTATATGTATTATTTCCTTACTAAATTTACAGATAGGACTGAGTTCTTAAAATAGGATTTATAAAGGTTCAAAATCAATTTAATGACTATTTAGTCCTTGTTTGATTTACCCTTTAATTTATATAATATGATTTCTTAATGAATTTCATATCAGAATAGATTTCAGAATAATTCAAGATCAAGTGGCAAATTATTTATTAAATAATTTAGTATACTACCTAAATAATAATTTTTTAATTAATAAACCAATGAATACCCAATTATGACATCTAAAATAATTAAAAGAAAGGATTTTTCAGTTTTTAGTATTATTTGTATGATCATGTTATCATCCTTATTCATTTTATTAATATATACTAATCAGAATATTGATTCATCTTTTAATGATAAAAATAAAGAATCTGAATATAACAATTTTAGAAATCCTCAAATGTCAACAGCTAAAGAGAATCTTACTGCGATATGGTATAAGAATCCTGGTTTTGATGATCCAATTGAACCAACATGGTATTCAAAATTTGAAGGTGACCAATCAGATATAAATGCAACTTCTGGTTCTGGTCAAGCAAATTATGAGATTCTAGGTGAGACGAGAACTTACTCTCGAATAAACGGCACACCAACGTCGACATATTGGAAGAATGTTACAAATCCCGAACGTCCCGCTTTACCTGATTTTAATGAAATCGATAATTATGGTTGTCATGTATCTCATACTTGGATAGATCCTGACGATCCTTCTCAGATGGTAAGTGTACATTGGGATAGAAATATTACTTTACCAGTTGATATGTCAGATTATTTTATTACCTCAGTTTCATTAAGTGCAGAAGTAAATGCTACAGTTACCACTGTTGGCAGTGGTCCTCTTTATCGAGGTGGTGTAGACGTTGCTGGTGATAGTATTGATACAGCTAGCCCTGATTTTGCAAAAGAATATGATTATGTAAGGTTTTATGTATTGATTTCAGATTTAGAAAAAAATGATGTATTTGAAGCGGCTTATAATCAAACAACTAACCTAGGGCAAGACCCAGTTCCAGGTCCGAGTATCCCTAGTATATCAGATACAGTAATTTTTACAAGACCAGAAGAAAGTTTAATATCATTTTTAAATACTGTTTTAGAGAATGATCCTAACCATGAATCATTTACATTGTCATTAGGAATGAGAATATTTTGTGCTGATAATGGACAAGGTGATCGAGATACATGGGACTCGCTTCGATTTAAATCTTGCAATTTTTCATTTACTTATGAGAAAAAGATTGATGAATTTACGACTGGATCATGGTGTCAAGATGGAGATAAAATAACTCAGGTCGTTAATGACACATATGTTACTATTAATGATGCGAAATTGAATTTTAAGTATAAAATAAATGAAGATTGGACCGATTTATCTCCAAACTCAGAAATTAGAATTTATATAAATAACAATAAACTTCCTGAGGTACTTAATCTTAGTAAAGCTACTACAAGCTTTCAATTAGCTAATAACCTAGGAGGTTTCGATGTATATGATATTATTAACTATGATATTTACCTAAATCTCTCTATTCAAGTTTATCTTGCAGAGAATTTTCATTTAGGCACTAAGAAGATTATATCGATAGATGATGTTTATTTGAATATTTCCTATACAGTTGAATTTCCCGAATATCAAACAGATATTGAAGTATATTTTAATAATAACAATATAACAGCCAATCCTATATTCGAAATATCAGCTAAGACAGACCTAAATATCACAATTAAATATCCTGATGAATTTGGGATTCATATTCCTCAAGCAGTTGTAAATTTAATTGGAAATTTAACAGCTACCTTAATTGAGGATGATCTCCGAGGACAATATACAATTATTCTCAATACTGAAGATTTACCTATAGGACAAATATACTTTAATATGTTAGCACACAGAATAAACTATGAAGCTCAACAGCTTGGTGCCCTATTAATTATTTCTAAAATAGAGACAGAAAAGATACAGTTATTTATAGATGGCGAAGAAAAGACAACTTTACCATCTGTGGACGTTCCTCTGCAAAAGTCATTAAATATAACAGTTAAATATAAAGATACCATAGGAGATCATGTTCCTGGTGCAACAATTCAATTAGTTGGCGATGGAGTATTTGAAAATTTAGATGAATCTTTAGAATTTGAGCAATATTCAATAATACTTAATACAACATTGAAGTTTAGATTAGGTCTTAATGATTTATCAATCAATGCTCAAAAAGATAGATATGAGGAACAAAGTGCATATCCAAAAATTACGGTACGAAAGATCAATACCCTAATTACACCCGTTTCTGGCTCCAATAATATAAATATTAAGCCAGGACAGAATGCGGATATTAGTGTAATTATTAATGATGCAGACTTTAATGAAACCATTAAAGGAGCAATAGTTACTTATACTTGGGAATTTGGAAATGGTATTTTAACTGATGATAATAATGATGGTATATATGAGGAAATTTTAGAAAATGTACCTTCTGGTACGCATTCAGTTAATATTACCGTTTATAAAAGCGATATTTATAATTTTGAAAGTTATGAATTCATAATCTATGCTTTGAGACCAAAACAGGATTTACTTCTTTTCCAAATATTATTGATAATAGGTATTATAGTTTCAATAGGAATAGGAGGTTATCTTTATGCATATCAAAAAGTATTAAAATATCCTAAACAAGTCAGAAAAGTTCGTAAGTATCGAAAAACCCTAAATAAAAAACATGCACCTAATATTAGTATAAATGACCGTGAAAAAAGTTTTAATTCTGAGTATAAACAAGAAGTAAAAAATTCATCAAAATTTATAAGAGGTAAACCTTCAATTAAAAAACCTGAAGAAAGTGGAAAACAAAAAAAAAAATCGGAAAAATCTGACATAAAGCTAGGATCTAAAAATGAGGTCGACTCAAATATAAAAATGAGTGATGTAAATCTCAATAACCAAAAATCATATCATAGAAAAACTTTAAAAAGGCTAAGAAAATTAAAGTTTGGAATTCTTAAATTAAAAAAATTCCAAAAATTCATGTCAATTTTAATAATAACAATTTTACTATTCAATTTTCTTATTGTTAGTCATTATCTCTACCAAAATTCAAAAAATTCATTCTATTCCCAAAAAGATGATTTTAAAGATAATCTTGGTATATCAGGACAAAAGATTTATAGTAATATACAATGGCTAAATGATACATCCTTTGAAAATAATTTAATTCCAAATCCTTTCTGGTTTGAATCCTATGGAAATATAGGGGATAATTCTGATGTTAGCGCAAAACTAGAATATACTGATAACTATGCAAATTTGACTGTTATAGGAGAAAACCACACTTTTTCGGATATCTCAGGAACTCCTCTTATTAGTAATTGGATAAGAGTTAATAATCCTGACTATCCTGATCTTCCAGATGATTCTGATATTACTGCAGAAGGATGTTGGGTTACCCATTACTGGAATGAAAGATCTGATCAATCTCCGAGTGTTCATTGGGATCAAAATGTTACAGTAGATCATGATATGTCAGATTACATAATTACATCAGTAAACTTAAGTGTTCTAGTCAATGCTACGGTTCAAGGTAATAACCCAGAAGGAGGAGGAATTGATATTGATGGTGATCCTAGTGTTTTTGGAGATACATATGATTATGTTAAATTTTATGTATTATTTTCTGACATACCTAAGAATAAAGTATATGAGGTTGCTTCTTATCAATCAACAGACTTGGGGAATGATAGCGCCGGAACATGGGATTATCTTTATGATACCTATTTGGATAATGTACCTCAAGATAGATTAATTGAATATCTCACTTCAGTCTTAAATACTGATAATAGAAACTTCACAATTACCTTAGGTATAAGGTTATGGTGTGAAGATAGTTCAACTGATGATATAGATAATTGGGATGAGCTATTAATTAAAAGTTGTAATTTTTCATTTACATATGAGAAAAAAATAAATCGATTTACAACTGTATCATGGAATCAAGATGCCCAGAAAATTAGCGATATCAGCCATTTTGAGAACGAAACGATAGTTCTTAATGAAGCAATACTTAATTTCACATATAGAATTGATCCCAATTGGACCCAATCATCAATTAATTCTAAATTAAGAATTCTTATAAATAATAATCCCCATACCGAGACAATTGAATTAAATACTACTAATGGAGATTTCCAGCCAGCAAAAATCGAAGGATTTGATGTCACTCATCTAATAATCGATGATATTAATGTGTCAATACAACTTTTTCTAGCAGATGAATTTAGTTTAGATCATAATATTACTATCTCCATAGACGATGTTGAGCTTAATATCACTTACACAATAATTTCTCCTCCTCAACTAACTGATTTACAGTTATTTTTAAATGGTGACCCTACCCCTAGTTTAGAATTATATGTAGGGCAGCAATTAAATATCACAGTGAAATATGTAAATAAAACGGGTGAGCATATTCCCAACGCCACGATTTCACTTTCAGGTAATTTTACTGGAATTTTGGTAGAAAATAAATCATTGGAACAATATACTATCATTTTAGATACAGAAATAGAAGACGTTGGTGCCAATTTCCTCACGATTATAGCTTATGCTGAAGATTATGAAATACAAGAAATATATCCTGCAATAACAATAAAGAAATATCCCTCGCAAGGTCTACACGTAATCTTAAATAATGAAAATGTGACTACTGATCCGCAATTTGAACTCAACCTTGATGAAGAATTAAATATCACAATAAAATATCTAGATTCAATGGGCAATTTTATACCTAATGCTAGTGTAAGATTAATATCCGAAGGAATAACAAAAGATCTAAATGAAAGCTCAATATTCGATCAATATAGTACTATTATTAATACATCTGATAGATTAAGAGTTGGTCTGAATTATTTGACAATTGAAGCTCAACACCAAATTTATGAAACTAACTCTTCAATTATAAGGCTTTATATTAGAAAATTTAACGTAGATATTTCTCCAGTATCAGGATCAAATAGAATAGAAATAAAAGCAGGTGGAGATATCAATTTAAGAATAAATTTGAATAATACTGATATTGAAGAATTAGTGAAAGGTGCTATTGTTACTTTTGTTTGGGAGGAAGGAGATGGGATTCTAACGGATTCTGATAATGATGGTATTTATGAGGGAACTATTGAAGATATTCCAGAAGGTGCTTTTACTATTACTATCTCAGGTTTTGCAGGTGATGAATATGATATTCAAAATTATGATTTAACTATCATAGCAATAGGAGAATCCCATCCTGAAACAACATTATTTCATATTTTATTCATTCTGTCTGTTATATTAATAATTGGACTACTAAGTTATCTAATTGCTTATCAAACCTATTTGAAATATCCAAGACAAGTACGAAAAGTAAGAAAATATAGAAAAACTTTGAAACGTGAACGAGATCCTAGTGTTTTTATTATGGGGCGAGAAGATACCTTTAAAAAACTCTATAGGAAAAATTTAATTTTTCTTCATATTCCTAAATTGAAAAGCCCCCCTTCAAAATCCTCATCTCAGGAAAAAAAGAAGACTTCTGATAAATTAGAAGCTGAAAAGGAAACCCAGAAGGTAGAATCTGAAAAATTAATTGAAAAGTCTCTAGAAAAGAAAGAAGAATTGGACAGAATAGTTGATAAATCACCAGATGAAAATTCCAAATCTGCTTAATTAACTTCTTTTTTCTTATCACTTTTGCATATCGCGTTTTAATAGAGCTAATATTATAGCATCATGATATTCTCCTTGAAAAATTAAATATTGTTTTAAAATTCCTTCAATAATAAAGCCGCATTTTTCAAAAAGAGAAACTGATCTATGGTTTTTAATTGCAATATATGCTTCAAGTCTATTCATTTTTAGATGATTAAAAGCGATTTTTTTAATTAAATTTAAGGATCTCTCTCCCAATCCTTTACCCCAAAAGGATGGAAGTAGCCAAATTCCAATTTGAGTTCTTTTATGTTGCCAATTAATATTCCAAAGACTTATTGAGCCGATTTTAATTTTATCAATATTATGTAATTCGATAATATAATTAAATTGAAGATATTTGTCCCAATATCTTAAATAATTTTTAATTAATCCTTTCGAATGCTCTAATGATTCTAATGGCCTCAAAGATAAGTAATTTGTCAAATCTTTTTCACTCAGACTATTGAAAAAGAAATCAGCATCGTTTTTCAAAACCTTTCTAAGAAAAAGGTTGTGATCTTCAATTACTTCAACTATTTCTAAGTTATTTTTCATACTTGAACACTACAGAGTTCTATCTGTATAATAAAAAAAAGATATAATAAATCTTTCAAAAAAAAAGTTAAATAATTATTATTGAATAAATAGGGAAATTCGAGAGTTTACATTCCCCCAGTGAATTTTGGTTCTCTTTTTTGTAGAAAGGCTTGGACACCTTCATTAACATCTTTAGATCCCGCATTTACTCCAAATCCTAACATTTCGAATTGGTTTCCAATTTCTATAGGTACTTGGGTTCCAAACTTTACTGCTTTCTTAATTAATAATAGAGCAGTTGTAGCTGCATTTCCTAACAATGAAGATTTTTCATGAATAAGCTTTTCAAATTCTTCACCCTCGTCGCATAGATAACTTACATGTCCCCATTCAAGCATTTTGTCTGCTGGAACACGCTCTCCAAAATAGCACATATTTAGCGCTCGATTCACTCCTATACGTCTTGCCATTCTTTGAGTACCTCCATTTCCAGGGAAAATACCTCTTGCTATTTCAGGAAATCCAAAAAATGATCTTTTAGTCGCAAGAATTATATCACAAACAAGAGTTAATTCACATCCTCCTCCAAAAGCATAACCATCAACAGCTGCAATTACAGGTTTTGGAAATTGTTCAATCAAGCTATAATATCTGTGTTTTTGTTGCATAGAAATACTCCAATGAACTGGAATATTTGGTTTCATTCCTTTTCCCATAGGAGCAGCTAAATCAGCACCAGCAGAAAAAGCTGCTTTTTTTGTTACATTTTTTGTTCCTCGAATGACAATACATCTAACAGTACTATCAAGCTCGAATTGTTCCATTGCTTCATAAATTTCTCTTAAAGTTTGCGTTGTTAGGGCATTTAATTTATCTGGTCTATTAATCGAAATTACAGCATAATTACCTTCTTCATTCTTCTCTACTTCAACATGTTCAAATTTCTTTTCTGACATTCCTTCCAACCTCTTTTATATTGTTTTTAAAAATTATCAATATCTTGATTAAAAGATAATTAGTAATATTTTTACTAAAATTAAAAATTTGCAAATTGAATTGTCATTTTAAATTTTTAGAATTTAGACAGAATCAAAAAAAGAAAGAAAAAAAAGAGGAATATTAGATTTGATTTTATTATTTCATCTCTACCCATTTACCAGATTTTAATAATTCACATGGTTTAAAATATTCTTTTCCTGTAAGTTCAACAAGCTCATTTAAAACTTCAACTTGTCTCTGCCATGTATTTACATTTGCAGCCATAGGCCCAGGCATATTCATCCCTGCTTTTAACGTCTCATCAATTACTTCCCAACTAGTTGTTACTCCTTCCTCTAAAACTCTGCATGCTTCATTTAACATAATTGCGATTGGATATTTCAACTGATAAATTTTCGCTTTACCTGCTTTTTTATCAACTTGTGGTCTCCCTTTAGACCAATCTCGAAATCCTTGACCTGTTTTCATACCTAATTTTCCTTCATTATATAGTTTTGTTATTACTTTTCCAGGCGCAAAATTAGGAGATAAGGTTTTAGAATAATACAATGCATTATGGTATATAACATCGATCCCAACAAAATCAGCTAGGATTGTCATTGACATAGGACCACCTAGGCCATCATTATCAAGTTGGTCCCAAGAGAAACCCTCTTCAGCGGCTCTATCAAAAACATAACTTTGATAAATTGTAACAGGAGCAGTAACTCGATTGCAGATAAATCCAGGTCTATCCTTTAATACCTTTGCTATATATCTTTCTCCTCTAAGACAAGGTATCGATTTTGCAAATTCTATTCCTAAGTTAATGATTTCATCAGATGAATGCTCACTATAAATGACCTCAATCAATCTCATTAAAGGTACGGGATTAAAAAAGTGCATTCCAATACATTTATCTGGTCTCCCTGATTCTTTTCCAATATCAGTAATACTCATTGTAGAGGTGTTTGAGGCAAGTATACAGTGAGGTGGAGCATTATCACCGCAGGTTTTAAAAACTTGTTGTTTAACATCCATTTTTTCAACAACTGCTTCAATCATTATATCTGCATCCTTTACTGCCGATGCTAAATCTGTTGATTTTTTACAATTTGCCATAAGATCAGCACCACTTTTTCCTTCTGGTAATGTCCCTTTTGCTTCGAGCTTTTTTATTCCCTCGTCAATTTTACTCCATCCTTTATCTACAAACTCATCTTTTATATCCACCATAGTAACATTATAACCAGCTAACAGCGCCATTTGACCAACTCCATGGCCCATTTGGCCAGCACCTACCACTACTAAATTTTTAATATTAACCATTTTTTTTTCCACCTATTTAGTTTTATTTTAAAATAAAATTTTTGTAAAGTTTAATTTAACATATGTTATATTTTTTTTTCAAATTTGATAATGAAATCGATTTTTTGAGTGAATTAATATACATATTCCATCAATTTCTCGACCATAGATTTAAAAACATTTTTTTTTTTTCATAAAATAGAATCTAGTTTGATTTTAGGATATAACGTCCCAATAAAAAATAGTTTAGATTAATAAACAAATAGAATTTATTTATGAAACATCATAAATATCTTAGAATTAATTGTTTTAAGTATAAAGTACAAATAATTATAAATTTCAATTTAAAGGTTAGGTTAAAAAGAGGTTTGAAAAATAAAAATAGCTAAAATTTATGGGATTGATATCAAACTACATCTGTCAACTTTATTAATTATAGTTTTAGTTGGCTTTTATTCAACAAATTTTTATCTTTCCTTGATATCAAATGCAACCATTATCGATTTAATAATTGTTGGTTTGTTAAATGGCTTGATATTACTGTTTTCAATTTTAATCCATGAATTAAGCCATTCAATTATGGCACAAAAATATGGACTTGAAGTTAAAGAAATTGAATTATACCTCTTTGGAGGTGTTTCAAAAATAGAAGAAGAACCTAGAACACCTAAATCTGAAATGATTATTTCAATAGTTGGACCATTATCAAGTTTATTAATTGGATTAGGATTGATTTTATTATTTTTTCTACCTATCAACATGCCCACTATTCTTTCCATTACATTATTATATTCTGGTATTACAAATATCGGATTAGGTTTTTTTAATCTTATACCTGCTTTTCCTATTGATGGTGGAAGAATATTAAGAGCTTATTTATGGAAAAGAAAAAATAATCTATTATCTGCTACGAAATTCACTACCAAGGTAGGAATAGTTATTAGTTATGGATTTATGATTTATGGTCTTCTCCAGATGTTTACTTTTGACCTTTTTAGTGGATTTTGGTTAGTACTTATTGGTTCTTTCTTGAACTCTTCTGCAAAGCAATCATATCAGCAAACTAAAAATGATTTTATTTTATCTAATATAACTGTCAAGGATATACTTAGCGTACCATTCAAGGGGATACCAGTTGATAAATCTCTCAATCAAGCTATAAGAGATTATTTTATTCTTTATAAAAAATCATATTTCCCGGTAATTGATAATGATAAGATAATAGGAATAATTTATTTTAAAGATATTAGAAACATACCGAACATAGAGCGAGAAAAATATAGTGTCGGTGAATTTATGAGAGGAATCTCTGAATTTCAATATATTGAAGAAGATCTATCTGGAAAGGAGGCTTTGAAAAAATTAAATAAATTAAGCTATGTTCCTCCACTTTTAATCGTAGAAGAAAAAAGTAGTAAAAAAGTAATTGGATTTGTAGGAAAGAGTGATCTTATCTCATCTATAGAATTTTGGAGCCAGAATATAGACCAAAAGCAAACTTAATGGAATTATTTTACTGCAACTTATAATTCAGTAATAAAATATTAGCTCCTCAATACAAAGATCTTTTTCAACATCATTTTCTAGATAATTTATTTCTACTTTCTTTAATTTACTACCTAATAATATTCTAAAAGCTGTTTCAAAATAACCTTTGTTTATTCTACAAAAAGCTTTACCAAATTTTAATTTTCCTCTATGTTTAATAGTTTCTCTTAGAAAACAATGGTTTTCAATAATTATTCTTACTTTTTCTGGGTATTGTTGAACTTCCCGAACCTGTAATGAATAAAATTCTTTAAGTTCATTCATTAAGATTTCAAGAATTTCTAGAATATCAAATTCTTCCTTTTTGTACAGGTTTTTAATTCTTTTTGCTATAATTTCACCCGGACCAGCACCTATTTGGTACAATATAGAAAGTAGACTATTTCTTCCAAAAATATCGAGTATTTTATAAACCATTGATTCTGAAATAATTTCGAAGCCCTTTAAAGGTTCAATATTCGAAAGATCATTTTTAATTCTTATATTATATTGTTCTATATCCATATGAAGATCCTCTAATTCCGATAAATAAGATTAATAATAAAAGCAATTAATTTTTTAAAAATTTAATTTTTTAAAAAAAAAAGTATATTCATAAAGAATATATTTTATAATATTGCTGTTTTTCGTTGAAACAGAAGAATACCAATGATTATCAATACTAATGCCCATATAGCTATTAAAATTAAATTTAATCCAACCAGATCAAATGCAATACTGCCATCAAGCATTACAGCACTTAGTGCTTCTCTTGCTAGAGATGTCGGTATAAAATCTATAATTGGTTCACCAGTTAATCCACCTAAAAACTGGAGAGGTAAAATAATAAACCATGCAAGTCCCGCCGCAGAACCAGAAGTTTTCACAACAGAGGCAAGTAATAAACCAAATCCAAGAGACATTATTGCTACTAAAAATGGAATGAAGAATAATAAGAAGATATTTGCATTCGAATCGAAGTGTGCTCCGAATAATAAACTCAGCATTAGTATAATAATAATTTGAATTGCTGCTACAATTAGTTGTGAAAACATCCCTGAGATTAATATTGCTGAACGTGAAACAGGTGTAGTTATTAACCGTTGTAAGGTTCCTGATTGTTTTTCCTCAGCAAAATGACTAGCTAATTGTGAAATTAATACAACTGGAGCCAAGATTATAACACCTGGTGCAAAATATTGGTAAATTGTAAGTGTGGTACCTTCAACAAGATCATCTCCATATGCAAATTTTAATAAAAGTATGAATACAAACGGATAACCAAAAATCCATAATAACTGAAAAATTTCGCGAAACATTGATTTAAAATTTTTAACAGTCAAAAACCATATTTGTTTTAAGGATTTGGGTTCAAAATGTTGCTCCATTAATCTCTCAACCTCCTACCAGTTAAATCAATAAATACGTCCTCTAAAGTATTTTGACGAACCGAAATGTCTTCCATTTTCACTTTAATTGTATCCATAATCTCAGAAACACGCCTTAACCCATCAAGTGCATTCAGAATTATCCTATGTTTACCAACTGGTTTTCCCCATTGCACAAAATCTAATTTTGTAGCTAGTGCAATAATTTCATCCCGTTGATTTATATCTTTAATTTTAAATTCTAAAATATCTCCCTCACCTAATTTTCCTTTTAATTCATTAGGAGTACCTTGAGCTATAATTTTTCCATAATCAATTATGATTAATTCATCTGAAAGATCATCTGCTTCTTCCATACTATGTGTCGTAAGAATAATAGTAGACTCTTTTTCTTGAAAATCTCGTATAAAATCCCAAACAACTCTTCGGGACTGAGGATCGAGACCTGCTGTAGGTTCATCAAAAAATAGTAATTCAGGTTCATGAATTACCGCCATTAATACATTAACTCGTCGTTTCATTCCACCAGAATAATTTTTAACTAAATCATTTGAACGATCCAACAAATTCATTTTTCCTAACAAGTCATCTGTTCTTTCTTTGTAATCTTTTTTTGACATTCCATGCATTTGGGCAATTAAATGAATATTTTCTCTAGCATTCAAACGTGGATAAAGTACAAGCTCTTGAGGACACACACCTATACGTTTTTTTATTTCTAAAGCCTCTTTTTTAATATCAAAGCCTAGTACTGATGCATCACCACTAGTTGGGTGGAGTATTGTCGATAATATTTTTATTGTTGTTGTTTTACCTGCCCCATTTGGTCCAAGAACTCCAAATAATGAGCCTTTTGAAATCCGTAGATCTATTCCATCAACAGCATGAACATCCCCAAAATATTTTTTTAGATTTCTTGTTTCAATAGCTAAATCCAAAATTATCACTATTATTAAATTAAAATTAGATAGAATTATTTTTAATTCAATAAAATATAAATCTTTTTACAGATTAAGACCTAATAATTTAAAAAACCAAATAGCAGTGATCTACTTAGATATATTCTGCAGAACTTTTTCAAATTCATTATAATCTGCCTCAATCTCAAGACAAATGGATAAATTTCTTAAGTTTTGATTTTTTTCTACAAGGAACTTTTTCATTGTAGGAAGCATTGTTTTAGCGCATAGTTTAGAAGTGATTCCTCTCATTTCTATAGAGATAGGAGGAAATACAATCGAAGTAATACCTATCTCGTCGGCTAAAAGTAATGAGTTCCAAGTGGCCAACATTAATTTTTTCCCTTCGTTTCCTTGTCCTGGCCTTGGACCATTAGTATGTATTATATATCTTATAAAATCACCCCCAGAGGTAAGTATAGATTTTCCTACCGAGACTTGAATTATTTTATTAATTATTTTATTACATTCAACTTGTACCTGAGTTCCAGCTTTTTTTAAAACTTTACACCTTAGATCACCACTAGGGAGGAGCCTACTATTAGTAGGAATCACAATTGCGTCATATTGTTCAATATTGGTTAAATCCCCTATAAAAATTTCAATAATCGAATTGTTAATAGTTATTTGATGCATTAAAAATATCACCTAATTAGATATATTTAAATTTTAGGTTTATTAAAAAGAATCAAATACAGTTATTACTAATTATTTCTTAGAAGATTTATTTAAATCTATTATTTTCTTAATTGCTTTTTCAACATTCTCATCAATAATTCTAAGAACTTCCTTATATCTCTCGACTGAAGTATAGTAAGGATCAATAATATCTATGTTATGAGTTTCTCCATTAAATTCTTTTAGTGTAAAAGTTTTTTTCTCAATATTTTCAATAACATTGAAATTTTTTATAATATCAAGTGAATGTTTTTGCTCCATAGTGAGAATTAAGTCCTGTTTTTTTAATAATGTACTGTTGATTATTTTTGGAATGAAATCTGAATTCTTTATTCCTTTAGAATCCAGGTATTTTCGAGATTCAGGTTGCATGTAAGTGAAAGCGTTGAAAAAACCACATGAATCAATTTCTAAATCTACGTTAAATTTCTTTGTATAATAACGAGCTAAATATTCTGCAGCTGGAGATCTTGCTGTATTGCCTAGGCATATGAAGAGAACGTTTTTAATTTTACTCAAAATTAATCAAGTATTAAAAAAATGTTATTTTAAATAAAAGTTATGAAAAACGCCCAATATAAAATTAAATAAAAAATTAAATAGATGATTGACCTAATAATTATTACGGCATCTATTATAATCTAGTTAAAAGAGAAAAATGACTGAAGTAGAAAACAAAGAAGCAATGGAAAAAGCCCATTTGAAAAACTGGTTCAGTAGGACATTTACAAGAGACATAAACTTATCAAAAGATACTTTAATTTATTTATTTTTCTCTATGCTATCAATTACAATTGTAGCAGAAGCATTTTTATTTGAATATACAATTTCTACAGGAGGAGTTTTACATGTTGGTTTAGAAGTCTATGCATTATTAATTATACTTGCTATTAGCTTTCTGATTTCTGGTATTATTGTAGATTTCATTAAGAATAGAACTAATTATTTTAATATCACACTGATGGTTTGTATTATCGGACTTTTTATAAGTGCTATTCCAGAAATGGTTTTTTATTATTTTGGTTTGCTAATAGTTCTCTTAACAGTTCCACAATTAGTTATTCTATGGTTCACATTTTTCGTACATGAAACAAATATTTTAAATCGTGGGAGGATAGCTGCATACTTACTCATTTTAGGTTTTTCTATAGCGTTTGTATCTATTATATTTGTTGTTTTTGACTTTTTATATACATTTTTAGGTATTTTAGAACTCGGATTATTTTTAATTATTTTCAAATATTCTAGAGGGTATAAATATATAGAAACCAAAGAACGATTGAAATCGGGTAAAAAATTTTTGAATATAATTTTTGAAAAACATTTCTTTAGATATTCAACTAGTTTTTTTGTATTAAGCTTTATTTTGGGTGATTTACTTGCAAGATATAGTTTTGATGTTGACTTAATAATATACGCAATAGCTTCTTTTTTGTATCTTATCGCAGCAGGATATTGTTTGGATAATATTGGACGGAAAACATCTATAGTTCTTGGAATTTTAGTTCTTTCATTTTTTCTGATATCTTATGGTTCATTCATTGATTCAGATTATATTTTCGGTATGCCTAGAAAAGTACTTCTCTCTATTCATTATGGATTTTCCTTATTACCTCTTCTACTTGCTATCTTTACAATTTCAGGAGACTTTTCAACAGAGAGAGGAAATTTGAAATATAGGGGTAGAATAAATGGAATGTATTTAGCTCTAATGTTTTTTGGAACAATAGTGGGATTTACTTTTAGTCGTTTGATAAATGATGTGTATAATAGGTTTCCTAGTTTTCAAGAATTTTTACCTAATTTTCCCAATCTTCTAAATGGTTTTATATTAGTTATACTTTTAGTTTGGATGATGGCTATGAAAGAATTCCTCGTCTCAAAAGAAAAGAAATGGGCAGATTCTTTAAAGACCATTATTATTTTTAGCAAAAATGGGATAAGTCTTTATAATTACAATTTTGAACAGAAGGATTTATTTAAAGATGAACCAGATCAAATTGATTTCGATGAAGATTTAGTATCTGGGGCATTAACAGGCATTTCGTCTCTTCTTTCCGAAATAACTCATACAAAAAGACATCTTAGACATATTCAAAAAGAAGATGCCACTCTGATATTTGCTTATGGTAAATATCATATTGCTACTTTAATTGCTAATATGGATTTGCCAATTTTATTCAAAAAACTTGATGAATTCTCCCGAGAATTTGAAAGTAAGTTTGTAAAAGAACTTAAAAATTTTAAGGGAAATGTTTCTCATTTTGAACCTACAAAATTCTTATTAATCAAGTATTTCAGTAAAAAATACGATGATTTTATGGAATAATTAAGTCGAGATATTTCTTTACTTGTTTCTCATAAAAGTTGATTATGCTAGAATGGGTTCAACAAAAATATTAAATAAGAAGACATCCTAAAAAATACTACTAACTTCATTCGCATTTTGATATTGGTTTTTAATTTAGAAAGAAAAAATATTAGATAATAAGATTCGATACAAAATAATAACTATGAAAAGAAATTTCAAATACTCCCTTGGCAAGTTGTTTGCTAGAGATGTGGATTTAGAGAATACCTCGCTTCTTTATCTTTTTTTTTCTTTTCTTTCTATTTCATTTACAGTTGAATATTTTATTCTAAAATTTTTTATACAGATGCAAGTTGGATTAGAAATAGAATTACCTGTGATTATGACATTATTCGTAATATCTATCCTTTTTTTAGCTTTTGGCTTTTTTATTGATAGGATAACAAACAAAACACAATTTTTCAATATAGTTTTGTTGATTTGTATTATAGGTTTATTATTAACTACCTTCACACACCCTCTATTTGATATTTTTGGGATTTTAATTATCCTAATAACAATACCTCAATTAATATTAATCTGGTGTTCAACTTTAGATCATGAAACAAATATTTTGAATAGAGGTAGAATAACTGCTATGATCTTAGTCTCTAGTTATTTGTTTAGTTTGCCTGTTATCTTTTTCTTGTTTTTTAAGGATTTATATATATTTCTTATCATAATAGAATTTTTTCTTTTAATTATAACCGTTATTATTTCGCGCTTTTATACCTATATTGAGACTAAAGACAGATTAAAATCTGATAAAAAATATTTTGATATCATTTTCGAATTACACTTTTCAAGATATTCAGTTGGTCTTGCTTTTTTAAGTGGTCTTTTAGGAGGTTTGTTAAACGATTCTTTGGCTTATTTTGAAAGTTATAAAATTAGTATTCTTACTTTTTCAATAGCTTCTTTCTTTTATATTCTTGCAGCTGGTTGGTTTTTTGATTATATGGGTAGAAAGAATTCATTAGTTCTTGGTATTTTATTAGTTTCATTTTTTTATATATCATTTGGGTCATCTTATATAGGATCTCCGAATGATCCTGTTTTTGGTATGCCTAAGGAAATCCATATCTCTCTTCATTATGCATTTGCGATTCTTCCATTAATATTAGCTATAATCACAATAGCGGGAGATTTTTCAACTGAAAGAGGGAATTTAAAATATAGGGGAAGTATAAATGGACTTTTTCTAGCATTAATGTTTTTTGGGATAGGTTTAGGATATTTATTATATAAAATGATTGATCTCCTTTATAATAATTTTGAAGAAATGCAAATTTGGGTACCAAACCTACCCAATCTACTAAACTCATTTGCATTAGTTATAGTTCTTGTTTGGATGATGGCTGGCAAAGATATATTAATATCTAAAGAGAAAGATTGGGCAAAGTCATTAAAAAATCTTTTTGTTTTAACTAATAGTGGAGTTTGTTTATATAACTATGATTTTATACTTAAAAGACAAGCTTATGGAGAGGAAGAAGAGGAAAAAGAGTGTGAATTTGATGAGGATTTAGTGAGTGGTGCGCTTTCTGGTGTGATTACAATAATCTCTGAAATCACAAGAAGTTCAAAACACATTAAAAAGATTGATAAGGAAGGTAATCATCTTTATTTTGCATTTGGAAAATACCATATAGTGGTATTGATTACCTCTATGGATTTACCTATTTTAAAGAAAAAATTGGATGCTTTTTCAAGGACCTTTGAACAAAATTTTTCAGAAGATGTAAAAAATTTTAGAGGTAATGTTGAAGTATTTTCTCCAACAAGATATATGATAGATAGGTACTTTAGTCAAAAATATATTTAATACTATTTTAAATTTTTATTTAAATAATTAATTTAGAAGACAAGAGATTTTTGTACTATATCTTAAATTCTTAACCATTTTCTAACTTATTTATTCTAATTATCTTTTTAATAGTTTTTAAAACACCATATTCAATTCTTTTAAGAACTATATTGTATTCCTTTTGTTCAAAATAGAAAGGGTCTTCAATCTCCAAATTCTCTTTTTCCCCAGCATAATCTAAAAGAAGAAACACTTTTTCGTCAAGATTTAAATTTTTAAATCGTCTTTTTAATTTATTAATATGTCTTTTTTGCTCAAAAGCTAAGATAACATCTTGATTTTTAACTATATCCTCATTAACTCTTTTTGTCCTAAAATTAGTTATGTCTATTCCCTTAGATTTCAAATAATTTACGGTTACATCTTGAGCTGTCTCATAATAATGATATAATCCTGCAGAATCGAAATCTACATCTTTTAATTCGTTTATAAACCTATTTTTTTTCAACCATTTCGCATATTCTGATGCAAATGGTGATCTACATGTATTTCCTGCACAAAAAAACAACACCTTACGTATTTTTGGCATAATTCTTTATAAAAAAATGAATTAATTATATAATTATGTTCAGAAAAGAAAAGGCAGTTTTAATCCGCTTACCACCTTAATCAAATAAAATAAACCAATTAAAAAAGGTTTTTGATTAAATTCAAAAATATTGAAATTGTATAATAAATCATATATATAGGACACTTTAATTTCAAAAGGAATTGAGCATGGTTGAAGATATTAAGTTTAAAGAATATAAACAGGATATTGAATCATTATTCACCCCAAAAAGTAAGTATACTTTCTTAGTAGGTGCTGGGATCTCTATGGATCCTCCAACAAACATGCCTTCTGCGATACAGATTGTTAAAGGATTATTGGAACTATGTGCACCTCAAGAAGAAATAAAAAATTTGCTTTCTCTTGATATGCTTAGATATGAGCTAGTAGTAGAGAAGATACAAGATATTTTTGATGAAGATTTAAGATTCTTAGATTATTTAGAGAATGTTACTGAACCAAATCTCATCCATATGTTTTTAGCAAATATTATTACTAGAGGTAATTATGTTATAACTACCAATTTTGATTATTTAATTGAGCAAGCTTTACTGCGTGTTCTAGATGATCAATGGCATCAAGATATATTACCAATCATTACTAAGGAAGATTACATCTTTTATCGAGATCCGGATAACCTTGTGAAATCAAATAAATACCCTATATTTAAAATACATGGTTCCAAACGTAATATTATCACTGATAAAGATACAAAGGATTCACTTATCACTACAATGAGTGCTTTGGGAAAAGAACGTGGAGAAGGGGAAACATTCACGATTGAACCATATAAAAAACCCACAGTATTTAATTTAATGAACAATCGATCTTTAGTTGTTTTAGGATATTCTGGTAGTGATGATTTTGATATAGGGCCAACATTAAGGGAATTACCTTATCTTAATCGTATTATCTGGATTGAACATTCTCAAAATGCTTATCCAGAAATAATTAAAATAAGAACGAGGGAAAACTTAAGTCCTTCAGATGAAATTTCTCCTCTAGAGCAAATGTTAACTGATATAAGTTCTTCTGGCGATTTTGAAGTTATCTTAGTTAGAATTCACACTAATAAATTCATCCAAAAATACTTATGGAAAATTTTCTTACCTTATCATCCTTTAAACGAAACAAGTTTAGGTGGATCAGATAATAAAGAAATTCCGAATTTCTTGGAATGGATAAAACCATTATATGAAAATATACCTAAAGTTGAAAAATACAAATTTGCATGCCAATTATTCTACTATTTAAAAGAAATTGAAGCCGCAAGTCGTTGTTCACAAAGAGGTATTCAAAACGCAGAAGAAATAAATGATATCTCTTCAAAATCATACTTTTTGAATTTTTTAGGTTTAATTACTCAAATTAAGGGAAATTATGCTAATGCATTAGAACATTATCAGAATGCCTTACGAATTGATCAATCTTTAAATGACGTTGCAGGTATTGGTTCAGATATCAATAATATAGGTTCTATCTATTTAACTATAGGGAAATATGATGAGGCCCTTGAAAAATATCACCAAGCTTTAGAAATAGCCGAAAAATTAGATGACAAAGGAAGTAAGGTTACTTGCTTAAATAATTTAGGAAGAGTACATGAAGTGCGTCATGAATTTGACTTAGCTTTAGAAAATTATTTAGAAGGGATCCAAATTACTGAAGAAGTGGGAGATCTAAATAGCAAAGCACTCCTTTTAAATAATATAGGGATGATTTACAGAGCCAAAGAAGAAAATGAGCAAGCAATTAAATATTTTTATGAATCCGTACAAATTTCAGATCTTTTAGGAGATGTTTATGGTAAAATAATAGTGCTAAACAATATAGGAAGGGTTTATGATGAATCTAAAGATTATGAAAAGGCTTTAGAAAAATATAATGAATCTATAAAATTTGCTGATCAATTAGGGGATTTGGCAAAAAAGGCAGGAAGTATGAATAATATTGGTTCAATTTATTTAGCTCAAGGGAATACAGATAAAGCGTTAGAAATATATCAAGAAGCATTGAATATCGAAGAGCGATTAGGAGATCCGTTGATGAAAATAATTTACCTTAATAATATCGGAATGATTCACAATAGTAGGGGTAATTATAACGTCGCTAAACAAAAATACAATGAAGCTTTAACCATTGCAAATGATATTGGTGATTTATCTAAAAAAGCCCTTCTTTTAACCAAAATAGCCTCAATAAATATGATACAAGAGGAATATCAATCTGCTCTTGAACAATACGAAGAAGCCGTTTTAATTTTTGAAAATATAGGAGAATTATCTAATAAAGCTGCGACTCTTAGTAATATCGGAAAAATTTATGAGACTTTTGAAAATCATTATGAAGCATTAAGACGTTATGAAGAAACTCTCACGATAGATCAACAATTGCAAGATCCTATGGGAATAGCAAGTGATTTTTATAATTTAGGAAGAGTATATACAATCCAGGGAGAATATCGGAAAGCATTACAAAATTATGAAGAAAGTATAAAAATATTTGATCAATTAGAACAAAAACAGTATGTTGATGTCATCAGAAGCAAAATTGATGAAATACAGAAAAATATTGGAAAATAGAATTTCAACCAAATATTTTAACTCCTAATTTATAATAAAACTTTAATGTAAATAATTGTATTTTAAAATAACTTTTAATTATTATAAGGAAAAATTCAAAATTTTCCATTGAAGACTATAACAGATTTCTTAATTATTGGAAGTGGAATCTCTGGACTTTCTTTAGCGTTAAATCTTTCCAAATTAGTTCCAGAAGAACGAATTTTTTTAATCACAAAAGAAAGTCTCCATGAGTGTAGTACATTTCATGCTCAAGGGGGAATCGCTTGTGTATGGGATGATGATGATAATTTTGAAAAACATATCCAAGATACATTAATTGCAGGAGATGGGTTATGTAATAAGCAAATTGTCAGAAAAATAATAACTCAGGCTCCTGAAAGGATAAATGAATTAATAGACTTTGGATTAGAGTTTACTAGGGATAAAAATGGAGAATACGATCTTGGAAAAGAAGGAGGACATTCGAAAAGAAGAATACTTCATGTGAATGATCAAACTGGAAGAAGTATTGAAAAAATATTGATAGACAATGTAAAAAAATTAAGTAATATTGAAATAAAGGAAAAATGGTGTGGAATTAATCTTTATGTTAAAGATTTAAAATGCTATGGGGCATATGTTCTAGAACAGGATTCTGAGGAAATTCATACTATTATAGCTAAATCCACTATTTTAGCTACGGGAGGGGCAGGAAAGATTTATTTATACACAACAAATCCTGACGTAGTTTCAGGTGATGGAATCGCAATGGCCTACAGAGCAGGTGTTATGATATCCAATATGGAATTTTATCAATTTCACCCTACATGTTTATATCATCCATATGCCAAATCATTTCTGATCACTGAAGCAATGCGAGGAGAAGGCGCAATTTTGAAAGATTTAAGAGGAAATGAGTTCATGGGAAAATATCATCCTCAAAAAGAGTTAGCACCTCGTGATATTGTATCAAGAGCTATTGATGCCGAATTGAAGAAATCTGGTGATGATCATGTCTATTTGGATATAGCTTCTTATAAAGATTCTAATTTTATCAAAAATCATTTTCCAGGAATTTATGAAAAATGCTTAAAATTTAATATTGATATTACAAAAGAACCTATTCCTGTAGTTCCTGCTGCTCATTATTGTTGCGGAGGTGTGAGGAGTGGAATTGATGGTCTTACAGAGATTAAAAATTTATTTGTTATTGGAGAAGCCGCTTGTACGGGTTTTCATGGTGCTAATAGACTAGCAAGTAATTCTTTACTTGAAGGTTTAGTTACTGCCCATGAATGTGCATTTTATTTATCAGAACATGCATCTAGTTTAAAAATCAAAGATTTTCCAGAATGGGAAATCGGGAATGCTGTTCCATCAACAGAAGCTGTAGTAATAACTCAAAATTGGGATGAAATTAGAATGTTAATGCAAAATCTTGTTGGCATTGTCAGATCAGATTTGCGTTTAAAGAGTGCTCTTAAACGAATGAATTTATTTTCAGAGGAGATAGATTATTATTATTGGAATTATAAAATCGATAAGAATTTAATTGAGTTAAGAAATTTATCGATGGTTGCAGAAATATTAATTAGGTGTGCACTATCGAGAAAAGAAAGTAGGGGTACTCATTATAATGAAAACCACCCTCAAAAATTAGATTTAGCAAGGAATTCTTACATTAAAAGACCTTGGTAATATAATATCGTTTTTAATATCTATAATTTTAAATTATTATTCTCATTACTATTGATAAGTCTAATCTTATAGAGGAAAAGGATTAATTGTGAATATTGGTAAAAAAATTAGAATTGAAAGAATAATTGATCGGAAAAGCAAGAATACCATTATTATTCCAATGGATCATGGACTTACAATGGGAACCATTAAAGGATTAGAAAATATTGCTGACATGGTTGATAAAGTCGCATTAGGAGGCGCTAATGCCGTACTCGAACATTCAGGTATGGTTGACGCAGGTCATCGACAATCGGGTAAAGATATCGGTCTAATTATTCATTTATCTGGAGCGACTGAATTAGCACCAGATCCAAATAGAAAGGTTTTAGTTTGTTCGGTGGAAAGAGCCTTGAAAATGGGTGCTGATGCAGTATCTATACATATTAATATTGGTGCTGATGATGAACCCGAGATGCTCCAAGACGCTAGTAAAGTTGTAGAAGCTTCAAGAGAGTGGGGGGTCCCATTATTAGCGATGATGTACCCACGAGGAAGAAAAATTAAAGATGAGAATGATCCTGAAGTTGTAAATGTTGCTGTAAGAGCTGGGGCAGAATTAGGAGTTGATATTGTTAAAACGAATTATCCTGGCGATATTGATGCTTTTAAAGAAATTGTTAAAGGAGTAAGTCATATTCCAGTAATAATCGCAGGAGGTCCAAAAATGGATACAATTCCAGATTTATTACAAATGGTTTATGATTCACTAGAAGCAGGAGGAGCAGGAGTTGCATTTGGGCGAAACGTTTTTCAATCTGATGATCCTACAAAAATGGTCAGTGCAATTAGCAAGATTGTACATAAAAACTATACAGTAAATGAAGTTCTGAAAGAATACGGATTTACTTAGATTACTCACTATGAGGGAAAATTTGAAAATTTATAAACCCTTTGAAGAAAAGGTTAAAAACCAGAAAAATCAACAGTTTCGTGTAATAATCTCATTTGATAATTTGTCAGATCGAGAAGATTTTTTAAAAAATAATGAAGATCTGAAAATTTTAGGTAAATTTGATTTAATTCCATCTATTTATGTAAATTTAGTAAAAGAAAAAATAATCAACTATAGTAAAAGTAAATTAATCAAGAAGATCGAAGAAGATCAAAAACTCTATCAATCAATATTAGATGTACTTGAAATCTTAGAAATAAATAACTATAAAAATTCCCAAATCTCATATACTGGAAAAAATGTAAATGTAGGGATTATTGATGATGGAATTGATGTAAATTTTTCTTCAATAACTAAGAATATATTAAAATATCCTTTTTTCAACAGAAAAGCAAAAAACTATGATTTAAAGGATGCAAAAGATAAAATCAGCCATGGAACTTTAATGGCTAGTATAATTTGTAACCAATTTAAAAACGCAGATAATAATTACATTGGAATTGCTCCAGATGCTAATATTATTGATTTTGATATATTCAATGTTAACCGAGAATACTACTTCTCAAATATTTTAAAGGTTTTCGATAAAATTATAAGTGAAAATATAAATGTTGATATATTATTAATTTCTCTAAATTCAAAAGATAGTTCTGATGGTAAAGATATTTTGTCTTTAGCATGTGATCTATTAGTTGAACATGGAATTGTAGTTGTATGTTCATCTGGTAATTTTGGACCAGATCCATATACGATAGGGAGCCCTGGAGCCGCAGAAAAAATTATTGCAGTTGGAGCTCTCACAAAAAACCTAATTATTACTAATTTTAGCGGAAGGGGTCCTACTTTAGATAATAGAATAAAACCAGATATATGTTTACATGGATCTAATGTGATAGTACCAATATCTCAAAATTTAAGAGTAAAATTATCTGGTACTAGTGTTTCTGCTTCAATTTGTGCTGGATTCATCGCTTTAATGAAAGAATATAATCCAAAAATGGGATATAATGATATCATTCAATTAATTAAAAAATCAAGCAGAGATTTGAACTATGATTCTAATGCTCAGGGATTAGGGATTTTAAGAATTATTGATGTATTTAAAGAATTGGATTTGTATCATGAAAAACTCTTCCCCTATAATTATTTAGTTAAAAGATCTTTAATTTTTTCAATTGAATTTTTTATTATATTTGTTTTTATCTTCTATTTTGTCTATTTTTTTAATAGTTGGAATATCTAATTAAAAATCATGAGGTAAATAAAATATATCCTATATTTCATGTAGCTCTACCTTTAATATTTACTGAAATCCCACGTTTAAAGAAATTAAAAATAAATAGATATTCTCTAATAATCGGTGCACTTCTTCCAGATATCATAGATAAACCATTGTTCCTTTTAGGATTTGGAAATGGTAGATTTCTTTCTCATACCTTATTATTTGCAATTATTAGTTTCCTAATTGTTCATTTTTCCTCAAAAAAAAATGTAAGCATTTCATTTCCATTTTTTATCGGTATTGTATTTCATTTTTTGTTAGACATTCCACATGTGCCTTTTTTTTATCCATTTATAAAATATGATTTTGGAGTTGTTGATGAACCATTCTTATTTTGGATTAAACAACTATGGACAGAGCCACTAGTAATAATTACCGAAGGGACAGGTGTGTTATTTATTATCTATATTTTAATAAAGAATAAATTGTATCAAATAGACAAATTATCTGAGTATTTAAGAGGAATAAATCAAACGTTTATACAAAATTCTAAAGAAGTCGAAATTAGTGTTTAATAGTATAGAAAATTATATTTTTTAAAATAGTTTTAATATGGTAATAAACCAAATACTAATTATTTAATAATTGGTTAATTAATTCTAAAATTACCTTAAAAACCAATTTTAATTATATTTAATGGTATTTTCCTTGAAAAAATACGATGTACTTTTAATTCATCCACCTAGAGTGTTAAATCCAGATTATCGTAAAAATGCTAAATTTATTCGAGGTACATTTATTTTTATACCTATGGGTGTTTTTGCTATTGCAGATTTACTTGAGAAAGAAGGTTTTGGAGTTAAGATAATAAATTATCCGTTAGAGCAATATCTAAATCGTAATTGGAAATTAATCAACTTTCTCAAAAATATTGATTTTGAAGTGTGTGGATTGGATTTACATTGGCTTCATAATGCTTACGGTGCAATGGAAATTGCTAAAATTGTGAAAAAAGCAAACCCAAATGCTAAAGTAGTACTTGGAGGATATAGTGCATCATATTACCATCATCAAATATTGAAATATTATAAAGATATAGATGGTATAATCAGAGGAGAAGGAGAAGTTCCACTACTTAAATATGTTCAAAGTATTAAAAAAAATCAATCTTTAGATAATGTCCCTAATTTATCTTATCGAGATTCTTTTAAACCCGTAAAAATTAATTCCCTTACATATATAGCAAAAACATTAGATAATCTAAATTTTACTAATTTTTCACTTCTGGAAAATGCAAAGCAATATTTTGAATGCAGTAGGCAAATGATGGGAATCTCTTTTAATCTTTCTATTGGAAGAGGTTGCCCTTTTAATTGTCCATTTTGTGGAGGAGGTCAAAGGGCACAAAAAAGGTTATCAGGTCGAGAAAATGTCATCCTTAGAAAACCAGAAAAAGTAGTAGAAGATATTAGTAGTGTTCTCAATAATTTTAATATACCAAGTATTTTTTTTGGACACGGTGCTTATCCAGCTACCTTAAAATATTGGAAAAGATTATTTGGATTAATTCAGAAAGAAGATTTTGACATTGGGGGAGATTTAGAGATTTGGCGTTTACCATTTCCTAAATATATGTGGGATATATTCTATAAAACATTTCCTCGTAGATATTCATCACTTAGTATCTCTCCCAGAACAATGTCAAGTAGAGTACATCAAAAAATAAGGAAAATTTGTGATCCTACCTTTAGTTTTCCTAAAAAGCAAATAAATGATTTAATAAAGAATGCAAATATATACAAAAGAACTTTAAGAATTTGGCTAACTGTCGGATTTCCTTTCCAATCTCACCTGGATATTCAAAAAGATTTTATTTTTGCCTTAAAGTGTCAAATAAAATATGGTAAATCAATTTCAAAGCCCATTACTATTATGAATGAACCATATCATATTTTTCCGGGATCCCCTGCTCATGAAGCTCCTGAGAAATTTGGTTTAAAATTAATTTTAAATTCATTTCCACAAATTTCTGCATTTTTTAAAAGAACTAAAATAACATTTTTCTATAATGCAATAAATTATGAAACTAATAGATTTTCTAAAACATCTATTCGTAATATAAATATGTTATTATTTTTAAGTAATTTACTCACTTCTTTTACTACAGGAGCTAAACTATCTGATAGAAAAGAACAAGATTCCAATATTTAATCTATAAATATCAGTTTAATTAGTTTTTAAACTATTTCGAAATTTTTAAATGCAAATGATTTTTATTATTAAAAATATTACATATGAAACCTATCTAGAGAAATTATATATTCTACTTAAAATAATAATTATAATTAAATATGCCCTTTACACAAAAACTAAGCATTACGAGAATTATATTAATTTTAATCTTTTTTTTCGCTAGTATCCCTATTACACTAATTTGTGCGCTATTAGGAGATGCTACCATTTTAATTTCTATTACAAAAGGTTATTTTACATCAGGAAATTCAATTTTCCTTCCTTATTTGTCTATTACTAATATTTTTTGGTTTTTACCTGATAAATTTCAATTTATACAGATCAGTTCTGGTTTTTTGATTGATAGTATAATTATCATAAATATATGTCCTATGGTTGAAAGAATTGCTTATCAATATTATATAAAGGTTTGTTCAGAGGAAGTTTTTCAAGAACCTTTTGATTTTGATCCTAAAAATCAAATCCATAATTTACATCAAGGTTCAGTCATACTTTTTGGATTAGGAGACGAGCCAATACTTCCCTCTAATGTATTAATTTTATCTATTAAATTTAAAAAAAATGAAAGTCTAATAAATAAATGCAATAATTATTATTTTTTAAAAGAAAAAGGCAATAAATTTGATGAGATTACTAGTATAAGACTATTTCACTTATCGTTTATATTGCACTATTCACATTTTCTACAATTTTTTAATATATATGATATTGAAAAATTAGATAGTATTTCTATCAATCAATATCTTTATCCTCAAACTATTATTTCATATTCAACTAAACCTTTTCAACGGGAGGGATAAAGATGATAACTTTCTTCTATAACTTAATGAAAAATAATAATTTAAAGTTTAAATTTAAACATCCAAAAAATATTTTGAAATTTATATGAGGTGAATTTAATGGAATGGAAAAATGAAATTGAAGATTTGTACAAACAAATAACGAATTTAACTCCTGAAGCGTTTCGCCCATCTGTTAAACCTATGTTACGTGAGGCTGCTGAAAAAACAGCGCAACTTAGGAATTCTGGATTTGTAAGTAGGGACGATTTGCTATCTGCATTATTTGAGATAACACCAGAAGCATTTCAACCTACAGTTGTCAAAGATTTGAAGACAATAGGAATTGATACGGATAGATATATAAAATTATCAGAAATTAGAAAACAATACGCTCGCTCATGGGATGAAATTAGTGGAGCTTTCTTACCTGGTGTCTATCATTTTACTATATATCTAACGGATCGATGCAATCAAAATTGTCTCCATTGTGCTGCCGCGGTAATGGAGAAACGTCCAGAATTTCCCACTGAAACTTGGATTGAAATTATTGAGGATCTTGAACAAAGTTTACGAAAACGCGGTCGACGAGGATGTTATATATGGTTTGGAGGAGAACCTACTATTCGTAAAGATCTTAAAGATTTAATAAAATATTGTGGTGAAAAGGGCTATTATCAAGCACTTGCAACTAACGGAATTTTGTTTACCGAAGCACTGGCTAAATTATGCGCAGATGTTAAGATGAGCCATATTTTTATTAGTTATGATAGTACGGATCCCAAACGCGCTGCAAAAATTAGAGGGCATCCAAAAGCATACGAAGCAGCGGAAAAAGCGTTAGATTTAGCTGCAAAATATGGGATTTTTACCATTGCTAATGTAACTGCTCAAAAAGAGAATTTCGATGAATTAGATATGTTAAGGGAATATTTTAAATCTAGAGGTGTAACGCCCTTTTATAGACCCCTGATCAAACAACGTTCGGCGGATTTAAATTGGGACGAAATCGGCTTAAGTATTGACGAATATCGACAATTCTATGATTTTAAATATAAAAATACAATAGAGGCTATCAGAAAAGGAGAAGGATCATCGCTCAATAAATTCTATACATGGGATATGGTGCCATTCATGGAGTGTCCTATAAATGATGAGGAAAGGACTGCGATCGAATGGGGCACAGGATGTCAAGCCTGTCGCTCAATTTCCGGGATTGATACTAATGGAGATATATTCCCTTGTGATTATCCCTCTGATTTAATCTTAGGCAATATTCTTGAGCAGAGTTGGGATAACATTATGGAAACTGAAATGTTCAAAAAAATTAGAGATCGAAAAATAAAAGGGAAGTGTTCAAATTGTCACCACCTTGATATGTGTGGTGGAGGTTGCCGGGTGCATGCAGAGAATGTAACGGGTGATTTTTTAGCTGCACTTCCTTTCTGTTGGCATGAAAATGATCATGAACATGAAGTTAATTTTGCAGATAAAGAAGAAGTAGAATTGCTAGAATGATTATTTAGAATTTAATATTCTTTAATAAAGTAATTTGAAAGAGATAAAAAACAAAAATAAAGGAGGTGATAATTTAATTGAACACAAAAGAAGAATGGGAAGCATATCTCGAGCATTTCATGAAAGCCTACAATGAGATTCCAGATCTAGCGAAATTGTTAGACCCAATTGCACCATTAATCTTTCAATATGAAATAACTGATAAACCTGAGATGAGTTATTGGCAGTTTATTGATCATGATAAGATGGATTGGGGAATAGGTATTTATTCCGGTCCTGAAGCCCCAAAAATCATCCATAAAACAGATTTCAACACAATTAAGAAGGTAAATTCTGGAGAATCTGATCCAATTCAAGCGACTATGGCGGGTACTTATATTGTGGAAGGTGACGTGAGTAAGTTGATGGCATGTGCATCATTATTGCCACTTAATGCAAAAGCTCATGAAAAAGCAAATCAACAATAAAGAAAAGAGTATATATTAAAATCTAATAAGAAATTTTTAATTTCATTTTAAAAATCTATAAACCAAGAAAAAATAGTCAATAGGAAAAAAGAGAAAAATAATTAATAAACTAAATATCTTAAGGTGAGAATGATTCAATTTTATGTTGCGACAAATTGGGATCCTAATCTAATCGATGAATTAGCTAACTATCCTGTAGTTGATTTATATGGAGTTGCAGATCATACAATTGTTGGAGGAGGTCGACCCTCGTTTTTGTTACGAAATATATCTGATGAAGATATAGCAGAATACATAAAAAAAGTACATGATAATAAATTGAAATTTTCATATCTATTAAATGCCCCATGTATGAATAATATGGAGTATGATCCACGCTATCATAAAGAGTTGCTTAATTATCTTCAATGGATTACTGATATTGGAGTTGATGGCGTTATAGTAACTATTCCTTTTTTAATACAACTTATAAAAGAACAATTTCCTAAGTTAAAAATACGAGTCTCCACTATTTCGCATGTTAATAGTGTGAATAGAGCGAAATTTTATGAAATGTTAGGAGCTGATGAAATCACTCCAGACGTCATGATTAATCGAGATTTTAGGACTTTAAAAAATATTAAGAAAGCAGTTAAATGTAAAATTGTCCTTCTATTAACTGATGGTTGTTTATATCAATGTCCTTTCAGATATTATCATTATAATATCTTAGGCCATTCTTCTCAAACATATCAACAATTCGACAGAAATTACATCGATACTTGTATATTAAATTGTAGTGTTATTAAATTTTCAAATCCTGCGGAGATTCTCAAATGTAGGTGGGTTCGTCCAGAAGATTTATCCCATTATGAAGAAATTGGAATCACAGATTTTAAAATAGCTGGACGTCGGATGTCAACCGATTGGATTATTAGATCTGTGAAAGCTTTTTCTTCAAGAAAATATGAAGGAAACCTCATTGACATTATTCAAGGATTTACTATGTCAATTGGAGTAGATAAAGATCCAAATATTAAATTCACAAAAACAGTCACTGAAGAGATTAAATCCAAATTAATAATTGATAATACGAAACTTGATGGATTTATAAATTTTTTTAAAAAGCAAGATTGTATCTCAATGTGCAATGAGTGTAATTACTGTGATGAATGGGCAAAGAAAGCGGTTATATTAAATAGAGAGGAATCTACGAGATATGTTGAGTCTATAAAAGATTATCTTGAGGACATATTAACTAGCCGTGAGTTTGGAATCGAAACGGCTAAACCAAAAGAGATAAAGAACGATGGTTTATTATGGGATAGTGAAACTAAGATTATTTTTGATGAATTAATAAAATTATCACCACAGCAGTTTCATCAAATTGCTAAGATGGTAATTTCTTCTCTAGCAGAAGAAAAAGCCAAAAAAAGGTTTTCAGAAGTTGTAGAAAACAAAGATATTGTTGAAGCATTTATAGAAGGAACACCTGAACCATTTCAAGCAGATATGAGAGAAGGTCTCAAAAAGCATGGACTTTTGGAAGGAAAATAAATTTTTTAGAGAAATATAAAAATGAAGAAGACTATCTCTCAGGTTGTAATCTGACTTGAAATAAATCTTCTATTTTTTTTTATTTGATTTTTTAGATCTTTGTTTCAGGGAGTGTTCTATCTTCTGAAAGATTGCTTTAACCATAATTATATTCACTACTCTTGGAATATGAAATCTTAAACCTCGATTTAGAACGACAGTTTTAATTCTAGGCCAAAGTTTTTTAGAATTTGAAACTTCAAAAAAAGCTCTATTCAAGAAATCTTTCAAATCTTTTATTGATAAATAGGGATATTTAATAATTGGCACTGACCAGTTAAATTCACGCCAATCATTGCTTAATAAAAGATTGTCCTCTAAAACTTTTTCCATCAATTTTGTTCCCGGAAATGGAGTTAATACTGAAAAGGTTGTTAAATCGATTTCTAATTTCTTAGCAATTTCGATTGTAGATTCTAAATCATCTTTTTTATCCTCAAAATTGGATCCAAGAATAATGTTTCCTTGAATAAAATAGCCATAATCATGAAGAATTTTTAAAGCTAATTTGATTTGTTTGAATTTAGTTTGTTTGTTAAGAAAATCCAATGTTCGATCAGAAAAACTCTCGATTCCTAAAAATAGGAAAATAAAACCAGCATCAGCCATCTTTTTAATAATTTTCGGGTGCTTTACAATCATATCAACTCGAATTTGAGTTGAAAAATATTTTCTAATACCTTCCTGAATAATGGCATTACACAGTTCTTCTACAAATTTATGATCTACCAAAAAATTATCATCAATGATAAAAATAAATGGACTCTGATTTTTAACCTCATTTGAATTTAATTCTTTTATAATACTTGGTATTGAACGAGTCCGGTATCTCTTTCGATAAAATTCGTGAATACAACAAAAATTACATGAATATGGACAACCTCGACTAGTTTCAATGCAATCAATAGGAAAACCATAAAAAGTGTATTCCACTTTTGCTTCTTTTGAACGATAGTGTCGAGAAGGTAATTTAATATGTTTTAAATCTAATAATTCTCGGTCAGGGTTATGAATTATTTTTCCATTTTTTTTATATGATAATCCTGGGATACCAATGGGAGAATTATTTTGGATAAGCTCCCGAAAAGTTATTTCTCCCTCACATCTTATCAGGATATCAATAGATTGAAATTCAAGAGTTTCTTTAGGAACAAGCGTAGGGTGCCAACCACCTATAACTGTCTTTGATCCATAAGTTTTAGCAATATTAGCAATTTTAACTACATGATAGATTTGTGGAGTATAATTGCAACTAATCCCTACATAATCAGGTTTAAATTGATAAATTGTATTTTCAATGCTTTTTAAATCTATAGTTTTTAGCCTATTATCAATTATAAGGACATCAGCAATTTCTTCAATATTTGCAGCAATATATTCTAAACCCAATGGTGGAAGAATTACATTTTTTTGGGTACCATGCTTAAAAACGTCAGGATAATCTGGATTTATAAGTAGTACTCTCAGAGTATATCATCTAAATTGATATAACTTATTTTCTAATAAATTAGGCTGAAATTTATTTTTCCTATAATATGCAATTTCCTATATATTAGTAATTAAAAAATCTAACTCTATTTATTTTTATTTATAATTTTGAAAATTATTAGTTTAATAATTAGAAAATGCAATATTTAATACTGAACGTACAAATTTTTAAATAGTAAGATGACTGAAAATAAACCTCTTCATGTAATTATTGATAACAGAGAGTTGAAATTGATGGCTCTATTAGATAATAAAAATGATATAATAACATATGAATCAAAACAATTAGATATCGCGGATATTGTTATTTCGAACGAAGTTGCAATAGAGAGAAAAGAGGGATTTGATTTTGTGTCTTCTATAATGGATAATAGACTATTTGAACAATTATTACGTTTAAAAGACACATATGAAAATCCTATCCTAATATTAGAAGGTTTAAATAATGAAGTTTTTGAAAATACAGGTATGAAAATATCATCAATCTATGGTGCTCTTTCTTTTATTTCATATAAAATAGGAATTTCTGTAATTCCAACCAGAAATTTAGAAGATACGGCAATAGCAATTGAAAGAATTGCTTATCGGGAGCAAGTAAAAGATAGTATGCCAATATTTTCAAGAAGAGCTCCAAAGCAAATGTCAAAAAAGGAGAGAAGATCATTTATTATTGAAGGGTTAGTTGATATTGGTGCTAAAAAAGCTAAGACTTTAATCGAGAAGTTTAAAACTCCATATAACGTCTTTAAAGCAATAAAAAATACTGAAATCTTATATACAAAAACGGGAAACCCTAAGGGCATTAGAGGCCCACTTGAAGTTCTTACTGGATTTGGCTGGAAATTTGTTGAAAAAAACCAAAAACTTCTTTTTGGGAAAGAAAAAAAAAGTCCTCAAAAACGGATTAATGATAAATATTAATGTCAAAGATAGGATTTATTTAATCCCACATGATATTATTTCATTATATTAGAAGGGATTGAAGTAGTATCTTACTGATACTTTTAAATATAAGTTTCTTTCACGTATTTTTGAACTCTCTTTATTTCATCTAAATGTGTTTCTGTTTTGCCAAAAATATAAAATCTAACATCTGGTCCTGTTCCACTTGGTCTGAAATAAAGTGTGGAATCTTGACTTTTTAATTGATAAAGATCAATCATATGATTATTATCTGATAAAGCATGAACTTCATACTCTTTATCATAAATAGTAATCCTTTTTCCATCATTCACTTGAAAATTTTTCATAATTTTAACTTTATCTTCATCAATAGCGTGAGTAGTACGATTGATACCTTTAATGGTCCAATCAATTGTTTCCGAAATGATATGTCCCCTGCAGATCAATTCTGTAATTAAAACTAGTGCAGGGACTGGATATTTATCCGCTATAAGAGTGAAATCTGATGTAAAGCTATACTTACCTGTAGTCATATTTTTATTGATATTTAACAAATTAAGTGTATGTCCTCCACTTTCTTCCCAATAAACCATTATAAAGGTTTCATTCTCAATATTTTGATTTTCCATTAGTTTAATTATTTGTTGCTTTAAAGGTGCAGCATTATTTATTTTTACCAAATCTTTATTCTCATTTTCATAATATAGAATAGCTGTATCAATTTTTGATTGATCTACCTCAATTCCAAGAAGAAAATACATAATCACTCCTAAATGTTTATACCCTACACCAGTTAAAATATTTATAAAACTTGTATGATCTCCTCTTAAATCGCTAGGAATTGTTCTCACATTTATAATCTTTTTCCCATATTCTCTTGCTAATATATTATGCATAGCCGAATAGATTTCATTTGGAATGTATGTAAAATATTCTCCATTCTGCTTAATATATAAAACAATTCTGTCTCTATCAGCATCAAGTAAAATAGCTATATTTGAATTAGTTTGAGTCATAATTTTTTGTAATTTTTCTTCCTGTAAATTTTTTAAAGGATTTGGAGGATTTACTTCTTCTTCTACGAGTATAACTTTAGCACCATACTGTTTGAATAAATTAACAATGCCCCTCGCTTTTCCTAAATATGGCCATATAACTATATTTTTTTCTTTTATATTCTTAATTTCGAGAACTTTCGATAAGAGATTTATTACATAATCATTATTTTTCTTCTCAGCATCTGTAAGAATAGGTTTCGCAGATTTTAATCTAATTTCGTTGAATTGCAAAGCTTTTTTTGATAAATTTTTAAACAAATCTCCAGAAAGTGGTATTGGATAATCAAAATAAACTTTAATACCATTCCAAGATAAATCGTTATGACTAGCTGTTAATACAATAACTAAATTAATATCATCATATAAAGCAATTGATGCTGCACCATAAGGTGAAGAAAGTCTTGATTTACCTTTCTCATCTTGTTGATAATAGACTTCATACCCATCATATGCAAAAATTTGGGAACTGTATTGTAATAGAATATCTTTAGTAGGTCGGTTATCACTAAATATCAAAATTTTTAAATTTTGATTGTTTTTCATTTCTTTAAATTGTTGACTTATAGCTTTAAACACTCTTAGGAACAAAAAAAATTTTCTCCTAGTTAATATATATTTTTCTTTTGTTCCATTTTCTATCTCATCAAGAATTTGAATACGTAAACCTGAAGTTGGTGCTACAATCGGATCAATAATAGATTTCTCTTCTTCAGATAATTCTGGTAATTTTAGAACTTTTATCTCATCAATTATCGATTCAAATTCAATGTCTTCCATTTTAAAGTTGATCAAATAAACCATCCTAAATAGTTTTAATTCATATTATTATATATTTACTAAGTTTAAGAAATTTCTTTAATAGCTTCTTTCAAAATTGCTAAGATTTTTTCCCGATACATGGGTTCGATTGAAATCATTCCATGAGTTTTAATTATACGCTTTTCACTCGATAATATTTTTTCGCAAAATTCTGGTGTTAACCTATTTGGTAAATCTTGTTTATTAGCGATACCAATTACAAATTTATCTTGATAAAATTTATCTAAAATATCATGTATAATTTCTTTAGAACCATTAATATTTTCAAAGGTAGAATCAGTCACTAAAATACAAATATCAGATCCTTGTAAAAGGCTTTTCCATAAAGATCTAAATTGAGCTTGACCTGCAAAATCCCATAATGTTATGGATCTTTCAAACTCATCTCCATCATATGAAGCGATATCCGCTGTGATGGTTGGAACATATTCAAGATTTACATCCTTTCCACAAATCAATTTTGTCAAAGTAGTCTTTCCTACACCACCAAATCCAATAATTGATATTTTAATTGCTCCTAAAATTATATTATCTAATTCATGTTCAAAATCACTGAAAATACTTCGATTCCCCGCCCAACTCCCATCCTCTAAAATTTTACCGAAATTCTCAATGAATTTTGTTCTAATACTTAAGATTTTTGAATTAACAGTTGCATCATCATCTTCTAAATCGGTACATACTACAATTATAATTGTATCAATTATTGTATAATAATACTTAAAATCCTCTGTAGCTGTACTTTTTATATCACTCTGACTAATTTCTTTCATAAAACCAGAAAACGCACTTAAAAATCCAGCTAATAAATCTCTATCTACCTCCGAATTACCATAATTTCTAAATAACAATGATTTGCCATCTCTCGTCAAAACGTTTATGTATTGAATCATTATTTTGCGGATTTTTAATTCATTTTTATTTAATTCATATTGCTTTTTTTACTTAGAACTTTTTTGTAAGAACCTAATATTATAAGAATTGTATATTATTATTAATTAAACAATAATTTTAAATGCAAAATAATTTTTGTAAAGTTTTTTTGATTTTAATCAGCCCTTTTCTTTGTATAAATACATTAAAAGGTAATATCAATGGGAGAAAATAATAGTTCACAGAAAGAGAATATCCTGAAATCTATCAAAGAAGCAGATGCTAAGATAGACAAATTTTCTACAATTCTTGAAAAATTTGGATTTGATATAATAACGAAAATGGGACAAACAAATATGCAAGTTAATATATTAACTAATAAAATTGATGAGTTAAGTAAGGCAACTATTGATATTAAAGCTTTGACTCCTCAGCTGACAAATGTCATTGAAAATCAAAAAATTCTTCAAGAAGAACTTGATTTAATTAGAACCTTAATTCAAAGGTCTAATATTTCTATTCAATCTAAGGTAGATAATAGTGAAAAAATTGAACGAGATACATCTGCTACTGATAAAAAACAAGCAATAATTGATCAATTTAACACTCTGGAGACTTTAATCGCAAAAACTGATGATCCTCAACCAATTATTGAATGTTTGGCGGATATCAAAGAAGAAATTTTTGTATACACTGGAGGTCATAGAATTTTATATGAAATTGGTCAATTTACAAGCAAATTAAATGGTTTAGAAACTCTTCCTGAGGATGTGAAAAACAATCTTAAAGAGAAAATCACGTTTTGGATCAATAAGTTATCTGTAAAAGGATAGACTTAAAGAATAGTTGAGATATTTCTTCTTTTTTAATTAATTTCATATTTTAGTAGCTATTTAGAGAGAAATAAGGAGAAATGGTAATAGAGAGAAAGCAGATAAAATTAATAGAATAAGTTCTCCTTATTATTCTCTCTTTCGAAAATAGGTAAATAGTGATCAATGTTGCTAAAGACATTTACACACTCTTCTATTTAAAACCCATGATTTTTTAGATTAACACAAAATTGAATAAGATATAAAAGCAAAATATAAAGAAAATGAAGTTATGGCTTAACTAATATTTGTTTTCTATCATATTCATCTGGTTCTCCTCCATCTTCCAGGTATTCAACGAATTTTTTTATTTCTTTTAAAAGAATTTCCAATGATCTTGCTTGTATTTTTTCTTTAGTTATAGTTTTATAATCAACTGAATAGGATAATTCCGTCATATCACCCTTCTCTTTTAAAATAAAACAATATTCATCAAACTCAGGATGATCTGCTTTCATACAAATTTTTTCATTTTCAATTATTTCTGTACGAGTAGAAATATAATCCCCTACATTTGTTTTCATTAAAATTTTACCGGGTTCAAGTTCTGATATTTCTTTTACAGAGAAATTCCATTTAGGAATAAAATCCCTATTTAATAAAATCTCCCAAACTTTATTAGTTGGGGCATTTATTTCAATATTTCTTTCAATTATTGGCATAAAATCACCTCTTACATGTTTGGACTTTCTTAAGATATATTACTTTTTATACATTTCTGTTAAGAGGAATCTAAAAAAAGCATTCTAATAATGATAAAAAAGTAGAATGTGAAAAAACTATTTATTACTCTTCTAATTTTGAACGTAAAGTCAATTCCGCAATTTTTTGAAAAATTAATTGAACATTTTCTCCTGTTAATGCTGAAGTTTCAAAAAATTGGGCACCTATCTTCTCACTTAAGTGCTCAGCCATAGGTAATATAATTTTTCTCTCTTCTTTTAAATCTATTTTATTACCTATTAAAATTCGTGGAATTCCTGAAAGACCGTATTTAACTGCTGTAGAATACCAATTATTAATATTTGAGAATGAACTAGATCTTGTGATATCATAAATTAACATCATACCATCGGCACCATTGAAATACGGTCTGTGTAACATATAAAATTGTGGCTGTCCTGCTATATCCCAAACCATCAGATTTACAATAATATCCTTACCCATATCATCTTTAATAGTGACTGGTTCTTTAGTGATATTAACACCAACAGTCGGAATATATTCATAATTAAATTTGTCACCACAGAAATTTGTTAAAAGGCTTGTTTTACCAACAGCAGGGTCACCTACAACTATTATTTTGAAGATCATCTCTGTGCGCTCATGAAACACTAATTTTCCATCTTTTTTTTTCTCTGTCATGATTTTTCTATTGCTTCTAATTGAAATTTATCAGTTTTTAATTAATATATTAATGAAATTCGAATATAAAAATTTTAATCATTCTTTTTTAAAGATATATAGTTTTAAAATTTCAATTTCTAAAATTTTTAATATTATGTAAAGTGAATTACCTTATATTAATTTAGATATGACAAAAATTAAATTTAATCTTGTAAACCTATTGATTTAATAATTTTAAATTTTGAGCGTTTTTCTTGCTCTCGAGATATAAAATGGACTTTATCCAATAAAAAGTTGATTTCATTCCATTCTTTTTGTAATTTGTTAATAATATTTTCCAATTTGGATTTCCCTTTTATTTGGCCTAGACTTAAATGAGGTCTATAACCATTTTTGAATTTATTTACATCATTGCAATCTGGGGTGATTTCAAGAATTTTAGCTTGAAGAGATATTATAGAATCATTTGGTATTGGATCAAGCCAAAATGTAAAGAGATCTTTTCGATGAGTAAAATATCTTAATTCTTTTAAAGAAATTTTAAATTGCTTTATAGTTTTACATATTTCAGAAAATTTTTTCTCAAGCTCTAAATATTCATTTTCAGGTCTGAAGGGATAAATTAATGTTATATGGGGCATCCATCTATGAATATTTCGGTCATAAATTTTTCGGATTTCTTGAATTAAATCCCATTTTTCTTGAGGGGGAATAATTACTACAGCTGAAGTATATACTTTATTCATGAATTCCAATTAAGAAAAGTAAATTTTATATCATAAAATACTAAATTTTAATTTTATTAATTTTTATTTTTATTTTAACTTATGAAAATAAAACATAGGCATTTTATTAGAAAATCCGAATTAAAGCCTTTAAAAGATGAAATCTTAAAACAATATGATCAAAAATTTGTTGATCAGATCTTCCCAGCAAAGAGCAATGTGGAAATTATTGAAACAGAAGCTGGAGATACTTTATACGCTATAAATGATGTACTAAAATTATGGAGATCTAAAGAAGGATATATTCCAGTTTTAACATTATTATTAAAGAACCAAGTAGATTTAAAAACAATTACTGTTGACTTTGGAGCTGTTCGATATGTCGCAAATGGTGCCGATGTAATGCGTCCAGGAATAACAAAAATCGATCCTTCAATTGAAAAAGGAGATATCGTGAAAATCATAGAAGAAACTCAAAAAAAGGCATTAGCTATCGGAAAAGCAATGTTTGATGCTCCTGAAATGGAAGCAAAAACTTCAGGGAAAGTAGTTAAAAATCTTCATACCATTCAAGATACTGTTTGGGAATTTGAAAAGCAGTTTAAATAAATTCTGCTTTTAAAATTGAGTTAATAATAATTTTTTCTGGTTCTATTAATTGATTAATTGGATAACTATCAAGCTCATAATAATCTAATAATTCCCCACATTCATTAAACTTGCATAATGTTATAATGATCTTTAATCCTTCTTCCACTATACTTTTATCTATGAATTCCTCTGAATTTTGCATTAATTTTATTATTGAGTTAGCTTTCCATAATTCACTTTCATCATAATGATTTTCGCCAGAGGGAAATTCTTCAAAGATTTCATTGAAAAAGTCTACTTCTGAGATCATTTTTAACTTATACCACCTTAATCCTTATGCACTGAAAATTAAATAATAATCCTCTATATTTCCAATTATATATTTATCTATTAATATATTTTAAAACATTCATTTTAAAATTGTTCCGTTATACTATTACAAACATATTTGACCAAGCTAAATTGTGTGTTATAGATAGTCAGACAATTCTCAAATGAACGAGATTGTAATTTTTTTAATCTTTTTTTATTTATTTTGGACTTATTTACTTTACCAATTATATGATTCTAATCAAAATTGTAATAATAAGATTTAATTGATGTTTATTTAATTAAAAATCTCATAATATCTACATATTTATCTCGTCTTTCAGATATTAAAAAATTGAGAGCTTATGCAAAAAATTAAAATTTTGATTTATTCAATATATTTTAAATTAAAAAGTATGTTTTAGATCCTATGAGTGAAGAAGATTTAATTCTATATGAATCAAAAGGCAGAATTGCCACTTTAACTATTAATAGAGCAGATAAAGCAAATTCTTGTAATGTATTGATGTTAAAGGCAATACATGAAAATTTACTCAATGCAGATAAAGATGAGAAAATTAGATGTATTATTTTAAAAAGTATGGGACAACGGTTCTTTTCAGCAGGTTATGATCTGAAAGAAATTCAAGGGTCTCCAGAAAATGTAGCTAAAATAAGCAAATGGGGTAGAAAGGTTAATGAAACTGTACTTCTTATGAAAAAACCTGTAATTACTCAAATTCAAGGGATCGCAGTTGGTTTTGGTGTTCTAATCATGTTAGCTTCGGACTTTAGGATCTTTGCTGATAGACCTAGGGAAGAGTTATATCTTAGGCTACCAGAACTTGAAATTTCAGCATTTCCTCGAACAGGAGCAACTCTACTTCCTTTATTAGCTTTTGGTTTTAATTACGCAAAGCATGTTCTTTTTACAGGTGATAAGATAAGTGTGAAAGAACTTCAAAATATTAATTTTCCAACCAGAGTTTTTCCATTAGAACAACTCGATATTGAAACTATCAATTTCGCTAAAAAGATAGTAAAGTATCAAAATGAATTTTCTTTCTTTACAAAAACAATGTTAACAATTATGAATAAAGCTTATATTAAATCATGCTTAGATTTAGAAGATGAATGTGGAGATGTTGCGTATGATACAAAAAAGTATACTATGACCGAATTTGATAGTTTTATTAGAGATCTTTATTCCAGATATCCTTAATTATTATTTTTTAAAAAAAGTCCAATTGAAATTTTTAAGATACAACCCCAAGTAATTTTTTTTTAGTAAATAGTACTGGATATTTTACTCACTTATTTATAAGCATTTTTAGAAATTATATTTCTTGTAGAATATAAAGTAAAAATTGTATAATACCTACGTAATATGTTCTTTGCATATTACACGATATTATAATCAATTTGAATTTTATATTACTAGGAACTATATGCTGATGGTCATAACGAGTATATAAATAAACATATCTCGATGACTTATCATAAATAATGAAAAGAGGTTGTGTGTGGAAAGATGAGTATGTATCGATCTTATTTACTAAAAAACAATTTCTGGGCAAAAAAAGGAAATGAGAAATTAGAAGGAACGGAAAAAGTCTTCATAAAGCATGATTCTGAAGTGGGAGGAATATATGCTGTCATCGAAAACAATAAGAAGGGAGTTAAAATTATGGCGGAAGGAAGAGAGTATTTTTTTAACAACTTTGATAAGCTTGATTCATTCTTAACTCGACTTCAGCAAAGAAAAGATGACTTCATGAAAATTCTCAGAAGAAAAGACATCTCACAGAAATTAAGAATGTTAGATCTTTAAATTCAATTTTTATTCAATTTATTCACTTTTTTAAAAACAATAGAAAAGGTTAATTTTAATTTTATAAAATATCAATCATTATAAAGTGGCTGAAGTCCTGATTGAAAATGTCTTAGACGTAATTTTGCTCCTCGAGAAATACTTACTTTAGGAATTTTTTCTCTATTGTTATAAAGTTCTGTAATTGCTGCAACTGCATAATCAATATGGGGGGCACTATATACATTTCGAGGCATTGCAAAACGGACTAAATTTAATATACCTTTCTGTTGTTCAGGTGTTTTTTTATCCCATTCAAATGCAAATGGTCCTAATTCTACAGCCCGAATACCATAATGTCTGAGAAGTTCAATTGTAAAACCAACACCTCCAAAATCATCAATTTTCATATTTGTACCCTTAAAAAATTTATCCATATTTAGGTATACTGCATGGCCTCCAGCAGGGAGTATAACAGGAACACCATTTTTAGCAAGTTTTCTTGCGAATTCCCTTACTTGAAACTTTCTTTCATTTAAATAAGGCTTTTTTATAACCTCATAAAGTCCTGCTGCTAAAGCCATAATGTCTCTACCACTCATTCCACCATAAGAATCATTTCCGAAAGTTAATATCTGCTTTTCTCTCAGTTTAATTCCAATATCTATATCAATAGAAAACTTTTTATGAAAAAGCCCCTTATCTCTAAAAAAGAGCCCACCGCCCATATTAGCTAATCCATCTTTTTTGAAACTTATTGTGAATCCATCAACATAAGAAAACATTTCTTGAACAATACTTTGTATTGAACGATTTCTATATCCCTCTTCAAATTCTTCTATAAAATTTGCATTCTCACTGAAGCGACAAGCATCGAAGAAAAAAGGAATATCATATTTTTTAGCTATTTCATGAACCTCTTTTATATTTTTCATTGAAACTGGTTGTCCAGCCGCGGTATTATTTGTGATTGTAATATAAATTAAAGGAATCGTTTCAACACCCTTATCTTGGATTAATTTTTCGAGTCCTTCAAGATCCATATTTCCTTTAAATGGATTTCTTTTATCCATCTCATCATATGGAAAATCTTCCATTAAATTTACTGAAAATAAATTTACTGCTTCTATTCCATTTGCTACAATATTAGCTTCAGTTGTATCAAAATGTCCATTATTCGGTATAAAATAAGTTATATCTTTTTTCATTTTCAAGATAGGAGCAATTGTAGAGAATAATAAATATTCTGCACATCTTCCCTGAGGCACTATGAAAGCGTTAGGACGGGTTAATTGGTGAATCCCTCCATTTACAAATCCTCCCTCGTATGATGTAATATAGAGTTCATCAATAAGTTTTTTAACATTCGTTTCACCAGAAAGAATTAAATCAATAGATCTTTTTGGATTATCACCTCGTTCAAATGTGTCTCGAATAGCCTCTAATAGTACATAATACCCCTTATTCCGTGCATAAGATTCATCTCCGTGGAACAAAGCCGCCCATTGATAATCTGTCATTGTACCAGAGCCCGAATCAGACAAAAAATCTACAAAAATTAAATCGCTTGGAAAAGAAAACATACTATACTCTGTTTCCTTCAATGCATACTCGCGTTGTTCCCTTGTAACATTTTTTATACTACGAACAACAAGAGGTTTATTTGCTGGAACTGGGATTCCTAATTCATTTTGTGATTTCAAAATCATAAACCTACTAAATAAAATTAGAATAGATATTTTGAGTTTTTCATAAGTACTTGAAATTATAATTTTAAATCATTAAAAAAAGATTTGGAGAATTAAAATTTTTAAAATTAATATTACATTCATATATTAAAAAAATAATATTTTGCGTGAGATCTTAGTATGGAATTCCCAGATTATATTAAAAATAGAATTTGGAAGGATTATTTACCAGATGGAATGACTGTAGAAATTAACATACCTGAGAACATGTCTTTAATTGATGTTTTTGAAACAGGTGTTAAAAAAAATGCTGAAAAAATAAATCTTGATTATTTTGGAAGAGAATTCACATATAAGGAAATGAACCACTTAACAAGAAGATTTGCAAATGCCTTCTTAAAATTAGGGATTAAAAAGGGTGATGTGGTTGCCCTGTGGTTACCGAATAGTCCACATTTTAGCATTTGTTATTTTGCTTCTATAGTTCTTGGAGCTACGTTAACTGCCATTAGTCCTCTTTTTGTAGCGAGAGAGATGACCTATCAACTAAAAGATTCAGGTGCAAAATACCTAATAATGATTGATAGTTTTTACAAAGAATATAAAAAAGCAGAAGAACAATTAACATTGGAAAAAGTAATTTTAGTGAATGTTGAGGGAAAAGTTCCAGATATACCTGAGACAGACAAATTAATCCATTATAATACGTTGATGGATTCAAATCCTGAGCCTCTTTCAGAATTCAAAGTTAAAATTAATCCAAAAGAAGATATTGCTATAATTCAATATACAGGGGGTACAACAGGAGATCCAAAAGGTGCTGAACTAACCCATTATAATGCGGTGTCAAATCTGATGCAAATTAAACAAATTTCGGATTATATGATAGATACATATATTAAAGAAGATCTGGAGGGAATTTCTATACTTCCATGGTATCATGTATATGGTCAAATTAGCGAACTTTTACAAGGTCCATTAAACGGAGGTAAAGTGATTATATTTCCCACATTTGATATCTCCAGAATAATTGAAACTATAAAGAATAAAAAAGGTAATTTTTTACTTGGAGTGCCTACTATGTTTATAAATATTTTAGGTTCACCTCTAAGTAATGGGGTTGATTTTTCTAAGCTTAAATACTGTAATGTAGGTGCATCAGCAATGCCTATCGAAGTTGCTAAAGAATGGGAACTGAGAACTGGATTTCCTTTAGGAGAAGGATATGGTTTAAGCGAATCAACTGTTTGTGTTACAAATTGTCCACCATGGGGTAAGAAAAAACAGGGAAGTTGTGGACCTCCTGTAGCTAGTACATTAGTTGGAATTATTGATGAAAATTTAAATTTCTTACCAATTGGAGAACCTGGAGAATTAGTAGTAACAGGACCTCAGATTATGTTAGGTTATCATAATAGACCTGAAGAGAATAGATTGGTCTTTTTTGAAGCGGGGGGCTATAGATGGCTACGAACAGGTGATTATGCAAAGTTAGATGATGAAGGTTATGTTTTTCTAATTGATAGGCTGAAAGATATGATAAAATATAAAGGACATAGTGTTTATCCGAGAGAAATTGAAGAAATTTTATATGAGCATCCTGCAATTCAAGAATGTGCTGTAATTGGTATTAAAGATTCAGAGAGAGGTGAAAATATTATGGTAAATATAATTCTAAAGGAAGAATATAAAGGAAAAATAACTGATCAAGAAATAATAGCATGGTCAAAGGAAAATATGGCAGCTTATAAGTACCCTAGAAAAGTGAAATTTGTAAATTTACTCCCAAAGAGTGCCGTTGGAAAAGTTTTAAGAAGAGTAATCCGAGATAAAGAAATTAAGAAAGCAGAAAAAAGAAGCAATCAATAAGATTATTTTGTATATTATTTTAATTTTAAATTTTTATTATTTAGATTGTTTTAATGTTTCCATAAATCTTTAAAATATGAATGAGAAAAAAATTTGTAAAGTTAGGAAAAAAAAGATTTGAAGAATTGAAATTTTTAAAATTATTCTTTCATTCATATATTAAATAAAAAATTAAAATTTTTAGAGAGAATTTATTATGGAACTCCCAGACTATATTAAAAATAGAATTTGGAAGGATTATTTACCAGATGGAATGACAGTGGATATCGAAATTCCTGAGAACATGACATTAATTGATATATTTAAAAATGGTGCTGAAAAATTTGGAGATAAAGTATCGAAAGTTTATTTTGGTAGACCAAGTACGTTCAATGAAATGGATATTTTAGTTAGAAGATTTATTAGTAGCTTATTAGATTTAGGTATAAAGAAGGGCGATGTAGTTGCTTTGTGGTTACCTAATTGTCCTCAATTTATTATTTCTTATTTTGCTACAATTTGTACTGGAGCAACATTAACCGCTATTTCTCCTTTATTTGTAGCACGAGAAATGGCATATCAAATAAAGGATTCAGGAGCAAAATATCTAATAATGCTTGATAGGTTTTTTCCTTATTATCAACAAGCTAAGGAAGATTTATCATTAAATAATACTATTCTTGTCAATGCTGAAGGAAAAACTCCTGAACAAGAAGAAAAAGATGAAATTATCCATTTTAACACTTTAATGGCAAAATATCCTGAACCCATTTTAGAGATTGGCGATCTTGATATTAATATTAACCCTAAAGAGGATATAGCTGTAATACAATATACAGGGGGAACGACAGGTTTACCAAAAGGTGCATGTTTATCTCATTATAATATTATTTCCAATGTTCTCCAAATGAAACAAATTTCTGACCATATGAAAGAAACATATTTGAAGGATGATATAAAAGCAGTTTCTGTACTCCCTTGGTATCATATTTATGGTCAAACATGTGAACTTGCTATAAATCCAATTAATGGTTCAATGGGATATATTTTACCTACTTTTGATATCCCTACAATCGTAGAACTAGTAAAAGAGAAAAAAGTTAATACATTACTTGGAGTACCAACAATGTTCCTTGGTCTCTTGGCCCATCCAATGACTAAAGATGTTGATTTTTCTTGTTTAAAGTACACAAATGTTGGAGCAGGAGCATTATCCGCTGAACACTTTAATCTTTGGAAACAAAAAACGGGATTTGCAATGGGAGAAGGTTATGGTCTTAGTGAGGCAAGTCCAACTGTTACAAGTAGTCCTCCTTGGGCAAAAAAGAAATCAGGTAGTTGCGGTATTCCTATTGCAGGTACATTATGTGGAATTGTTGATGAAAATCTTAATTTTTTACCAATTGGAGAAAGTGGAGAATTAGTGGTTGCTGGTCCTCAGATTATGCTTGGGTATCATAATAGACCTGAAGAGAATAAGCTGGTTTTTTTTGAAGCGGGAGGCTATAGATGGCTACGAACAGGTGATTATGCAAAGATGGATGAGGAAGGCTATATATTCTTGATTGATCGCGTCAAAGATATGATAAAATATAAAGGACATAGTGTTTATCCGAGAGAAATTGAGGAAATTTTATATGAGCATCCTGCAATTCAAGAATGCGCTGTAATTGGCATTAAAGATCCAGAGAGAGGTGAAAATATTATGGTACATATAATTCCTAAAGAAGATTATAAAGGGAAAATCACTGAACAAGAAATAATCGATTGGTCAAAGCAAAATATGGCGGCATATAAATACCCTAGAATAGTGAAATTTGTTGAGGAACTCCCCAAAAGTGCTGTTGGTAAAATATTAAGAAGAATAATACGAGAACAAGAATCTAAAAATGTATAAAAAACAAGCAATAAATTAGTTTATTTTATTTATTACCATAATTTTATTTTTTTAATATTAATATTTAGATTGTTTTAATGCTTCTATAAATCATTAAAACATGAATGAACGAATCAAAAAATTACGGAATCAAAGTCGTAAAGCGGTTTCTTATTTATCGTTGGAACGCGCATTATTGCTAACAGAATTTTATCAAACTGGAGGTCCACATAGAGATTCTCCTCCAATTGTGAGAGCTAAAGCATTAAAATATTTGATGGAAAATAAACAAATTTGTATTAATAAAGGAGAATTAATCGTTGGGGAACGTGGTCCAGAGCCAAAAGCAACACCAACTTACCCCGAAGTCTGCTGTCATAGTTTACACGATTTAGATATTTTAGATACTCGTGAGAAAATATCATTTAAAGTATCTAAAGAAACAAGACAACTTTCTGAAGATGTTATTATTCCATTTTGGAAAGGAAGATCTATTCGTGATAAAATATTTTCTAAAGTTGATGATGAATGGATTGATGCCTATGAAGCAGGGATTTTCACAGAATTTATGGAACAAAGAGCTCCAGGACATACAGTTGGAGGAAAAAAAATATGGAATAAAGGATTTTTAGATTTTAAGCAAGAAATACAAAATTGTATGGAAAATTTAGATTTTTACAATGATCCAGAGGCATATAATAAAAGAGAACAATTAATTGCAATGAATATTGCTGCAGATGCGATAATTATTTTTGCTGCACGTTATGCTCAAGAAGCTAAATATTTGGCTAATAATGAACCGAACCCAAAAAGAAAAAAAGAACTAGAAAAGATTTCAGAAATATGCTCTCATGTTCCTGCATTAGCGCCTAGAACCTTTTGGGAAGCACTTCAGCATTATTGGTTTATTCATTTGGGAGTTATAACAGAATATAACACATGGGACTCATTCAATCCAGGACGTTTAGATCAACATTTATATCCATTCTATAAAAAAGATATTGATGAAGGTAATTTAACGAAGGAAGAAGTAATAGAATTACTTCAAGCTTTTTGGTTGAAGTTTAATAACCAACCGGCTCCACCGAAGGTAGGTATAACTGCTGAAGAAAGCAATACTTATACAGATTTTTGCAATATTAATATAGGTGGTCTAAAGGAGGATGGTTCTGATGGAGTTAATGAAATGTCCTATATTTTACTAGATATTATTGAAGAAATGAGAATACTCCAACCAAGTAGTAATGTTCAGATTAGCAAAAAGACACCTGATAGATTTTTAAAAAGAGCCCTTGATATTATTAAAACAGGTTTTGGGCAACCTTCTGTATTCAATACTGATACTATTGTTCAAGAATTAACTAGACAAGGGAAGTCTATAATAGATGCTCGAAATGGTGGTGCAAGTGGTTGTGTTGAATCTGGTGCTTTTGGAAAAGAAGCATATATACTAACAGGATATTTTAATCTTGTAAAAATTCTTGAAATAACTCTTCATAATGGGTTCGATCCACTTACTAAAAAGCAAATTGGTTTAAAAACTGGTGAACCTACTACTTTTGAGAGTTATAATGATTTATTTGATGCTTTCAGTAGACAAGTAAATCATTTTGTAAATATTAAAATTAAGGGAAATCAAATAATTGAAAGAATATGGGCAGAAAACCCAGCTCCTTTCCTATCAATATTAATCGAGGATTGTATTCAGAATGGGAAGGATTATAATAATGGCGGAGCAAAATATAATACATCTTACATTCAAATTGTAGGGATGGGCAGTATTACAGATTGTTTAGCATCTTTGAAATATCATGTATTTGACAAAAAAAATATTTCAATGGAAAATCTAATTAAAGCGCTAAATAATAATTTCAATGGTTATGAGGAATTACACCAGAAATTAATATATAAAACTCCTAAATATGGCAATGATAATAGTTATGTTGACGCCCTAATTCCCCAAGTATTTGAAATGGTATATGATGCTATTGATAATCGTCCCAATACAAGAGGTGGGGTATATCATATTAATCTGCTACCCACAACTGTGCATATTTATTTCGGTCAAGTAACGGGTGCCACTCCAGATGGTCGAGTAGGGTATACTCCTCTATCAGAAGGTATATCTCCAGTACAAGGAATGGATATTAAAGGGCCAACTGCGGTTATTAAATCTGCTAGTAAAATTGATCATCTAAGAACTGGTGGAACTTTACTAAACCAAAAATTTGTACCACAATTTTTTATGAATGAAAATAAGATCAATAATTTAGCAAATTTAATTAGAGCATATTTTGAAATGAATGGACATCACATACAATTTAATGTAGTTTCAGCAGATACTCTACGCGCTGCACAGAAAGATCCAGAAAAACATAGAGAACTTATTGTTCGAGTTGCAGGATATAGTGATTATTTTGTTAACTTGGGCCAAAATCTACAAGAGGAAATTATCAAAAGAACCGAGCATATTAATATTTAACAAAATCTAAGTTCTATCTTTTATCTATTTTTCATTTATATTTATATATTTTTAATTGTTTATTATTTTCTATTATTTTCACCTATCTTTCCTATTTGAAAATATATAAATTGATGAAATTTATTATGGAGTTATAAAATTACTGCGAAAAGATTAATAATTCTAATTATTATACAAAAAGGTAGATGAGATTTAGTTCAGACCTTAATAGAGATAATTCCATTGATAGAATTCATGTTGATGATAAGGCTTATAACACATTAATTCAATTATTAGGAAAAAAAACAGGGCTTAATTTTGAATATTATAATAAAAAATTCATCATAAAACGTATAAAATCTCGAATGATACGAGTCTCTTGCAATACTCTAAGTCAATATTATGATTATGTTTCATCAAATAAAGCAGAAATAAAAGAATTTATTGATGGTTTTACAGTAAATTACACTTTCTTTTTCCGAGATTATGATGTTTTTGAAACTTTTCAAGATTTAATTATTCAAGGTTTAAATGTAAGTAGAAAGGATATAAAGAGTAATATAAAACCAGATGTTGCCAAATTAGATAAATTTAGTTTAAAAAAGAACGCAGCTAAAATTTTTCATAAAAACCGTTATTTGACTGAAAAGCCTGAAAAATATTATGTTGATATTTTTGTTTTTTTTAATATACTATCATATTATAAAAAAATGAAACAATCGAGAAATGAAAATAATTGTATTAACATATGGTCATGTCCATGTGCGACAGGGGAAGAACCATACTCATTAGCTATGATTTTAGACAATCTTGAGAAACAGGTCCCTAGATTTCCAAAATTTAAAATAGTAGCATCTGACATTTCTCATAAAGCAATTAAAAAAGCGAAAATAGGGATATATACCGATGATTCAATGAAAGAAATTTCTGATTATTTTGAAAGTAAATATTTCATAAAAAAAAAAACCAATTATAGACATAATAAAGCAATAAAAGAAGAAATTAAAAGGAAAATTGAGTTTATAGAAGAGGATGTTACAAAGGGTCATAAATTGCCCCTAAAATATGATATCATTTTTTGTAGATATCTTTTAATTTATTTTAATCGGAAAAATAGAGATAGATTTTTAAAAATTCTTGAAAATCGTTTAAATGAAAATGGAATCTTAATTTTGGGAAAAACTGAAACATTATTTGATTCTTGGGGTAGTTTACAATTAGTGGATTCAAGAAATCGAATATATGTAAAATCTTATTCAAAATTGTATAAATAATAATTTCGTTAAAAAATATAGGGAATAAGTGCCTTACGATTACTTGGATAATCCTTAAATGTTTTAATATACCACAAGTGATTAGAGCGTGCTCTAGGGGCTAGATTTGCGAATGTCCATAATGCAAAAATTAATCCTGGTATACTCCACGTCAATATTGCCCATCCTATCCATTCTGTTATTTCTCCTAAATAACTAGGAGAACTAACATATTTAAACATACCTCCATAAGGAATCTTATATTCTGTCTCTCCAGGTTTCCTTAAATTACGAATAATGGAATCTGAATGTAGATTGATTATAAATCCACTAAAAAATATTAATATACCAGTTATAAATAAAGGGTTAAATATCCATTCTGAGGGATAAATTGGAGAAAAATGATAAAGCCATCTTGCTTGTAAATATGTATTAATTCCATTAAAGGTTATTCCAAGTATTATAATTATGATAGGCATAGGATTTCTTCCATGAATTAACAATGGGAATATAAAAGTTCGTTGACCATAATGCAACATCCATATAAAAAGGAAGATAAGAGGTATTAATCCAGTATTATGATCTCCAATAATAAAATATATAAAATAAATAATGACTGTCGGGACTTCCATTATAAACCAGCCTAATTTATCATTGATAGTTGGCCCCCATTTCTTATTTACGTGTTGTCCATATCCAGCAGTGATAAAAAATAAAATCACAAAAATCCCAATTGAAGAGAAACCAAAACATATTATTAAAATATGATAGAATATCAACTCATCCAATAAATTCACTCTTTCTGTAGTTATCCTCTAATTACAGAAGGAAATTATTGCTTTATTTTTAACTTATCCATTTTATATCTATTTATATTCCAAATCTGATTATTTATAATTATTATATGAATCTGGAAAAATGGAACAACTGGGCTTTTATCACCGTTATTTTTGGATCAGTACAATTTACCATTTTAACATTTATAGCTATGTTTTTCTATAAAGGAGGAACTTATATTGATTCATCTACATCCCATTATATCTTTTGGTATAATTATTTTAGTGATTTAGGACGATTTATGTCACATTCTGGTACTTTAAACCTTATTTCATTTATATTATTTACTATTGCTTTAGCATTATGGGGCATAACCCAAATCCCCTTTTACATTGCATTTTTAAGATTTTTTATTGAATCTAAAAAATTGAAACAAATCACTTATATTAGCTCCATTTTTGGCGTAATGTCAGGTATATATTATGTTGGAATTGCATTTACTCCCTCACATCTTCTTGGTAATTTACATGATCTTTTTGTATTTCTTGGTTTTGGTTCGATTTTTCTCTGTATGATATTATATTCTATTATAATATATAAAGATGAGAATTATCCAAAATTCTATGCGAATGTGCTAATAATTTCTATGATTATTTTAGGATTATATTTCACTACTCTATTTTCAATTCAAAATATTAATCTCACGAGTAGATTATTTATTTCTGCAATTGGACAAAAAATCATGATATATACTATTATTATTTGTTGTATAATTCAAGGATATGGTGCCCTTAAGCAGTTGAATGCATGATTCTACTCTTCATTATCTTTTTAATTATTCCACCTTTTTAAATAAACAATATGAGTAGAGAGAATCAACTAATTAAAATGATTCATGATGGTTCATTACGAGGAATCATTTTTGATTTTGATGGAACTATACTTGATATAAAAGAAATACTCGAAAATGCAATTAAAGAAGTATTTCTTGAAAATAATCTAGATGTTGATATGGAGACAACTCTTCAGGAAATTGGAGCATTAATAGAAACAATACAAGGATATCCCTTACCTAAGGTGTTGCTTGAATCCTATGAGATATTTAAGCATATCACAGCTCTAACAGATTTATCTTACTTTAAAAAACTAAATATCGCCATCAAAATATTTGGTAATTATCTTAAATATGCTAAAGATGCTTCAATTTTCCCAGAAGTCAAACCTCTTTTAAACAAAATTTCTAAATCTTTTGATCTATTTATTCTTTCTCATAATAAGACAGAAACAATAATGGAACATTTGGAAAAAGAAGGGATTGAAAAATTTTTTAAAGGTGTCTATGGAAGTGATATCATTCCAGTTCAAAAACCAGATCCGATGGCACTCCAACCAGTATTAGAATACTATGAAAAACGGAGTAGAGATGAATTTGTAATGATCGGTGATATGCCTTCAGATATAACTGCTGGGAGGGAAGCTGGATTTTGGACAATCGGTGTGGCAAGTGGAGTAAGTAAAAAACAAATATTATTAAATTATAGTCCTGACTTACTAATTGATTCATTAAATGAATTATCACAATTTTTATAAAAGTAAACAAATCTCTTAATCATATTTTGATTATATTTAAAATCATTGACAAACTTGTCATAAAATAAATATAAAAATAGAGGATTACTCTTCTTCTTCAAACAATTTTATCAAAAATTCTTAATTAAAATCGTATTTATCAAATATTTGATGAATTATAATGAGAAATCTTAGATCTAATAAAATAATTCTATTAATTTTAATTCTATGTGTTCCTACAACAATTCTTTTCGGAATAATTAGTACTAATGTCTATGCTGGTGATGAAGATATTCCCGAAGAAAATTACAAGAATGAATGGCACTGGCATAGCGATATCCAAACGGATGAGCTAATTATTTATGAGATGGAAATAAGTATGAAAAACTTATCTAGTAGTGAAATGATATTGATGTCTAAAGAATTGAGAATAATTAATATTACGGGATTCAAAAATGAAACTTCGCTATTTGGATTTGGAAACGTATCGAGAATTTATGGAACGTATAATTATTATAATTGTACATCTGAAGAGATCATTGCATATGATTATCCATGGTCAGATCCTCATAGTCTAGCAGGTTTTGGATATAATGATACAGGAGTCTTTCGAGAATATTATGATATGGGAGTAGAAGCTCCTTCTCTTGGTTGTATATTCCTTCCAGTTAATGGAACTAAGGGTGTAGCAACCGTTGATGTTGATATTATGGCGGACATAATCAATAAAACATACCTTAATTATACTTACCAGATGGGATGGTCTCCAAAATTTAATGACTATACAACGGATCCTGCTAAAAATTTTATATGTTTTCGAAATACTACAAATAATTACTTCATTAATAATACATATTATGATAATGGAACTCTGCGAAGCGCTGAAAGTTCCTATTGGTTAGTATATGGAGGAAATCCCGATCATATAGAATTTAATACTACTATGAAACATGTACTCAATTATGATATAACTGATGAAATTGAATGGGGCGTCGATGTCGGTGATATATTTTATTTCGATCAATCCAGTGAATTTCCTTCTATGATTCCCTATCAAGATATTAAAGTAACTATATCAGGATTTAATAAATCTCTCTATGAAGTTCCAGGGGTGTATGGTAGTAATATGTACAGCGTCTTTCAAAATGTTCTTGCAAATATCTCGATTTGGGATGGTACACAATATATTCCAATGTATACAAACAGAACCATTGGAAGCGCAAATAATTTTTACCCTGTGTATTATCTTGCTGTAATAGATATGTTTTTCTCTGTAATTCCTACAAGTTGTAGTCTATATGATCTGGAATTCTTTTTGGATTACATATCTATAAATATACCTTATTTTCCCTTTGATGAGAGAGTTGTATTTCAAAAGGATGGATATATATGGATGCAATTAAATAGCTCCATATCAGACGACTTTATAGATATTAATTTTGATACCACTAATGGAGTTCTTGAAACTTGGTTCTTTTATGCTAATGGTGCGTTGCAAGTTGTTTCCTATAGAAAAGATATACCTCAACCATGGTTGTGGTCTGTAGATATTGGAGATATTGTCTATTTTAAAGAAATTAATATGGAGGGAAGTGGGGAACAAAATGACTACAGAGCTACTATTGAGGGTTTTACAGGGGGATTAGTAAACATGACCTATATGAATTATGAATATGAAATACCTCTTCAGCCGGGTGATCCAGAATTTCAATTTTTTTATACAGTTAATGCAACAGTAGATGAATGGAATGAAACAACAGGATCTTGGATGTTTAGAAGTACTGATATGTTCGCTGTAGCCAATGAATATTGGCCAGCATTTCCTGTTCCTAATATAACTCCGAGATTAATACCCTTAGGAACAACTGGATCTAATCTTCAACCATTATTTGATATGATGACACCCTATTATGATGATATCACATTTAGTAATGATGCTATAATCTTCACGAACACTACAGATGATAAAACTGCTAGTATTTATTTAGATGGAACTGAAGGTATGATTACATATATGGGGGGATGGTTTCCTGTTGGCGATCCATGGTTCCATATGTCTACTTATATAAAAAACAATAAGACACTTACTTCTGGAGTACCATATATTCTTCAAAGTGACTTTATAACAGATATAACAATGACTATTCAAGCAACCACTACAAGTCCAGATGTAGAATACGTTTATGCTTTATTATCTGAAAATCCTGTGAATATATCATTACCTGAAGGAACTCCTTTGTATTATATGGACCAATTGATCGTCAATGATGATTCAATAGTCGGAAATATTACTATGACTCTAACCTTCCCTTCGAGTATCAATCTTTCTCTGGTACCACTCCATATGTATGGATATAATATGTCTGGAACAAATGAATGGGACGAGGTACCTTCAGAATTTTCTGATACAGTTATATACAATTATCTTACTAATTCAATATTAATAGAAATGCCTCCATGGGGGTCAGATTCAATGATATCGGCAATGTCAGCTGAATTTCTACCGGGTGATTTTACTCTTGATTCAGATGCTTTAGATCTTGATCCTGATGGAAATTTTACTCTTACATGGGACTTTTCTGATCGTGCAAATAGTTACTCTGTATACGTATACTCTGACCCAATCGATGAATCAAATATAGATTCAGCAACACTTTTAGCAACTGGAATTACAGATAACTTTTATCAAATAACAGATTATCTTAATGGAACTTACTACTTTATAGTTGTAGCCTACAATGATTACGGATATACATTATCAAATTGTATTGAAGTTGAGGTCGCAATACCGCCTGAGAAGGAAGAGGAAGGTAATGGTGGCATTCCGGGATATCCTCTTTACTTACTGCTTACATTTTTCTCAGTAATAACATTGATTGTAATCTTGAAAAAGTGTAAAAAAATTAAATAAATTTTAATAAATCTTTTTTTTTTCATTTTCATTTTAATAAAAGAGAATAATTAGTATTTTGAGATATATATTATAATTTGTTTTTTATTTGAAAAACCAAATTATGGATATAAATTAACTGATTCTTATTGAGTTTAATCATACTTAATAGATTCGGAATCAAATCGATATATTTTTATATAAACATTCCTTTAAGTAAAGATAAAAACCTTACCCAAAAATTACATTTTATTAAAATTTTAGCCCTTTTTTAATAATTAAAGTTTTTAGATAATTCAAATTATAATATTTATATCTCATTTTTAACTTGAAAATGGTCGGTTAATATGGAACTCGAAAAACCAGAGAAAAAAGGTTATGAAATAGCAGCTGAAATTGAGCGCAAGAAATCAACTGAAGAAAAGATGCAAGAGGAGTTAAAATATGAAAAACGCCATCAAGATTGGATGTATAAAATATTGAAGTATAATCCAATCGATCCTTTAAATGACTTATATCGATATATTGTAAGGCGACTAGGTTTTAAGAACATAGAGGGACGATTACAATGGTGGGCGGCATTTATATATATCAAATGGGCTGCTCGAACATTTTGGAATTTCAAGATGGAATATCCGAAAGGAAATATGTTTCCGGAATATGGCCCAGGCATTTTAATAGGCAATCATGAGTCACACATAGATCCTTTCTTTTATGGGGCTGCTTGTCATCGAAGAATCCGTTATATGAGTAAATTAGATAATTTTAAAACTCCAATTGTAAAAACACTCTTTCATAATTTAAGTGCTTTTAAAGTAGATCGTGAAAATCCAGAACATGGATGGGAAAAAGCAAAGGAAATATTAAGAGAAGGAGAGTGGGTCGGAATATTTCCTGAGGGGACCCGCTCTATGGATGGAACTTTAGGTGAATTTAAAACAGGAGCGGTTCGGTTGGCAATTGAGATGGATGTACCAATTGTTCCAATGGCTGTTATAGGAAGTAGAAATGCATTACCTAAAGGCAACCTAGTAATGAAACCTACTCAGGTAATAGTACGTGGTGGTGATCCAATTTATTATCATGATTATGATATTGATAGTGTTTCTTATACGGAAATCAGACGATTAACGGATAACTTAAGAAATACTGTTTGGGAATTACGGGAGGGAATTTATGGAAAGGAGAAAGATGATGAACTTTCTATTGGTTCACCAGAAAAAGCTGAAAAAGTTCCTAAACTTAATGTTATGACATATCTAAAAGATCAAGTAAAAGGTATTCTTAGGTTTATTGATGATTCTTGGTATGCCTTTTTGAAGAGTTTAGAAGAATTTGGATTAAGAAAGCAATTTCAATACCATGTGCAGTGTTTTTCTGGAGATTTAGTATGCGGATGGTCTGACCTTATGATGCCTTATAAAGCTATAGATTTTGATAAATATATCCCTTCAGAAGGTGCCGCTCTTGTTTGTCCAAGTCATAATTCTGAATGGGACGTACTTATCTTAGCAGCGAGTATGATACATCACGAACCTAGACGTATAATGTGGCAAATGGCAAAACAATCATTATTTAAATATCCATTAGTAAATGCATGGGTTAGAAATCATCATGCTTTTCCATTAAAACGTGGTGAACATGATGTAGATTCTTATAATTTTGCTAGAGAGCTTCTTAATAATGGAGAAATAGTTTGTACATATCCAGAAGGAACTACAAACACTGGAGGAGGTCGTCTTTTGGAAGGACATACAGGTCCAATGCGACTAGCGATAGAAACTCAAGTACCGATAATCCCTATTGGGATAACTGGAACTGAAGCAACGTATCCCAAACGAGCTAAAATGTTAAAGTTTTACAAAGGTCAAATTTTAAAAGCTGGTCCTCCATTCGTGGAACATAAAAAATACTGGGGTAAACCTATGCCAGATTATGATGAATTAAAAAGATTGACAGCTAGAATGATGGATCGAATCAGAGATTTACTTTTCTACGATACGCCTGATGTGTGAATGACTGAGGATTTTAATAAATGGAAACAGATGAGAAATCTAGCCAAAAAAAGATAAGAGTTGGAATTCCAAGAGCACTTCATTTTTATAGATATTTTCCATTTTGGAAAAAATTACTTGAAGAATTAGATGTGGAAATTATTTTAAGTCCACCAACAAATAAGAAAATAGTTGAAGAAGGGGTAACGCATGGATTTGGAGAACTTTGTATCCCTATAAAAATTTATTATGGGCAAGTGTTAAAATTAGTTCGAGATCATCCGGATTTAGATTATCTTTTTGTACCCAGATATGTAGCAGAAATAAAAGAAGCTTATTTTTGCCCGAAATTTTTGTCTTTACCAGATGTTATAAAGATTTTGCCTGAAGTACCAAAAATATTAAACTTTGAAGTTAATGTAAAGGAATTTCCAATAGCAACCTCTGTAATTGAACTTGCAAAAGAATTAGGAAAAAATCAAAATCAAGCTTTAAAAGCTTATAGAGAAGCTCAAAATTATTTTGATGAATATCA
>JBHLNF010000022.1:0-35380 GCA_048937405.1 Promethearchaeota archaeon
CAAGAGATTTATAAATTGTGAAAGTTAATACAGGTCCAGGAGATAATGCTCCAGTAAGAGCTACTAAGAAAGAAATTGTGAGTATTTCAATCATTTTTGAATGAATTCTATTTAAGAAAAAATTGAAAATTAAAAGTTACAAAATCATCCTAAAAGCCGATTTATAACATATAAAACTATGATAACTATTAGAATAATAGGGAGAATTATTATTATTGCCCAGATATAAGCTTTAAAGAATCCTCTTGTGAAAGATTTTACACCCTCATTCCATTCTTTTTCAGTTTTTTCCTGCCAACTATTTATATCTTGTTGAATTTTTGCTTTACGAGCTTCCCATTGTTCTTTTGTTTCTAACTTACGTTGTTCCATTTCTGTATTCCAAGTCTTGATTTTATTATCCCAATCTTGTTTTATTTTACTGAAGAATCCATCAACTTTTTCTCTATTTTCTTCCCATAATTCTTCATTTTTTTTAGCTTGCTTTTCTAAAGAAGAAGTAAAATTATTAAATCCGTCTTTTGCGTTATTAATGAAATTTTTCCAGCCTTTTAAAAGAAGATTTTGATTTTGTTTTTCATTTTCAGAATCTTTTAAATTATTTTCTTCACTCATATTTTATTCTTAATCCATTTTAATATTTAAATTCAGTAAGTAAATAACGTTACAATCTTTAATTACTTATTGATAAATAGATTTTAGTAAATATTAAACAATATTTAATTTTATCATGAAATTTAATTATATTGAAAAAACACCATTATATGCCGCTTTATCAGAGATTGGGAAAAGAATTTTTCTACCTGATGGTATATTCTATTGGTCTGGAAGAGCAAAGAAGGAGGCAGAAATCATTGGAACAATCGGATCAGCTTATGCTTATGAAAAGGATTTTATTAAAGGAGGGAGTTCTGAATGGCTCCCTTGTTATATCAAAGAAATTAAGGATTTTTCTAATTTTACTGTGAATCAATTAGTTCCATATTCATCCATCGGTGGTCGTCTTGAAACAAGAGAGATTTGGAAAGAATGGATTATCAAAAAATCATTTTATAACGAACAAGAGAGTTCATTATTAGCTAGATTAAAAAAATATATTACTACTCCAGTTATAACTGGGGGTGTTTCAAATGGAATTTTCCAATCCTGTTCTATGTTTTTAAATCCAAACGATTATATTATCATGCCAAATAAGAGATGGGGTAATTATGATAATATAATTTGCAAATTGGTGGGGGCAAGATCTCAGTCTTTTGAATTTTTTAAAGGAAATGAGATGAACATTGAAGCACTGAGAATTGCTATAGAAACTGTTGCTAAAATTCAAGAGAAGATTGTCATACTTTTGAATTTTCCAAATAATCCAACGGGATATATACCTACAAAAGAAGAAGCATCTAGCTTAGTTCAAATGTTAAAAGAAAGCCAAATAACTCACAAGAAACCAATAATAGTTTTGGTTGATGATGCTTATGAACCATATGTTTATGATGATAATGCTTTAGACCGATCCATATTCTATAATTTACATCAATTAGATGAAAATGTAATTCCGATAAAGTTAGATGGTATTACTAAAGATCTCCTAATTTATGGGGGTCGTGTAGGATTTATTACAATTGGATTAAAACCCTCTTGGGTAAGAGATGATACAGAATTAGATGGTTTAAAGGAAGAAATACATAATAAATTGGAAGGATTTATCAGAGCAAATATATCAAATTGTAATAGTTTTTACCAAGTTCTTGTTCATAAATTATTTGAAGAGAATGGATTTGATCAAGTCATAAAATCAAGGGAAGAAGTGAATAAATTACTTAAATTTAGATATAAAGCTATTAATTCGGAGCTTAGAAAAATAAATAATCCTAATATCTCAATTGATCCCAATTCTGGAGGATTCTTTTTATTTATAAATTTAGATCCAAGCAAAATTAAAGCAATAGATTTCGCAGATCACCTATTGAAGGAATATAAGGTGGGAGTTATACCTATTCAAAAGGTAGATGAGAATATTAACGGAGTGAGGATAGCCTATTGTTCTATAGAGATTAAGAAAATCCCTGAACTAGTAAAAAGAATTGATTCAGCTCTTAAAGATTTTTAAAGTGTATCTAAAGATAAATACATATATATTATCTTAATTTATTATTCAGTTAAAAAAAGAATTTTATAAAAATTAGAATTCAATTTAACTAAAAAAAATTGGTTGATGGAATTGAAACTATATCTAATTGACCAAGGAAATTTAAAAGAAATCAATAAATTAATATTTTCAAGTGGAGATGTATATCTCCTAGATGACGAAAAGACTATTTATGTGTGGATAGGAAACAAATGTTCTGTAGATGAAAAAACCGCTGGTGCTGCCCAAGCGAGGACACTCGATCAGCAACGTGGTGGCGCTGCTAAAATAATTACAGTTGATCAAGGCCAAGAATCCAAAGAATTTTTGAAAGTTATTAACCCAATGGGTGCTATGAAAGTAGTAGAAAAGAATTATGCTAAGACATTACTTAAAGATGTAACTACAGGTGATTTTGCTCAATTTCATGAATGGAAAAATATTCTTTACCGTGTTTCATCTGAAGAATTTGAGGATATCAATGCTATGAAAATGATTCAAGTTCCGTTTAAAAAGGAAACACTTGATTCGGAAGATTGCTTTGTCGCTGATTTAGGAAATAAGGTTTATATTTGGCAAGGAAATGCATGTAGTGTAACTGAAAAAGTTAAAGCCGGTCAATGGGCACGTAATATTGATGCCGAAAGGGCAGGTCTGCAACAAGAAACAATTTTCGAGGAGGGAGATGACGCAGAATTTATTTCTGCTTTAGAAAGAGGTGTAGATTACAAAGAATCCGATGCTGTCCAATTAAAAGCGGAATCTGTGTTGGAAGGAGAAGATGAAGATGATAGAATTGCGAAAGCTATCCAACCAGAATTTAAATCAGAGGTTAAAGAAGTTACTCCTGCAGAAGTCAAAGAGGATATTTCTGAAGTAAAAGCTTCAGGAGCAGCTCCAGGAATACCTGGAAAAACAGATAGTTCAATTTTAACTGTGGATCATATAGAAGGACGTAGAAAATGTCCTGAGTGTGGTAATGATAATCCTCTTATGATTCATGAAAGTGTTGATAAAGGAAATATTATTCTCGACTATCCACGTATGTACGGAAAAAAATTTCGATGCGGAGAATGTGGTGTAGAGTGGCGCGAGAAGTAATCCTATAATTAAATTTTATTTATTTTATTCTCTTTTTTAATAATTGCAAATAAAGATTTAGTATTGAATGTTATTCTTATGGTTTTTGCATATCTCTACGCATTAATTTAATTTTTTTCTTCAATTCTATTATTTCGTTATCTTTTTCTTCGAGTTTTATTTTAGAGTCTAGTAATTCTCTCATTTCTACCTTTAAAGTCTTAATTTCCTCTACTCTATCATCAAGCATACTTCGCATATTTGCTAATTCTAATTCAAATTTACCTGTGAGATTTCCTGATTTTTTATGTGCTTCTTCTAATTTTTCTTCTAAATGTCCTACTAGTTCTTGAATATTTATATTTTTTTGTTTCAATTCTTCAATTTCTACGACTAACGCTTTATTTCGTTCTGATTTTTTCTCTAAATCTTTTTTTACTAAATTAAATGTCTCAAATTGTTGTTGAAGGTCATGTATTTTTTGATTAGCGGCTTTTAAATCATTTTCAAGACTAAAAATTACTTTCTCTTTTTCAGTTATTATCTCATCTTTTTTCTCTAAGAGAACTTCAACCTTTTCGAATTTAGATTTTTGAATTGAATCATTTTCTAAATAGTTGATTTGTTCCTTTAATTCTTTGATCATGACTTCTTTTTCATTTAAACTATTGATTAATTCTTGATTTTCAATTTGGTTATTTTTGATTTGTTCAATTTCAGTGTTCAAACTTTTAATTTTTTCAACTTGATCATTAATTATTTTATTTAGTTTAGCTGTATCTTCATTCAAACGAGAATTTAGACTTTCAATTTCTTTATTTTTATTCTCGATTGCATCATATAAATTTTGAACTGCTTGGGTGTGGAGTTCCTCGTTTTCAGCTTTTTGAGAAAATTCTTGAATCTTTTCTTCTAATCTTTGAACTTTTTCGTCTTTTTTATGTATTTCTCCAATTAATCGATTATTTTCTTCAATAAAGAATTTAATTTGTTCCTTGAGATTATTTTCAGTTTCTAAAGTCTCCCCCTCTTCTTCTTTTTCTTCTACCCATCCAAGCGTAGAAAGAGCATCTACTATTGATTGATCATTATTTTGTTCATGATCTTCACGTTCATTAGACATATGATTAAAAACACCATTTAATTTATTAAATCTTATTATTTTTCAAATTGTACTTCATTATTAAAAATATAATGTTTATCTAAGAAAAATTTTGTTAGATACCCAATAGATAGTGCTATGATAATGCTTATTTCTAGAGATGTATTGAGGAAATTTGTTAATAAAAATTGAATTCCAATATTTTCAATTGTGGTTATTATAGCGAAACCGAAATATTTCATAAATTCGGTGGAGGTTTCTTTAATTCCAGTCCCAGTTTTTTTGAACACAATATATTTATCCAAGAAGAACTTGATGATATAAGTAACCCCTACAGCCACAATAGAACCAATTAGTTCTGACATATCAAATGGGTCAGCTGAACAATATAGTACTTCGAAAAATTTAATTGTACCATAATTTTGACAAACGAAAGGAGCAACAATTAATTCATTTAATTTTTGAATTAAATAATTCAGTCCAATCATTACTCCAGCAAAGACAAAATATAGTGTCATTTGTCTTTTTGTGTCATTTTCTTCAACCATACCTTACTTCATCTTATATATTATTTAATTTTTCTCCACAGTGATAGCAAAATTTCGCAATTATTTTTGCAATTTTTCCTTCACATTTAGGACAAGTCTTTTCATTTGAATTTTTTAAATTCTGGAAGAGTGAATTTTGTTGAGATTTTTTTTCATAGTTAATTTTATTTTGATAACTTTGTCTAAATGAAAAGGGTAAAAAGCAGATTATGGGGATAAAAAAAAGGAAATCAATCATTAAATACAAAATTAGAAAAAAGATTGATAGACTTAGAAAAACAAGGTTTAGTACTAAAGCTCGCTTCATTTTTATCTCAATTCAATTTAAAATTACAACTATTTGGTTCAATTCTTTTATTCTTCTAATCTTTCTTTCCAAGAATCTTTTCTGGGTAATATATCTGTTTTGTTTTGTTCTTTTTGAGATTGAGTATTTAAAGAAAATCGGAATGGTTTTTCTGAACTTTGAGTAGTTGATATCAATCCAATTAATTCTCTTAAATTATTTTGTGATGTCGTTCCTTTTCCTGTAACTTTTTTGTATATTCTCTTTACAGCAAATATCCCTAAAGAAAATGTAATTGAGAAAATAATATAAATAGCTACCCAACCATTACCAAAAATAAGAAAGGGAAAAGGTAATATACCAGAAGCATAATCAGAATATATAATACTCAAAACTATAAAAATACCTATAAAAATTATACATCTGATACACATAGGTATAATTTGTTTCTTCATTACCTGTTTCATAAATATTATTGATTCTTGTTGGGTTTTTAGCATTAATTGATAATCCCCTAAAAGTTGAGCGTTTCTCATACGTTCTTGAATGTTTAATGCCTTCTTCCTCATTTCACTTATAAATTTATTTCTTAATCCTAAAATGTAATTAAGAATCATGCCAAAAATGATCATACCAATAGTTATAAACAGAATTTGAATTACAACAGCTGTAGTTGACATTATGCTATCACTATATTAGGAAAAATATATTTAAAATTAAATTTTATGAATTGTATACTATTCATAGGTATAGGATTATAAGATATAAAAATACAGAGATTAGAACCCTCTTTTTCTATCTTAAACATCCATCTATATATCCTCTAATATATTTTGCATAAAGAGTTTTCCAACGAGTTGGTATTGATGATGCTATTGCACATCCTAGACGGCATTTATTGCAGAAATGATAATTATCATGCATCTTCATTATGTCTTTGACCTCTAAAGAATTATAGATTGTTGATACAGGATATTCTAAAGCATTGAATCTTTTAATAGGATGTATTTTACATGGATAACTAATAAATCCATCATGACTTATAAATAAATAGGCTTCAGCTACATGGCAACGCAATGTTTTTTGATGATAATACGGATATCCACCAAACCCTTTCTGAGTTACCTCAATGCTAATAGGATCTGTCAGAATATTACGATATTTTTTTTTTAAAATTCGAATTTGGTTTGCCCATTCAGAAATATCAGGCATTATTTCTTTAATATTATTGATTTGGTAACTCTTATTCGAGAAATCTCGGATTATATCTTCACATGGATATATCTCAAGTGAAGAACCCAATTTTTCAGCTAATTGGCAAATATCCTCTAATAGATGGATATTATTTTTCATAACAACAGTACTAATGATGGTTTTGATATCGTATTTATTTGCTAAATGGATAGATTCGATTACTTTATCAAAAGCTTTTATACCTCGCATTTTATTGTGCAATTCTGCAGTAGGGTAATCTAAGGAGATTAAAATATAATCTAATCCTTCGATTTTATGCTCTTTAAACAATTTAGGTAATAAGTATCCATTTGTTGCAATTCCATTCAATAGCCCATGTTTTACTCCCGTATATCTGATTAATTCAGGAAGATCATTTCTTAAGGTTGGTTCACCACCAGTAAAAGAGAGTGCAAGTATACCTAAATTCACAATCTCATCAATTAGATACTTTATTTGTGTGGTGTTCAAATCTGTTCCTATTATTGTTTCAGGTAAAGAATGAATCGAACAGAAAGAACATTTACCATTACAGCGTAATGTCAATTCAATCTGAGCAGAATATGGAATTTTATGTTCTGTAAAATTGTTCAAAATGAAGTTTTTAATATACTGGATATATTTTTTTGTTCTTCTTTTAGGAATTTTCTATTACACCAAAAATGCCATATTAAGTATCTAATTAAGATTTTAAATTATAATATAGTTAAAAATCTAACTAAGAAGAATAATAAACTGATTCTTATTAAAAAGCTTTTTTTTAAGAAAGTAAAAAAAAGAAATATAGCAGTATAATTAGTGACTTGCTGAGTTAAAAGTAATAAAATAGGTAAATTTCATAATTAGAAGCCTAAATCCATAGAAGCGCATCAATATAATATCTTAAATTTAAGACTTTTTTCTTTATAAAGAAGTGAAGCAAATTGTATTTGAAGATGCAATAAAAATTATTAAATATAGTTGAAGATAATGTCAAAGAGGGATTATTACCACTATCAAGAAAAAAAAACTTCGACAACGATAATATTAATATTTGGATTAGTAGTTTTCATTTTTCTGTTTTTTCCATTTTTTGGTGGAGAATTAAAATATCATCTAGGAGCAATGTTTACAAAAATAATTGATATTATAGGTACAATTAGCCTTACTATTGGTAGTGTTTTCTTAATTATTGGGGTTATTGGAATTTTCGCACAAAGTGGCAAATGGATAAGAAATATAATTGTAGGAATAGCTTTGTTATGGGTTGGTTGTTGGTGTTCTGGAAATATAATAAATATATTTGGGATTTTTACTATTAAAGGTCCTAATTAAAACTAAAGATTTATCTTATATTTATAGAATTCAAAATAATTTAATTCTACATGGAAACTGAAGACTATTAAAAGAGCTGTTATAAGAGAATAAATTGAATTACTATATATTTCAATATCTAAGATTAAAAAAAAATAAAAATATTAATTCACTTTCTTATCACTTATTTAGAATTGAAAATAGTATCAGCCTATATTATTTTTAATCCACAACTTTCTAATTTATATTGAAAATCCCAATGATATTTATTAAATGATATTTCCATCTTTTTTTTATTGCTATTGAATATATTATGTAAACTTATATCTATTTTCTCAATTCTATCATATAGACTATACAAAAAAGGACGAATTCTATCAGATTTGGGACTATATGTAACTTCATGTATTAGAATTAACTGGATATCCTCCCGTTTACAAAATAAAATGAAGGGAAGCAATTGTTTATCATAAAACGTATTGAGTAAGTTGTATACATCAGTATTATGTTGTAAAGAATATCTTAAGTGATGAGAAATATTGTCAACAACGATATATCTCAATGAAGGAGGAAGTACCGTGGAAGGTTTCATAATAGTATGAATAATCTTTTTTTGTTCCTCTAAGGAAAGAATCAATTTATTTCCAGGACTTAAATAGATATTATTCTTAATATAATCTAATTTTTCAGGAGTATTAGTAAAAAGCTGTGATAATCTCTTCTTTGGAAATATTTCACTTGCTTGAATCCATATACAAGATTCGATATTATTTTGACAATAAGTCAAAAGATTTCCCACTAAATAAAGACTTAAAGTTGTTTTACCAGTTCCAGATTTTCCTGAAATTGAAATTATATTATTATACGATATGAGTTTTTTTATTTTAGTAATAAAATCAATATCTTGAACTATTTCACTCTTCATCTAATAGCTCTAAAACTTCATTTTTTATCTTTTCTATATAGTCTTTTTTATCCTGATTATTATATTTTGGTATGTTGAGATCTTGATCATTGTGACTATTGAGTAATTGCTGAACCATCATTAAAGTAATAAGATCATTAATTCTACTATCTTGTTGTGAATGGTTTCCAGTAAGAAATCCTAATACTCCTCTTGATGAGCTTAAAGATCGAGATCTAAATAAAAGATATACTCCTATAAAAAGTACAATACAAATAATTGCATATACCGGATTTTGTTGAAAAAAAATAAAAAATCCAATTATCAAAATAATATAACATAATCCTTTCATTGATTTTATAACCTCTTTATTGGTTTTTGTGGTTTATAATGCTTATGGTTTAATGGCCGCATCTTTACTTTAGAGGGATTACAATAATTTCGCGTACTTAAGTGTGTAATTAACCTTTTTGATGCAATTAGACTATACTTTAGAATAAGGTAAATCCCTGCAATTGTAAGATAATAAAACACATCAAGAATGAATTTTAAATGTGTAAGGATTAGAATAACCCATAAAATACATATTGATATTGAAACAAGAAGAACTTGATAGAATGAATGGCTAGGATTCTCTCTAAAAGCAGAAGTAATATATTGTAAATCTCCTGCTGATGGTGCAGCAGTCGTAAACAAAGATATAATGATAAATATTGCAATAATTCTAAAAATTATATGAATCAATGTATTAAGAACGACTCCATATAAGAAAAAAAAAATAAACCATGTACTAAAGACCAAAGGAGCTAGCCCAGTCAATAAAGCTTGCATAAAAGTAGGAGTTCTACTTGGTTTCACATTACCATGTGGTTGTTCGAATCCAAATCTTTCATTGCGCCATTTAATTTTAATTTGTTCAGGTTTTATCCCCACCAAAAGACACATAACATAATGACTCATTTCATGAAAACAAACTCCAATAAAAAATAATCTAGATGTAATAGATCTGAGAAGTCCTGCCTTATTACTTGATAAGAAATAAGATAACATTAGAGATATGAATAAAACACCAAGAAATACAAATGGTTCTTCAATCATTAAACATAATTATTATCTTTTAATTTAAAGGAAAAAAAAATAGTGATAGAAAATCCTTTTACTTTAAAAATATCTATAAAATAATTCTATTATATTAGATTTTTGATTCTATATTTTGGAACAAAAATCGATGTCGATAGCTGTATTCGATAAGGTAATGTAGTAATAAGTTATTGGTTTTATTGTTCTATTTCTATAATAGAATTTGAGTCCTGAGATTTTAAATTATTTTGCTGGATGTATTAAAGCTCAACATCGTTTTTAGGGATGCTTGGACAAAAGTGTCGATCACTATAATGAAAAAAGTATATAAAATTTGAAAAACTCACATTTGAATTTCATCGCTAGAGTGCTTCTCCTCATAATCTAGTAATTTGAAGAAAAGGTTTAAAAGCGAAACTCCTACCTTATATTTTTTAGGTTAATTAAAAAGAATAGTGATCAGAACATTGGCAACTTATAAATCTTTTAATGAAAATAGTTTATCTTCAACAGATTCCACTTTAAAGTGTGATATTTGTGGTTCTCATAATATTATTGAGACAAGAGAGGGCTATGTATGCCATGATTGTGGGATTGAATTGAAAATTCAAAAACTACAATATGATAAACCGTATAATGAAGACTTAATCCAATATGCAAAGGGTTTAGGTCGAACTCAGATAGGTACAAGACGAGAAAGGGTATCTTCCCCCCGTTCTATCAGATTACAAAGGTTGAATAAATATAACTCAATAGTCACATCAAAGAAAAGTATACTTGAATCAGCTCGATCTGAGATCAATAGATTATTTGGTGCTCTAAATTTATCAGAATACATTGACATTAAGGAAATGGTTCTTGAGAAGTTTAAGAGAGTACATTCTGAAATAAGAACAGGATCAAAATATAGAAACATAGAAAAATTAGTTTCAATATTAATATATATTTGCCTTAAGCTTAGAAATGTCTCTATTAATCTAAATAAGTTAATTGATTCTGCGAAAATAACAAGAAAGGAATTTAATGACTTTATCTTACAATTAAGAAGATATTTACCTGAATATGATGGACGTAATAGACAATCATATATCCTTCAAAGAATTTCTGAAGTCATGCAATGTTTTGATTTAGGAATGCCTTTATATTTTCTTTCAAAGAAAATACTCTATCGACTCTGGCAGGTTATTAAAAACACAACTGATGATGTCATCGCAGGATTAGTAAGTTCTATCGCTGTATTATGTACTTGCAAAGAAAAGGTTAGTATTAGTTCGATATGCAATCGTTTGGGTATCAGGATGAGTACAATCCAAGCACAAGTGAAGAAAAATCTCTTCGATCGGTTTAAAGTTAAAGGATTTACAACCTTAGTGAAATCATCTAAAGTATTGATTATCATTATGGAAAAACTGGATATACTTAAACCTCAAGAGTCGGAATTAGAAGAAAATCAGAAATGTACTCCTTCAGAGGGGAATGTAGAGTTAGTTCTGGGAAATGCTAAGGAAATTTTTAATGTTCATAATAAGAAAGATTATTATTATTTTGCCATAAGAGAAAATAATACAGTTCCTCTGGGTATTTCAATAAAAATTAATAAGAGCCCTTTAAGTTATATAGATCAGAAACAAACAGAGATTTATCATAAACCTTTAATGGAGTTTATAATTCATCAATATTACAGAGAAAAAGATCCTCCAAGTTTCTAATCTTTACTTGAAATATAATTTTTAGTTTTCAATTTTTATTTTTTTTTGTTCTTTCTCTTTTATAATTTCGTGTTGTATTTATTCCTTATTTTCAGATTTCAATTTTTTCTTTTAAATACTCTTGTAATAATTGTAGATAACACTTTTTATATTTGTGAGAAATGAATGAAAGGAAAAAAAGATAAGATATTTTGTTTAATTTTACTATTAATATCTCTAAACGTGATTATTTCATTAAGTAATGAAAACCCTTCTAAGGCTAGGAAAAATTTTACTTATGGAAAAGGTTCAAGTAATACTGAGGATCTTTACATATCAATAGGAAGTAATAGTGATATTATAGAATCTGTCTTTGACGCTAAAATCCAAGATTATGATAATAACGGCTATTATACTCAGATATATGAACCTTCTTTACAGGCTACTTACTATGGATTGTATACTCTCAATGCTATTGGAAAACTTTACACTATTAATAAGACAACTGTAATAAACTATATTTTAACTCACTATGATTCATATTCACATCGGTTTATGGACTCACTATCAGATAGATATCTTCACACAGACAGTTCTCGAGATTGGAATTATCCTTTTAGTAGTACATTGGAAACTACTTGTTATGCCACTCTTTCCTTGGAATTACTTGATTCTTTAAGTTTTATAGATACTCAAGATATTGTTGATTATATCTGGAGTTGTTATAATACTGATACCAGTGGATTTATTGGACAACCATATGACTCATCACTTCCATCTTTATTTAAAATTTCTACAATGGATAACACATTCTTTGCAGTATTTACTTTAGATATGCTAATTGATGATTGGTTAATGTACATATCTCAAAAGAATGAGATAATCCAATTTGTTAATGATTTGCAAGTGAGTGGTAATTCATGGCAAACTGGGGGATTTTTTAATGATTATTATACAAATTTTGATTCGCTTCTACCTTTTTGGGAACCTAATTTATTAAGTTCATTTTATAGTATTAAAACACTAGAAATATTTGGAATGGAAGATATTATCAATATACCTAATTTTCATAAATTTCTCAATAACTCATACGATTCATTTCTAAACTACTTTCATATTAGTCCATTTGAAGTTTCAGAAAATCAGTGTAATATCGTTGGAACTGCTCTAGGATTAGAGCTTTCTGATATTACAGATTTCACTGATTTTGATCGAGCAGATGTAATAAACTTTATTCTTTCAAACCGAAATTCATTTGGATGTTGGGATCAATCTACAACAATTACTCATCATGAATTAATTGATACTTTTCAAATTATTCGTTCTTTACAAAATTCTGGAGTTATTTCCCAATTAACATTAACAGAAAAAAATCAGATTGGAAATGCTACTGACTTATTTGTTCAGGAAAATGGATATTCTCTAATTTCCGAAGATTATACCTCAATGAATCTTGTTAACACAATAATTCGTTCTTTTGAGTTATATGGAAGATTGGCAGATATTGATATTGAAGGTTTATATTCTAATATAAAGAATTCATACACAGAAAATTATCAGGAAGTCTTTACTAACTCCTTTATTGCATATTTAGAAAAAGTTGAAGATTTAGCAGGACTACGTTCTTCTCCAATAGAATTCTATTCTAACAAAAGTATAATTCATTCTCATAAAACTACATATCATGCTTTAGATTCATTGAAAAGAATTTATAAATTAGACGATTTTCTAAATGATATTGATAAAGATGAATTAATCTCTGATATTGTAGCTACTCAATTTTTAAATGAATCTTATTATGAAACTTACGGAGCCTTTTCTCTATACTGGCCATATAACTCTTATTATTCATCATCGTTCATAAATTCAAATATTCTTTTTGAACATTCATATTATGCAATTAAATGCTTAGAGTTAATTTCGTATGAATTAGGCTTAGGAAATATGTCTAGTTTAGGTGTTAATACACTTGCATTATATAATTATATCGAAAGAAATACTGTTGAGAGCCCAACGGTGCTCTATGTTGACCCTTTATATACCAACAATGTTGAAACAATTTTGGAATATACCTACTACATGATATACTTATTAAAAACTCTTAATATGTACAATAAGAATAATCAAAAAATAATAACGTACGTTGAAGCAAATTTAAACTATAGTAATATTAAAAATATCTATTTTAGTTATAAAATTTCAGAAATACTAAATATCGATATTGAATTCGATAGACAATCTACTCAGCAACTAGTACAAGATATTTATTCTGAACAATATAATGAATTTTACTGTACTCCAAATAAGAAAGTAAAAAGTCATGAAAATTTTTATTATATTTGTTATTTGGCTCGTAATAGTGAAATTGGAATTACAGCTACTTATTCTTCTATCATTGATTTAGGAAGTTATAACCATATTGAAGTTTCATTAGATAATATGATATTACAAGATTTTGGTACTTATCTTACCTTTAAATTTGATTGTAATCAATTAGGTACTTATTTATTCTCAGAACAACCAGATGGAACTCATATAGCAGATATTCTAATACCATATGATTCTTTATGTTATCCTCTTATTGATGGATATTTACGGGCTTATGAAGGGGCTCTGGTAAAAGCCGAACAATATATTTCCTTTGAAACTAACTACACACTCGAGCACGATCTTACTATTCAGGATGATGAAAAATCATTAAATATCATATTGAACGCTTCTATTTTGAGTAATGGAATATACTATCCCTTAAATTCTCCAAATGCATTTTGTGAAATCTACTTAAATGATTCTTTTGTAAGTTTATTGATATTTTCTCATCAAAATTTTACTCACTATAATTTATTTACTTTAAATTATGATTATATAAACGATACAAAATATGTTTTTCAAATATTTCTAGAGGATGGAATATCAAACTCTACTCAGTTTATCGAAGAAACCATATTTAATACTACTAATCCTAGAGATCCAAAAGATTCCGATCCAGATAACCCCTCTGATGATCCTCCAAATCCAGATATTAAAGAAAAATATGAGAGAGAAATTCAAATTGCTATACTACTTGCTATAATTTTTCTTACAACTCCAGGAATTGTTGTTTTTTCATCTCGAAAATTAAAAAAAATTCATAATTTCAAGACCTAATTTTTTCTTTAAATTTTTTCTTTTTATTCTTGTAAAAAATCTATCTTCTAATGATATTATCTTCAGATTTAACAAAGTTTAATAATACAAATAGAGAGCAATTTCATAAATTTCTTCAGATATTTGATCAAATAATAGATATTTTAAAAGGATTTGAAGATAACTATGAAAAAAAACTAAATTTCACTAAATTGGTTAAGATTATAAATATTCCAGATATCTATACTGATAAAATAATTTCTTTAATTTTAAAAAGTCAGCAAATTTTCCATAACATATTTCTGGAATATAATTTGGAGAAAAAAAAAGAAAATTCAATACTCTATCTAATTGCTGAAAAAAAAATACCAGATATAATCATATTTACTTCGTTTGAGATAAGTCATTATAATGATATAATTTACACATTTAAGTACATTAATCGGGGAAAAGGATTTGATATTTCGAAGAATGGTACAGAATTTCTGTATAATCTCAAATTATTAAATTCAAAGCATCCCTTTCTATTTGAGATAAAAGATAACGGGTTAATTTATCCTTCTCGTTTTGGTATGGAGTTAGGGGATTTGATTATATCTTATAATAAGGGAAATAAAAAGATAACCCACTTATTTATTGAAAATCACAGAATACTGGTGAAAGATGATGAGTGATATAAAAGAAGATAAAAATCGTAATGAACAAGTACTAAATTATCAGGGTCTTGAAATAAGGAAATATCAGATAAAAATAGCTGAATCCTGTAAAGATAGAAATTCCTTAGTAGTATTACCTACTGGACTTGGAAAAACAATCATCGCAGTGCTTGTTACTAATAAAATACTTCAAACCGTGCCCTCTAATAGTAAAATAATTATACTTGCTCCTACACGTCCTTTAATAAATCAACACTATGAGACATTTTTGCATTTTTTACATATTTCTGACAATAAATTTGCAGTATTGACTGGTAAAACTCTTCCCGCTAATAGAATTAATATATTTAATAAAGGACAAATCTTATTTTTCACACCTCAAACCTTAAGAAATGATCTTGTGAATAAAAGATATACTTTGAAAGAGGTAGCATTAATCATTCTTGATGAAGCGCATCATTCTTCAGGAGATTATCCTTATACTATGATTGCTGATGAATATGTCCTTAGTAACCAGGATGGGATTATTTTAGCACTTACAGCATCACCAGGTGCATCAAAAAAAAAGATCAATAAATTATGCGAAAACTTACATATTCCTATTAAGAATATCCATATACGGACGAGAAGAGATGAGGACGTAAAAGATCATCTTAATAAAATAAACATTTATAAAATAGGTGTAGATTTGAATATTTTTATGGAAGATATCTATAAAATTATTACTTATATTTTAGAAGAAAGACTCCATTATCTTTCACATTTAAATTTTCTAGAAGCAAAAGGGGAGAACCTTCATGAAAAAATTATTCGCAAAGATTTAATTAAATTAAATGGAGAATTAGTAGAACTATTAAAAAGCAATGGTGATAAGACCGGAATTTATAGTGCTATATCTATTAATGCTCAAGCACTTATTCTATATCATATGCTTGAGTTGGTAGAACAACAAGGATTAGATAGTCTTTTAGATTATCTTATTAAGTTATATAAAGACTCTAAAAAAAAAAATAGCTCTAAGGCTACACGCGTTTTAACATCAGATCATAAATTGTATAATATCTATTTAGAATTAAAAAAAAAAGCAGAATATTCCCCTGAATCTCTTATTCATCCAAAATATCCAATATTAAAAAAAATTCTCATTGAGGAATTAGACAAAAAGCCCCATTCACGCATTCTGGTATTTACAAAACTTCGAAATTCTGTAAATAGTATTGTGAAAAAATTAGAAAAAACAATTGGTATAAAACCAGTAAGATTTGTAGGTCAAACAACAAAATCGTCAAATGATAAAGGTCTATCCCAAAAAAGGCAAATTGAAATATTAAATTTATTTAAACAAGGTTATTACAATGTTCTAGTAGCTACGAATGTGGGTGAAGAAGGATTGGATATCGCTGAATGTGATCTTGTGGTATTTTATGATGTCGTTGCTTCAGAAATCCGATATATCCAACGTAAAGGACGAACAGCTCGACACCGTGAGGGAAAGGTGATTATTCTCTATAGTAAAAAGACACAAGATGAAATTTATCTTAGAATTGTTTTAAACAAACTTAAAAGAATGAATTCCAACCTGAAAGAACCCAAACAATTAAATAACTCGCATGAGAAAAAGTATAGACTAAAAGATAAGGATTTAGTTGAAACATTAACCAAAGAAAATCCACAGGAGAAAAAAATAGATAACAAAAAAAATCTTCAAAATAAAATATCAAGAAACCAGCAGCAATCAAAACTCACGTCATATATGCAAAATAACACTAATAAGGAGAGTTTAATTAAACTCAGTAAATATTTCCCAATGAATTTTGGTTTAAGAAAAAAACTCCATAAAGATAATTTGAATTTTGATATTGTTGAGTCTAATCTTCATGTTCTTATTAATAACAAAGTACTGATTCAGATTTACAAACCCACGATTATCCAAAATGTCCCATTTTTAAAAGAGGTTGAAAAATTTAAGCAAATCTCTTCATTGTTAATTATTATATTCGATTTTACGGATTATAAAGAAAAAGTTGAAGGAGAAAAGAGGATCTATAAGAGACAACTTCAAGAATTAGGATTTTCTCATAATTTTCAAGTAATAGTAATAGATAATGAGGAGGAAATTTATTTCATAATAAAAAATATCTTAGAAGCATCAAAATAGGAATAAGGAATTGAAAATTATGAAAGATGTAAGATGGAAAAGAGATAAAACACCTTATATTGTATTTGCATGTTCAAAATGCAAGCAATTTATGTATGCAAAACAAACTCAAAAGTCAAAAAAATGTTTACGATGTGGTTTAACCCATAAGATACCGAATTTATTAAGTAGCAAAGACATCATACATGGAATGACTAACGCAGTTGAAAGAGTAAAAGAAAAACAACATGAATTAGCAATACAAGAAACAGGATCCGCTCCAGAATTTAGTTCTTTTGGTGATTTTAAAATTCAGAAACGAAAGGAGCCGATAAATAAAGAAATGATATTAATGGATAGTGAAAGTGAATACATTAGGAAATTCAATAAAATGCTAATGAATATGGAAGAAATCTATACTAAAGTTCCTTATTACGTATTCGAGATTTTTGCTGAAAATTATGCTATTCCAGAATCAGAGTTAAATTTCTTAATTCATCTATTTCAGAAAAAAGGAGTTTTGATAAAAAAAGGAATGCATTATTTTATTAATCTGTACAAAGATCAATTCTAAAGATTCTTACTCTTTCATTTTGTTCCAAAATCATACAAAATGTTAATTCTTAAAATATTTTTCATTTATAAGTAAAAAGCGAATTCTTTCAGCATTATATGTGTTTGTTCCTTAAAGGAAAAATAGTTAAAGTTGGAAGTTTTTGATTTAATGTAATCAGATTTCAGGGTATTCTTATGTTATTTTTTTCTATATATAGATTTGATTTTTTTCTTTAAATACTCTAAAATTACTATATTATGATATATATGACGGAACAAAATTTAGTACCAAAAAAAGTTGAGGTAAATCCTTCTGTTGAAGCGGAAAATATATCCCACTTTATAGATAATTTTGAGGAATCAAGCACTCGTTTGTCTCCCAGTATCAAACGCGAAGATCTTTCAATTGTAAAAGGAGTTGGTCCATTGGTTGCACAAGCATTATACGAAGGAGGTATTGAACGTGTTATTGAACTTGCAAAGTCGAAACCAGAAGATCTAATGTCATTAAAAGGAATTGGGCTCTCGAAAGCTCAAAAGTTAATTGAAAATGCAAAGAATCAACTTAAGAATAAGACATTGAATGGATTTTCTATGAAAACTGATTCTCATCTTAAAATAGAAAATACTTCTTTAGGTGATTCCCTTCAAGATATTAATGGAGAAGAAGGTATTTCAAACTACAAAATTCGAAATTTTGAAAATGATGAGGATATTGAAGTCAATGCAAATTTCGAAGATATAAAGAAAGATTATTCTACTTTTGAAGCAAATGATATTAGCAACCAAGTTATTCAACCTGAATCAAATGTACAAGAGGAAAGTATTGATAACCTTGAACTATCTATAAAGGATATTAAATTACCAATTCATGACTTTATTTCATTTACAAATGAAACTGAAGTTAAATTTGAAAAAGAAAAGGAAAATTTAACTAGAATTGAACCACTTTTAGGAAAAGAAGGAATTATTTTAGAAAAATTTAACCAACTTGAAGATAAATTACGACATCAATTAACAGAATATGGTTTTCATATTATTGAAAAAACTGTTGAGTTACGTGAATTAACTTCTGGGATTGATATTATAGCAGCTAAATTTGTTTCTAATTGGAGTTCTCAAAAAAAAATTAGTAATCCTAATGATTTAGTTTTAATTATTCCAATAAAAATATCCCCTCTTGAGGGATCTTTGATTGTCTCTAAAGAAAGAATAGAATATGGTGCTCTTGATAAAGATAGTGATTTTTATGTTAAAAGATTACCAATGTTATATGTAGAAACATTAGAAATGACTGAAAAAGCTATTCGAAACAATATATCCAAAAACGGGGCACTATTAAAAATTTTAAATCAAATCTTAGGATATCCATTATCTCTCAAAAGAACCACAACAAGAAAAAATCTCTACTTTTATTCTGGAAATAATCAATGTGAAATTATTATTGAACCAATAATACTTTCCCAAAATATGGTGGGATTTACCGAAAAATTACTTCCATTTGCTTATCATAGAAATACAAATATTCATGTTTTGCAACTAGACAAGCTTTCTATGTTCTTGAGATATATTGAAAAAAAAAATTTACTACTTGAATCCTCCACTAGTAAGAAAAGCTTACGGGAACTTCATTATAAAGCGGAAAGTAAATTGTTTAAACATTTAAAATTTATCAGCCCTTTTATAATTTTAACATTAACTTATTTTATCATATTTTTATTTCAAGCATATTCATTTTTAGTGGTAATGAATAAGATAGCACTCGGATTAGCGATCCTTATGGGAATTCTTCTCGGATATTTCATGCTAGAGTACTTTAAAAATATTTTAGAAATACAACAGGAGTTCTCTATACCTTATTATAAAAGAGATTTGCATTTAGACAATACCAGTCTTAAATTAATTAATGAAGATTTTTCTCCAATTCTTATGGAACAATTCTCTTATGAATGTTTGGGAAAAAATTCTGGATTTAAAATTATTGAAAAAGTAGAAAACCAAAATACTCAAAATTTTCTTCAAGAAAAGTCTTTTCAGAAAAAAATTAAACAAACAGATTTGTTTGAAGAAGAAGTTAATAGCCAGATCTCAGAAAATCCGGGTAGATCTGAGGAGAGAAATGAATTAAAACAGAAATATAGTTCATTTTTGGAGGACTAATATGCATATTGATAAGTTATTTAAAAATTTATTTTTTTTAGGATTAATTTTATTATTTCTCTCATGTTTTGTTGAGTGGTATTCATTTAAAATCATAACTTCAAACGGTGAAATAATTGTAAACTGGAATTATGATTTGTTTTATGGGTGGACTTCACCTTTATCAGATTCCTTTAATGGTTTATATTATCCTGGTGAACCAGTATTCCCACTTATTATTAATATTATATTAGTACTGTTAATTTTCTTTTCGGGATATATTGTTTTTTTTAACAATCTTGAAAAAATTACTCCACAAACTAATAAAATGTTATTTGGATATGGGATAATGGCTTTACCTATACTATTAATTTATTACATCTGGATATTTCCGTGGGATCTGAAAGATCTCTATTATCCTATGATGATTGTAAATAATTTAGAGACAGGTCTTACATCAGTATATACTATTGGATTGGGTAATATTTTAGCTATTATCTCATTTCCCCTGATATTCGCATATTCTTTTTTCTATTTTTTAACATCATATAAATTTGAAAAAAAGGAAACAACCCCTGATTCTATTGTACAGACTATAATTAATAATTCTCAAAATGAACTTGATTTGGACAGACTTATTGCAGAAGAACAAGTTAAGAAAATGAAGAATACTAACCAAAGTAAGAATACTTACAATTAAAAGGGGGTAAATTTATGAACTTTGAAAATCAAGACTTAAAGTTGAAAACGCTTATACAGGTGTGTAAAGAAACAGGGAACTTAAAAAAAATGGCTATAGTCTGCTTTGAACTAATAAGTAGAAAGTTGGACGAAATAGGAGTTAAACTAGGTGTAAGAAAAAGACTAGATTCTGGAGAAACTCTTGTTGAATATATGGAATTGATAAATCAAATTTTTCTTGATAATTTAGGAATTTCAATATTTCAGGATAATATTATTGAGAAAATAAGTGAATGTGAACCATTATTCTTAAAAAATCGAGGAAATATTCCTTTTTCTAGTATTAGAACCATATTTAAAGTTTTTTATGAATTACGGAAATTAGATGTTCCAAACCTTCATAGAGAGTTCGATGATTATGATATAATGACTATATCTCCATATAGGTTAAGATCTTTTTTTTCCTCTAATTCAAGAGATAGACACAACAATAGTACAAGTGTATTAGAGCCGATGATATTACAAAAAATAAAGGAAAAACAACTTTCTCTTCAAAAACAATCTCAAAATAGTTTTAATAGATATTCCTTAGAAACTGCTATCTCATTAAAAAATGTTGAAAATTCAATACGTTTGAAGAGAAAACAAAAAAAAATTAAGTTTGAAGGGAAGCTTAAGGATAGTATCAGATATCAACAATCTGTTGAAAATGTGGTAGGTTATTTCATTATTGGAGTTGTTATTTTACTTTTTATACTTGGAATATCCATACTCCTCAAACTGATGATTTATCCGAATATAATAAGTACATTAAGTTATTGGTCGATGATATTAATCGGAGGGGGCGCATTACTTCTTTTTATATATATTCAATATTTTATAAGGAGGATATATTAACTATGGTCCAATCGTATATACCTAAAGATTTCAGTAAAAAAAATAATAACAAGAAATCTTTTGAAAAATGGGGAGAACAGTCTGAGGGAAAAAAAGATTACTTGAATCTCTGGAGGGTAAATCCTTCATTTAGAGATATTAATAGAGTAAGATCATTAACCAAAGCTCTCTCATTACTGGTATTAACGTTTATATTTATAATATCTGTATATAAAACAACTTATAATTTAATTACTTCCCTATTTTCGGGTATTATATTTCTCATTATATTTATTTTGATTTTTAATAAGGAGTTTTTTTCCTTGAATTTACTATTTTCTAGGTTATTTCGAAGAATGAGAATTTTTGATCCTTTTGAACCTTATATATTCTGGTTTAATAATGGTGATAAACATACTCTTTTTGTCCATAATAAGAACGATCTTGTTACTTTTGCTATGCAGATTTATAGTATTGAAATGATCCCTGAAAATGTAAATCCCAATGTTGGAGGTTTTATTAGATCATTAAGTATCAAAGATATTAGACTCTCATATTCATATCAAGTAGTGCAAAAACCAATAATCAATCTTTTTGATAATAATATCAATACACAGGAGACTTATAATTCTTCAACATCAACGATAGGAAAAATCTATTTTTCTGTTTTTGGTAGTATTTCTGGTATTTTAACGAGTAAAAGAATTGACAAACTCAATCATTTCATAAATTTATATTCAAGTTATCTAAAAAGTAATCTGGTCACTAATTTCCACCATTTTAAATCCAAACTATTATCAGGCGATGATTTACTCAACGGAGTTCGGGTAATGTTTATAGGAGTTGATTCTCAAGAAAATAAAAATATGAGTGCAAAATCATTAAAAAATAGCATTAAGAAAATTTATCTTAAGTTTTCTTTCGTCATATTCTTACTCATCCATACTGGATGGTTTTTTTCAGAGATTATAGTTTTAGATTTAACTTATATACTGCTTATTGATTTATCATTAATCTTTTTACTTATATTTACATGGTGGCGTTCAATTTTATTTGAAATTTCAAAGAGGTCTTTAAGGACAGATACAGAAATGGATTTTTTGCATCCCTTTAAAAAAGTCAAATTTTACACATTGAGAAAATTTCCTCACAGTATTTTTATGCACGTTGATAATCGACTTTTAATAGGTATAAAGATAATCAATTTAAAGTATATTTATAATAATACTTATCATAGGTTTGATCCGAGATTCGATCATAGACTTGATCGCTTTATTGAAGCACTTAATTATCATAAAATCCATTTTACTTATACCTTGAAAAATGAACCTCTTTGTTATTATACTTTTGATAGGTATGGTCTTAAATCAGTATATGATAAAGTAAAAAGAAATTTATTATTTCACCCTAATTATAGGATTCAAGATGCATTAGGTGAAGAACAATGGTTATCATATAGAAAAGGTATGTGGTACAGTTTTTTAACGATTTCTATAAATAGGTATAAATTAACAGAGTCTTTTGAGATTGCTATACTTGAAAAATTGGAACATGAACTTGAATCTCACTCTATAACTTTAAAAGGAGCTTTTCAAAGCAATTTTCATAATTATAAAGTAGAGGATTTAGAATTAAATCGATTAATCTCAGGTTATCTTTTTTCTGTATTCAAGCATAATAATTTTAGAATAGATGGCTCGCATCTTTCGTATCTTATGCTTCAAGGGGCGACTTTAATACCATTTAGTACTCCAGTACAGATTCTAAGAAGAACAACAGAATCAGAATTACCTGTTGAGTTTAATACTCCGACTTATCTAAAGAATTTTATCACAATAGGATATACATTAAACACTGAAGTGTTTGAAAAACAAGTACCTGTTGGATTTCTATATGATCAAATAAAGAATTTACTTATAGTTAATGGTATTTACCAGAGTAGAGAATTAACTTCAATGAAAATTGTGTCAGAATTAATACCGCTTGGGAAGCCTTCCCTCATTTTTGATTTTTCTGGTCAATGGAGGAAACTTCTCTCCTTATTTAAAGGATCTCCTTATATCAAAGACATTTCTCATTTTCGTTTAGGAACTGCTTTTACTATAAATCCATTAAATTCGGACATCCCTTATGATACAAATAATACCGATTATCTTGAATATATGCTTGACGCTTTTGCACTAGCATTCAAGAAAGATCCAAGAACGATTGATATACTCCGAGATATTATAAGTAAAAATCCAGAAATAGATTTATCATCAATGCAATTGGAAGCAAAATCCCAAAATAATTGGCAGAAGACATCTTTGAGTTTCTCGATTGAAACATTATTTGCAGATCTAACTCCTCAAGATAAAACCTATTTTCAAGATTTGTATGGACCTAATAAAATCCTTGTAAATGATTTTATTAATGATGAAAAAACAATTATCATTGATCTTTCCATTTTAAAAGATTTAAATAAGAAATTATTTTTTGCATTTTTAATCTTATCAAAGATTATTCATTATATAAAATATGAAAAGGATTATCATCCAAAGGTTATTGTATTACCTTTCATTGACTTATTTTTCGATTCTAGATTTTTAGACACTCGTATGAATTATGGGAAAATTAATTCGTTTCTAGGGCCTCTTGTAACAAAAGATTTCGGACTTCTCTTTACAGCAAATCAAGTACATTATCTTCATCCTAATATCTTCACATATTTTAGTAATATCATTTCATTCAGAGCTACTGATAATAACGATGTTGCATTATTAAAAAGTCTATTAAGTCTGTATGAAACACCTGGAACTGGTGAATACTCCAAAAGTCGTCATAAAACATATAAATTGGAGTATTTAAGAGCTCTTAAAAATAATAACATCTTAATAAAGAGAGAGGATATTTACCAAACATTTCCTGCGTTAATAGATTGGAAAAAAGTTAAGAATTCTGAACCTTATACTTATGACCAAGTAATTGAATTTATGGAGGAACAAGGCTATAATTTACGTTCTACAGAACAAATGATTATAAATGGAGCAATGACAACGATCTTTGAGAAAGATTTAGGGTCACACATTTTCTATATTGAGGAAATTATTAATTTTATGAAATCTATAAAATCTGTTGAGAGAGTAGGTAACTTATATAAGGATAAAATTAAGAAAGAATTATTAAAGTGGATTTATCCAAAGCTTTTAAAAAAGACAAGTAATAAGGGATATATGAAAAAAATTAGAGACGATCTTTTGAACAAACTTTTAAAACATGATTATTTAGTAGAGGATCATCCTAAAAGAGCAAGTGGTTCAGAATCACTGGCAACCTCTTATAAAGTAGGGGATCAATATGAAAAAGCCTTAAACGATTACTTTAAAATCAAAGGAAAAAATTCAAAAATTACAGTTGAAAAAGTGAGTGAAGATTTAACAGAGGATGTAAGCAAAGAAAAGGAAAAAGAAACTTTTACTAATCAGCCACGAAAGTATATAATACGACAAGAAGATGTATATGAAGCATTAGCACGTGAATTCAGTGATTTTACCTATGAAATGAGTAAGTTATACAAATTCATGAGGAATACTAACTATTCTAGTGCCTTAAAGATTGAACAGAATATTATAAAGAAATTTCTCTTTAATGTATTTCGTCATTATTATAATATTGATCGTGCAGTAATACCCTCAGAGGTGTTATCATTTTTTGAAACAATGGAAAATACAGAAAATTTTCCATTTACTGTGCAAAAATTAAAGGATTACTTAACAACGTATCAAGAAATTAACTTAGATATTAATGATCCCGAGAAATTAGCACATAAATTATACAATTCCATTCACCATTTCTTTATTAAAATTCAAAATTATATTTATCAGGAGTAATGTTCAAATTGAATGGGAAACTTACAAGAGAGGAAAATCTCAGAAAAATAGTGGAAAAAAGAATTTTTGATAAGCATCAATTAGTTGAGTTAAAAAAGTTAACTCAAAAAGTAAGTACTGGTGAAATATCGGCAAGAAAACTACGAGAAACCATCTTAGAATTTAGAGAAGACATTTTAGAAAAGGTATTAGATATATTTGAATTCTATGCACACCAAACAACTACTCAAAATCAATTATCGGAATATGCTTCAAGTAATAATCCTGAAATTACAGTAGATCTTCAAGAAAAAAATGGATTATTAAACGAAGTTGCATCAAGGATCGATAAAATTTACAGGAAATTGAAAGAAAAGTTAGAGATATCCAGATAATCCTTTTTTTTCTCAGATTTTAATAAAAGTAGCTTTAAAATTTGAGAGTTAAATAATCACTAATTACAATTTCTTAGAAAAAATTTATTCAGAAGTAAAATAATTTCTACAAAATTAAATTTTCATGTAATAGTAGAAAAAAAAATTATTTTTTTATTTTCAATACACTAAAATTCATACCCACATTTTTTTCACTGTTATTGAGATAATCAATAACATTTGCAAACATATTTTTTAGCGTATATTTTTACACCACCCATCTGATGCAAAACTTGGTTTCTATCTTCGTGTGTTGCAAAAGTAGTTCCTCCGCATTCAGGACAAACTCTTCTACCTTCAACGGGTGGTTTTTCTTCCATTCTTGCTTCTTCTTCTTGTTTATCAACAATCACGGATGGTTTAACAGTAGTAGCTGGGGTGGGTGATGAGGATGACATTGCTGGAGCCGAACTCATAGAAGGAGTTTCAGTTTTCAATAATGTATCCAATTTGCCATTGATATCTTCAAGTAATTTCAATACTTTTTGTTCAAATTCTGACAAAAAAATCTCTCCTAAATTATAATTTTTTAAAATATTATATTTTGAAATTGTTTTTAAAAATCTAATCTAAGTTTGATTTTATATATTTTAGTAAAAAGAATGAATAAAAAAAATCACTTTATTTCAAAATTAGGAAATCCTTCAAATATTAACCTATTTATTCACTAAATCTATTTATTTTATAGCTAGAAAATTTAATAATCTAAAACTTTTATGATTCAATCATGTCTCTACTTGAAATTATATTTATTTCAAGTCCTAATAAGTTTTTAATTAGAATATCACCCATTTTTATTGGAGCTTGAGTTTTAGTTTCTGCTATTAGTTTCAAAGTTTCTCCTAATTTTTCTTTCGGTATTGGTTTATCTGATCTAACAGGTATTAATGGTAAAAAACCTTTTTCAACTCGCATTGTAGTCGTAAGGATTCTTTTTGGGGCTATGAACTCTTCCCTTGCATATTCTTCCCCTCTTTTACAGGAGTGACCTTCTATGATTAATTCTCCATTAATATTTTTAACATGAACAAGACATCCTGTTGGACAAACTATACATCTTATTTCTTTTGATCCTTCAGGTAGTTTATTTTCATTATTATTATTTGACATTTCTAATCACCTCTTGTTGCAATCAATTCTTTTCGATTAATACTTCTGGTCGAGGAATTACTTCAACTTCCAAACTTGTACAATTGGGGTCGATTTGTAATTCGCTTAAATTTAACTTCAATTCAATCATTTCACTGGGTATAACATGTTTTCTCTTTTTATTATACAAAATTTTATTATTCTCATCTTTTATTTGAATTAAAATTCTTCTATCTGGTCTTTTTACTCGAAAGGTGAAAATTATGTCATTCGATAAATCGGTTTTATTTATTACATCAGGCTTTATATAATTAACATTTTCTCCTACTCTACATTTAATATATAATTTTCTCTCCCTTTCTTTACTGTATCTTTCTTTAACATATTCAATGGCATTTAAACCAGCTCTTTTTGCTTCGGCAGTTACTAAATCTACTAGATCATGAACTTGTAATACATTTCCACAGGCAAATACTCCATCAATGGTAGTTTCTAAATTATTATCCACAATAGGTCCACCCATTTCCGAAATTTCAGCACCCGCCTCTCGTGTTAACTCGTTTTCTGGTATTAAACCAACAGATAATAAGAGGGTATCACATTCGATAAATTTTTCAGAACCTATGATTTGGTCAAAGTTATGATCTACCTTGCTAATTGTTACTCCTTGAATTCGTTGCCGTCCATGTATCTTTGTAACTGTATAACTAGTTATCAATGGAATTCCATAATCCTCAAGACACTGGACTTGATTTCTTATTAATCCACTCACATAAGGTTGAATTTCTACAACAGCTTTAACCTCACACCCCTCCCATGTTAGACGACGTGCCATGATCATACCAATATCTCCACTTCCTAAAATAACAAAAGTTCTACCTGGTAAATATCCTTCAATATTAACAAATCTTTGGGCTTGACCCGCAGTAAAGATACCAGATGGTCGAAATCCAGGGATATTTATTGCACCTCTTGTTCTTTCTCGACATCCCATAGCGAGGATAATTGCTTTAGCTTTAATTTCTATTAGCCCTTCTTTATTATTTATTGCGTATATTATTTTATTTGGTGTAAATTCAATTACCATAGTATCTAACTTATATGGAATATTTAAGTCTCGAGCTTCGTTTATAAATCTTTGAATATATTCAGGACCAGTTAATTCTTCTCCAAATTCATGAAGCCCAAATCCATTATGAATACACTGGAGTGTTATTCCACCTAATTCTTTATCTCTCTCTATTATTAAAACATCCAAATCTGCTTTTTTAACAACAATAGCTGCTGCTAATCCTGCCGATCCACCCCCTATTACAACAACATCCACTTCATACTTTTTCATTTTCCCTAAGCATCCTCCCTTTTTTGATTTAATAGAAAATCCTTAGTTTTTCCAGTTAAGATGTAAGTATCTTCTCCCCTCTTAGTAATTTCCTCATATGGTTTCTTTAGTTCCCTTGTCAAGATTTCAATAACCCTAGGGCGACAGAATCCACCTTGACATCTACCCATTCCAGGTCTACAGCGAAATTTAACTCCATCAACTGTCCTAGCTCCAACTGGAGTATTAATAGCATCTATAATTTCTTTTTCAGGAATTGTTTCACATCGACATATAATTCTACCCCATGTTGGATCTTGTTGTATTCTTTTGTCAAGTTGTTCTTTTGAAAAATCCTTAAATCTTTCTGGTTTAGGGCGAATCGGGTTATATTCGTCTTTAATTTTTAAATTAACTCCTAATAGTTCAAGAAATTCAACTATTTTTTCTGCAATAGCAAAGGTTGCGCTTAATCCCGGTGATAAAATCCCGGCAACATTAATAAATCCATAAACATCAGTATTATCTATGATAAAATCATATTCCTCTGGGACTGCTCTTAATCCAGCAAAATTTCTTATCGAGCTTCTGATAGGGATACTAGGAACTAAATTCATGGCACCTTCCAAGATTTCTTTCAATCCCGCAGTAGTGGTTGATATATCTTCAAGATCAGTTATATTTTGAGCATTTGGACCAACAAAAGTGTTACCGTGTAATGTAGGGCAAACTAAAATCCCTTTTGATATTTTTGTGGGCATTGGGAATAATATCTTATTTAGCTGAATAGCATTTCGATCAAAAAGTATATATTCACCCTTCCTTGGTGTTATGCTAAAATAATCCAAACCCAGCATTCTAGAGATTTGAGCGGCATATAACCCTGCTGCATTAATAACATTTCGACTCTTAAATTCTCCTGAAAGTGATCGCACGGTAAAAATATTTTCTTGATGAGTAATTTTGATAACTTTATGATTTCTGAAAAATTTTACTCCATTCATAGCGGCATTTTCTGCTAAGGCAAAGGTTAGTTCATAAGGACTAGCAAGACCACCTGTAGGTGCATGTAACACACCAACAGCATCATCGGTTAGTCTTGGTTCCATTTGTTTTATCTTTTTTTTATCTAAAATTACCTCTAATCCAGGAATGCCATCCTCAGTCCCCTTTTTTTTTTCTTCTTCCAATTGTTTAATCTGATTATCCTCTAAAGCTACAACAAACGAACCAATTCTTTTAAAAGGGAAATTTAGTTCTTCTGCTGCTTGAGTATACATTTTATTTCCCTCAATAGCTAGATATCGTTTTTTATATTCTCTGGGAGAAGCGTAACCTGCGTGAATAACACCAGAATTAGCTTTAGTAGTTCCAGAAGCAATCTCTGCTTCCTTTTCTAATAAACAGACATCCAAGTCATATTTTGAAAGTGTACGAGCTATGCAACAACCTGTAACGCCCCCTCCAATGATTGTAACATCGTAAATCAATTATACTTCACCAACCTATATAATCTTTTCATTGAAAACTATAGTTATAAATATTTAAATCTAATACTAAACAAAATAAATATTTTTTAAATTTAGTGAAAAGAAATTGGATATTCTGTTAATTTCATAATTAATCATTATAAAACATAAATGAAGAGTATCCAGAAAATATTAAAAATGAGTGCCAATAATATCAAAATTTTTGTAACTGGGTTGAATAATGAATTTTTTATTGAATGACTCATCTTTGATTTTAATTCACTTTCTACTAGGTTATCAACTAAGTTAGAATTATGCATTGTTTCTTTTTTCATATGGATTGATCCTAAGAAACGTGGGTTTGATAAATTTTTGATAATATATTCTAAATTATTCGATGCTAGTAAGGGTGTTTTATGAATTAATGGAAGTTCTTCAATATTATCATTATTATCTAATTTCTTCTTTTCAATTGGTTCCATCAATTTTTCCTTTTATATTTGGTAAATTTCTTTTTCATTATTATAGAAACAACTCAATCTTAAATTTTTTACGATTATAAATCTAAAATAGTAACATTTTGAAGTATGCTAAAGAAAACGTATTTTTAAAGTTAAATGATTTCTGCACATTTTAAGCAGATTCTACCAATGAATCAATAATTTTTTCTTCAAAATTCTCAAATATATTAATATTATTATCCCATTTCTCTATAATTTCTTCAGGATATATTTCAAAGAATTTTTTTGATATTTTTTTTAATTCATTTATAATCTTTTTAGGTTTGACTCTACTGGATGAATTTGTGACGAAAACGAAATGATTTCTCTTCTCAATTGTGAAACGAATACTACTCAATTCAAAATTTGAAATTCCCCCTTGAGAAAGAGTTTCTGCAAATTTATTTAATGCTGTCATTAAACCACCAAACATTTGTGGTTCTATGGAGGGGTCAATAACTCGGCTAAATACTGCTAGACCATGTTCATGCAAAATCCATAAATCCCTTAAAACCTTCCCCATATTAACTTGCTCTTTAAATTATGAAATTTTTGTCTATAAAATAATAGATTACACTTATTTAAATTTTGATAAAAAAAACATATTTGTTTTCATAAGAATAAAATATATCTAAAAACGTTTAACTAATTATTATAAAACCTCAACTCTAATTTTTGGAATATGGATATCAAATATAATAAAATTTCGCAAGCTCTATTAAAGAAATTAAAAAGTATTGTTGGAGAAAATTTTTTTTTTACTGATTTTGAAATTAGATGGACTTATGCTTTTGGAGGTTCAATTTTTAATAGGGATTGGATTCCAGATTTGATATTAATTCCACAAAATACCAAACAAATTGCTGAAATATTAAAATTGTCAAATGAAAATAAAATTCCAGTCACACCTAGAGGGAGTGGAACAAGTTTATCCTCTGGCTCATTAAGTCCATATGGAGGGATAATATTAGATTTAAGTCAGATGAACAAAATATTACAAATAAATATTGAAAATAATTATGTTGAAGTTGAGCCAGGAGTAGTTTGTGATGAACTAAATGAAACACTAAAACCATTTGGATACTTTTTTCCTCCAGATCCTGGTTCAAGTTCCGTTGCCACTATAGGGGGAATGGTCGCGAGTAATGCAGGGGGAATTCAGGCCTTCAAATATGGGGTTACGAAAAATTATGTCATGTATTTGGACGTTGTATTACCAAATGGGACAATTGTTAATTTAGGGTCAAACGTTTTAAAATCCGTATCTTCTTATAATATAAAAGACTTATTTATCGGTTCTGAAGGTACTCTAGGTGTTATTACTAAAATCGGATTAAGAATTAGACCTTTACCAATGACAAGAAAATTAGGAGCATTCATTTTTGACAATACTGATGATCTGAAAGATGCTGTTATAGAATTAAGAAGAAGTGGAGTTGTTCCTAACTTATTAGAATTCATGGATAAAGTGGTTTTAAAAGCTGTGACGAAATATTTGGGTGGAGAGTTTTTAGATTTTCCAAATGGTTATATATTATTAGCAGAAGTTGATGGAAATTCTGAAAGGGAAGTAGAGGATGAATTTGCGAAGATGTTTGATATTATTGTCCAAAAAAAACCTATATTCCAGAAAGTAGCTATGAATCTTGAGGAAAGAGAAAGGTTAATCCTTGCAAGGAAAGCCAACCTCCCAGCTCTTTCGAGAATTCGCCCAAATACATCTGTTGAAGATTGTACAATTCATATTACTCATTTTTCTAATGTAATAAAAAAAATTGAAGAAATCCCTAAAAAAGTTAATGCTAAAAATTTGTTAGTCGCTATTATTTGTCATATGGAAGGAAATTTGCATCCAACCTTTTTATTCAATGAAAATGATGAACAGGATGTTAAGGATTTTGAAAACGCAGTAGATTATTTATATAAAGAAATTATAATACCAGTAGGAGGAACTATAACTGGTGAGCATGGAATTGGTAAAGTTAAAACTCCTTATCTAAAATTGGAGCACGATGCTAATTTAATTGATTTAATGGCGCAAATTAAAAAGTTATTTGATCCAAATATGATTTTGAATCCTGGAATTGGAAAAGGAGATACACGTATATTAAATTCAAAAAAAATAAATCGTACTTTAGAAACACAAAAAGATAAAATATTAGAATTAAAATGTATGAGATGTGGATTTTGTATCTCATGTCCTTCTAGAATTGAATATCAATTAGAGACGTATAGTCCAAGGGGACGTTTAAGTTTGTTAAATGGGTTAGTATATGGAGATTTAAAATTAAACGATTTAATCATTAAGGTTTTACATACATGTACTTTATGTGGGCTCTGTCAAATTAAATGTCCTGCTGGAGTGAATACAACTGAGATTTTTGAAAAAGCACGAGAAATAATTCATAGAAATACAAAAATATCATGAAATTAGATTATGGAAAAGTAGATCTTGATATAACTCTTGATTCAAAATGGAATGTAACTATCTTTAGATCTACAGAACAAAAACCTATTGAGAATCCTATTGAAAAGATAAGGGAATCAATTAATCATCCAATAGGTAAAATATCTCTTAAAGAAATTATCAAAAAAAAAGATAGTATAAAATCAGTGTGCATTATAGCAAGTGATGCAACACGACCAGTTCCTTCGCATTTAATTTTAGAAGTACTGATAACGGAATTAAATGTCTATGGAATTAGTGATGATCTAATAACGATACTAATTGCTACAGGATTACATCGTGTTTCTCGTGAAGAAGAACTGAATCGTATCTTAGGTCCTAATCTAATAAATAAAATTAATGTCATTGATCATGTAGCTGTTGATGATAACTCTTTAATCAATCTAGGATCAACAAAAGATAATCATCCACTTCTGATAAACAAACTATATTATGAAGCAGATTTGAAGATTTTAACCGGATATGTGGAACCTCATTTCTTTTTTGGTTTTTCTGGAGGTCGTAAATCTATAGTTCCCGGAATAGCGGGAGCAGATATTATTCAATATAGTCATTCTGCAAAAAATATCGCCTCTCCCTTTGCTCGTTTTGGAATCTATAAAGAAAACCCACTGCATAAAAATTCAATCAAACTGTCTGAAAAAGTTGGAGTCGATTTCATTGTAAATGTCTGTTTAAATGAAAAACATGAAATTGTTCAAGTAGCTTCGGGCGATTTTAAGAAAGCTCATGAAAAACTTGTAAATTATCAAATAGAACATATTTTTAGGGAAATAAATAATCCTTATGATATTGTAATATGTGGAAATGGGGGATATCCGCTTGATCTTAATTTATATCAAGCTGTAAAGAGTATGGCAATCGGAGAGATAGCAGTAAAAAAGGGGGGTACCATTATTTCTGTGAATGAATGTGTTGATGGAGTAGGGATTGGACAAGATGATTTCAAAAATTTGATTTTTTCTGGTATTAAACCTGATGAATTATATAAAAAAATTCTAGATAAGGAAATTACTCTCCCAGATCAATGGGAAATTCAGATTCTTACCAGAATTCTCATGAAAGCGGATATCTATGTTGTTTCAAGCTTAAATAAAAACGAAATTGGAAATATTGGTTTAAAATATGCTAAGACTGTTGAGGATGCTATTAGTAAGTGTTTAAAAAAATATGGCTCAAATGCTTCTATACTAATACTACCAAATGGACCACAAGTGATTCCTTTATTAAAAGATACTCTAAATATTTCTTAATTAGACAATTAAAACGAGTAAAATTATACTCATTTTATTTCAAATAATCATATCAACAATGTTTTGTTGTATTATTTGTGGTATTAGTCCGAATACCTCTATCCCATCCACCAAAATGGCATTTGGGAATGCTTTTTTCATGATATTATATGCTCCATTCACATCAGCATTGATTATAATCCCTTTGGAGGTTTTAAACAATCCTCTTGAAATTCTTTTTCCTGCATAAGTTATATGTTTTCCAATTGGTTCATTATCCAAGAAAGAACATTTAGAAGTATGACTTTCATTAATAGCTAGAACATGGATTCCTTTCAATTTCGCTTTATATTCGAGTTGTTTTACTAATTTCAGGAAAGGGATCTGGACAAATTTCTGATTATTTCTTTTTCCTAAGTTGATCTTCTGTTTCCAACCATGAGTGTATCCAATTATTATTGTTCCAATGTTTTTTTGAACACAATATTCAATTATATTTTTAGAAATTCGATGAAATAATGTAGTAAGTTTATTGTTTCGAGTTAAATGGAGTTTTTGAATCCTTTTTGTATCGGTGAAATTACCTTTCTTATTTTCTATACTTCTATAATATGCTAATTGCTTGTTATAATATTGATTTATAGATTTTATCATCCCACCTTTAATAATAAATGGTTTGCACCCATTATTATTTACTGCAGTTATGAGATTAGTCAATCCTAAATCAATGCTTAATATGTGATTTTTATCTAATCTTAAATCCTTCACTTCTTTTTCATATACAAGTTCAATTTTATACTTTATTCCTAAAGGGACTATCCTCACTTCTTTTAATCTTTTGGTGATTCTTGTTTTAATAGGGTTAATATTTACTCTTTTAGGAAAATGTAGATATCCATTCTTAATTTTGCATTGTTGATTGGTAAAAATTGCGATAGATTCTCCATTTTTCTTCTTATATCGTGGAATTTTGGGTCTCTTTTTAAATTTTCTGAAATTTCTTTTATACTCTTCTAATCCTCTAAAATAAGACTTCCAATTTCGAGTTATATATCTGAGAATTTGTTGTGATGTTTGGGAAGGAAGTTTTTGGTATGCCTGCTTGTTTTTAAGAATAAAATCTAAATCATAATATGATAAGAGAGTATTGAGATTAAAGAAATGTTGTCTCACATACCAATTGGTTAAATTGTAGAGATTCTTTGCTAAATGACATAAGTGTGATACTTCTGATGAATAGTTTATTTGGATAACTTCAGTTAGTTTCACGTTGATAGTATTACAAAACACTCCTATTTAATAAGACACAGTGTTCATAATAACTAATCTTTCCAATAATAATATCAAATGAGTATAAAAGATATAGTTTTTATAAAAAATACTCACTATATAAAAAACCTGTATTTCTATTAAAATGAAGTATATAAAAATTTCATATATAAAATCGATAGAAAACTGAGAGAGATTCTTCCATCAGGTTATAAATATTAATTTCTTGTTTTTTACGCTTC
>JBHLNF010000023.1:0-34817 GCA_048937405.1 Promethearchaeota archaeon
AGTTAACGAAAAATCCATAATAACATCAACAAATAATTTTCTGTTTTTTAAATAGTCTGTTTTTAAAAACTAGTTAATAATCCTAATTATATTTTATTAAAATTTTAACTTAAAAAGAAAAAGAATTAAAACGAAATACTCACTCTTCATGAAGTCTCTCAGTTTTGAATAGATTGATTGAATATTCTACAATTTCCTTAGCTTCCGAAACGTTTTTCCATTCTTTAAATTTTACCCATTTATGTGGTTCTAATCTTTTATAAGTTTCATAGAATTCTTGAATTTCCTTTAGTTTATGTTCATGTATATCTTTAATATCATGATACCCACTAAATCTTGCATCATTTACTAAAACTGAAAGTATTTTTGGATCATCTCCATGTTCATCTTCGATAATTAAAGCACCGATAACTCTAACTTTTACAATACACCCCACTTCAAGTGGTTCATAACTTAAGATCATTATATCAAGAGGATCATTATCATCTGCCCAAGTCTGTGGGACAAAACCATATTCTACAGGAAAAATAACTGAGGAAGGAATTATTCGATCCAAAACAAATGCTTCCCATTCTTGTTTATATTCATATTTATCTCTGGAACCAGTAATAACCTCTACTACTGCGTTTAAAATTAGTGGAGGATTATCTCCAGGTGGAATATCTTTCCACAAATTCATAATACTGATAAAATTAAATCTCTAATAAACATTACTTTAATTATGAAGAGTGAAAATCAACATTTTGATATTTCGAAACATAAAGAATATTTGTATGTAATTAAAGAAAATATCTCACTTGTTAGTCCTGTTTATACAAATGATCCTCTTAATCTCTATTTGCTTTTAGGAAGTCATACAGCTCTTTTACTTGATACTGGTTGTGGATTGTATCCTCTGAAACCAATTATAGCTAATTTGATAGGAAAGAGAGAACTTTTAGTATTCAATACTCATTATCATTGGGATCATCCTTTAGGTAATGTAGAATTTAGAGAGGTTTATATTCATGAAAAAGAAGTTGATATAATTTCGAAGCCTTATGATGTTTCTTATTTTATGGATTCTCCAAATGAGATTGTAAAGATATACGCAGAAAAGAATTATTTAATCCCTCCTGCAAAAAAAATTAATCCATTGAAAGAAGGAGATAAATTTGATTTAGGTAAAATCGAAGTGGAAGTTATACACTGTCCAGGACATTCACCTGGTTCAATATGTTTACTTACAAATACAGGAGAACTCTTTACAAGTGATGTAGCTTATTATGGAGATCAATTTTTACCAATAAGAGAAAAATTTCCAGAAGTTCTTAATAGTCTTTCTAAATTAATTAGATTATGTGAAAAACAAAAAAATCTTGAGCTTTATCCCTCACACAGACAATATCCATGTGATATAACTCTATTAACAGATCTCTATAAAGGAATTGAAAATATCGATAATCTATGGAATACTAAAAAAACTTTTGATTTCTTTAATGCATGGCAGATTGATGATGAGAAATTTAGATACTTTATATCTCGATCTTAAAAATAACGAAATTCTTTTTTAATGAAATTCGCTTATTTTAAATTAAACATATTTGATCATTGTAAAAATGATTAGTGCGAAGTCTCAGTATAAATTATTTACCCCAGAAAATATAATTGATGGAATTTCTTACCTAAGTTATTATTTAAAATATAGGATAAAAAAAATTCCTTTAGGTGTAAATTATGATTTAACTTGGCAATGCAATCTAAATTGCAAACATTGCTATTTCACTTCTTCTGTGGGGGAATTAAATAATACCTCAGCAAAAAATCGAGAAGAATTAACATATAATCAATGGATAAAGGTTTTTAAATATCATTGTGATATGGGGATTAAAAGTGCTTCGCTAACTGGTGGAGAGCCTACTCTTAGGATGGATTTATTAAAACAGGCTGTAAAAATGTTTCCATCAGTTCAAATAGCTTCAAATGGGATTATCAAATTACCTTGGTTCAACCATCATAAACAGCCGATTTATTGGGTAAGTTTAGATGGTGGAGAAGAAATGCATAATACAATTCGAGGTGCTAAAATCTTTCAAAAGGTTATAGAAAATATAAGAGATGATAAAAGAGTTTTAATCTCAACAACAATTACTGCAATGAATTATAAAGAAATTGAAAAAGTGGTAAAAATAGCCTATGAAACAGGTGTTTCAGGTCTGTTCTTCTTAATGTATACTGGTTATCCACACGATATTTTGTTAATTAAGGGAGAAAAATTAAAATCAACAATTAGGAGTATACTCAAAGTTATGAGAGATTATGGGGATTTTATATTGATTTCCAAGAAAATGCTTGAATTATATATCACCAAAGAGTTTGTACCTCATTGTATTTTTAAAAGAGGATTAATAAAAAGTTATTACCCTAATGGTCAACTGAAATTTTGCGTCATGGGTAATTCCCCTTTATTATGTGAAAATTGTGGTTGTATTGTACCTGTAGCTTCTTATGCTCTTTCTAAATTAGATGCTGAAACTATAGATAAAATCAAAAGGTTCCCATTTTAAAAAAGAGAGGAAAAAATTAATTTCCCCCTATTAAAATTTGGATCTTGTAAAAGAGAGAACTTATAAAAAACCTTCAAAATTTCTATTAAAAGAAAATAAAGATATATCTATGTAATTACAGATTTTTGATAATTAATAGATTGAAATATATTTTTTATTAATATTTTTTAGATGGATTGATTATTATAACTTAAGTAAAAAATTCTATAGTGATTTTTTAAATGTTTAATAAAGACTATTTGGAAAAAATTAAATCAGAGAAAGAAAAATGGGAAGAATTGTATAAAAGATCAAGAGAAAGAGATGTAAAATTCGTTACGGACTCTGAAATTCCTATTAAGCAACTTTACACTCCTTTAGATTTAACAGATAAAGATTATTTGAGTGATATCAGTTTTCCCGGAATGCCTCCCTACACTCGGGGTGTTTATCCAAGTATGTATAGAGGGAGACTTTGGACTATGAGGTTATTCTCGGGACATGGAAAAAGTATTTCAATTTAGAAATATTTCTGTATCGCCCGAGGAAACAAATAAAAGGTGGAAGTTCCTTTATGCAAATGGAGAAACTGGTTTTAGTGCAGCTGTAGATAATCTAACCTTTAATGGAATTGACCCTACAGAACCCGATGGAGCACCTGAAGTTGGGACATCAGGAGTACCGCTTTATTGTATTGATAGTTTTTTCGCTTTAGCTGAAGATATTCCCATAGATAAAATCAGCGTAGCTTTAGTAGTAGAACCTTTTACTTCTGCCCCTGTTTGCTCAATGTATTTTAATATGGCTCAAATGCGAGGTTATGACATAAGAAATTTGATGGGAACAACTCAAAATGATATTTTAACTATGACAGTAGGCTTTATTCCATATAAAAATTGTTCTCCTAACCATATACTTCGGTTAGCATGTGATTTCATAGAATGGACTGTAGCAATGAAGAATGTTCCCAAATGGCATCCAATAAATTTCACAGGATATAATTATAGAGAAGGAGGAATTGATGCTGTACAGGAATTAGGTTTTGTATTTGCAAGTGCTTGTTCTCATATTGATAATTTAATTGAAAGAGGATGGAAAGCAGATGATTTTGTAGGACGTTTAGCATTTCATTTAGCAGCGCATAAAGATTTTTTTGAAGAAATTGCCAAATTCAGAGCTGCTCGAAGAATTTGGTATAAATTAATGAAAGACAAGTATGAAGTTAAAGATCCTAAAAACTTAGGTTTTAGGTTCCATGTACAAACAGCCGGATCTTCCTTAACAGCTCAATCACCTAAGATTAATATAATTAGAACAGCAATTCAAGCTTTAGAGGCAAATTTGGGTGGCTGTCAGTCTTTACATACAAATTCTTATGATGAAGCAATTTGCTTGCCTTCTGAAGAAGCAGCTTTAATTGCGTTACGAACTCAGCAAGTAATTTCAGATGAAACTAGAATCCATAATACCATTGATCCTCTTGCGGGTTCATACTTTATCGAATGGTTAACAGATGAGGTTGAAGAAAGAGTATGGAAATATATCGATAAAATCCAAAAAGTTGGTTCTATTGATAAAGCTCTCTCATCAGGATTTTTATACAAAGAAATGAGAGATGCTTTCCATAAACGAAGAATGAAAATTGAAAATGGAGATGAAATAATGCTTGGTGTAAATAAGTATCCAGTTCCTTATGATACAGTTACAGATGTTTTTAGAACAAATAAAAATGCAATTGATATTGAAGTAAATCGTATTGAAAAGTTAAAAGCTCGAAGAGATAATACAAAATTAGAGAAAATTTTAGATCAATTAAGAAATGTTTGTGAAAAAGAGGAAAACGTCATGCCGCTTGTTATGAAAGCTACAAGAGAGGGTGCTACTATAGGGGAAGTTTGTAATATCTATAGAGAAATTTGGGGGACCTGGGATCCTCCATTAGCAATCTAAATTTAGAGGTATAAAAAATGTCAGAAAAAAAAATAAGAGTACTTATGAGTAAACCTGGTATTGATGGTCATTGGCGTGGAGGTATTGTCGTCAGTCGTGCGATCCGTGATGCTGGTATGGAACTTATATTTGGAGGATTTCAAAATGTCCGAGAAATTGTTGAAGCTGCAATACAAGAAGATGTTGACGTCATTGGGTTAAGTATTCATTCTGGTGCTCATTTAGCTTATACACAGCAGGTTATTGATTTATTAAAAAAGCGTGGTGTTCTTGATAATATTATGATTCTAGTTGGTGGAGTCGTTCCAGCAAAAGATTTCCCTATGTTAAAAGAAATGGGGGTTGCTAATGTCTATGGTCCAGGTTCAATGACATCTGAAATTGTTGATTTTATTAAGACTCATATAAGGAAATAAAAAACTATATCTTAAAAAATAAGAACTTTTTGAGACGGGGAATAAAAGTTTAAATATTAGATGAAGATATTATCTTGTAACAATGATCTTAATTAGTACTTCTACAAGAACATTGGTAAGGGTATTAATATCCTTAAGTATTATTCTCTTAGTAGTATTAATTATCTAAGCGAAATAAATCCGCCTTATCTTTTTCTTTTAAATTTCTTATGGATTTGTTCGCTTCGAGTATGATTTTTATTTGAAAAGGTAATTGGTGGGTTCATTTCGTTTTTAAAAAGAAGGGAATAAATAATATTAGAATAAATAAAGAAGAGAAATGAAAATGAAGTATAAAAATATAGAAACGAAGCATGAGGTAATTGAATATTTGCAATCGTATTTTCTTGGTATTGGATTTCAAAAATTAAAGGAGCTTGTAATAGATAAAAAGAACTGTGTTTTTTGTGGCACTTGTACCTCATTATGCCCTCGTATTAGTATAAATGAAAAAAAACTCACACTATTAGATTATGATCCAGAATGTTCCACCTGTTTCAGGTATTGCCCTAGAATATACTTTCCTAAAGAAATGTTTGAAAAAGAATTATTCCATAATAGAACAAAAAAAAGTGATACAATAGGATTTTATCAAAAATCTATCGCTGCTAAAAGTAATGATGATAATATATTGAAGGTTGCTCAAAATGGAGGAGTAGTATCTTCATTACTTATACATGCTTTGGATACAGGATTGATAGATGGAGTTCTTCTTACCGATAGAGATGAAAAATGGTATCCAAAACCTACAATAGCACGAACTTCCAATGAGATCTTGTTATGTACTGGTTCTAAATATACAATTGCCCCGACCTTAAGTACATATAAAGACGCGATAAATGAATTAAAAATAAAAAAATTGGCATTTGTTGGAATGCCTTGCCAAATCCAAGCAGTACGAAAATTACAATTGTTTTCTCCTCTCTCAGAAGAGTATGGGAAATTTACATTAATTATAGGACTATACTGTTTCTCGAATTATTCGTATGATTTAATGAAGTTATTTGTTCAAGAAAAACTTGGAGTTTCACTAAGTAGTGTTAAGAAAATCGATATTTCACATGGTTCATTTTATGTTTATATGAATAACGGATTAATAATAGTTCCAATAAAAGAAACTAAGAAATACATTTGGCCAAGTTGTCAATATTGTAAAGACTATTGCGCTGAATTTGCAGATATTTCTGTTGGAAGTGTGGGAGCCTTTAAGAATGATTGGAATAGTGTAATATTACGGACGGATATAGGTGTAGAATTATTTAATGATGCAGTAGAAGTTAAGAAAATAATATCCTCTAATAAGATTGATCTATCTAAAATCGAGAAAGAATCAATTAGAAAAAAAACAAGAGTAACCCAAATTGATAAAAAAATACTAAGCACTATGCAGTTATTTAACATTTCTGATTTCGAAATAAAGACTTATATGACTCTAATGTCATTAGGAAATGCAAGTGAATCAAAATTAAGTAAGATTATGAAGACAGAGGAAAATGTTGTTAGAAACATACTTCAAAAGCTAAATCAACGTGAATGGGTTATAGCAGCAAATGGATCGTATAGTGCTGTCAGTCCTACCTTAGTTATTAATAATGAAATATATAAGTTAAAGCAGAATTTCTTCAAAAGTATTGAAAAACTGAAAACTGAAGTTCTTTCTAATTTAGAATCGCTTTTTATACAAAATAATTTTAATCATGTACGACACGATGATATTTTAGATTTGGTCTAGGGAAAAAAAGTATAATCTTAGAAACGGTTTCGAAGCTCTCTATCAAAAATCTATGTCTAATTTCATTAATATCAGATTAAACAAAAGAGTTTAAAGAAAGGGAATTTAAGTTGTTCAATCATCCCTATATTCTCTTATTTTATCATATAATTAAAGGATCATAAATGAATTCAGATATTGTCAATATTATTAAAGAGAATGTCCAAAAATAAAAAAGACATGCTGTATTCTTTTCATTAAAATATAATTTAAAAGCTATTCTTCTATTGAGGAATGTATTTCAGTGAAAGTTTCTTATGATCTTGATACTTTAATTAATAACTTTAAGAATAAAGATAAAATTGCTCTAGCCAAATTAATTACGGTCTTAGAAAATGAACCAGAAAAAGCGCATGAGATATTCAAATATTTTGAAAATATCTCTCATGATTCTTATATTATTGGAATTACTGGTTCACCAGGAGTAGGAAAAAGTACACTAACTGGAGCTATTTGTAAAAAAATATTAGCTGAAGGAAAATCAGTTGGTATTATTTGCGTCGATCCTACTTCTCCTTTTAGTGGGGGTGCCTTTTTAGGGGATAGAGTTCGTATGACTGATATATCATTACATCCAAACGTATTTTTAAGGAGTCTTGCTTCAAGAGGCTATAAAGGAGGTATATCAAGAGCTGTTTTTGACATAAGTTTATTGTATGAAGCATATGGAATGGATATAATTATAATTGAAACGGTTGGTGTTGGACAAGCAGAATTTGATATTTATAATCTTGCTTATTCTGTTATTGTAGTTCTAGTTCCTGGTTATGGGGATGCTATTCAAATGCAAAAAGCAGGAATTATTGAAATTGGTGACTTATATGACATTAATAAAAAAGATTTAGGTGGAGAAGATATCGCGGTTCAAATTGAAATGATGCTTGATGATACTGTATTTCATAGCGGATGGAGACCACCAGTTTCTATGACTGATGCTATTACGGGTGAGGGAATTGAAGAACTTCTCCAAAATATATGGGATCATAAGGAGCATCTTGAACTCTCAGAAGCACTAAACCAGAAAAAGAAGAATAGGTTTTCATATAAGATTAAGGAACTCATTTATTCAAAAATTGAAAAATTAATCTCTGAAAGATTCATCAATGAAAATGAGATTGAAGATATTGTAAATCATGCTCTTGATGACGGTAAATTTAAAATTTACAGAACTATTCATGACAAGTTTGAAGATATGAATTTTGAGATAAAAAAAAAGAGTAATCAATTCTAATTTAATCCTGTAGTGCAATTTTCCTAAGGATTTGTGCTTAATTTTTCTTCTTTAGATGAACATATTATCTGAGAATGTTCTAAAAGTGGACCTCAAGCTTTTATAAACAGATTTATTTCTTAATTTACAAATAAAACCTAAACTTAAAACCTAAATATACTAATAAATATTTAGATTATGTATAAGAAGTCTTTTTTATGATTTCTTGTTTTAAAGTAAGTAGAAATAAAATTCAAAAAGATCAAGAGTCATTAGAGTTTCAGATAATGGAAAGTATTAAACCACCGAGAAAATTAAGATATTTGTTATCATTAGAATGTATCCTTATAATTTGTTTTTTATTAATAGTATTCAGTTCCATCTATTTTATCTCAGCAGGACCAGAACCTACTTTCGATACTGAAGAAACTTATAGATTTTTACGTTTAGTTATTTTATCAGTTATAGTTTTCTTGATTGGTATTTTTGCTGTTCTTTCTATAAAAGAATATAAAGAGTACATAGTAAGGAGAACTTATATATTAAATGGAATAACTAATTTATCTCTAAGACAGATATTTGATAATGAAAACCGTCTAAGGATAGTAAAGGAAATCCTCAATAATCCTGGGATTCATCAAAATGAATTACGCCGAAACTGCTATCTTCAGAAAGGACAATTGCAATGGCATTTGGATGTTCTATTAAAAAATAGTGTGATAAAAAAAGAAAAATTTGGACAGTATACTATTTATTTTCCAATTACTTCTTCTATTAAATCTATTGAAGACTTTAAAAATCTACTCCCAAAATCAGAAACTACTGAAAATGTTTTAGAAATTATTCAAAAAAATCCAGGAATCAATTCATCAAAAATCTCTAAAATGTTGAATCTTTCACGTAATACAATAAAATATCATGTTGATAAATTATTTGAGAATAAAAAGATCTATCTTAAACAGAAAGGGCGAAAAATTGAATTATATCTAAATATCTAGAATAAATACTTCCTGATTTTTCTAAAATAAAATTTAAAATTACTAAAGTGAAGAATTAACTCTTTAATTACCAAGTTCAGAAGACGAGGAATATACTTCAGAAGTAACCTTTTTATAAATTGCTCTTAAGACAATTTCAAAAGCCTTATTTTCAATATTTTGAGGAATTCCTAAATTTTCTACAGTTTCTATAATTTTTCCTGGCTTTCTTATTTTAAAGTCAATTTTGAAATCTCGTTCTCTGATCTCTTTATCTGTTTCAGATAATTCTTGAATAGTAATTTTAGGTATATTAAATTGGAAATCAAATTTTTGATTAGCAGATGTTTTTTCTAACTCTTTTTCACTTTTTAATGATTTTCCTAGGCTTAATTCTGTAAGTATATCACCTTTAGATTTTCCTCGCAATTCTAATAGCAAAAATGGATTAAAATCTATAACTTGGGCGATATATAAGATTACAGCCGCAATATGTTTGCATGGAATTGCTTTATCAGGACAGGAACAAGTAGCGTCTAGACCTTTTGATGCATCAGGAAATAATGAGTATTCACTCTCATTAAAAATGGATATAATCTCTTCTGGTAAGGAACCTTCTATCAGTTCTAAAAGATTAGCTGGTTTATTTATAAGTTTTTTTAAAATACCCACCCATTCTTTTTCAAGAATGGTTTCAAATTTTATTTTTACACGATAAGGTGTTGGAGCGGTACCTTGTACAGTTGCAAAAATCTGACCTGGAATAATCGAAAGATTATCAATTCGTCTTTTATCCTTTACATACTCAATTCCCCTTTGCATTCGAAAAGGACGACCAATTTTTAGATTTGAGCTAATCCATTGTTTTCCCCATGATGTCTTTGCGAAGTTTAAAAGATCTTTTTTAATTTGTTCAACCTCTTCATGAGTACGTTGTCTCTCATACTGCGTCTTTTTTTTATGTAACACAGATTTTTTTCCCTTGGATCTTCTACTTTCCATGAATTGTTTTTTACGATTATCTATTTTTATCACCATCAATTTTTAATTACTTAAAACCAATAGTTCCTTAAGTTTTTCCTCATCTAAATCTGAAATCCATGATTCTCCGGAAGAAACTACAATTTTATCAGACAAATCTCGTTTTTCTTCTAAAAGAGAGTCAATTTTTTCTTCGATTGATCCACTTGTAACGAATTTATATACATTCACAACTGACTTCTGACCGATTCGATATGCTCTATCTGTGGCCTGATCCTCAACTGCAGGATTCCACCATCGATCAAAATGGATAACTGTTGTTCCCTGAGTCAAATTTAATCCTGTTCCACCCGCTTTTAGAGATAAAATTAATATTGGTGGACTCTCGATATCTTCCGATTGAAAATCATCTATAATTATTCTTCTTTTATTTTCGGGAACTCCACCATGAAAGTAAAGAATTTTAAAACTGTACTTCCATTCAAGTATTTTTTTTAATATTGAGCCCATTTGTGTAAATTGGGTAAAAATAAGAACTTTCTCCCCATTTGATATGACCTCATCAGTCATTTCTAATAATCTCTCCAATTTATTTGATTGAGAGATAGCTTTATTTACTTCTTTATCTGTACCTAATGACTTAATATCTTTTTTTAGATATTGAAAGGGATGATTACAAATTTGCTTTAGTTTAACTAATAATCCTAAAATTAATCCCCTTTTTTGTCTATTATCAACTGTTTTGTCTCCAATCTTTTCCAATATCTCTTCTGTAAGATTTTTATATAGACTAATTTGATCTTTGGTTAGTTCAACTATAATTTTAATTTCATTTTTTTCAGGTAAATCTTGTATTATAGATTTATCTGATTTGACTCGACGCATAATAAATGGAGCGATAATTAATTTTAAATTTTCAATCGCTTCTTGATTTTGAAATCTTTCAATTGGTAGGACATACTTTTGTTGAAATTCCATTCTACTTCCTAAAAGACCAGGATTTAAAAAATTAAAAAGCGACCATAGTTCTAATAAACGATTTTCTATTGGGGTACCACTTAGACAAATTCGATATTGACTTTTCAAATTATATATCGCTTGAGTTTGTTTAGAACTATAGTTTTTCATATTTTGACTCTCATCAATAATAACTCCACTGAATTGAATTGATTCTAAGAAAGATATATCATTTCTAATAGTACCATAAGATGTTAGAAAGATTCGATGCGATTTTAAGAACTCTGGAAGATTTGATGCTTTCATATATCGTTTTGGTCCATGATGAAATACAACTTCTAAATCAGGAGCGAATTTCTTGAATTCACGATACCAATTGAAAAGAACTGAAGTGGGACATACAATTAAGATGCTTCCAGGATTATTTGGATATTCTTCTTTTAAATAAAGTAAAAAAGCAATTACTTGAATAGTTTTTCCAAGACCCATATCATCAGCTAAGCATAATCCAAAATTAAATTTGGTCATATTACCCATCCATTGAAGCGCCTCTTCTTGATAATGACGTAGTTTACCATTAAAAGATGAAGGACATGCAATCTCTTCAAAAGAATCTATTGATTGTATTTTATTGACAATCTCCCTTAATTCCCCCTCAATAATTACCTCATATTTAGTACCATTTTCTTGTAATTGAACTTTTCCTATCAATCCAAGTCTTAATGCATCCAAGTAACCTTCTATTTCAAAATCTTTACTATTTCTCAAATCTTCGAGGTCATTTTGATCCACTAATATCCATTTTCCTCTTAAATTAACTAAGGGCTCATTAGAGTTGATTATTTTAATTAGTTCATCGTCAGTTATTTGTTTCCCCTCAATTCTGACGTCCCATTTAGTTTCTAATAATGAAACAACATTAAAAAGTGAGGATAATCCTTTACCTTTTCCGCTTGTTTTTTCTACTTTGGCTTTTGAACGAATAATTAGTTTTGCAGTTAAACGTTGCGTTCCACCCATTGAAAATACTTCTGGCAGAACAAGATTAAATCCATTTTGAATTAACAAATCTTTTGGATATTTTAAAAAATCTAATACCTCGCTTGAAGTAAGATTGATTTCATCTTTCATTTTGTCTAAAAAAATTTTCTTAATGGGTGGAAATATTTTTGCTGCTGTTCCTAAAGCGCGTAGAATTATCTCTAAATAGTGCTCATTATTTTTAAATACCTTAGAAATTTCTTCCTTAAATCGATCACTTCCCTCCCAAATTTCATTTAATGGAATCTTCTTAGGATTATTTTTAAATAAAATTGAAAAAGATAATAACCAATCATCTTCAATTTGTTCTGGATATTTCAATTCTAAAGTTAAAGTAAAATTACTTTTTAATTGAAATCCATGAGCAGATTGAGTCCAATTCTTAATTATAATAGGAAGAATTGTTTCATAAAATTCATCTACTTTAAAAATTGGGTCTTTTTTGATAAGTCCTTTAAGTAATTTATAATCCCAGCTTAATCTAAAATCAGGATTAGTCTCTTTTTTAATTTCGCTGCTATAAAATTCTTCAAAAGTCTGAAAATTTCCTTTATGTAATGTAGATCGTATAAGAAAATCTCCAACACTATCCATAAATACTGAAAAAAGGTAAGACGGATGCCAAAGCCCATTAGTTTTAAGTAATCCTTCTTCATGGAAAAAATTATTCGGAAGACAAAAAGATGACCAAGAACTATTTTTTAAAATAAAATTAAAGCGATCCCTATCATATTGAGATTTTAAAATTAATTGCCATTTACTCGTGTATAATTTTTCTGTAGTTGACTCTAAGACAGGTACAAACTGTCCTTTATTTAATAATTCAAATACTAATTTGGTTAGAAAAGCCCATGTTTTTATAGAATTGCTAAATAGTACTTTAGTTCGATCAGGATTTTCCATTATTTCCAATTGATAAAGTAATTTGGTTGCTGGTGAAATCGGAATGATTTTTCCGACATGTGTAACAATTTCAAAAAAAATTTCTGAGGAATTATCTATATCTTTTACATTTGTTAAGTTGCTAGGAATTGCGAGGTTAATTTTGCAGGATAAAAGCTTTTCTGGTGGAATACTTGGTAAAATTTTTTTAATGTGTTCAACTAGCTTTTTTTCAGATTTATTTAAAGGAATCCATAAAAGGAAAAAATTGATATTTTGGGGTAGATGCTTTCCTTTAGAGATTAATTCAAAACCACTGGACGGTTCATTCCAATACGTAGTGGGGATATAGAGTAATTCTAGTTTATTAACTAATTTCATATATTAGTATCGCTCAGATACAAGGAACTTTTTTTATTCTAATATAAATTATTATGTAAAAAATTTTAGCACATAGATTTAGATAATTAAAGAACTAACATAAAGATTTCAAATTTAAATAAAAAGAGGTTCAATATTAAATTATTAAAAAAAAAGGTAAAAGATAAAATGGTAGATATTGAAAAAGTAAAAAAAATATTTGGAACAATTTGGTTAATCATTTTGATATTTTTATGGGTCACTTACCCTTTTTATCCTGGTGACATATTTTTCTGGATGTGGTTAGCAATAATCTGGAGCATAATTGGTGGTGTCATTGGTACCATATTTTTCATGATGGAGAGCAAAAAGAATGAAAAATTAATTGCAGTAATCTGGGCTATTATTTTGGTACTTCTATGGATTTTCTATCCTTATTTCCCTGGTGATAATGTTCTAGTTTGGATGTGGACGGCTATTATTTGGAGTATAATTGGCGGTATCATTGCTATAAGTCTTTTTATAATCAAGAGAATAAAAAAAGAATAAATACTTCCGTTAATTAAGCTAAACCTTAATAAAATACCTTTTTTTCTATTAATTTATTTCAAATAAAGAATTAAATAGTAATTAATTTTGGATATTTATTTTGCTTAGCAAGTTCTTTTTGAATTATATCATTTAATAACTCTTCACGTTCATTTCCTGAAAGAACTTCTAATTTTCTTATTTCTAGTGGATCAACCTTCTCTCTTAATAGTTTAATTTCTTTTACAGTGGGAGGTTTAGTCTGCTGTATATCCTTTGGAATTATCAATTCAAATCCAGTCGATTTTATTATTGTATCTAAATCTATGTTAGGATGAATTGAATTTAATCTCATCTTTTTACTCTCATCATCAAAATCCAAATAAGCCAGATTTGTGATAATACACTGAGGTCCTGAGCCACCACATATAGAAGATTTACCATTAGGAAAACCAACTCCTGAAATAAAATCAAGCTTTTCCGTAGGAACAAATGTTCTTTTATCATGACGGGGGGTGTAAAGAAAAGAACCACGAGCATAAAACATACTAAAATCTAGGATTCCTGCTGCTCCTGGTAGCCTAACTTTCGGTTTATACCAATCCCCGATACATATATTATTTGTATTTCCATATTGGTCTATCTGAGCAGGGCGAAAAAATTCAATTGTGGTTAGTTTATCTGAAGGAAGAGATTCCAAAGTACATTCTACACTGTTTTGAAATCTATATGCTCTTGCTGTATTCATTTCAAGATATAATAAACTCACCTGTCGAGCTTCTTGTACAAATGTATTTCCCATTATATAATGATAGATCGCATCTGGCGCATGAGTTACTTTTGCTAATGTAAACGCTGTCCAGACCATTGGAGTTGCAACACCAACTATCATTATATCATCATTTCTAACTTCCCTTGCCATTAAGACAGTCATCATCTCATCAATAGTATAATCTTTTGAATATTTACTCATTTTTTTTCTCCCTAAATATATATTAAATCTAAGATTATGCCAATATTTACTTTAAATAATTCCACATTGTTTCTTATGCTTTAATACAAAAGGTTTAAGATATTATAAGAATTCATTTTTAATATAATCCATAGTATTTAGGATTTAATGCTAATTCATAAAAAAATTGATAAATAGATATTATTATGTTTCTTGTTTGTTTTGATTTAGAAGGAGTATTTACACCAGAAGTATGGATTGCAGTAAGTAAATCAACTGGAATAGATGAACTTAGTTTAACTACAAGAGATATTTCTGATTATGATGTTCTTATGAAAAAACGACTTGCTATACTTAAAAAAAATAGAATTACATTAAAAGATATTCAAGAAATAATTTCAAACATGGAATTATTACCCGGTGCCAAGCAATTTTTAGATTGGATTCGTTCTCAAGCACAAATTGTAATTTTAACTGATAGTTTTATCGAATTTGTAGTTCCTTTTATGAAAAAGCTTGGTTATCCTTTTTGTTGTTGTCATAATCTTGAAACTGATGAAAATGGGATAATAAAAGATTATAAAATCCGTATTAAAGATATGAAAAAAAATACTGTTATAGCTTTTAAAAAGTTGAATTATGATATTATAGCCGCGGGAGACTCTTATAATGATACCAAAATGCTCCTAGAAGCAAAACATGGTATTTTATTTAGACCCCCTCAAAATGTTATTGAAGAATTCCCCCAATTCCCCGTAGTTAAGGAATATTCTGAACTAAAAACTTTAATATCTAACTATTTAGATTTATCTGATTAAATTAAAGGATGAATTTTAAGTGCTAAATTCTTTCAGCAAAAAATTCTTAAAATCTCGGTAATTATTTAATTCTATAGGATTAGGAAATTCTTTTTTATCTCTTATCATTTGTAACGAAATTGGCATTTCTGGAGTAATTTTTATAAGTGAAATTATTTCATCTGGAAATTTTGATGGATGAGCAGTTTCAAATGTTATCGATTTAAAATTTTTATTCTCAGGAAAATCATTACGATAAGATTTAAGAGCAGCCCATCCTACAGCACCATGAGGTTCCATTATTTTTTTATGTTTTTCATAAAAATTTACAATTGTACCTTTAGTAATTTCATCACTTATTGAATAGGAAATGATGTCTTTACGAAGTTCTTCCATATTTGGAATTTTATAAATATTTCCATTCTCATCTAACTGTCCTCCGTAGAGATCAATTATTCTAGCCAGATTTGATGGATGACCTACATTCATGGCATTAGATATACATTTTCTTGATGGTTCAACCTTTTTATACACACCCGTTCTTAAAAACGTCGGAAATTCATCATTTTCATTAACTGCTGATATAAAATTCTTAACAGGAAGTCCCATTTTTTTTGCAATTAGCCCTCCAGTAAGATTTCCAAAATTACCTGAAGGAACAGAAAAAATAACTTCTTCTCCTTTTTCTATTGTAATGCGTGAATAACTCCAAAAATAATATAGAGTTTGAGGCATTAATCTTCCGAAATTTATAGAATTTGCCGAAGATAAACTAATCTTTTTTAAATCTTTATCCGCAAAAGCAGTTTTTGCTAATTTTTGACAATCATCAAACTTTCCATTTATCCCTATCGCAATAACATTTTTACCTAAAGTTGTCATTTGTTTTCTTTGCAAATCACTAATTTCATTCTTAGGGTATAATACTACAACTTTAATTCTTGGCATTTCATAGAAGGCTTGAGCAACGGCTCCACCCGTATCTCCAGATGTTGCTGTTAATATAACTAATTCCTTATTTTCAATTTCAAGAAAATGTTGCATTATTCTAGCTAGCATTCTTGCACCAAAATCTTTAAAACTACACGTAGGACCACGATCTAAATAACATATATGATCATTATTTGTAACCTTTTCAATAGGAATCTCAAAATTCAAGGCAGAATTAACAATTTTTTTAAGTTCTTTTTCCGATATAACATTTCCAATAAATTTTGAAATTATTATTAATGCCATTTCAATGAAATCCATGTTTTTAAAAGACTCAAGAGTTTCATAAGTTATTTTCGGAACTTTATTTAACATATATAATCCATTATCTAATGCTTGACCTTGTAAAATAGCGTTTTTAAAATCTACATCTTTAGATCCATAATTTGTTGAGTGAAATTTCATTAAAAATGCCTCAATTACTTAATTATTAAAATTTTCTTTCAGTTTTTTTCTCTCTTTGATAATGCTAATTAAATCGTTAAGTATAGCAGATGCTGCTTCAAAACCACCAGCGCCTCTTCCTATAAAAATTATAGATCCCGCTTTTTCAGTTTGAAGATTAATAAGATTCAATATTCCACTAATATTTAAAGGAGAGTCACTCTTTACAAGCCTAGGTTCCACAATTAAATCATTGTCTTCCGCAATAGCCAGATGTTTTATGACGTATCCATCTGATTTTGCTAATTCCATAGCTTCTGGTGTGATTTTAGTAATACCTTCGACCTTCACATCATCAATATTTTTTGACCAATTAAGTAGTTCATTTGCTAAAATTACTAATTTCCCCGCTGCATCATAACCATCAACATCTAGACTTGGATCTGCTTCAGCATAACCTAACTCTTGAGCTTCCTTTAATGCTACGGTAAAAGATATTCCTTCCGTTGCCATTCGGCTTAATATATAGTTATTTGTACCATTTAATATTGCTTCAATACGAGTTATTACATTACCTAATAAATTTCTTTTTATGGATAAAGCAGGGACACAACTTGCAACTGTTGCTTCATATTTTACAAAACAATTAGTTTTCTTAGCTAAGTCTTTAATTTTCTTATAATGTAAAAAGAATGGGGCTTTATTTGCCGAAATTACATCTATATTATTACTTAAAGCTTCAATAATATGTGTTAATGCTGGTTCTCCTGTTTTTGGTTCAGTGGGAGTTGTTTCAATGCAAAGATCTATTTCTAATTTGGAAATATGATCTTTTGCTTTCACTTCATTTTTCCAAAATTTATTTTTCCTTAGATTATTGTTATTAGCTAAAAGTTCATCTAAATTAATTCCGTTATTATTAATTAAAGCACCATCATATTCAAAAATTGCAACTATTTTACAAATGCAGTTATAATTCTCTCTAATAATACTGCTTTTCTCTTTTAATAATTGTAAAAAACAAGTTCCTACATTACCTTTACCTATTAAACATATTTTTAATTCCATGACAGCACACTGTATTAGCTTATTATTATCGTATCAAGAAAAGGTTTTTCTCTTTACAAATTTTTTCAATTTCATGAATTAGTTCGAATTTTGTCATAGATTCAGGGAATTCTACACTTATTTTAACATTGCTTATCTCATCAAATCCCGCGAATTTTGCAGTTAATTCAAAAACTTTTATTTTCTTTTTATCTAAACGTCTAAGAGTATCTGTTATATCAGTATCAAAAACATGACCAGATAAGATAAAAGTCATCTTGTTTTTTTTTGAATCTATAGAAATATTAATAATTTCTATATTCTTTTCAATAAGATCTTTCTGAATATTATTTACTGATAAATCAAGAGATTCCTCCTTTAAATCAAACCAAACTGTAACAGGGATCATATTATTCATTTTTTTATCGTGATTATGTAAAATCCCATAAATATTTCCACCATTTTGGGAGATTGGCTTCATCATTTCGATTAAACTTCCCGGAATGTCTGGTAATTTAACTTCTAAATAAATCATTTTGAAAAAATCTTCTAATTTCTATAAAAATTTTATTTAATAGCTAAAGTTATTAATTATAATTTATCTGTTTTACGAATAGTACATCATTGTATCCATTTTAATTTTTCGAACTATAAATTAAAATTGAAAATTAATAATATGGAGAATTTACTATTTTGAGGGGTATCTATAAAGATTTTACCTACATTGGAGTCACAATAAGATATTTAGTATCATTTGAGCCCCTCCCGCTTTATCTAAGTATTCAGCATGAGAATTAACCTCAATGTATTCCTCTTTATATTCATTAAAATTCATTTTTAAATATTTCTGAACATGTAACGCATCAAATGTATAAAGAGGGTAAACTGAAGTCGGATGAGCTCCAAAAGGTATCTTTACAACTGCAGTTGTTGTTTGCATAGGTAATTGTGCCTTACCTGGCAAATATCTTATATCTTCAGTTTCTACTAATTTTTCACAAGTAATTATTGTATTTTTTGCTGTTTTAGCCATATCCGCATCCATCCAAACCGCTCCAGCAATATTACAATTTCCAAATTCATCTGCATATGGCACGTGGATAATTGCAACATCTAAATCTATCTTGGGCACAGCCATAATTTGTGTTCCAGAACCGAGAGGATCTTCAATTTGTTTAATATCATCTCTTACATTAGACATATCAGTTCCGATAATACCTTTTAAAGGCATGAAGGGTACTTTTAAATAAGATGCCCTTAACCCTAAAGCAATAGTTGCTTCACTTTCTTCAGATACTTTGATTAATCCTGCTTCTACTGATTTTCGGTAATGTGGAGCCATCCCAAACATCTCCATTCCAACAAAACAACTTCTTACTTCTGCAGCACAATTTCCAGCTATAAGCATATCTATTTCAATTCCGCCCACAAATGTACATAATCTCAAATTTTTCTTTTCCTGTCTTATTATCTCTCTACAAGCACTAATTGGTTTTCTCCAAAAAGAAAGACCTCCAAATCCTACAAGATCTCCATCACTGATATAAGTCGAAATAACTTCGTCTATAGACATTAACTTACTTGTTCTAATCTAAAATCCCCTCGTAAAATCACATCTATCTCGCATTAAAAACTAATTAAATAATAGAGTATTTCAAAATATAATAAATTATTAGATTGAAAAACAATGAGTAACAATAGAAAAAGATTAAAACAAGGGCTAGTTCAAGTATATTTTGGAAGAGGAAAGGGTAAGACCACTGCAGCAATAGGTCAAGGTGTCCGTGCTACTGGACATGGATTTAGAGTATATATGATTCAATTTATGAAGGGTAGTTATAAATATGGTGAAATTGAAGCTATTAATAATATACCCAACTTTGAACTAAAGCAATTTGGTAACCCTGAGCTTATAGCAGAACCAGGAGAGTTTGACTTGGAAGAGGGTCAGAAAGCACTAGAATATGCTAAAAAAATTATTACTAGTGATGAATATGATATAGTAATTCTTGATGAAGTTGGAGTAGCAATATCTATGAACGTTATCTCTGTTGATCCTGTATTGGAACTTATAAAAATAAAACCAGAAAAAGTGGAACTAATTTTAACAGGGGGACCAAATATGCATCCTAAAATAAAAGAAGTAGCAGATTTGGTAACTGAAATGAGAATGATAAAACATTATTATTCTTCTCAAGGAATAACAGCTAGATATGGGATAGAATATTAGAGTAAGACAATAAATAAAAAATGCCAATTCTTAATTTTTCAAAGATGCAATTTTCTAGTGAGTAATTACTTTCTTCAATTAATTTTGAAAATAATAAGAAATATAATTTGTAGAAAATTCAAGATTTTAGAATTATAAAATAATAAGAAATAAAATAATAAAATGATGATAATATGGGAAAATTAGCAAGAAAAGTAGCTATGGTTGGAGCAGGAATGAGTAAATTTGGTGCACATTTTCCTCATAAAAGAAATCCAGATTTATGGGTAGATGCATGGTTAGATGCTAGTAGTAGGGTTGATAATGGTATTGAACCTAAAGATATTGATGCTTGCTATGTCGGTAATTTTAATTCAGAATTATTTAATCATCAAGGACATCTCGGACCACAGATAGCAGACTTAGTTGGATTAACCCCAAAACCTGCCAGCCGATTTGAAGGTGCGTGTGCCAGTAGTGGAATTGCACTTCGTCAAGCAATTCTATCAATTGCCTCAGGAGTCCATGATGTTATTGCAGTAGCGGGAGTTGAATGCATGACAGAACAACCAACAGTAAATGTAACTGATGTGTTAGCAACAGCATCAGATAGTTTATTTGAATATCCTGCAGGAGCAACATTTCCAGGATTGTATGCGACATTGGCATCAGCACATTTCCATAAATATGGAACAACAGTAGAAGACTTAATGAGAGTTGGAATAAAAAACCATGAAAATGGGGCGGAAAATCCATATGCACAAATGCAAAGTACTATTACTGATTTGATGAAAAGTAAAATAGCAAAAATTGAAAAGTCAGGGGGAAAAGTTCCAGATTGGAAGGATGAGTTTGATTATCTTAAAAGTAGTTCAAATCCAATGATTGCTTATCCTTTAAGGTTATTCGATTGTAGTTTAATTACTGATGGTGCGGCATGTGTCTTCTTAGCAGCTGAAGATATGGTAAAAAACTTTACTGATACGCCAATTTGGATTACCGGCACAGGTCAGGGCAGTGCAGCATTATCCTTACATGATAGGAATGATTTAACTAGTTTTATTGCTACAAAAGAAGCAGCTCGACAAGCTTATGAAATGTCAGGATTGAAACCTAAAGATATTCAGGTAGCTGAGGTGCATGATTGTTTTACTATCGCTGAAATTGTGGCATTAGAAGATTTAGGATTTTATGAAAAGGGGAAAGCTGTTGAAGCTATAAAGAATGGAGAAACTAAGCGAGATGGTTTATTGCCTATAAATACTAGTGGAGGATTGAAGAGTAAGGGTCATCCTGTAGGTGCTACTGGTGCAGCATTTTGTGTAGAAGTATTCAAACAAATGAGAGGTATAGCTGAGAAGAATAGACAAGTAAAATTTGATGTAGAACGAATGATGACTCATAATTTAGGTGGATCAGGAGCTACATGTGTAGTAACAATTTTTGAAAAATAGAGGTGGAAAAAAATGGTTGATAGTGAGAGAGATTTTACAATAAAAAGTTATATAGATTACTTAACTGAAAAGAAATTAATGGGATCAAAATGTAAAGAATGTGGAGAAATTTATGTTCCTGTAAGAAAATTGTGTAATAAATGTAATAAAGCAAACATGGAATGGACGGAAATGTCAGGAAATGGAGAAATTGCCGCTTTTACAAGTATTACAGTAGGAACTCCATTTTTTGTGGAAAAAGGGTATAATAGAAATAAACCTTATTGCTTTTCAGTAATAAAACTAGATGAAGGTCCGATGGTAAGTGGACAATTAATTAAAGTAAATGAAAGTAAACCAGAAACAATTAATATTGGAATGCCTGTTAAAGCTACGTTTATTGAAACAGATATTAAGGGTGAAACAAGGGTAGATTTAGGATTTGAACCTAGATAGCCTTCTATTTTTTATTTTTTTTATTTTAAAAGATGATAGAAGCATGTTCACGTTAATTATTTAATATAAGGTGATTTTGGATAAAAAAATTATACCAAATCTTAATCCCAATCGTAATTTCATCAATAATTATTTTTTCAATCATCATTTTTAATATTCCCTCAAACAATTTAAATATCCAAAATTATGAAGAAAATTTACAATTTAATGATGATAATGCTTATTCTTATGTTCAGGATCAGCTAGATATCGGTTTTCGAATACCAGGGACACAGGAACGAGCTGATTGTGCTAATTATTTCATATCTAAATTTCAAGAAATTAGTAATAATTTTGTATATAGTATTCATAACTTTACAACACATTCAATTAATTGTCAAAATATTCTTTTTAAGTTAAATGAAGATAAACAGAATATTGTTATTTTAGGAACACATTATGATTCTCGTGCAAAAGCAACTAAAGATCCAGATTTGATAAATAGGGAGAGTCCCATTGTTGGTGCTAACGACGGAGCAAGTGGTAGTGCTGTTCTCATAGAACTTGCTAAAGTTTTGTACAATCAAAGAGATAATTTATCATGTCAGATATGGTTTTTATTTTTTGATGCTGAAGATCAAGGAAGAGATAATGATTATGGAATTGATGGTTGGAATTGGTGTGAAGGTTCTGAGGAATTTGTTTCCAATATCGATGATTTCTATGATTCAACAACAGAAAGTTTTGATTGTATGATATTGTTAGATATGGTTGGTGGAGAAAATTTGCGATTTATTAATGAACAATACTCTACTTCTTCACTGTTGAATGAATTATTTGCAGTAGGAAGACAACTTGGTTATACAAATCAATTTCCATCGAATCCCGAAGCCGTTTCTATAATTGATGACCATAAACCATTTTCAGATATTGGTATTTCTTCTGCAGATTTGATAATTAATTTTTGGGATAATTCTGGATGGCCCTATCATCATACTACTCAAGATGATATCATTCATATCTCAAATTCCAGTCTTGATGTTACTGGTAAAACTTTAGAGCAATTTATCTATAATAATTATATTAATGATTCAGAAAACTCATATCAGGGAAATTTTCCATGGACGAAGGATAAAAATATATTATCTATGGATATATTGATAACAATTATCATAATTATCATTTTTGCATGCGTAATTATCGAATTATTTATTATTACGAAAAATGAGACAGAGAAAAGTATAGAACCTAAAAAATAAAAGCAATATATCTATTTTTATTTGTTTTTCAATCCCACAGATTGCTCAATGAATTTTTTCACATTTAAAAATTATTTAAAGAATTCTTTTCAATCAGGGATAATAACTATCAAATTCTAATTATAATTTCACTCATAATTACAATCCCAAAAGTATCTTCCATGTTCTTTCTTAAAAGCTTCCGCTACTTCATTTACTTCTGGTTTAATAAATTCACATCCATCTTTTATGCATTCATAATTTACAGGTATTTTATCTAAGATTTCCCCATCTACTTGACAAATATACGGTTTGGATTCTTTAGTATCCAACATTTCAACTCTTAATTTTTTGCTGGTATACTCGTAGATATTCGGATGTGGTAAAAGGGTTGCCTTATACATTCGATTAAAATGTTTGAGCAATTTAAATTTCCCAATGTTCACTATATTTATATGAAAAAGCCCATCATTTATTTGAGCTCTTTGACAGATATACATAAATCCACCATAACTAGGTCCATTTGCACAAGCTAAACAATTGGCATATCCTTCATAAATTTCGTTATCCATTATTGCTTTAATCTGTTTATTTTTCCAAGGTAATAGTGCTAAGAGTGTCTGAGTGACATAACTTTTTCCTCTCTTTGCTTCATTGAATCTTCGTGTTACTTCACTATCAAACCCCTGACTTCCAATCCCTAAGAAATAGCGTTCTACTCCTGTATCTGTTTTTGCAAAACCAATATCAGATTTACCTATATTATTTTCTGCTATTATTTCACAAGCTCTTTTAATATCTGGTTGGATTCCAATAACGGCAGGTATATCATTTCCAGATCCCATAGGGATAAATCCACATAAAGTATTGGAATTAGAAGTTATTACTCCATTCATAACCTCATTGCACGTGCCATCTCCTCCAGCTCCGATTACTATATATCCATCTTTTGCTAATTGTTGTCCTAATTCTATAGCATGTCCTATATATTCCGTTTTATATAATTTATATGAAATATTTAACTCTGTGAGACATTTTTCCATGAAATTGATGTCTTTAGCCGCATATTTCCCTTTACCTGCTTCGGGATTATAAATAATCGCATAATCTTCCATTTTTATCCAACCTAATTTTTTTGAATATTTTTTGTAAGTTCAAGATTCTTTAATCAATATTTTAAATTGCAAACAATTTAAAATTATATTTATATTTCAAGTTTTGTAAATTTAATTTAAACTTTTGAATATAATTCTCTTTTTAATTAAAAGTAATTTGATATAGGAAAGAATTTCTAAAGAATATATTAGCGTACCCTCCACTCGTGGCCGCACTCCGCACAACAGTTTTTTTTTCCATATATTTTGGGATAATCTAGAATTATAACACTCTTATCAATCATTTCATGGATTAAACCATTATTTCCACAAATAGGACACGTTCTACGTTCAAATTTATCATGAATTACTAAAACATTATTGTTATTCGATGTTGATGAAAGATCTTTTTGAGTTGATTCTAAAGATTGATTAGAAATTTTCTTCTTCTTTTCTTTTGTTGGTAATTCTGCATCTAAATTTAGATTTAATTTTTGCTCATTTACCAGTATAATATAACCTTTAACAATGGAGTTTATTTCATCCTTCTTTGGAAATCGGTTATATTTTTCCGTAAAATTCTCAACAAATTCTTGAACATCTTCATTTTTAACTTCATATCCTCTTTCCTCAATCAGATTAATAATTACATTAACAATTTCAGCTTTTGAGGCTTTTGGCTTTTTATACTTCTCTATTTTAATCGTTTTATTCAGATTTTTCTCGAATTCTTCCCACAATTGACCAACTTGCGAATCTGTCAATTTTCCGTTTATTTGCACATATATTCTTTTTTCTTGTTCATGTAAAATTGTAATTCTATTATTTTTCTGGCTATCCATATCCTCATTATTATCAAAGTAATTAATTCTGAATAGTGATCTCCCCAATCTTTTTGATTTAGTTGAAAAAGATAGATGTTTTTCCAAAATATTTTCTAATATCCATTGAATCTCATCATTATTCTTATTTCTTATATTAAACGAGTGGCTTCTTTCTTGCATTTTGATATTCTTAACCCTACTTAGAATATTACTATTCATCTGATTGGGATAATTCTAATCTAGATATTTTAATTTATAATGTTAATCTTTTATTTTAATTGATTTTTACTTTAAACAATTAAGAATTATTAATAATCTTAATTTATCTTATTATCCTAAGAAGATTTATATTGATAATCTTATTTATTTTGACCATAGAATAACTAGTTTTTTTAATATGGAAAAAGACAGTTTACGAAAGGCTTTTAACGATAGAATCTCGAAAAAGAAGGAAGTAGGGTCAAAAAAGAAAATAATTATTGCTGTAGTGTTAATAATTTTTGCGTTTTCGGGCTCATTTTTAATTTATTTTATAATGCAAATTGCTCTAAATACTAACAATCCCATGGTTGTTGTAGTCTCGGGATCCATGGAACCAAATCTATTTAAGGGGGATTTATTGTTTTTAAAAGGAAAGGATCCTGCTACAATAAAGATTGGGACAATTGAAGGTAAGGAAGGTGATATAATTGTTTTTGATGCTCGAAATTTACCTGGTTGGATAAAACCCCCTAATGATCCTATTGTTCATCGAGTTATTGATAAATATAATGATAGTGGATTGTTTTTTCGAACTAAAGGAGATGCTAATCCATCTCCCGATCCAGGATGGGTTCCAGAGAGTCGAATTTTAGGAGTTGTGTGTGGAAGAATTCCTTATTTAGGATGGGTAAAGATTTTACTTACGGAAACTGGCTTATTAATTCCACTTTTAGTTATAGTATCTGTTTTACTAATAATTAGTATTGTTTGGGATATTGTAAAAAAGGAAGATGAAGATGGTAAAGGTAGGTTTATAGAAGACAAAAGGCTAAGTTTTAATCCCAAATCCAAGAAAGATGATTCAGTTAGGGAAATCGAAGTTGATTACACTAAATATGATGATTTGAATTCATAGCACCTAAAACTTGAAAAAGTTCATTTAAATAGGAGTATATCTTATTGTATTATACTTAAAATTACATCAGCCTAGCATATAAAATTAAAAATCTATTAAGAAAAGTGGAGAAAAATAAATAGCCTGGACTCTCAACCCTAAATAGAATTGAGATTTATTATTTTATCTCTTTTTTAATTATTATAGTTTATAATATTAAAAATTAAATATTACCAGGTTTAATATTTATAAATAAATAAATAAATCAATAAATTAAAAAATTAAACTAGTGAATAAGAATGGCGTGGACTCCACCAAGTAAATTAACGGTAGTTATAACTTTTCTATTAATGGCATTTGGAATATTTATATTACTTGACATGTCTGTTATATTTTGGAAAGATCTTATATTACCTACGATTCATATTTTTGACTTATCCAATTTCCAGTCATGGTTGCTAATCGCTATGATATTACTCTTTCTTGCTTGGTTTCTATTTTTCCTTGGTGTAAAATTGAAAGGTATTTGAATTTCTAATTCTAAATATTTTTTTTTAAAATTTTAATAGGAATTATCCCTTAGGTCCCAGTTTTTTAAAGAATATTTAGAATTCTTATTAATCTGATAATAAAATTTAAAATATTTCTAAAATTTCAAAAGAATGTTATTGCCGTAATTTATTTATAAATTACGAGAAGACTACAATACGCAATACATAAACGCAATAAAACAAGAAAAGTAAATAATACAATAAAATATTATTAACAAATGAAGAAATTTATACAATAAGAAAAACTAAAGAGGAAAATAAAGATGCCAAGCAAAGAGGAAAATGCCGTATTTGTTGGTCGAAGACCAACAATGAACTACGTTATGGCTACTATGATGATTCTTAATAAAGGAGAAGAATGCACCGTTAAAGCCAGAGGTAGAGCGATTTCTCATGCTGTTGATGTTTGTGAGATTTTAAGAAACAGATTCTTAAAAGGTACAGAATATAAAGACATCAAACTTAGCACTGAGCAATTAGAAGGAGAAAATGGACAAAACAACAATGTTTCTAGCATTGAAATTGTACTTGCTCCTCCAAAATAAACAGTGAAATTATCAATTATTCGCTGAATCAAAATAACACAATATCTCTTTTTTTTATTATTTTACTTATTATTATTTTTTAAGTTTATTTTCTAATTCTAAATCCATTTATTAAAAATCAATAATATTAATGAAATATCAATTTAGATTCGCTTAAAATGGAAGAGATGAAGGTTACTTATTAATTGATTATTAATTTGAATGATATTCGCTCGTTAATAACTCACCTTATATATCATTTTCCATGATTCTATTCCATTTTTTCCCAATACAAAATGGAAATAACATATTTAGGGCAAAATTCACAAACATTTAAAAAGACGGTTAGGAAATAAATACTTAACATAAAAATAATTTAGTTTAATTTTAAATCCGTTTTTATATAAAAACAACACAAATATTCAAAAAGAGGAAATTAAAAATGGCAAAAAAAGCCGCAAAAGTAGAACCTTTATTTGTTAAATCAAAGGTAAGAGAATTTATTAAAGGGAAAGACTGCAATACGAGCAGTGGCGTTCTTGATGGAGACGCTCTTAATAATATCATTATGGAGATGCTTGACGCTGCTGTTAGACGAGCACAAGCAAATAATAGGAAAACAGTAAAGGCAAGAGATTTATAAATTCACTTGCTAAATAATTTTTTTTTTTCTATTCAATTTTTATTTAAGCAGCTTATTATTTAAAAGATAATCGAAGGTTTTTCTAACTTCGCTTGACTTATTCCAAAAGATAAGTCTTTCTAAATTAACATTTTAGAAATAATCATTTTTACAGTTTTAATAATAATTCAAATAATTTCCTTCTTAATTTTGGTAATATGATTTTCTTTTTTAAAATGAAAAATATCTGTTACAAACGAATCAAGGTTTCTGTCATGAGATATAATTATCATTTGAGCTGTATTGAGTCTTTCAAAAATGTCCTGCATTTTATTTATTTGTTCTTGGCTAAATCCATCAGTAGGCTCATCCAAAATTAATAAATCTTTTGTCTTTACTTCCTGATATCTTTCATTGATAATTTTATTTAAAGCAAGTCTATAGGCTAGTGATAATGCACTTTTTTCGCCCCCAGATAGATCTCTAAATGGTGTGTTATATCCATTCACTGTAATTACAGGTTCAAAGTCTTCCAATCTAATTTCTACTTCTATATTTTCATCTTCAACTAAAATTCTAAACCATTCTTTAAAATATTTATTGAAATGTTGAGCACTAGTAGAAATAATTTCTCTTTCAATATCTCTTATAAGGATTTGGAATTCTTCAGTAATCCAATTATTTAAGTTAATAATATATTCTATTTTGTCTTTTAATTTTGTTTTTTTCTTGCGATTATTCTTTAACTCATTTAATTCCTGTTCTATTAATTTTAAATGAACTTGTTTAGAATTTATTTCTTTTTCAAAATCTGAATATTCTCTTTTTAAATTTTTTATTAAATTCTTTTGATTAGTTAACTCTAACTCTAGTTTATTTTCAAATTCCTTGAAATTATTCAAATCTTTAATTTCATAGTCTTTTAGAATTACTAGAATTTGATTTTGATTATTCTTTATTTTATCTTTTAACTGATTGATTAAATCTTTTAATTCAAAACCTCTCTTTTTTTTTTCTTCAATTAATTTATTTAATGCCTCTCTCTTTGTTTGAATAATATTATATTCTCTCAAATTCTTTAGATTTGATTCAGTATTAGAAATTTCGGAATTAATTTCTTTAATCTCTGTTGATAATCGTTCTATTTCTTTATTTGTATTTTTAAGTTCAGAATTGAAACGTTTTTCTTCATGTATTTCTTGGCCACATAACGAACATTTCCCTTCTATTAATAGTTTATTTATATTTTCAATTTTTTTCTCTAATACAGCTTTGAGCTTGTCTTTCTCTAATTGAATTTTGCGATTTTTTTCTATTTGTTCCTCCAGCATATTCTCAGTTAAATCACTTTTAAATTTTAATTCGGGCAAGTTTTTAATTTCTTTTAAAGAATTTGAAATTTCATTTAGTAAAGATTCTAAAGAAATTTCATTCTTATTTTTAGATTCAGTGGATTCATCAATATTTCTTTTATAATTTTCAATTTTAACAAATTTTTTTGAATATTCATTTAATTCATACTGTATCTTATCAACTTTTAACTGTTCTTTTTCTATTTCTTTTTCCTTTTCTTTTTTATTCTTTTCTAAAATAATAATTAACTCATTTTGTTCAAGCCTTTCTCTTTCTTTTTTTGGGATTAATTCTTCAGGATTGCCAATATTATTAAGTTGGACTTTAATTTTTTTTCTCCTGTTTTTTAAGAACTCATTTATAATTCCAACATTCTTTAGGGCAATCTCATATTTTTCTATCCCAAAAACCTCTTTTAGAATTTCAAATCGCTCATCTGGTTTTGCTTGTAATATCTCTTTAACTTGTTCTTGTGGAGTGTATACAGTATATCGAAATAATGGAATTTTCTGTGCCTTTTCATAACGAGTTATTGAATATTTTAAAATCTCTAAGATTTTTCTTCTTAAATCTGTGGGAGCATATGATTTTTCCACAGATTCATCACCAAAATGTTCTATAAATGATCCTATTTCTTGAGAAACAATAACTTTTTTCTTTGACCCCTCTTTTTTTTTACTTCTGGTCAATCCACGTTTTATAGTATATATTTTTCCATTAATAGAAAAAGTCAATTCAACAGAACCACTCTTTTCACCTCGCCTCAAAAGTGAATCTCCGTTTAAATCTGCTGCAGTTAAAGTACCAAATAAACAAAATTCTATTGCTTTTAGAACTGAAGATTTACCACTTCCAATGTCTCCAAAGAATAGAATTATTGAGGGAGGAAAATTGATTTCTCTCTCCTTAATACTTCTGATATTTTTTATTTTCACTGATTCGATAATCATTTTATATTGCTCATTCTTCTTCTAATTGAAAGACTTTTTTGAAAGAATTAACTAAATCTTTATCATAGTCTTTTACTTTTGTTCCCTCTTCTCTTTCTTTACCTATAATTGATAAAAAATCGTGGATTTTATTCTCAAGATCTTTTTTATCAAGATTTACAATTTTTATTTTCTGTGCATGTTCATAAATGAGACTATTTTCTATTTCTTCGTTTGTTTTACCAACCATAACACTGATGGGAGTATATTCTTTTGAAGTTAGACTCGATTTATTGATTAACACTTCATAAGCTCCTAACTCTTTTATTTTTTGAATAATTTCATCTACTTTTAATTCATAAGCCCTTCCTGAAGATAAAGTACCATACATTCTGATCGTTATTATTTTGTCTTTAAAATCAGTTTCAATAATTTTTTTTTTTAAAAAATCTTGAACTTGAGTAACTGATTTGTTATTACAATCAATTAATAACGAAACAACTTCTTTTACTTTGATTGGAATATATTTCACATTCAAATTTGATATAGAAGTTTCATTAACAATATCACCAGTTATTATACAAAATCCACCAAATTTATATTGTTCAAGTTCACGAAAATTTACTGGTGCTAGAGAACCTGGATACACTATGTTAGTCTTATCATCGATTTTTAAAGATTTTTCTACTTCTCTTAATTTTTCAGGAACAGTTTTATGAAGATGACCACCTGCATAATAATCAAAACCTTGAGGTAATAAAGATTTAGGGGTAGATTGCATATCTTTAAACTCAATAGGTTTTAATTCACTTAATAAAGTATGAAGTACAAAAATTTTTATCCCTGTTTCTTTTTCTAAGCTTTTTAAATCTAATATGTGATAATCTTCAATTTCTAAACACCTCTTTCTCGCTCTTAAACCGGTAATTTTAATTTTGGTTTTTTGGTCAATACAGAAGTCTAATTTTAATTTTTCATCTTTAGTTGATTCACCTTTTGAAACATCTATATATAATCCTGCTGTAATAAGCGGTCTAATCATTGATTTGTTTGAAGGAGAAAAGTCATGAGATCCCATTATTCCATAGACAGGAATTCCATGATCTCTCAATTTTCTTAATTCTTTTGTAGCTAAATCAATGACTTCAACTTTTGGATTACTAACATCATATAAATCACCACTAATAATAACAAAATCCAGATTTTCTTCAATAATAATATTTACTGCTCTTTCAAAAGCAATATATCCTAACTCGTTTAATTTTTCATTTCGCCAAGCACCTAAATGAACATCAGAAATGTGAGCAAATTTTACTTTCATATAACCTATCCTTTTAATAATATTTAATTAAATCCCGGTGAAACTTTTCTTATTTTTATATCTGCTTTTTTTTTCATTGTTTTACCTTCTAATAAATCCTCAAACAATGGTATTTTAATTGGAATTGCGAATTTTGTAAAATTTGATGTCACAATTGCTTCCCCAATGTCTAAACTCGCAATAGTTTGACTATCATCAGATAAATCTTGAGCAGAACTTTCGATTAAAGACCTTCTTTCTGGGCCCATTTCGTTTCCAAGTATTATTTTGGTATTCATATTCGCGAGAATTTCTCTATCTATCAAACTTGGTAATTGTGTTATCCCAATTAAACCTATATTGAACTTTCTTCCCTCTCTAGCGATTTTTCCAAATACATTATCTCTGGTTTCCAACACCTTTTTTCCTATGACTCTTGGAGCTTCCTCTAATACAATTGCAATAACGGGTTTATCTTCTAAATTATCATTAAATTTATAACTCTTATATCTATTAAAAATGCTTTCAACAATAATAGTCGCTATAAATATTTCTTCACTTCCCGTAAATAAAGATGTATCAATAATTACAGTTTTTCCATCAACTAACAAATTTATAATATCTTCAATTGTAGATTCAAAACCCTCTAGAGAAAATATCCCTTTTTCAATGATTTTTCTATCTTCATCAATGTCAAAATCTAATAATAAAGACAGCCTTCTTCTCAAAACATCAATTGTTGTATCCTTTATCCCAAACTTATCATATTTAACTTCCTCATCAAAGATTTTTTTAATCCATTCCTTTTTGAATTTCCTAAAATAAGTTATTAGTGCGTCGCTTTGAGGTTGAGAAAGGTCAATACTGTCTAAAACATGGCTAGGATATAAATATTTCACATTGAATTTTAGATCCAATTTACCTGAAACCTTCCTTATTGAATAATATTTTAAATTTTCAAGACTTTTTGGATGTTCTTTAAGACCTTTTTCATTGGGAGAACCATAATACTCATTATGAGGATCAAATACCAGTTTTCCACAATTCTCATTTTCCATTAAGTTATACAAAATAGTTTTTACTAAATTTGATTTACCTCGACCAGTTGTAGCGGGAATTAGAATATGATGCCTTAATACGTCTGTTGCTTCAAGTATTACTTCTGTATTCAAGATTTTTGACCCAGACCGAATATTACCCAAATTTAAGGGATTTTGAATTATTTCCTCTTTAAAAAATTCTAAATGAGTATCATCAATTTCAAATACATCAGAGAAAAATTCTGGCAATTTTTTAAGTAAGAAGAGACGATTTTGCTTAACAAATATTAAAGGTCTAGCTAATGCTAACACATAATTACGCAATTCAGATTCATAAATTCTTAAATCAGATCTTTCTCTTTCTAAACTATATCCTGCCATTAATTCGAGACTATTATCAGGAATTTGACTTCCATAAAATAAATCCTTAATTTGAAAAATGCTATACTCATTTCTATCTTTACCAGCTATGAAAAGTTGTCCTATCTCAAATTCTTGATCTGATTTTTGTCTTAATATTAATTTAACTAAAGAAGTACCAGTGACAAAACTTCCAATTTTTTTCCCAAAATCCGTCATTTTTTACCAACTTATCTTCTTATTAAATTTAATAAATCATGTGCATTCACAGAACGCAAACGAGGTAAAATAAAATTATTATAATCATCTTGCTCAAATTCTGCAATTAATTGAATTTTTTGAGATTCTAATTCTTTAATACTTACAGATGCGAGTTGATCTGCTTTTATTAGGCCATATGGATATCCAGGATAAGATAAATCATTGGAATTATTGGCGATATTAGAAATTATTTGTTCATACTGATCTTCAGACATATTATTTGCTTGTTCCATTAAAATATCGAATCTAAAGGAATATACAGAATTTTTATTTAATTTAACAAAGTATAAATCTGCTTCTTCTTGAGCTTTTGTTATTCTATAGATTGGGTGATAATACCAGGCGTTATTTGGAAATTTTTTATTTCCTACGTAGTTCAATAATGAATTTAATGAATCCCCATTTCTGGTAATTAATCGACAAGTTTTTGAAAGACCAGTTACTATAACATCTTTTTTAATTGCTGTATTAAATAATTCTTCTGCTAATAAAGTTTCACCAGTATATCCTGTTTGAAGAGACCCATCTCTAATAAAAATACTACCCTTCTCTAATTCATTTAAAATAAACTTTTTAGCATAAGTCCATTCAGCAAATCTCATTGCTATACCTCCAAAGATATCAATATTTGGCAACGGAAATCCTCTCTCTCTAATAGAAGGATCATTAAATGAAAATTTTAAATCATTTTTAGGGAGGTATTCTTTAAATTTGGATTCAAAAGGAAAAAATCGTGTAATATAAACTAAATTATCATTATCAAGAACATTAAGTACTGTTACGCTGTAAAATTCAACTTTAATAGGTGTTTCCTTTAGTTGAGTCCATTCATTTTTAGTAAATAAAACTCCTGATACACGATTTAAACTTACATTGAAATCTGCACTTCTAAGTATTGGTCCGTTGCCTCCATCAACGAATCCAATATTTTTAAGATCATTACATTTTGGAATTTCAAAAATTTTATTTTCCTGAACTTCGAAAGCTTCTGCTTCTGAATTAATAACAAAAGGTTCATCACTTTTAGAATATCCAACTTTACAACTTTCTATGAACTCTACACATTCTTTTAGTGGACTATTTCTTTTTTCAAGATTCATCTTAAATAAAAAGATACTTATTTTTCATTATCTATTTTTTTATGATATTAAAGCAATTAGACTCAACAGATTTTACAGTTTTTATATAAATATTAACCTTTTTATTAATAGAGTATTGATATAATCAATCAAATTTCTTATTATTTCTTATTCTTACTCTTTTTTCTTAAAGGTTGTCTTTCTTCTAAGATTTCATCTGCAGTAATAAAGAGGTTACTTTTATTGTTAAAATTTTTATCCATCTTAATTTTTGATTTAAATTCAACAGAGGACTTCTTATAGACTTTATTACTTAATTCAGAAATAAATTGAGAAGGTCGTACAATTTGAGGACCTCGGTAAGTGGGTTTAATCGAAGGTGAGATAAGGTATAATTGATCTTTTGCTCTCGTTATCGCTACATAAAAGACTCTGCGTTCTTCTTCAATAACATCAGGATCTCCAATACTTCTGGAAGAGGGAAATGAATCTTCGCTAAGCATAGGGATAAACACAGCTCGCCATTCAAGTCCTTTAGCTCTATGTATTGTAGATAAAATTAAAGGATTTTCTTCCTCTGTTTGATCTCCAGATTTAACAGTTTTAGATTCTAAATTAGATAAATTTAGAGTTAAATTTTCTAAAAATTTTCGAATAGTTGG
>JBHLNF010000011.1:0-106118 GCA_048937405.1 Promethearchaeota archaeon
AAAAGAGTTATTAGAAAATACAGAAAAAAACCTGAAAGATATCTATGAAACAAAAATAAAGGAATTATCTGATAAGAGTGAAGAATTTCAAAGAAAATATCAAAAATTGGAAGAAATATCAAATAATTATGAAGATAAAAATCGGGAACTAATCAAAAAAAGAAAAGAGTATGAACAATCTAAAGAAGAACTTATAATTAGAATTCAAGACTTAGATGAGAGAAAAAGAGAATTACAGGATCGTGATAAAAAACTCCAAAAAGCAAGAGAGCAATTTCTGAATTTAAATACGGAGCTAGAAGAAAAAAAGAAAGAATTTGAAAGAAGAGAAAACAATCTTATAAAAATAGAAAAAACATTGGAAAAGAGTAAATACGAACTTGAAAAAGATAAAATTGATTTTAAAAAAGAAAAATTAGAATTTGAAATTAAAAAAAAAGACATTGAAGACGAGATTTTAGAGACAGGTATCGAAGAATTTGATAAGGTTTCTGATGATAATGAATTAAATATTAATAAAGAAAGGAAATTTAAAGGTAAAGCAGAATTTTTATTTAATATCTTGCAAAATCTGTGTGAAGAAGGTTTCTTTCAATCTAGTTTTTTAATAGACAGTAAAGGAATGTTGATTTCTGAATATAACGATAAAAAAAGAGAAACTATGGCGATTGGGGCTATGTTTTCGTTAATTTGTACATCAGCATTAAGAACTGTTAAGAGTTTAAATTTACAGGAATTAATCTATTTAAAACTATCTTCAACAAATGGAGAGTTTATGGCTAAGAATATTAATATTAATAATTATGAGAGAAATTTTATACTTTTAACATATTTTGATAAATCTACTCCAACTATTCCAAAATCTAAGAAAATTGATAAAAAGATAACACATCAAATTATGAAAAATATAAAAAATGATTTTAAGAATATAAATCAAATAAATAAAATTCCTTGGATTTTGGATAAATTTAATAATGAAATGAACTATATTAAATCAAACTTTGAAAGTCCACTATCTGATCTAGAGTTAGTTAGAGTAAACAAGATTAATGAAACCTCAATTAAGATTAGAGAATTATTTGACATGTAGATTTATCTAAATTCTTAAATTAATTAAATAGGTATAACTTCTATAATTTTTCAAATAGTTATAACAAAGAGGGAGGCTAAATACCTAGTATCTTTATTTTCTTTTGGAACTAAAGACCTCAAATAATAAATTTATTATTATAATTGTTAGAATTGAATTAAAAATTACTAAAATAATCTATTTTCTAAGATTTAGGAAAAAAGTATAAAACCAAAAAATTATCTTCTTAAGAGAATTATATTAAAATTATATTAATATAAACAAGATTATAGGAACTAAATATAAGTAGTGTAATATCCATTACAAAAATATATAATTTTCTTCTAATTTAAATAAATTTAACATTGCTTATGTTAAAAAAAAAATTTAAATAAGCTTAATATAATAAATTTTAGAGTAAAAAAAAATGGGTTAGTATAGTTTAAATAAATTTTAACTAAATTCCAATTTCTATGACTATGGAAGTAGACTATAGAGATTTTGCTATCAAATTAGAAAAAGATTTGGAAGAATCTGAGGAAAAATTTAAAGTTATAACTGAGCAATCAATTATTGGGATTGGAATTAGCCAAAGGAATTCTCTTTTATATGTTAACAAGGGAGTAGCCAAAATAAGTGAATATTCTATCCAGGAAATGCAAGATTGGAACTTTGATAATAATTTAAGCATTATTTATCCCGAGGATCTACATAATGTTAAAAATCAAATCAAAAAAAACCAATCAAGAGAAAAGAATAAAATCTTTAATTATGAATATAGAATTATTACAAAAACGGGGAAAATAAAGTGGATAGAACAGCATTCTAAAATAATTTCATATAAAACGGAACCAGCATATCTCAATATTTGGATAGATATCACACAAAAAAAGAAAATTGAAGAAGCAATCAGTAAAACTCATTTTTCTATTTTAAACGCGGTTGGAAATGCAATACGAGTTATAGATAAAGATTTCAATGTTACTCTAATGAACAAAGCTTTTGTTGAGCTCACAGGAGCAAATAAAAATGAATTATTAGGAAAAAAATGTCATCAGCAATTTTCACACTCAAAATGTCATACCTCAGAATGCACTTTATATTGTATGAAAAAAGGTAAAGATTGTATTGAAATTAAAGTAGATAAAAAACGAAAGGATGGTACAAAGGTTTTATGTGATCTTGTAACAACAGCTGTTCGAACATCTTCAGGTGAACTCATTGGAATAGTGGAAATTTTTAAAGATTTAACTCAACAAAAGATAGCAGAAAGAAAGTTGAAAGTTTCTAAAAGTCAAATAAAGAGGGTAGAAAAAGATTTAATAGAAAATGAACGGTTTCTGGCTAATATTTTCTCAAGTATCCAGGATGGATTATGTGTGATTGATAAAAATTATACCATTATTAGTGCGAATCCTACAATGAAACAATGGTACCCACAAATGTTACCACTCGAAGGTAAAAAATGCTTTCAAGTTTATCAACATAGAAGAGATCCATGTATTGATTGTCTTTGCCAGCAAATTTATGAAACTTGTAAACCTATTACTAAATTCATTTTTAGAAAAGATCAATCAGGAGATCTTAAAACGATAGAAGTCTATACATTTCCTCTATTAGATCAATTAACAGGTAAAGTTAAAGGAGTTATTGAATACTTACGTGATGTTACCGAAAAATTGTCAGCAGAAAAAGAATTAAAGGAATCAGAAGAGAAATTTAGAAGAATCACAGAAGAATCCCATTTAGCGATTTGTATCCTACAGGACAATGTTGTAAAATATGCAAATCAAAAAATTGCTGATTTATCTGAATATACAATAGAAGAAATATTAAACTGGAAACCTGGAGAATTTACTAAGATATTAACAGAAGATTCTTTAGATATTGTTTTGGAACAAGCTAAAAAAAAGCAAGCAGGAGATTCTGACGTTGTTACTCAATATCAAATTAATTGTATTAAAAAATCTGGTAAATTATTTTGGGTTGATAACATATCAAAAACAATAACATTTCAAGAAAGACCAGCAGATCTTATTACTTTAATAGATATAACTGAAAAAAAAAAAGCAGAACAAAAATTAAAGGAATCTGATTTAAAATGTCGTAGTATTTTGGAAAATATTAAAGAAGGTTTTTTTGAGACAGATTTAAGTGGAAATTTTACGTTTTTTAATAAAGCATTTTGTAATATTTTAAAGATGCCTAAAGATGAATTATTTGATAAGAATTATTCAGATTTATTTGATAAAGAAACATCTATCAATATTTTTAAAAAATTTAATGAGGTATTTAAGTCTGAAATTCCAAAAGGGAATCTTGAATTGGAGATAACATCAAAAACAGGAGAAAAGATATTTATTCAATCATCTGTATATTTGAGATATAATTCTGAAGGTAAAAAAAGAGGATTTTCTGGTATTATCAGGGATATAACTGAAAAGAAAAAAGCTGAAACTATGATAAAAAAAGAGATAGAAAAGCTGAAAGAATTGGATGAAATCAAAACAGAATTTATCTCTAGAGCGTCTCATGAGTTAAAAACTCCACTTGTTTCTATAAATAGTGCTTGTGACTTATTATACCAATATAAAGAGAATTTTGATGAAGAATCTCAATTATTATTGAACATAATAAAAAAAGGGGGAGAAAGGTTAGAAAATCTAATTAAAAAATTAATTGATGTATCAAGAATTAATTCAAATAATTTTAAGTTAAAGAAAAAAAAAGAAAATTTAGTAAAAATTATAATTAAATGCATAGACGATATAAAACAATTTGCACAATTAAGAAACTTAGCAGTAACTTATGACTTGCCCAAAAGAGTTTTTATGAAAATTGACGTATTTAGGTTTAGACAGGTAATAATGAATATATTATGGAATGCTTTGAAAAATACACCTCCATTTGGTAAGATTTCCATCTTTTTAGAAAAAAAAAAAAAATTTGTTGACATTAAAGTTATGGATACTGGTGTTGGTTTTACCATAAAGGAGAAAATGATGATATTCAAAAAATTTGGGAAAATTGAACGATATGGAAAAGGAATGAACGTTGACATTGAGGGATCTGGATTAGGATTATACATTTCTAAAGAAATCATTAATGCTCATAAAGGTAAGATTTGGGTTGAATCAAAAGGGAGAAATAAAGGATCTACATTTAATATTAGATTACCAAGGTAATTTTAATTTTAAATATTAAATGAAATTCTAAATTTAAGTATTTATAAATATTTATAAAGTTGTTCAAATTTATGAAATTTAAAAGGTTTTAAGAAAAATCCGTTCGCCTTTGTATCTTCTATCCGCTTGCTTACTTCAGATTCTGGTATTGCAGTGATATAAAATACTGGTAAATCCTTATATTTTTCAATATTCTTTATTTTTTTACATACTTCATAACCTTTTAAATCGGGAAGAATAATATCTAATAACACTATTTTGGGAGAAAATTTCTTTAATTTTTCAATTCCTTTTGATGCTGTTAATGCACTTATACATGAATAACCATTTCTCTCAAAAAATTTTGTTAAAACGGTAATAGCATAAGGATCGTCCTCTATAATTAAAATGTCGTACGATTTACTATTTGACTCTATCTCTTCTGAAAGATTGTTAATCCTATCTTCCAAAAGAAGACTTTGATCATAACTCTCTTTAAGCATCTTAAAAATGCTTGGTTCTAAATCTTTATATTCATTATCAATAATTAACTTTAAAAATCCTTGAATAGATGTTAAGGGTTCTTTAAGATCATGAGTAATTTTTGATAAATCTGTTATCATTTTTTCATTAGAAATAAATTCTATGTAGAAATTAACTGCTTTTCTTAAAAATTTCGAAATAGTTGAAAACCCATTTTCTGTTGCAAACTCTTCCCATTTCTTCTTTATATCTTCAGAAACTAATGTTCCTATAAATTTTTTATCTAAATCATATAGTTTTTCTCCCTTTTTCCATTTGTTATAACCTTTTGTTATTTTTCCGCGCCATATTGCCTTTTTGCCTGTCTCTTTTTCATATATAATCATATCTTTGCTTATTGTTTCTTCTGAAATAAGTTAATCACCAAATTATTTTTTTAATTGATTTATCACTAATTAAATAAAATAAAGATATTTTAATAAATATTATGTGAAATTTAATATTTTTATAGTAATATCATTTTTTTTATTAAAATTTACATATACCTTAAAGAAAGTAATTTCTTTTTTATTATAGAAATCTTTTATTAACAATTTTTTATATAGAATTTGTATATAAAAATAGCAGATATACAAAAATTTTGGAGAATATGTTGATAATCGAGTGTTAACAAGATGAAATCCACAAATGATTCTAATTTTACAGAAAGATTAAATAGGTTTAATGATAGATGACTAAATACATTTAATAGAGCATTTAAACTATTTTTAATTGATAATTATAGTAGAGTGTATACTCCATACTACCAGAAAGTCAGACAAATTACATTAACCAAGATTTTAGCAAATCGAAGCGAATTAAATTTCTTATCCATTATTTATGGAAAAACTTTTACATTAAAACTAATATCAATGCGAATAAAATGAAGGTAAATGGAATTCGAAAAAGTATCATTCAGTAAAAATTAAATATTTCAGATTCCTTATTTTTTGTACATATCAAGAAAGATACTAAAGCTTATGATGGTTTTGAAAAAAAAGCGAATTATAATTATAAAAAACTCCTATTTGAGAAGAATATGGAATAATCTTAGAGTTCTATTGATAGAAGTAAGTGTGAGTGAACAACAAAAATACAAAATCAAAAATCAGAATTAAGAAAGAATGAAAATTTTTATGAAGATGAGAAATGTCGAAGATTGAATCAAAATCTTAATGAACAATTTTGGGTTTTTGAATGTCCGCTGAAAATTTCGATTTTTTTCTGTTCTGTGTGTTTTAAAAACATTAGAGATATGATATATTCTCTTATGCATAAGACATGATACTGTACTTAATGCTCTTAAGTCCTCAAAAAAGGAAATTAAGAACGAGGAATTCCAGAGGAATTCCATTGAATCTCTTTTTTTACTATTTCTAATATAAATTAAAATTAATCCTATTAATTTGATATGAAAAATTTATAAGTTTAGAACTTCTTATAAATTCAGATTTTATTCAAAAAATATATATATTGTAGAATTTAATTAAATTTGTAATTATAAATTTTTTTTTTTTAAAACCTATATTATGGGTTGATTCATTCCAAAATTTGAGCTGATTAACCGAATTGGTGATAAGATGGCTGAAGCAATAGACATACGCGAACTGTTCTTCGATATACTAGATATAGTTAAATTCGAGCTTAAATTTTACCGTTATAAAGAATCTCCAATGTTTGAACGTATAGTAAAAACGCGTATGTTTCAGCAGAAGCTTCAAAAATTAAAAGACTTTATCAATACGTATTTTGATATCATGTACAAAGATGAGAATAGCCCGATTAATCAAGCAGCACTCCAAACACAATTACAGAACATCGCAAGATTAACAAATTATTATGATGATCTTTCAGATTTCTATACAGATCATACCCAAATAATGATAACTAAAGAAAAATTACAGGGTTTAATTGATTATTCGCACGTTGAGATACTGTTTTTGGTATTTACTAATATCCTTGATTGGGAGCATTACAAGGCCAGTTTATTGTTCCCTACCGATAAAACTAAAGAAAAATTGCTGAAAGAGTTCCTTGGAAAGTTAGCAAGTGCTGATATAAAAGATGTAGATGACATTGTTGATTTGGAACAAACGATTGAAGACTTTGTACAAAGTATTGAGGTATGATTTTTAAGCATAATTTTGTTAAATCTTTTCATATAATTTCCAAAAATAACTTTTTTCTTCAATTGGAAGTAATTTATATATGATTAAGAATGCATTTTTAATCTATAAAAGTAAATAATATATTAATTTTGGCTTATTTTATTCATAAGTTCATAAATATTAAGGTAATATTGTGTGACAATAAAGCTAAAATTATATGGCGATTTGAGGGAAAAGATAATTCAATCAAGCTATAGTATTGGAATTCCAAGTAGTATCGATATTAAAATAGAGGGGATTTCTACAGTATCAGATCTTTTAAACAAATTTGGAATTAATAAGGAGGAAATTAGTCACATTTTTGTTAATAATATATATTCTACTCCTAAAAAAGAAATAAAAGATGGTGATCGGATTGGAATATTTCCAAAAAGAATGGGTATAATTTTTGTTGAAATCAAGAATCCATAATAGAGATATAAGTCTTTTAAATACTTTTTTTCCCATGAGAAAATAGACAATGAATACAATTAAATATATGATTTTTTATCTATCAGCTTAAGCACTTCAGAAATAATTAAATTCGTAGGAGAATTCGGAAATTTATTTTTAAAATGGCGGACTGCATCGACAAGATATTGGATGTTTGTGAAAATTCTGAAATAAAAAGATATGAGGCTTTAATTCAATTGATGAATGATCTCGATAAAGAAATATCAGATGCAATACGAGTTAGAAATTGTTTAATTTTATTAATTAATTTATGTTTTAATCCAGATTCCCCTGATTATGCATATAATAGAGGTAAAACATCAAAGATCCTTTCTGGGGAGGAAAAACTAATGATGCAAGAATTACTAAGATGCGAATTTAATAATTGAATATCTATTAAAAAACAGCAAAATCAGTTTCTTTCCACTTTTCATATAACGTAAAAATATTTTCAATTTTACCTAATGTATCAATAAGTACTTTTTTTGTTTTTTTATCATCTTGAAAAGTGTCAACAATTACATCATAAATTTTAACATTATACTCTTGGGTAAGATCAGATATTTTTCTGATATCTTCCATTTGTATATCTTCTTCCTTTAATTTGTTGAAAGCTTTTTCTACTTCTTCTCTTAATTTAATAGTAGCATTTAATGATTTGGTGCATTTATCCAATAATTCTTGTTCCTTATCACGCACAATTGATTCTTCTTCTGATAAATCTGGTTTTTCTTCGACAATTTCAAGTCTTTCATTCAATAAATATTTCACACGTTCATAGATTTTAATTGCTTCATCTATCTTATTTAACCCTTTTATCAAATGATTGGTACTATTGAGTCTAGCTTCAATAATTTTTAAATAAGCATCTTCATAATAAGTTTGAATTTCACCGAATGTACTTTTTTCATATTCGCTAATTCTCTCATAAATTTTTTTTAATTCATATCTTAGCTGAAGGGTTTCTTGAGACGTTATATTTTCATTACTAAGCTTTTTATAGATATTATTCGTCTCTTGCCTAACAAGCAAAACTCTCAAATACATAATATGAGCCTTTTTTTCTATATTTGTAATACTACGAGTTTCTCCCTCATGTTCACAGAATTTAAAAATTTTTAAAGCGTCATTCATTAGCTTATTAAATTTATTTTGATTAGTCCTAATATAATATTTCGAATCTTGTACTTTTTGAATACCTCTATCCATTTGAATTTCTAATTCAAAGATATAATCAATTAAACTAACTTGTTTTCTTTCAGAAAGAATTCTTGACTTATAAGACATATCTTTTTCTACATTTCTGCTAGCTAAAAGCCAAAATATAGCTGCAGGGAACCAAAAGAATATACTAAAAAAGATCATATTAAAAGTACTTCCCAATAAAAAAATAAGAGAATATGACAGTAGCAATGTAACACCTTTGCTAATTTGTTCGGATAACTTAAAGAAAGAAGCAGCAGTTCCTTTATGTTCTGGCATATTTACATCAATCATAACCGCATTTCGGTTAGCAACAGGACCAGCACCTAACATTGAAGCCAATAAGGCAAAAAAGAAAAAAATAATATAATTTGGATAAGCTACGAATATTTGACTAATTGTTCGTACAATGTAAGAAAATAGGGCACCAGTAGGAATTGGATCTGGATAAGCAATACCTAAAACAGTTGGATCTATAGGTCTTAATGAGAGGAGCAATATAATAGAAAAAGGAATTGAAAAAATCAAACATACAGTAGCTAGTCTAACTCTATTTTTTTTATTTCGCCGAAATAATATATCCCCTAAGCGCGCAAATACAGCATTTCCAAGAAGATATCCAACTCCAATCATTCCAGCAAATATTGCGGCTGTTTGCAATCTGATTTCTATAGGTATTTGGTTAAAATATTGTAACGTCAGCATTGAAGTCATAAAATATACCAAAACTGTACCAGGAATTATAGAAAAGAAACCTTGGACGATCAAATAAAGATTTGTTTTCTTTTTTATGATAAATCCCAGATCTTTTTTTGAAATTCGATAGCTATATTCTAAATCTAATTCAATCAATTCCAACAGCTCATCTTCACCTGCTCCACGCTTAGGGATTTTGACAAAAAACAGAATAAAAATTACAATAACACTTATTCCAGATAAAAGAAGAAAAGGAAATCGCCATGTGAAAATAGGACCAAGAAAGGAAGATAAACCCTGTCCTGCACCATTGGATATGGAACTTAAGATTGCTAATGTTCCAAACCAACCAGATCTTTCTTCAGCAGGTATTGCATCAGAAATAACTGAATATCCGATTGGTAATACACATCCTAAACCCGCTCCGCTTGACACCCTTGATATTAATAACATATAGTATGTAGAAGAAAACGCAGTTAATATCATTCCTATCGTCCATGAAAAGGCGCCCACTAGAAGTACTTTCCCTCGATCAACTCGATCTGCCCAATATCCCCATAATAAAGCAAAAAAAGCACTAATTAAAACAAAAAAAGCATCTGGAATTGCTATTAACGCTTCAGGTATATTAAACTCTTGTTGAATTACAGCATAACTAGGGATTAGCATATTAGCACATGCTGTCGAAACAAAAAGTAAAAGCATGACTAAGATAATTGGTGTTAGATCTTTGAATTTCACTGATGTAAGTTGAAAGCGTCCAATAAGCAATTACCACTAGTATGTGATTATAATAAATAGCACTTGAAAGTTAAAAAAACTTACAATGATTTATTTTAATGATAAGTAATGGTATAGTATATTAAAAATAATGTCATTTAATTCATATTTTTTTAACAACCTATCAGTTTTATTATAGATAACTAGTAATAAATTCTATCTGTAATGACTCTCCCTTTCTCTGAAATCTTAACTCCTTCTATTTCTAATAATCTTTGTTTCATCTTTATCCCACCTTGATATCCTCCAAGTTCACCGTTTGTTTTAATTGCTCGATGACATGGAATGACAATGGGAAATGGATTTCTAGCTAGAGCGTTTCCAACAACTCGAGCGCCTTTAGATAAGCCAATATGATCAGCAATTCTTTTGTAGGTACTTATCCACCCTCTTGGTATCTTATATTCTGCTAATAGTACCTCCTTTTGAATATCAAAACATTTACTGAAATCAAGAAAATCAAGTTTTAACTCTACCCGTTCACCTCTCAAAAAATACTGAATTTGCTCACCTAGCAATTTAATTGATGAGTTTAATCCTTTTTTAATCTGTTTAAATGATTCTCGAGCTTTAATTTCAGAATTAATCTCAGGATCACTAAGAAATATTCGTTGGATTTGTAAATTAGAATCGGTTTCCTTCCAGATAATTGTAAAAGTATCAAATGGAGAACTATAAGTAGCATAAAATAAGAAATCCATCCCTTGTAATTATATTTGATAAAATTTAAAATTTGTTGTATTGTCTATTCGCACAGTAATCAGAGTAATTCAACTTTTTATTATATAATATTATTAAACCTTGATTTTAGTTTAAAAAACGAATTTAAAAATTAGTCAAAAAGAAAATTAAAAAAATTATAAAGGAAAAAAAAGATTACAAATAAACAATTCTAAAATCTAAAATTAGAGTTGAAAAGAATGAAAACTCTTGTAACCTATATGTCACAAACAGGCAATACTAAAAAGATTGCTGAAGCTATATATGAAACAATTTCAGGAGACAAAGAAATTAAACCTTTAAATGAAGTTGAAAGTTTGGAGAATTATGGATTTACGTTTATAGGTTTTCCCATTCATCAAATGGGACCACCACAAATAGCGTCAAAGTTCATTGAAACGAAAGCAAAAAATCGAAAAATAGCGCTTTTTGTCACTCACGCTTCTCCTCTAGGAACCCCATTCATTGAACCCTTATTAGGTAAATGCAAAGAATGTGCCGATGATTCGGATATGGTCGGCATTTATAATTGTCAAGGAGTACTTGCCCAACAAGTAGCAGATATGCTCTTAAAAGTAGATAATCCTAGACTTCAACAGTTTGGAAAAATGCGAGATGCAACAGTTGGACATCCGAATGAACAAGAAGTAGAAAACGCTCGCAATTTTGCAAAAGAAATAATGGGAAATCTTTAATTATTTTTTTTTAATTTTTTACCTAAAATGATTGTAATAACAATAACCCCATTAATTATTAAAAAAGGATAATATCCTAGAATCGATTCATTGTCACAATTGTTATTTTCAATAATATTTCCTATACTATTTTCTTCTATGATACACTCATCATTTCCAAATAATTTATTCCTTGAAATAATATTATTATTACAATTATAAGATAACCAAATTCCCCTTCTATTATTATTAATAGTGTTTTTAGTTATTACGTTATCATTACTAAACGATAAAATTATACCTGCATCATAATTGTTGTTTACAATATTTTCCGAAATGAAATTAGAACTACTATTCATTAAATCGATTCCTATTCCTGAAAGATTACTACCGTCTATTGTGATGCTATCAACGAAAAACTTAAAGTTTTGTGAAATATTATTCTTTAAAATATTATTTTTATAACAATTAGTAAAGAACAGCCCTATAAAATTATTATAGATATTATTTTCTGAAAAGGTATTATTATAACAATAGTATACAATTAGTCCCCTATCATCGTTATTAAAAATATTGTTATGTGAAAAATTATTATTATAACAAGCAAATAAGGCAACTCCCCATATATTATCGTATAATTTGTTATATATTAATTGGGAATTATTAACATTCTCTAAAACGATCCCCCCTAGACAATTGAAGATTGTACAATTATTAATCTTAAAATAATTACTAGAATTTGTGATATATATACCTCTGTCCGTTTCTCCTCCATTAATCACTAAATCTTCAATAACATATGGATTGGAATAAGTACCTTCACCTGAACAAATTCCAGCATCTTTAGCCTCAGACCAATTATTATTGATATAAATTCTTCCTAAGCTATCAGAAAGTTTTATATTTCTTTTTTCTAAAAAAGAATTTTTGTTATCATCTTCAAAATTTTTAGTGGTTTTAATAGAATAAATAGAGTTGTTTATTGATAAGATTAAGAATAAAGTAAGTAATATTAATAATAGTATGGTATTTGCTTTTGGAATTGATTTCATCTTTTAACTAAATAATTTTATGGATTTTAATATTATAACTTAAGAAGAAACTCAATTTATAGTTATACCTTCTCAAACCTATTTTAATTTACTTTTAAGATATTGAAAAAATTAGATTTTTGAGATGATCTTCGTGAAATCATCGTTTCACGAACTTTTGTAAGTAATAAACAAGTCTCTTTACTAGTTTAACTCAGAAGTGAGAGGATAATATTCTGTAAAATTTGATTAGAACCTAAAATACCATTTTTTGCTTAATTTCCTGAACCATCTTAGTTCCTTCTTCATTTATTTCTGTTAAGATATCTCTTAAGATTTCATTAATTGCAATTCCACGTAATTCGCATGAGATATATAATAGTGAGAGTATTTGTTTAGACAAGACACGAATATTCTTAATATCACTTATTGGAATTCTAATCCCAAGAGCTTTTAAATCCATATGAGTTTCTTTCTCTTGCTGTCTAATTGTAATAAGAATATCATTCTTTCTTCCTTTCCATTCTTCAGTTACTGCTCTTAATGACATAAGATATCTTTTAGTGGGACTTCCAATTCCCATGACATCTCTGGCAAAGTCTAAGGGTTCAGAATTTCTGACAGTTTTTAAACCGAAAGTTCTATTAATTTTATAGTTCTTATCTAATTTTGATTTCATTTTCGAAATTTCATCTGTCAATTTTTCAATATTTAAAGCTAACTTTTCAAATTTCTTAAGAAAGATTTCCTCAGAATTAATTTCAAAATTACTCATATCAAACACGGATTATAGATTAAGTATGATATTTTTTGAATTAGTCTTTAATAAAACTAATTATTAAACTATTAATCTATGAGAGTTTTTTGATTTATTCATAATCAATTGCCTAGAACATAAGAGAAAATATATTAAAAAAAATCAATAAAATATATGTAAGGGTTCTAATTTAAATGGTTTTGTTATTACTCTAATTGTCAGATTCTTCTTTTCTATAAAATTCAGTATTATTTATTTCAATAATATCTGTTTCTTGTTTATTTACCTCAGACTCTTTATTATCAGACTCAATTTCTTTGAGAATAGTCTCAGAATGTGCTATTTCCTGCATCTCATCTTTAATACCTTCTTCTAGTTTTGATTTATCTTTAGAATATTTCCTTATTTCATATATTCCAATAATAAGTAGAAGCAGAATAAAAAAGCCTAATACAGCAATATCCTTTATTAGGTTTACCATATCGTTATCTATTCTTGCAAACCATTGAATCCAAGGTATTGGAACCTCATTTAAAAGATCATATGGAAAATAATGTATGAATTCATAAGCTACTTTAGATAAGATTAACCAAACTATTATAGTGTCAAGTCCAAATCTCTTTACTCTCTTACTCAGCATTTCTGCTTGAGAACCCATAAGAGTACTTAGAGAGTAAAAGATAATAAACATATCAGGAACAATTACTGCAATATAAGCCCAAATAGACCCAATTGCTCGAGGTTCTGTATCTACAATTCCTAAATAAATCTTAAGTGCTAAAAAAAGTGTATAGAAAGTAACTAGTAATGCAAAAATTCCAAACCATCCATTGAAAATCTTTTTAAAGTTATATACAATGACAATAATCGCTAAGCCAATAAGAATTCCACCAACTATTATATAAACTAGATTTAAATACCAAGGAAACACTATTGGAGTTTCTGTTATAACGGATAAATCTACTAATCTAGGGGTTATTATAAACAAGAATAATAAAGCTAAAGACCCTGCTAATCCACCTATAAAAATGATGGTTCTTAGGAATGGTTTTGCTCTAGACGCTTTAGAGACTTGATTATCAACTTGTCTTCCCATTAAAAAGCAACCATACAAGATAAACCAAGATGTAAATATGAAATAACTAATGACTGAAATTAAGAATAAAACTATTAGAATTATTGAGATTAACAACATAATAGGTAGTGATATTAATAGAAATAACATTACTTTCCAGGGTGGAAATTCAAAGATGTTTTTTTTAGAAACCAGAGAAAGTAAAAATAAGAACATTAAAAAAACTAAAAATGGGAAAAATATAATAATACCAATCAAAGAAACAATAGGATCGGGGTAAGGTATAATAGCTACTCCGACTAATAGCCAAATTACAACAACTAATAATCTCCAATTTTTACTTAACTTCTTTAAATTATCAATAAAATCCATAAAAAAATAGTTAAATCAAATCTATTTAAAATTTTCTTATTCTTCGATAATAAATGATGGTTAATTATTTGATAAAATCAATTATACTTTTTTGATCATTAAAACCGTGATATGATAATCCTAGCTTCTGTTTAATTATATTGATTGACTCAGGAGCATGACCTTGGAAATGGTTATTAACAATAATAAATATTTCATAGATCCTTGGATTTTGTTTCAATATTTGAATTCTTTTTATGAAATTATCAATTAGATCTTTTTGGTTTCTTTGAATTCGATTAAATTCTGTAAGTATTCTATCTCCTATCAGCCGAATGTAATAAAAATTTTGATTTTGCAAATAATATGGCTTAATGTTTGGCATATAAGTAGTTCCAAGTATTAAATTTTGTCCATCAATCACATTTAGAAACGCATTAGTATTAAACCAAGAATTATCTCGTAATTCAATTATGTATTTATATTGGGATGGAAGAATTTTGATTAAAAAAATTAATTGATCAAAATGTTTTTCTGTGAATTTAAACCATGGTGGAAATTGAAGAAGGATTCCAAATATTTTTTCTTTTAAAGGAATTAGTCGACTAAAAAATTCTTGTATTCTATTGTCAAGTTCAGGTTCATTAAGTTCATGAGTTATTTTTTGCCATATTTTAATTACAAACCGAAATTTATCTGGTACACGATTGTACCAGTTTATCACCATTTCTAGAGATGGTAAATTGTAAAATGTTGAATTAATTTCGACAATATTGAAAGATTCAGAAAAATATCTTAAAAGTTGGGATTTTTCTAGCTGTTTCGGATAAAATGAACCGAACCAATCCTTATAAAAGAATCCTGCTGTCCCGAAGGTAATTTTAGCCATTAATTCTAAGATAAAACTATATGCTTTTAATCAATCAATTTTTTGTTATTAAAAAAAATTTTTTTTATGAAATATTATAAATAGTTTAAATATTCTCAAGAATTACGATTAAAAGGTGATTGAAAAATTTCAATTGACTGGGTTAAAGTTGAGGAGAAGCCTGAAAAGAAGTTCTCTACAGAAGGAAAAATTCTTCTAGAACTAAGAGCTAAAATAGAGGATTTAGAATCCGAATTAAAAAAGAACAAAAGATTATTGGAAAAAACACAAAATGAGTTAAATATAACAAAGGAAAAATTGAGTGGTCGAGAAATCAGTTTAACAGAACTAACAGAAAGAAGATCTTCTGCTAGAAAATCTTTGGATGAAATTAAGGAGGAAAAGCTACTCTTAGATATTGAATTTACAAAGGTGAAAAAGGAAAACTCAAACTTGAGTGATAAACTCACTGATGCATTGACTAAAGTTTCAGATCTTGAAAAGCAATTAAATTATATGGTTGAGAATTCAAAAAATATAGATCAAAAAATCCTTGAGAAAAATAAAGAAATTCAGATTAAGGAAGAAGATATTCTAAATAAAGCTAAAGAGCTTTTAAATAAGGATGAAGAAATTCAAGAATACAAGAATAAAATAAATCAAAAACTTGAAATTATTGAAGATCTTAAAAACGAAATAAATATGGAGAAAAAGAATACTGAAGAACAGATTAATAAATTACATGATTTTGAATTGAAAGTATCAAAAATTATTAATGCATCTAAAATCATAGATAGAATAAAGAATCTGTTAGAAATAAAAGGATTTTTATCAGATAAGGAGCTTGAACCATTATTAAAAGAAATAGAAGATTAAAAAATTATTTATACTTCATTTTCTCTAATTTATATTAAATATTGTGATGTAAATCTTATATAAAATCAATTTTAAGTAAACAAATATATAATGATACAAAATTACAATTATCAAAAAAATAAAAATTACCAAAAATTGTAAAGGTGAAAGAGAAATTTCAATTGATTGGGCAAAAGCAGAAGAAAAACCAGAAAAGAAGCTAGCTGTAGAAGGGAGATTTTTGCTGGATCTTAGATCAAAAGTCAATAGTATTGAAAAGCAATTAGCTCAAAAAAAGAAAGATTTAGAAAATACTTCAAATGAATTAAAGACAACAAAAGAAGAATTAACGAAGGTTAATAATAAATTAGAAGAAATAAATAGTAAGTTTATGGAAAGTAATAAAAACTATGAAAGGGTAAAAGATGAGAAGCTTTATGGGGATGCTGAAATTAATAAGTTAAAAACCGCAAAATCGGATTTAGAAAACAAAATAACCGAATCTACTTCAAAGGTAGAGGATTTGGATAATAAGTTGAAAGAAGCTACTATTAAGATTGAAATACTAGAAAAGGGGGAAAGTGAACTTAAAACTAAGTTTGAAAAAGAAATAGAAGAAATTAAAGCAAATTTACAACAACGAGAAAATGAACTTGAGAGCGTAAAAAAGGAATTACAGACATCAGTTTCAGATAAATATGTAGAAACAGAAAGTTTTAAAGAAGAAATAGACGCGAAGGAAAAAGAACTTATAGAATTAAAGCAAAAAGTGTCCACTCTTGAAGAAAAGATTGCAGAAGCTAAAGGAGCACCCCAACTTATTGAAAAAATTAAAGATATTATGATTCACAAAGGTTTCTTAAGCGATAGAGAATTTGATGAACTTTTACTTCAACCAGGCGATTAACTACATAATTTTTTTTTATTATTAGAATGGTAAAATTAATCTGGAAAAATAAAAGAGATACAACTTTTAAATTAGAGGATCTAAAAGAATTTTCTCCAGATTACTTTAAAACTTTTGAATATCATGGAATTAATTTCGATGAAAAAAGTGAAAATGTAAAAAATTTAAATTTTTGGAGAAATAAAATTTTTTGGGGAGATAATGTAAAAGTTTTAAGCTTTTTGTTAAAAAATTATAGCGAAAAAATCGATTTAATTTATATAGATCCCCCTTTCTTCTCAGGAACTAATTATCACATACAAATAAAAGAACAAGATAATTTTTATGATTCTATGGCATATTATGACCATTGGGACAGAGATTTAGACTCCTACTTACATATGTTATATGAAAGAATAATTTTATTCAAAGAATTGCTATCAAAAAAAGGATTAATATTTATTCATTCAGACTGGCATGCAAATCATTATATTAGATTAATTCTTGATGAAATTTTTGGAGAGAGAAGATTTGTAAATACTATTATCTGGTATTATTATAACAAATATTCAGCAGGAAAGAAAAATCTACCAAGAGCCTATGATACAATTTTAGTATATTCAAAATCTAATAATTATACTTTCAATCAAATTAGGATACCTCGAAAAGAGCCTCGAAAACAATTAAAAAGAGAGATGGTAAATGGAGTCTTAAAAAATGCTAAAGATAAGAATGGACATGTTATATATAGAATTGTTACAGACAAAAAAATGGATGATGTTTGGAAAATACCTTGTTTACAACCCGCTTCAAAAGAATATACAGGTTTTCCTACTCAAAAGCACCATAAGTTACTTGAAAGAATTATTAAAATAGGATCTAATGAAGGAGATCTAGTTGCTGACTTTTTTTGCGGTTCTGGTACAACTTTATTAATGGCTGAAAAATTAAAGAGGAGATGGATAGGGTGTGATATTTCAGAATATTCGATATATTTAACTAGAAAAAGAGTATTAAATTATCAAAAAGACACAAAAATTTATTATCCATTTGAAATTCTCTCAGACTTTAGTGAAAGGAAGAATGAAATTCTTAAATCAGGTTTTTTTCAGAAAGATTTTTCAATAAATAGAAAGAAATAGTGAGAATTTCCTTAATTGTTAAATTCGATTTTATAATTAGAATATTTTAGAAGAGCTTTTTAATATAGGATATTACATAATTTAATTTATATTAAAAGTAATTTAATTTAACAACCTAAAATTAAAATTTTATATTGGTTAAATGAATTTAAAGTTCAATATCATTCATAAAATCAAGGATCTATGGGAACAAAAAATATTTAGGTATGCTCTAATCCTTCATAGTTTTTATTTTATTCTTTCAATAATTCTTTTTTTTGCTTTTTTTCAAGAAAAAAATGATTTTATAATTTTTTATAATGCAGGAAATATCTTTATCAATGATATTGAGAATCTGTACAATCAAAATTATTATTTATGGGATTTTAGATATTTACCATTTTCAGCATTATTTTTTATCCCATTTTCCTTTTTGAATTTTCAAGTGGCATTTATAATCTTTAATATTTGTAATTTAATCCTCAACTTTCTGATTTGTGTTATCCTTTTCAAGATAATATTATTAATAAGAAATGAAGATCATGAAAAAGATGATAAAAGAGTTATTTTATATATATCTATTTACTTAATGGGGCTACCACATATACTAAATTATATATATGGTCAAATAAATCTTTATATCACTTTTTTTATTTTAATTTCTCTCTATATTTTTCTTAAATATACAGAATTAAAATGGCAATTATTTGGAAGTATTATTCTAGGAATAAGTATTATTATAAAACCTACAGCTTTTTTCTTGATACCATTTTTGATAATTCTTAATATTGATTTGGAGAATAAAAGAATAAGATTTGATTTTTTTAAAACTACAATTCGATTAATAGGAGTTATTATACCAATATTTTTTAATTTCATTCTATTTTTACTAATCCCTAGTATATGGAAAGGTTTTCTTGATACGAATTTTACAGGTAATAATCCAATTGCTCTAAATTTTTCATTTAGTATAACTAAAATAATCACCAACTTTTGTTATTTTTACAATATTCCTTTTAATCAAATGTTTGTGTTATTAGGAGTAATTGGAATAGTTGGAGGTTTAGGATTCTTCATTTTTATTATAAATCGATTAGAAAAGGATTCTATTATATATGGTTATGCTTTTGGAATATTAATTATGTTATTAGCTTATTTTGATTCATGGGATCATCATTTGCTTAATTTAACACCCATTTTAATTATAATAATTTTTAACTTACCACGTAACTCTGAAATAACTAGTTCAATAAAATTAAATTTATTTTTCTTTAATTTTTTTGATCTTGCATTTGTAGGTATTTGGTACCTTATATATCCCTTATTTCCATATAATCTTATACCTACTTTTTTCTTGATTCTATCTTTCTATGGAATAAGTAAATATAGTCTATTAAAGCAGGAAGAGAGAAAAAAAAAAGGAGATGAGATCTTTTGAAGAGGAAGGTTATTTTATTGAATTTTATATTTGTTTTGTTATCATTATATTACGGGATTTTATATGTAAACGCTAGTACCTATAGTATGGGCGTACAAAATGGTCAAGAATTGACATGGAAATGCAATGTGTGTAATGAAATGGAAATGACTAGTATTTTTGGTGAAGAATGGGATGATATAGGTTTTTTCAAAAATTTAAGTAAAGGTAAAAGTATGAAATGGCGAATCAATAACATAGAAATTTATGAATCTGTTATAAATCTTAATTTTAGCATATGGGTGTGGAATAATAGAAAAGATTGGGGTGTTAAAGACAGTGATTCCCAAATTACATTTTTTTCCAATCCAAATGATTACTCTGAAATGATAAATTTTTCTGAATATTCATCTCTAGTACCATTTTGGTTTCCTATTCCTGTAGGTGAATATATTGGTAGATTAAATCTTACTGATTGGTATGAGGTAGACAATAGAGTGTTGCCTACTATAAATGTTAATATTGTAGAAAATGCAATTTCTCCTGAAGTTCCCTCAAAAGATATTAAAATTATCGCAATCTATAATGATCAAGGAGTACTAAATTCATATAAACTCTATATAGGGCATTTTTATGTAATTCTAGATTTTAATTTAGATTCTTTACCTGTTTATGTTATACCTACATTAATTGGATTGGTATCGGTATTTCTTTTAGGATTAACAATATTTATAATAATGAAAAAAAAGAGAAATCTCTCAGAAGTAAAAAAGTTAGATAAAGATTGAGCATGAGAAATAATATTAATAGAATAAAAAAAATGTTTAGGGACTTATGGAAATACAAGATTTTTCGTTATGCTATATTAATTAATATATTTTACTTTATATTATCTTTAATTTTAACTCTGTTTTTTTTAAGAAATAGAAATGATTTTTTAGTATATTATGAAGGAGGGAAAGTTTTCATCAATAATGTGAATGAACTTTATAATAACGATTATTATACTTCCGATTGGCCATTCAGATATTTCCCAATATCAGCTATCTTTTTTGTCCCTTTTTATTTAATGGGTTTTGATTTAGGATTTATCATATTTAATTTCATTAATCTGATACTGAATATTATAATCTGTTTTGTTCTTTATAAATTAATTATTCTCATTAGAAGTGAAGACCATGAACAAAAGGATAAAAGAATTGTATTGTATATTAGCATGTTTTTAATGGGTTTACCTAACATATTTAATTATATTTTAGGACAAATTAATCTATATATTACTCTTTTAATTTTAGTATCACTTTACCTCTTCCTAAAATTTGAAGATACTAAGTATAATTTGATAGCTAGTATTATTTTAGGGATTAGTATATTATTTAAACCTATTACTATCTTTTTAATCCCTTTTTTAATGGTTATTCATTTTGATTTAGAGCAAAAGAAATTTGAACTTAAATTTTTTAAGTCAATAATTCGTTTAATTGGTTTTCTAATACCAGTATCACTAAATTTTTTGGTGTTTTTAATGTATCCTGAATTATTAAAAGGATTTTTAGATGTAAACCTTACTGGAGAGGATACTGTGATTGTAAATCACTCATTTAGTATAACCAAACTCATTCAAAATTTCTTTATAGTTATAGGTTTTTCGCAAGAACAATTATTAAGTTTTCAATTACCAATTTTTCTAATTATTATTATTATTTTAGGTGGAATAGGATTCAGTTTCTATATAATGAGGAAATTTGAGAATTATTCTTTAATTTATGGATATACTTTTGGAATTTTAATTATGCTTCTTGGATATTTTGATTCTTGGGATCATCACCTCTTGATTCTAACACCTCTTTTGATAATTATCATATTTAATTTACCAAGAAGATCAGATTTAACAAGAAAATTCAATAAACCTAGTTTTTTCTTCTTAAATTTCTTTGATTTAGCTTTTTTTGGAGTATGGGTTCTTATTCAAGACTGGTTTCCATTTAATTTTGCGAGTACTATCTTTTTATTACTATTATTTTATAGCAATTGTAAATGTTGTTTAATAAAAGTTATGCCCATAAATAATAATAAATTCTAAATATGATAATTGAAGATATATAAACAGATAATAAAATCCGATATTTTATCATCAAACTAAAATTTAAAACAAAAATGTTAGAATTTTATCCTCAGCCATTATTACTAATTTTTGCTCCAGCTTTTACTTTGGGAATTCTTCATACTCTAATGCCTTGTGAGGATAAAGCAATATTTTTTTTTTGGTCATTTGGTATCTCAAAAACTCTTAAAAAAAGTGTTTATATCTTGGTGCTTTATGGATTAGGTTTAATGACTTCAAATATGGTACTTGCTACTATCACTATTTTAATAAGTTTTATTCCTCGCCTTTTGATACCAGGAATACATCAAATACCACCTAATATAATTAACTTTTTTGGAGCTATGACATCTATGTTTGCAGGATTTATTTTGTTATTATTTTATACAAGTAAGGGTTATATGCCTCATTCAAAAAGAAAAGATGAAATTTTTGAATTTAACTGGGAAAAAAAGAAGACTCCTTATTTATTTGGAATATTAGCAGGATTTGCTCCATGTATTTTTGAGTTTTTTATTTATTCTCAATGTTTAACATATTCGTTAGGTGCTTGGTGGGGATTTATTGATGGAATTTTTACTGTGTTTTATTTTTCATTAGGTACATTTATCGGATTATTTCCTTTAGCTTTAGCTAAACACGGGACATCTCAAATTATGAAATCTACTTCATCAAAAAGGAACTGGACATTAATAACTATGTTCGTCATAATAATATTAGTTAATACTTTAATTATGATCTTATCATTTTTAGGGGTTTATATGTTCCCAGAATCTACTTTTTAGTTTATTTCAGAAATATCTCTCACAATATAATTGCAAAATTTAAAAGCCTATAGAAAATTCCATTGATAATAAAAAAATAAATTGGACTCCCAATAAAATATTAAGCAAGTTTTTTTTTAAATATAATATAGATTCAAAAATAAAAATTTTATTTCGAACTATGAAATGTTTATTCTGTGAAAGCCAAAGAATTGACTTTACCTGTGAAAAATGTAAATCGAGTTTTTGTATCAATCATATAGCAACCACAGAAACTCATGAATGTCGAAAGCACAATCTTTTCTATTCAAAAGTAAAGGCATTAGAAAGAAATTATAAGTGTACAGTTATAGAAAATAGTGAATGTCCTGTTTGTAAACATGTTCTAAGATTAGAACGATTATCTTCAGGTCAATACTATTTGGAATGTACTAACACCGAATGCCCGGAAGCATGGAATTCATATTTAAAGACACCAGGCTTATTTTTTCCCTCAAAAGAAAAATTAGCTAGAGAAGCAATAAGATATAACCTTATGAGAGGAAATAAAATGATATTATGTAGTAAGAAATTGAGGCATATTATAGGGAGGGAAATCTGTCCTAAATGCTTTTTGGATCTATTAAAAAGAGCTCCGATAATTAACTTTTCAACAATTATTAATTCATTTAATATTTCAACAGATCAAATGATCAAATTCATCAATAAATATATGGAAGAAGAAAGAATTTATGGAATTGTTGATCAAAAAAACCAGATGTTTTATTATATCTCCACCGAAATACGGAAAAAAGTACTAGCAAAGTTTCAGAGTGAAGGTATAATAAAGGTAGCAGATCTAGGAATAATGCTTGACATGAGTTCTGAAATTGCTCTCAAGGTGATTTATAAATTAATTAATCAATTCCAAATAAAAGGTTCTTTCTCATTAGATAAACAGACATATTATACTCAAAAATATATCCTAGATAATTTAATTAAAGAAATTAAAGCTAAAGGAAGGGCCTCTTTAAAAGAACTTGCTAATAATTTCCATATTCCAAAAGAACTTGTAAAATCATTTTGCGTTAATATAATGAGGACAAAATCCATAAATGGATTTTTTGCAGATCGTGGAAATGAAATTATTACAGCAGATCAGATTAATAAGGATATCAAACTTTTTTCTAAAGAGGCGGGATTATTTGAGCTTTCAAAACTAGCCACTAAATTGAAAATTGCTGTTGAGTTAGCACGAAAAAGCCTTCATGAACTTATTAAAACAGGTTCAATAAAAGGACTCTTTACACAAAGAAGAGAATTTATGACAAATAAATATATGGAGAAAAAAATAAAAGAACTTGCTCGAGCATACAGAACTATGCCTTTAAGAGAATTATCTAATAGATTAGGAGTAACTGAATCAAGTATTGAAGAGAATTTAGCGCAGATTATTGCTCGAGGTGATATTGATGGATATATTGATATGTCAAAGAGAACATTTGTAGCTTACAGTGTACCAATGGAGGTAAAAGCTCAATCAAAACAGAAAATAACTAAAGACCCTACTGATGGTGGGAAAATTGAAGTAGTTCGTGAATACGATTTTATTGGAGGACAATTACACTATAAAGTAGTCATCCGCAATCAGGGCAATATGGCAATAAACTCAGTCAAAGTACTCCTGGACGTACCAACTAGTTATAAAGCTAAGGATCATTTAATTAATATACCAGTTATTGAAGCTAAAAATTCTAGGGGCGTTGATTTCTATTTGGAACCAAAAGAATGTGGAATATCGAATATAGGTGGTGATGTAATCTATAAAACAGCATCAGGCGACAAAAAAACTGTCCATATTAGAAAAAAAGAAGTGCAAATAAAATGTCCATTGGTAGTCTCTTGTCTAGCTACAATTGAAGATATTCAAATTGCAATTGCAGATCTTCCTAATGATGCTCGAGCATTTTTAATTGCCGATTTAGACCCCCGCTTGGCATTTAGAGCGGCAGTAAGAACAATAAAGCGTTTTGAAGTAAGTACAGTAACTTCTCACGAAGGCAATGATGCGAAAGGTAAATATGAAGCAGAAAGTTGGCATTGTTCAGAAGCAAAGGTTGGTGGTGGAAGGATTATAACACGAGTTTATGTATCTGAAGCAAATCAGTCTTTGGAGGTTAGAGTTTGGTGTAACCACCCAGGTCAACTCACTGGTTTCCTTGCCAAAATAATAGAGCTTTTATTTGAGGAAATAAATATAATAAGGAAGATTAAATCCGAGGAACGAGAAAAAACAATTGATGTCATGGCGATTACCCAAAATTTGGCAGAAATTTCTGACTATTGTATGTTAAGATGGAAAGCTCAAAATATAAGAAACAAATTACATGATACTTTTGTACGACTACGAAAAGTATTAGGTGAAAAAGAAGCCATTCTTGGTAGAATTGAGTTTTGGCTTACTCAATTGAATAAATACGGCAAAGATGATAAAATTAGTGATGAAGACGCTGATAAATTAGTAAATGATGTTGAAAATTTTAGAAATGTTATTGCAAGATCTATTAAATTATAATAGTATTTTATCAAAAAAAAATTTATAAATCTATATATCTAGTATTATTATTAAATAGGAAACAAAGAGGAATAAAAAAATGCCTATAATTAGCATTAGTATTAATGAGAGTCTTAAAAAATTTATAAATAAACTTGTTTCAAAAAATCACTATGATAATAAATCTAAATTGATCCGAGATGCTTTATTACGCTTGATGTCAACAGAAGATATATCCTCTAGTCTCGATTCATCAAGCGAGTTAATCCCCATTACAAAAAATATAATTGGTAATATGATCATCGTCGCTCCAAATGAGCAATATGTTCAAAAGAAATTAAACAGAATTGAAAACGAATATATAGAGGAAATAGTAAGTAAAAATCAACATTTTGTAAATAATAGTTGTATCACATTCATGGTTTATGATGGAAATCTTCAAGGATTCCAAAAACTTGTTGTTGAAATAAATAGCATTGAAGAGATTAAGAATTTCCGGTATCTTATAATCAATTAAACTATTTAATTTATTGTTTGATTTATAATAATTATTTAATGAAATTTGGAATATTATATATTCAATTTTGGTGAATTTCTATGGGAAAAAATAAATATGGAAAGGGATTTCAAAAAGGATCACAATCAAAAGGAAGAGGTTCTAAAACAGGAGGTGCTCCTATTCGCGGAGGTAAAATTAAAGCTAGTCACATTTTAGTAGAAAAATTTACTAAAGCTCAAGAGATTTATGAAGATTTAAAGACAGGTGAAAAATTTGAGGAATTAGCAAGCAATTATTCCACATGTTCGAGTAAGAAAAGAGGTGGTAATTTAGGTGAATTTGCTAAAGGAGATATGGTTCCAGAGTTCTGGAATGCATGCACGAAGCTGAAAATAGGTGAGATTTCCCAACCAGTAAAATCCAAATTTGGATACCATATAATTAAAAGAACTGGTTGAAAAGAAAATCTGAATCCCTTGCGGGGATAATCATCCAATAACTAAAGTTTTTTTATAGGAATCATTTTTCTCAGATTAAGTATAATAAAAATCTTTAATTTTTTTCAGAATTTTTGGTTTGTAATATTTATTCTTTATCTCTCTATCCTTCTTTTACTTCTTTTCTGTAGAATACAATGGAAACTATCGCACCAATATAACAAAATATTGCGGGAATCATTAAATATTCAAATGTCATTCCTCATGATTTTATAAAAATAGCGTAGTAAAGAAGAGCAGTACCAATAATTATGAATAAAAAAGTGGCAGTAATAAATATGCTTTTTCGATTGCTATTATCCATTGAATTTTAACCTTTACTTTTTATTTATTATGTAATTAGTTTATAAAAATCAATCTTTTCTTTTATATTTAAAGAAGCAATTCTTGATTTTTTCATTACTGTAAATTGTAAATAAAAGGTAAAAAAACTGAATCCCTGACATGGATAATCATCCTATAACTAAGATTTTTTTATAGGAATCATTTTTCTCAAGCCATACCTTGTAGATTCCCATAATTTCTTGGTATAATTTCTAATTTGTATGATTTATTCTTTTCATTCGAAATTGAATTATAACTACTATTAATATAAAAAGCTATTGCTAAATATTTAGAAAAGTAGTTTTAGCCCAGCACGGAATTTCGATATACGATATATTCGTGAGTTTTTCGAACCGTGGTCCAGGGGTATCTCCAAGATCGTAGATGTTTGGACTTATCAGGGCCCCCGATGCTTGACCGCTACACCACTGGGCTGATTTGATTATTATTAATCTGATAACTCTAAAAAACTTTCTTAATCTGAATAAAAATAAGTCAATACAGAAAAATAACTTCTTTTTTATAAAAAATAATAATTTTTCATTTTTTTGTCAAATAGGATAAATTTATTTACTAAGATCGATATTAATTTAATTGGATTACACACACTTGATTTGGAGGACTTTAAAAAGATATCAGTTTAAAAAAAACTAGTTTTTAAAACCCCGTGTGACTGAAAAAAAACCCCATGTAAACTGAAAACACTTTTTTACAATAATCCTCCTAGTGTAATCCACCCTTTATGATAAAATATCAATATGATATTAGTATAATATAATCAAATTTGATTATAAAAGAATTTAAAAGCATTTATTTTAATAAGGATGTTGAGTCATCTAAAATTATAATATGAGATTAAAATTACTATTATAGAGATAATATAGAATAATATACTCTCAAGAATCAATTTAGTTAAATTGATTTATTTTGATATCGGTTAAATATTTCATTAAAATATTTATCAGACATTCCTGCAATATAATCTCTTGCTATTAAAGTTAGCTTTTTATCATTTTTAAGTGGTTTATAATAAGTAGCATAATTTTTATCGTCAATATATTCAATATGATCTTTAAAGATGGGGGCTTGATAATTTTCTTCCTCCAAATCTATTAATGATCTTTCAAAAATTAATAAGAACCTATCTTTTAGTTCATCTAAGTATGTTTTTGTAGATGATATCTCTTCTAAATCTCTTCTAACATATATATTCTCATAATTAAATGTTTTTAGTTCTTTTAAAGCTTGAAAAATTTCATCACTATAACCAATAATATCATTATCTAAACTGAAATTCAACAGATCTGTTATAAGTGTATTAATTATTTTCGGATTAGTATCCCCTAATACCTCTATACAGTTTTTAGGAATTTCATTTCGGTTTATTAACTTTAATAAAATGGCATCCTCAATATCTCTCCCTATATATGAAATTGTATCTGCAAAACGTACAGAAATTCCTTCATATGTCATAGGTATTCTCTTAATTTTATTTTCATGAAAACAGTCATTATATTCTTTAAAATGATCCTCCCAAGATTTTCCATTTCTTTTAATGGGTTTTAATTTTTGTTCATTTACTTCACCGTCATGACATAAAATGCCATCAAGAACTTGTAGAGTCAAGTTAAGCCCTTTAGCGGGTCTATTAGGAAATCTTTTTTCTAAGCGTGAAAGCCATCTTATTCCCTGAGCATTATGACTAAATGCTCCCATATTATATTGATTACTGATTTCATTCAATATATCTTCTCCTAAATGTCCAAATGGAGAATGTCCTATATCATGTCCTAAAGCAATAGCTTCTATTAAATCAGTATTTAACCTTAATACACGACCTATTTGCCTACTGAGTCTTGAAACCAAAGTAACATGTAGGGACCTATGTGTAATATTAGCATTATTAATATCAAAAAATACTTGAGACTTATCGATATATCTAGCAAATGCCTTGCTATGAACTATTCTATCTACATCTCTAAAGAAAGCAGGTCTGATTTCTTCACTTTCTTCTTCATAGTATCTTGTAGCTTCAGAATCTAATATACCATGAATTCCAACATCATCTCTTTTCATGCGTGTCTGTAAAAGTTCAATTGTTCGTTTATCCATGGCTGTAAAAAACTGGTGATTTTGTATTTATCTTAAAGATATGCATAATAAAAGATTGAATAAAATCTTAAGAAGATTATGCCATTTCACTATTAAAATTTATCGGATTTAAGTCGAAATTTAGATAAATATTCTTAATTTATTATATTCGATAATAATTTTTTAACCGAATTTAACATTTATTGCGTTATATGGACAAGCTTCTTTACATTTCAGACAATAGTTGCATTCACCTTTTCCTGTAAAAAACTCAAAAGGCTCATCCAGAATTCTTATTTGTTTTGGGCATACTTTTTCACATTTACCACATTCTGTTCTTCCTATACATCTAACAGGGCTTCTTGATAACTTAAGGAAAGAATACTCACTTATAACAGAAGATAATGCTGCAAAGGGACAAATATATCTACAATAAACTCTTGGATACCAAACAGATAAAACTATAAGAATTAAATAAAAAATACTGATGAAGAAAACTATAAAATTTTTAAAAAGAGGTACTAAGCTGGCATTATTAAAGATATCTTTTGCTAAATTTGGAAAAAATACAAAAATATATTCTGAAAGGGAAAAATAAGATAAAGGTTTTTCCCCTAAATCTCCTAAATTATTTCTGAAATCTAAATAAAAATTATAATTAACATCATAGGTAATAGCTAATGGAATTAGAAGAATTCCCAAAAAAATTATTATAAAATATTTAAGTTTTAATAAAGAATTATGAGTACTTATCTTTATAGGTCTTTTTTCTATTGGAATTGCAGCACACGCATCTTGAATGGTACCAATAGGGCATAACCACCCGCAAAAAAATCTATTTGTAAATAGTATAATTAATATAAAAACCCCTAACAAAAATGTTGGGAAGATTCCTTCAACCATAGAAAAGAAAATATATTCCATAATTCCTGCTCCGTTTGAAATTGGATTTCGAGGAGAATTCAAGACTGGTAGTATCTTAAAGATACTCTCCAAACCAACTAAATTAATATTAAAAATCAATTCTATAATTAAATAATTTATAAAGATAAAAGCGATAATTTGTATAATATGTCTTGCAATAGTTATCAGATGATTCTTAATCTTATAATCTTTTAAAAAATTCAATGAATACCACAAAATACATTTTAAAAAGAGTAATTAATGCTATTTAAAAAAATTATTTTTTCTCTAAAAAACAAAAGAATGGATAGTTATTTCAAAAATACAGTCTCTAAATTCTTTGGAGATTTCGTACTCTTTCTGAGTTTCTTATGTATCATTGTTGAAAGACTTATACATTTACTTTCTTCTCCATGATTTACTATAATTGTTTTAGGGCGGGGTTGAATCCTTCTCAAAAACTGAGATATTTGACTACGAGATGAATGGCCACTAAATCCTTCAAGAGTAAAAACTTTTAAATTCAATTTTACGAGTTGGGTTCGACCTTTCGCATCTACATATTGAAATTCACGAAAACCTCGCTGAATCCGGCTTCCGAGTGTTCCCGAAACTTGATAAGATACAAAAACCAATGAATTTTTTGCATCATTAGCTAACCCCTTTAAATATTGCACAGATGGACCTCCAATAAGCATCCCACTGGTAGCCATAATAATACATGGTCCGCCTTTTATAATATCTAATCTTTCTTCTTGTGCTGAAACAGTTTCAAAGTAATCACTTAAAAAAGGATTCTTCCCTTGATGCAAGATTTTTTCTCTTAAATCACTACTAAGAAAATCAGGATTAGCAGTATGAATTGCGGTAGCTTCACTTATCAATCCATCAATAAATATTGGTACTTTATCAATAAAACCCTTTGAAATATATTCTTCTAAAACTATCAATAATTCTTGAGCTCTACCAACAGCTAATACCGGAATTAACACCTTTCCTCCTCTTTTAAGAGTAGAATTTAAAATCTGTTTAAGTTCTCTCTCTGATTCCTGTCTGCTAGGAATACGATCTTGAGGACCACCATAAGTGGCTTCAATTAAAAGACTTTCTACCCTTGGAAATTTGACAGTTGCCTTCTCTAATAATCGTGTTTTTTGAAATTTAAAATCTCCAGTATAAACAAAATTATAGTCTCCTTTTCCAAAATGCAAATGTATCATTGATGATCCTAAAATATGACCAGAATTATGAAGTGTTAATTTAATGTCTGGTGCGATATCTGTTACTTTTCCCCAAGAAAGTGGGATTGTATGAAGAACTGTTGATTTTACATCTCTTTTTGAGTATGGTGATGGAACTCCTTCTTTTTCACAAACCTGAATGAAATCTAATTGATGCATTGTTGAAAGATTTCGTGTTGGTAATGTGGAATAAATTGGTCCACGATACCCATATTTATATAGAAATGGAACAAGTCCACAATGATCCATATGGGCATGAGATATAATAACTGCATCTAGATCTCTTAATGAAAATTCAGGAACATCAAAGTAAGGAAATCTATCATTAATATTCCCAACATTTAATCCACAATCTAGTAGTACATTACTATCCCTTGTTTGCATTAATATACAGGATCTACCCACTTCTCTAAAGCCACCTAATGCACTCAACCTGATATTTAAATTTTTAAAGAGCGCTGGTCTATGAATTCTCTTACCAATTCTTAATAAAATATCCTTTTGAGTTTGACGTTCTTTTGAAAGCATCCCTCTAATTAATTGAATTGTTCTAGATGTTAATGGGGGTGTTCTTATAGTTCTAGGTTGCCAATATGTATTAGTCCTAATTTCTTTTAAATTAACTCCTTTTTTTCCAATAACGAGTCCTGGTTTCCCAGACTCTATTATTACTTCTCCTCGGGTATGATCAAATTCGATATTGGAGATTTCAGCATCCTCATTTACTAAATTCCTAATATAACTTTCTGTCTCAGCAGGATCCTTACGTTTATCAACATTCCACCGAAATACAACTCGTTTTCGCATAGTTTTTGCTAAATCTTTTAAAATAGTTGAACTTTCAATCGTATCTACATCTGAATTCTCAGAATATACAGCGATTTCGGGGCCCTCAAATTCTATCTTCTTAACAGTTATTTCTGAAGGAAGATTTTGGGTTATATCCTCTTTAATTCGTTTCAATTCACTTTCAAAACTCATAAATCTTCATTTCGTGAGTTATTTTTTTTAATACTATTTTAATCAGTATTTCTAAATCGTAAGATTTCTATTTTTACTCCAAATTTTTGGTTTTTTGTTATGAATATAATAATATGTCTATGAATTCAAGAATAACACTTGAAATTTTATTTATATGTAAATGTGGTTTGGTTATTTGTAAATACTTATTTTAAATAAATAGTTTAATATTCTCTTACATTGTAGTTTTTTTTGGAAGAGAATTAATTTTAGAATGAAATATTACTAAATTTCTATGATAAATATGAATTTATCAAATAAAAACATTTTCATTATGTATTAACAATAAAATTCTCAAATAATCTTTTTCTATCTCTTTTACATTTTAAAATTATTCTTATTTAGTTATATTTTTTTGTGAGAATGTCTTAGATTGCATTATGAGTTTATTAAAATTAGGCGCAATTGCTTCTGGTTCAGGCTCAAATTTTGAATCAATAGTTAATGCATGTGAAAATGGGATTTTAAAAGATAAGGCAATAGTAGAAGTATTAATTTGTAATAAAGCGGGAGCTTTTTGTATGGAAAGAGCTAAAAATCATAATATTCCTTATTTTTTGATTGAATCGGATAATTATACAGGTACAAGAGAAGAATTTGACCAAAAAATGATAGAAATATTGGATAATTATAAATGTGAACTTATTGTACTAGTTGGTTATATGCGTTTTGTTAGTGAAATATTCATAAATCATTTTAAAGGAAAGATCATGAACATTCATCCCGCTCTTCTTCCGAGTTTTAAAGGTATGCACGCCCATGAAGATGCATTAGCCTATGGTGTTAAAATTTCGGGAGTTACTGTTCATTTCGTTGATATTCATGAAGATCATGGTCCAATAATAATTCAAAAATGCGTACCTGTCTATGATACAGATACGAAAGAAACTTTAGGAACGAGAATTTTAGAATGGGAACATAAAGCTTTTCCTAAAGCTATAGAACTTTTCTATGATGGAAAATTGCATGTTGATGGAAGAATTGTTAAAATAGATGGAGAAGTTAAATTATAACTTTTACTTTATTTACTTAGGGAAATGACTTTTTCTTTGACCTATCTGACCCAACTGAGATTGATTATTAAATTATCAATTAAATGAAGAAGATCTTGAGTAGTGAGAAAATTCATTTCCCGCTAATTTCATTTCTTAGAAATCCTAAAATTTTAATCAGAGTAATTATAATCCTTAATAAAATTACAGATAATTTATTAGTTGAATAATGCCTCGTAGAAAGGAAATCGCAGAAATACTAAAGCTTATGGAAAAAACTAAAAATATCAGAAATTTTGGTTTAGTTGGACATATAGATCATGGAAAAACAACACTTTCAGATTCTCTACTAAGCGAAGCGGGTTTTTTATCCTCAGATTTAGCAGGAGAGGCACGTGCTTTAGATTTTCTTGAGGAAGAACAAAGACGTGGTATTACTATGAAATCCGCGAACATTTCTTTATACTATGAAAAATCTCTAGAAGGTTATGATCCTTTTCTAATTAATTTAGTAGATACACCAGGTCATTTAGACTTCAGTGGAAAAGTAACCCGGGCACTTAGGTTGGTAGATGGAGTGGTAGTTGTAGTTGATGCTGTTGAAGAAGTAATAACTCAATCTGAAACGGTAATAAAACAGGCTTTACAGGAGGGTGTCAAACCTGTACTGTTTATTAATAAAATCGATCGTCTAATTAGAGAATTAAGGCTTTCAGATGGAGAAATTAAAGAAAAATATATAAGAATTATAAAATCATTCAATACACTTATAGAAAGATTTGCCACACATCCTTTTAATAAAAAATGGAAAGTTTCCCCTCTTGCGGGTAATGTTGCGTTTGGTTCAGCACTTCATAAATGGGGTTTTACATTAAACATTTTGGAAAAAAGTAGTTTAAAATTCCGTGATATTAGAGAAAGATATAATAAAGAGACCTATACAAAAGAAACTTATGCAGATTTAGCTACCTATTTTCCAATTCATAAAGCTATATTGGAAATGGTTGTTGATCATTTACCAAATCCTATAGAAGCTCAAAAATATAGAATTAAGAAAATATGGGACGGGGATATTAATTCTGAGTTAGGAAAAGCAATGGTTAATTGTGATCCTAATGGTCCCTTAATTGTATGTTTAAGTAAAGTTCAAGTTGATAAACATGGTTTAATATCCACAGGAAGGATATTTTCAGGTAGTTGTACAAATAAGAAGGAAATCTTTCTTTTAAATGAAAATACTTATGAGAGAATTCAACGTCTTGCCATTTTTATGGGACAAAGAAGGGAACACGCAGAGAAAATACCTGTTGGTAATATTGTAGCAATAGAAGGTCTCAAGAAGATTAAAAGCGGAGAAACCATAATAGAAAGTGAAAAAATTGATAAAATGGTACCATTTGAAAGTGTAAAGTATATTACTACTCCAGTTGTAACTGTCTCAATTGAACCTGAGTATCTAAGAGATCTAGATAAAATGAAGGAGTTAATAGAAAATCTATTAATAGAAGATCCAAATTTGAAATTCGATATAAATAAAGAAAATGGTGAATTTCTTTTATCTGGTGCGGGACCTCTCCACCTGGAGGTAACAGCAAATGAAATTGGAAAGAGAGGGATAAATGTTTCAATTTCTGAGCCTAGAGCCGTTTTTAAAGAATCCTGTCGAAAAAAGTCCCCTTTAATCTCAGTAACCTCACCTAATAGTACTAGCTTTCTTAAATTAAGAATTGAGCGGTTAGATGAGATAACTATAAAGTTTTTTCAAGATGTTGATTATAAGACAATAAAACCATTTACAAAACTAAAAGAGATCCTCAGAGAAAAAACTTCACTTAATGAAGAGGAAATTGAGAACTTTTGGATGTGTGATTATGATCAAAACATCTTAATATATAAGTGTGAATTTGAATTAAAGGAATTTTATAAAAATGCAATCCAAGAAATCATTGAAAAGATCCATTTAAATGGTCCTTTATGTGCTGAAAAAATAGCAGAAATTAAAATTACAATTGAAGGATTAAATATATCTGATATACCAGACGAAAATATTTTTACCGAATTATCAGTTATGTTTTATGACGCTATTAAAAAAGGATTAAATGAAGCAGAATTAATTCTTCTTGAGCCAATATATCATACTATCATCCAACTTCCTCCAGATTATATTAAAAATACTATGTCATTACTTACTAAATATTCTGCTAAGATTAAGATGGTAGATCAAGATAAAGATTATCAAGCAGTTATGGAAATTTTAATTCCTGTGAGGCATTCAATAAAGTTTGCTGAAGAAATTCGGTCAACAAGTTCAGGAAGAGCATTTTGGCAAAATGAATTTTATGCTTTTATGGAAGTTCCACCGCATGAATCTCAAAAATTAATTCAAGAAATTAAATTTTTCAAAGGAATATCTTGGTAGAATGGATTTTTAATTTTAAGTAATTAAAGATTAAGTTCCAATGAATTTAATAATTTTATCTTTGATTTCATAATTTGGTAGGATATAATCTGCATAACCTTTTTCTGCAGCGAACTTAGGCATTGCATACAATATACACGTTTCTTCTGCCTCAGCAATTGTTTTTCCGCCTACTTTTTTAATTGCCCCTAAACCTTCTACTCCATCTGATCCCATCCCGGTTAGAATTACCCCCATAGCACGATTTCTATAAATTTTTGCTGCCGAAAAAAATAATACATCTATGGAAGGCATACAAAAGTTAACTGGAGTTCCTTTATAAATTTTAATTGAAGGTGTTTTATTTTTTACAGAAATTTCCATATGCATATCACCTGGAGCAAGATACACATGTCCTGGTTGAAGAAATTCTCCATTTTTTGCTACTTTTATTTTAAGAACACATTCCATATCTAAATTATCTGCAAATGCATCAGTAAAATGAGAAGATAAATGCTGAACAATTAAGATTGGAGCATTAATACTTCTTGGAATTTCTTTTAATATTGTTGTGATAGTTCTAGGACCCCCAACACTAGCGCCTATAACAATAATATTTGAAGATATAGTAGATCCTTTGATCGGTGCAAGATCGAGAGTCCTACCAATTTTTCTCTTTTTGATTGGTGTTGATATTGATTTTTTTTGTAAAGTAGATTTAGCTATTTTCTTTTTTGCCTTTTTTTCTTCTGTTTCTGATTTGATAATTGGTGGTTTAGTAATTTCTTCTTCTGATACTTCTTCTACCATTTGGATATTTTTTTCATCCTTAAGGATTGCCTTGACTTTCATAACCTCAAAGGCATCATGTTCTGGTTTTTCTTCAATTTCTTCAATTGGAGTTAATCTATTAAGATATTGTCCAAAATCGAATATACGATCAACCATTTCTTGTCGAAGAGATCTACTTTTTTTCAATATACTCTCTTCTTTCCTGAAAATACGTTTAATCTGGGATTGTGATGCTAACAGTACCTTTGCAAGTAATTCCTCACGAAATCTTGGTAAATCTTTTGCCCCAATACCTCCAGGTTTTATAATATAATCAAATGCTCCCATCAAAAGTGCTTGAATGGAAGAATCTAGATTCTTTGGACTTATAGCTGAAAGGATAATTGTAGGCGTGGGATGTTCTTCCATAACTAACTTGAATGCATCTAATCCGTTCATTTTAGGCATTACCAAATCTAAGACTAATACATCTGGGCTATGTTTTTTATTAAGTTCTACTGCTTCTTTTCCATCCTTTGCAAAGTCAACAATATTTATCGAATCATGTTCTTTAAGAATATCTGCAATACTCTTTCTTAAATATTGCGAATCATCCGCTATTAATACATCAATCGTCAAATAAATTTCCTATTTGCTATTAATTAAATATTCTAATAATTAGTAAAGTAAGAAAATTTATATGTTACTAAAAGTTAAAAAGGGATTGCTATAATTGCCCCAACTAATTCATCCTTAAATCCTTCTACTGAAGCTCGAGTAATTATCAAACCATCCAGATTAACGATTAAGACTGCTAAGAGGTTCTGCGCTTCATTCAATAATTTAGTAAGTAATTCTTCAAGATCAGTTACTTGAGATATTTCTCATTCCCTTTGATAGTGTTTTGTTGCTTCCACATTTCACAAATTAAGATCATATTTTAAGTTTAAAATCTCAAAAAGGCTCTTTAAAATACTAACAGAAGGTATAAGACAAATAATTCCTTCCAGATTTATTTCAGATACAGTTATTTTTGTATTTATTATAATCAAGTAATCTGATAATTGTGCATATTTGGCAATTATAATATCTAAAATGGCATTTAAAGTATCTATTGCTATTTTTGGAATATTTGGAACCAACTTAATTGATAACATATCTGCTAAGGCATTTGTATAATGACCAGATAAAATGTTTCCTATTTCACTTATAATACTTAATGAAAATTCATCTAAATCCTCAATAGATTTTAGATCCTCAATCGTAAATCTTTCAGAATTTGTTAATATATTGATTAAATTAACGATTGATTCTTTGGTAAATATCTGAACAATTGCTAAATCTGATTTAAATTGAATTTCTGAATAGATTCCAACCATATCAATTGATGTCTTCTCAAATAATTCAGGAACTTTCCAAAAAGAAACAATATCTATGGATGTTAATGAAACTTCAACCTTATTGTTAAGTAATTTTGATAGTGCTGTTATTGCATGTCCAGAGCCAATATTGCCAAGTTCTTTTAAAATATCTAGTTGTTCATAGCTTAATTTTATATCCCTTGAATCATTCATCTTCAATCATCTCAATTTTATATTCTTTTCATAAAAATCTTTTTTATTCACGTAATTTTTTAAATTTTGATTCTTTTGTCGAACTAACATATACAGAGAATTCTTTAGTGTTAAACTTTACAACTCTACCTTCAGATCCTCCCGTATTTTCTCCAATAATTTTAATTTGTAATTCCTTCAATTTTTTTTTGATTGCATTAATGTTTTCAGTGCCTATTGTATTGCCTTCGATATCAAAAATCTTAGAACCTCCAATTATAATTGCTTTTATATTTTTCTTTATAGCCCCATGTTTTATTAATTCTTGAACTAATAATTTTACGGAGAGATCGGCATATTTATGAGGAAATTCAATATTTTTATGAAGTTTAGAATTAGAAAGTAATACATGAGACATTCCACCAACTCTTTTGAGGGAGTCAAAAAGTATTAAAGCAATACAAGAACCTAATCCAATTATTGATATTTTTGGATCGAAATTTCTCACTTTATTTGTACTATGTACAATTACATAATGCCCTATTGGTAAGGCAATTTCACCATCCTTACCTGTTATTTCAATACGTCCATTTGAATTTATCTTTTCCATCATAAAGAATTGATATACACTTATATTTCATCTTGAGAAATTGAATAATTACTAGCGAATTTTAACATCTGATCTTTAATTTCATAATTTGGAACTATTAATTTAGCAGCTCCTCTTTTTATGGCTGCTTTGGGCATACCAAAAACCACACAGGTCTGTTCTGATTCTGCAATTGTTTGACCTCCATTTTTTTTAATCGCTTCTAAACCAGCAGCACCATCCTGTCCCAATCCTGTTAGTAAAATTCCTAAAATTTGACTTTTATATACTTTTGCTGCTGAAAGAAATAACACATCCACCGAAGGCATACAAAAATTTACAGGTTCTCCATCTACAATCCTAATAAATTGTTGATTATTTCTTTCCACAACCTCCATATGTTTTCCTCCGGGACTAAGATATGTAATACCAGGAAGAATTTTTTCACCATTTACAGGGATTTTAACTTCAATATTACAGATCTCATTTAATGATTTTGTGAGTTCTTTCATGAAAAATGCATCTAAATGTTGAACAACTAAAATTGGCATAGGGAAATTTTTTGGAATATCTTTCAAAATTGTTCTTAAGGTTTTTGGTCCACCAGTACTAGTTCCGATTACTATTGCATTGGATTTAAATCTCGCTTTAGGTATTGGTTTCTTTTTTGGAATTTTTTCAATCTTCGTTTTTGGTTTTTTAGTTATTTGATATTCGGCACTATCTATAGTAGAATCAAAAGTTTTCTTAATTGATTTTTTTATTAATAAATTTCTTTTTTCATAAGTCTTTTTAATTTTACTAGCATAAAGCGTACTTAAAATTAATTTTTCTTTTAATTTGGGGAATTCTTTTTTCCATACTCCTTTTGGTTTCACAATAAAATCAAATGCTCCCAAAAGTAACGCTTGAACAGAATCATCTAATGTTTCTGGAGATTTAGATGTAAATATTATTGTAGGTATAGGATAATGTTCTGAAAGAAATTTAAAGACAGTTATTCCATCTACTTCAGGCATCATTAAATCCAAAATTAGTACATCTGGATTAATAGTCTCAATTTTTTCAATTACTTCTCTTCCATTTATTGCAATATCTACTTTAGCTATTTCATCGCTTGATAATAACATATTAGTGACTAATTTTCTCTGAAATGTTGAATCTTCTGCTAGTAACACTTTAATTGGTACTATAATCACCTTTTTTTAAATATTTTCGACAACTAATTTAATTGAAACCAGTTATTTTCATCGATAAGTGAATCAGAAAATTATGATAATTCAATTCAAATCGAATATCATTATTAGGTCTCAATTTTAAACACTTTATTTTTCTAATAATTTTTCAATTTCAGCAAAACGTTGTTGAATATGAGTAATTGAATAAGTTATATGAGCTTGAATTTCCTTAATCTCAGAGAGGATTTTTCTAATGCGAGATTTGACTGTTTTAGATAATTCTTTACCATCTCCCATTATTTCAGATTCCAAACTTTGTTCTGAGGATAAGTTTGCCCCATATATAGAAGACGCTTGAGTTTGAATTACATATCTAGATTGTCCTGGATATTGTAAGTTAGAATTTTGTTCTTTAATTTCTTTGAATATTATATGAAACTCTGAGGGTTCAAGACCTTCTTTAATAACTTCATATTTAAAATTATAAAATTTTTTTTTTGTTTTAAGTTTTCCAGCAAAATTAGCTGCCATGTAACGATGGAATAATCGAGAATGACTACCTGCCCAAATCCAAATTAGTTTTAATTCTTTGTCTACAATTAAATATACACTATTAGGATCAAAAATCTTCTCTGGTCTTAATTTTAGTGTTTCACCTTGCACTTCGTAAATGTAATCGTAATAACCGCTTTTTAACATGACATTTCAGTAGATATTGGTTTTGTTGATATATTAAGACTTATTATAAATTTGGGTTTTTATATTTATTTTAGAAAATTTTATAAAAAAAAAAAATAATTGTTTGATAGCTAGTAATAGATTTTAAGAATAAAACCTTAAAAGTGCCTCCAATAATTCTTGCAGTGTTTCTAAGTTAGGGATAAATAAAAAAGTTCCAGTGACTTTTATATCTGTTATTATTACATTAGTAGTAATTACCAGTGATAATTTTTTAAGTAAACCAATTTCTTCTTTTAAAATTTTAAATAATTGACGTCCAGTATCTACACTCATATCTGGAGGTTCTGTCATTAATCTTATACCTAGTAGATCTCCAATAGCACTTACATAATGGCTACCCAATATATGCCCTAGTTCTGATATTGCACTATGATATAATTCAGGAAAATCGGATGCTTTATTTAACTTTTTTCTTAAATCGATTTGTTTTTTGTCATAATCATCCACTATTATAGAAGTTATATCTATAGCATCTTTCAAATTAAATAAAGTAAGTACCGTAGCTCTTGTTTTACCAATTACATTACTCCAAGCAACCAAAAGTTTCTCATTTTTATTACTAATAGAATTCGCATATTCATCTAATTCAACCATCTCGACTGAGGGAATATTTATATCTACTCGTTTATTAATCATCTGAGCTAAGGCATTAGCGGCATTTCCTGCACCAATATTTCCGACTTCTTGTAATGCATCTCTTTGTACTTCTGTAAGTTTTATCTTATCGAGATTAGGGACTTTTGATACTCTCTTTGTTGTCATTGTCTTGACAGCTATATCATGTTCAATTCCTAATCTGTTGAAAAATATCTTTAAGGTTTCGAGATCAGGAATAAAGAAGAACATACCGGTCAATTTCAAATCTGCTACTTTTATTGAAGTTTTTATTATTATAAAATATTGAGCAATAGATTTTAATTCTTGAGAAAGAAATTCTCCGATTTCTCCGGCTTCGCTCATTGTAAATTCAGGAATATCAATCATCATTTTTGTTTCTAGTAAATCAGCTAAGGCTGAAGCATAATGTCCAGCCATGATATTACCCATCTCTACAATAGTAGAAACTGCAAAATCATCAAGATCCTTTTTAGATTTCACAGATTTAGGATCGATTTTAGATTGATTCCCAGCTAAATCCGCAATCAATTTCATTAATGGGTGCATTTCAAAAATATTTAATATAGTTGCTTGAGAAGGTTTATCTATATGACAAAATATCCCACATACCTTTTCCTTATGTCCTCCAAATTGTTTTGGTAATTCATTTAAGGGTATAATACCTACATCTGTGAGAGAAACATCAATTTTCTTTTTAACTAATCTTGATAAGGCTGTAACCGCATTACCCGTTCCAATATTACCAAGTTCTTTAAGAATATCTTGCTGTTCCTCTGATAAAGATATTTGTTGAGGTTTTTTTTCTTCTGGAATTTTTGTTAATTTCATTTCGGACGATATGTTTTGAGGGATTACAACAGTTGATTCAATTGTAGGCTCTATTTTTGGTTTAGATTTCAATTTAGGTTGTACTTTAGCACGTTCAAGGACTTTAGGCTTTAATTCTTGCTTCTTATCCGTTTTTTTTCCACTACCTTGTAGATACGGTTGGATTAAGGCATCTAAATCTAATAATATTAGTGCTTCATCCTGAAAAATTCCTGTTAATTTTATCAATCTAAAATCAATATTAGTTTTAACGATAGTACCCTGCTTTTTAAAGATTGAAAGGGGAATATCTCTAACACCAATTACAGCATCGACTAATAAAGCAATCTTCAAATCCTCATATTCTAATAGTAAAATTCGTGATGTATTAGTGAATCCATAATCAATATCAATATCAGATATATTATGTCTTAAAGAGATAATCGAATAAATTTCTCCTCTTATATTAATAATTCCAACAAGAGATTTTTCTGCTAGTGGAACAGGAATGATATTTTCTCCTGGAACATATATTTCCTTTACATTTTCAACTTCTATAAGATATCTCTCATCAAGAACTTGAATAATCACTACATTTAAAGTATCATTAAATTCCTCATTTTTAGCGTTTATTTCTAACATTTTATTTACCTTTTTATTTCTCCTTTTTAATAAATAACTTTGATTTTCATTTTAACATAATCCCTTTCCAAATTAATTCTAATTCAGGTTCATCTTCGTTTACTTCTGTAAAAAAATCTACTTGTCTATGTACTGATATTTGCCCACCTTTAGAATATTTAAATACATAATTTAACATATCATCTGTATTAGTAAAGTTAAAACCCGCAAGTTTTAATTCAGCATCATTAATAATAATTAAATCTTCTCTATTAAAAGGACGGTTTTCTTCAATCCATTCAATCCATATCTCTGAATTAAGTTCTTTATTGATAATTTTTATTGATTTATCAATTGGTATATTGCGGAATGATTTACCTACAGCAAATATGATTTTATCAGGAATTAAATTTTCATTCTTTGCAAATTCATTTATCTTAGCTATTGCTTTATTATAACTATCAATATCTAAAACATCATAACATAGAGTTAAAATCACTTCATTTTCTTCAGTTTCAAGAATAAAATCAATTAATAAGTCTGGATTAAGATCTGCGTTAACTTTTATCGTTTTGATATTTACGTCTGGTATATATTTAAGATATTGATAAAATCGCCACTTAATGCTTAATTTATCACTTTTTTCCCTGCTAATAAAAATTTGAAACATTAATTTTAACTGTTCTATAGTCATTTTTGATAAATTAGCTAGTTTTTCCACATCTTTTCCTAGTTCGACATAATTAATTTTTGATTTTGCATTTGAAGTTTTTTTTCCAGAAAAATCTTCTAAAAAAATCTTTAATTCATTTTCAGTGAATTGGGGTAGTACTTGTTCAATAAGATATAATAAATATTCTTTTGATTTGTCATCCATCATTTCATAATACTGTAATTTCATATTATTTCCTCCTAAATTTTTCTTAATTGTTTTTTTATCCAACGAAAAATGATTCTAACTCTGAAAATTTTTTATCCTTTCCTGTTATGCTTTTTAGATAATACATTATCTCTCTTTCTTGGTAAGGTAAAAGAGTATCAATTGTGAAAGATATCTTTTGTTCACTATTTTTCTTTGATTTACTCAGTTTATATTCTATATTTGAGGATATCATTTCAAAAGACCCTGGAAAAGAATCTGTAATATTAACATCATTCAATTTCATATTTGAACCATTTTTTGCAGTAATATATATAGCAAATTCATTAGCATTCCTTCCTGGATAAATTTGTTTTCCAACAATTACTTTACGTCTCTTATGAGAAATTCTTATTTTAGATTTATCTGTTTTAGATATCTCATCCGAGATCATAAAATATTCTTTTATATAACGATTTTTATATTTTGAATAAAATGTATAAACTCTAAGTGGGAAAATATAATCTTTTTTATAATCTGGGTTGACTGCTTTGATAGGATATTTCAATTCCAAGAAATCATCCACAGCAATAATTGATTCCAAAGGACTTTTCTTTAAATTGATATTTAATTCAATCGTATGCTCATGAGATGAATCTTCATCATCAGGTTTTAGATTCATCTCAATATCCTCAATATCTAATTTACCCGACGATTTGGATAATACAAATTCAGAAATATCTCTTGGAGGTAAAAAGTTTTCAGGGATTTTTTCAATAATTTGAAGACCGTTGATTGGAAGTGATCCTTGATTATTAATAATTATTTGTGAATGTATTAATGTTTCTTCAAATGATTTAACCTCTTCTTCTGATAATTTCTTTTTTATTGACGAATAAGCAACTTTAAAGAAATTGTCATCGAATCTAGAAGTAATCATTGAATTCTTCTCAGTTTCGTAACCAACTGTATATCCTACTTTTCTTGAAAAGATTGGCTCCTTCTCATCAGTAACATAAAAATAATCTGATTTATATTTACCATGTGGATTAATTACTTTTTTACGTAATACTGATCTATCTAATTCTAGGATTTTGTTTTTTTTTGTCTTATCAAATATTGTTATAGAGTTTAATTTTAATGTAAAATCACTAAGGTTTTCGAATCTAAGAGAACATTTCCAATTATTAGGTTCATGAATTTTCTCTGTTTTCTTAATGGCATGCATTGCGTGTGAATATGCTGAGAAATGATCGACTCTTACACCTGATATTACTTTCTTTGATAAATTAAAGGTTACTTCAATGTTTCCTGTGTTGATATTTTCCTTCTTCTTAGGAAATATTTTCGCATAGATAATAATTTCAGCACTTTCTCCTGGATTTAAATCTTTTAATTGGCTCTCGATAGAATTTCTTAAAATTTTAAATTCATTACTTTTATTGCTTTCAAACTCAAAATCATAAAAAGCTGGTACGAACGATTTTTTAAACTTAACATTATCAATTTTTGTGTTTGAAATGTTAATAATATAAATTGTAAATTTAATTGTATTTTCTTTTCCCCATAAAAGTAAATAATGTTTAGTAGGATTTTTTTTCGAGGATTCTATTTCATTTAACTCCATATCTTCAAAACTACTTTTAAAGAACCCAATATCTTCACTAAGATTTTCAATACTTTCGTTAACTTCTATTAAATCTGGTAAATCTTCAGAATTTACAATTTCATATTTCAATACTTTATTTGAATTAGGCTCAAAGACACCTAAATTAAGATTATTTTCTGCTTTTTGATTATCAAATTGTGAACCAGAGAATTGTAAATTTGCATCCCAAATTCTATCTTTAACAGAATTATTAAAAATTGAAATATTCCCATTCCCTATAACTGATTTTCTTGTTCTATCGTTTTGATAATGATATTCCAAGAATTCTTCATTCAATATTAATACTTCTGATGCAGTACCCATATAACTTGATTCAATTTTTTGTTCTCTATGATTTTTTTGGATAAGTTTACCGCCTTCCCTGATGGGGATACCAAGAAAATTTGGGCTTATTTTTGTTTTTAATTCGTCAAGATCAATTTTTTTAAAACCCATTGCTTATTTCCTCTAAATTTTTCTTTTTGTGATATATTTATTATTTTAAAAAATTAATTTAAATTAGTAATTATATTTTCTTCTGTTTTAGAGCTAATAATACTTAAAACATCAAGTATTAAACAAATTGTTCCTTCACCTGTAATTGTAGAGCCTAATATCTCGCGAGAATCAGAATAATTGGATTTAAAAGGTTTTACAACTACATCCAGTTGTTGAAGTTGTTTATCGGCAACAAATATAGCTGAATTATCTTCATCCTTTTGACACCATATTGCAATTTTCTTATGAGAATTTGGAGTGCTTTCAGATCCCATGTTTAGATATTCATTTAAATGAATTAAAGGTATTGTATTTGAATCTATTTTATAATATTGTTCTCCGTCAATATATTCAACTTGGTTAGGATTGAAAAAATAAATTTGTTTAATATTTTCAGTTGGAATCGCAAATAAATCATCTGCTATTTGGATTAATTGTGCTCTTAAAATTGCCCTTGTAAAGGGTACGTCTATAGTAAATTTAGTACCTATGTCTTTTTCTGAATGGATTCTTAAATTACCACCTAAATCCTTAATTTTTTCAGCTACAATAGCTAAGCCCATACCTCTTCCTGAAATAATATCCGCATCTCCTAATGTAGAAAAGCCGGGTAAAAGAATATAGTGGTGAAGATCTTCTTTTGTTAATTGTTGTGCTTCCTCGGAGTTATAATAACCTTTGCTTATAACTTTTGCTCTTATTTTATCATAATTAATTCCAGCACCATCATCTTGAATTTCTATGAAAATTGAGCCTGCCCTTCTGTATGTTTTTAGTTTTAAAACACCAAGTTCATTCTTCCCTTTTTTTTTCCGATTCTTAGGTAATTCAATTCCATGATAAATTGCATTTCTAATTAAATGGACTAATGGAGAATTAATTTCTTCTAAGATTTTTCTATCAATTTCAACATTAGTTCCCTCTAGAATAAGCCTAATTTTTTTCCCAGTTTCATTTGCAACATCTCGGACTAATCGTTTATACTTTCTAAATGTTGATTCAACCCTTACTAGTTTTAATTTGAACAGAATTTCTTGAATATCCAAGAAGGGTTTATCCATTTGATCAATTAACCTTATTATTGTTCTGTCTTCTTTTTCCTTTAAAAGTTGACTAATATGATTTTTCATTATTACGAGTTCTCCGAAGTAATTCATGAGTTCCTCTAGATATTCAATGTTAACTTTAACACTCATGATTTTTATGTTTTGATCCGAATAACTACCTACAATCCGGGAAACACTCTCTACTTCTTCAATATCAGCTTCTTCATCAAAATCCTCAATAAGTATTTCCTCACTCATAGATTTTGACTTTTCAAGTTCCCATTTTTCTTTAAGATCATCTATAGTCTTACTAAATTCTTCAGATTTTATTGGAGTGATTACTATACTTTCAATTTCAAGAATTTCATCTAAAATCTGAAAAAGATTATCTTTGGTAGTCTGAGTGATGTAAAAGATTTCAAACTCACTTCTAATTGTAGCTTTTTCTAGCTCTTCAGGAGTAGGATTAGTCCAACATATTTTACCATTTTCATTTAATGCTCTAAATATTATGAATAATCTTACTTTTTTAAAAACACAAGTTTCTTCAAGACGAATATAAATCTTAAATGATTTATTTTTATTTTGACTTAATAATTTTGTAATTTCATCTGATTCTAAAGGTTGAATAAAAGTAATACTATAATCCGTTTCAAAAGTATCAAAGCTATTTTTTATATCTTCAACGAAATTTGCATCAAGATCATTCATATTTCCAGTTTTTACTCGCTTTAAAATATTTCTTAACACATCTAGACTCTCAAATAACATATCTATGAAATTTCCTTGTTTGGTTTTAGAAACATTATTATCTTTAGCATTATCTAAAAAAGATTCAAAATGATGGCAAAACTTAGACAAATTCTCAAAACCTGCCATAGCAGTTAATCCTTTTAATGTATGAAATGTAAAGAATAGTTCTTTAATTGGTTTAGGATTATCTGGATTTTCTTCTAAAGCAAGAATTTCTTCTTCAGTCTTTTGAATTAAATCCTCTGCTTCACTTATGAAAAGCTTTATATCGTCATCAGATGACACATAATCACCTTAATTCCTCTTTATTATAATTATTTCTTCTCTACTGGTTTATTTTTAAGTATTCGGTCCATGACCTCTAATATTTGCTCGGTCTTGAAGGGCTTTTGTATAAAGTCTTTTGCCCCTTTCTTCGCTGCTTCAAGAACTAAAGCTTCCTGACCTAGCGCAGAAACTACTATAATTACTGCTTTCGGGTTTATTTTTAAAATCTCCTCTGTTGCTTCAATACCACCCTTTTCTGGCATTACTAAATCCATGGTTACTAAATCAGGATTTAATTTCTTATATAGGGAGATTGCTTCTACACCATTCGAAGCTTCGCCTACAACCTCAATTTGTTCGATTTTATTAATTATGTTTTTCAACATATTCCGGGTGAATTGTGCGTCATCTACTATTAGGACCTTTTTTTTATTATTCTTTGACATTTTATCAACTCCTATTTTTATTTAAGTTTAGGTTGATGCCGATAAATCTTTCTGGATTTTGAGTTTATCTACATCACTAAAAATCTTACTTAAATCAAGCAATATCCTTGGTCTTTCTTCAAATTTAATAATTCCCTTGATATATTCCATTGCAACACTGGTCTGAAATATTGGACTCAATCCTATTATTTCAGCTGGTTTTATATGATCAATACTAAGGATAGAATCTGAATAAAAACCGATTAAATCATTATCTATTTTTAGAATTATTATAAATTTTTTATTAGTTTTTGAATCTTGCTTAAATGAAGAACGCCTTGATTGATACAATTCTGAGTTAGTTAATTCTAATTTTTTCGTCAGGTTAATTACATGAATAATTTCTCCTCTATAATTGTAAATGCCATCTATATAATCCACACTTTTGGGTAGTTTTCTAACTAAACCTGCTTGAATTATCTCCTTTACATCATATAAATCTATACAGAACTCTTCCCATCCAATTTGAAAGGATAGGATAGAAACTTGATTCAGTCCTTCATAATTTTGTTTTTGGCTCATTTTTTTATAACCTATTTTTTATATTATAAAATATTGATTAATTTTTTTTTCAAATTCGTTAAATGGAGTAACATCTCCATTAAAATCTTTTATATAATCGCGGAAATCGAAGATAAATTCGTCCGCGATAAGATACATATACCTTTGAAGTAATGAATTCATATTTTCAACCAAGAAAGCAAAGATAACATTACTTTTTGATATTACATAAAATTGTTGGTTCCCAAAATTAATTTCCTTAAGCTTTGCTCCCGTTTCCTCACCAATTATCGTATTTGAAAATGACAATAAAGCGGATATAAATCCACCTATGTGAACTTCGTGCTCGGCTATATTTGATCGATTTTTATTAATTTTAGATACAAATGGACTTCCTGTAGAACCTATAATGAATATTGCAATAACACCATCAGATTTTGGAATTTCAATCTCAGATTTAAAAACATTTTTTATTTCTGATAAAGGAGCATTAGAGAGAATTTGTTTATTTATTTTTTTCGACAAAAAATATAATTTTGGATAATTAACTGGAACATTTGGTTCTTTTTCTTCCATATACACTATAACAGAAATATTTTTTTCTCCATTTCTAAAATATTGTATATAAATTGTAAAATCCTCTAATGGAATAATTGAGTTTCCCTGCCTTTTATCAACAATTTCATTTTTATATAACTCAAAAATATTTTGAATTAACGATACTCCAATGCCCTTCTGAAAAACTACATTGAGCTTTCCACCATTCTCGAGGTCTGAAATGTCCAATAGACCATAACCGAGCATATGTAATTTTTCAATTGGTTTACTTGAATTTCGATTTGTATCCATAGCGATCATATTAGAGTCATATTTAGATTTTTGTGGAACTTCTGTTTAAATGGACTAATTTTAGAAATCTTTTCGAATAAATTAATTCGTGTTGTAAAAAATTAATTATTCAAAGATTTTTTTATATTCTCTACTTTGCTTTGAACTAAAAAAAATATAATAAAAAGGATTTATAAAATTTCGTTTAACAAAAAATGTGATAAGAAGAAAAAAAACAAAATAATAGGATGTTGGGTTAAATATGTTAAAAAGTTTTAGTATGATAAATATTTAAATACTTTGAATAAATTACATAAATAGTAATATTTTGAATGCCAAAATATATAATTTTAAAATAGTTTTGCATCCAAAAAAAGGGTTTTACATACATACTATATTATTTTATAGTTGTCTTTAAGTGGTATTATAAATAGTGTATAGAATATTTTTAAAATTGAAAATATGTTTAATTTAAACTACTCTAAAATTAAGGAGTATAAAAATGAATGCTCAAGAGGACCTAAATCAGGGAAATGAAATCTATTTACATGAGATTAATATTCGATGCCCACAATGCTCATCCAATAAGAATTTGAAGATACCAAAAAAAGTCATCGATCAAAGCAAACAGTTGACTACAATCTCAATTCCTTCAAATTTATGTTGCGAACATAGTTTTCAAGCTTTTGTGGATAAAAACTTTATTGTTAGAGGCTATCAAAAAGTAGATTTTGAATTCTCACATATGGAATTTTATGAAAGTGGTGATGATACTTCTGATACCCTTGAATTTACTTCTTTACCAGTTTTTCAGAATATAATCCAATTATTAAGAGATTGTGTAGATGATAATGAAATAATAGGGTCAGGAATCTTTACCGATGAGGGAAAAGTATTATATTCTTCTTTACCGCAAACTACTTTATTCAATACAATTAAAGAATTTGAAGTTCGAAATCAGAAGAACCTAATTAGTGTAAAAAAAATGTATCTCGAATTAGAGAATAACGAGAAGTTTATCTCGAATGTTTTTTCTTTTAATGGAAATAAATTTAATTTGGTCTTAATGTTTGCTTTTAGAGTAAAATTTGGGATGGGCAACCTTCACATGCGTGATCTCTTAAAAAAGATAAAAAAAATTCATTGAAAAAATTAATTCATTTCATTTTATAATTAGATTAATTTATTGTAAAATTTAAAATCGAGATTCTTGATTTGAAATTTTTTAATAATAGGAAGTTTTCAGACAACGTGATTTTGTTTAGTTTTTTACTCACAAATTTCAAATAGAAATAGGATTATTGATAAAATTTAAAGAGAAACTGAATATTGTGTTTACTTATATTATTTATTATTTATCCCAAAAAATGAATCTAATAAAATAATTTGCCACAAAAAAAGTTTCTAAATCTTTATTAAGATATTTTTGTATGTAAAGTTATTTTTATTAAAAATATAAACGAAATATTTAAGAAGATATATTCTAAAATATACTTAATCAAAAAGATTTAAAAATTAATGAGAAAAATCTCAATGATAACAAATGAAGATGAAATTAATAAAAAAATTAAGCTAACCAGCAAGATCTTAAGTAATGTTCATGAAATATTGGAATTATTTAAACCACTTCTAATTAAAATGATTAATATGCCAGAGGCTGAAGATTATAAAAAAAATGGAAATTTTTTAAGAGCTGCATCATTATTTAGTAAAATCTCTGATTTATGTGAAGAGATTGAAACCATTTCCTTTTGTTCAGTAGATTTTCTTAAAAGCCTAGGTAACTAAACTTATTGCTAAATCTATTTATCTTCTTTTAAAGAAAAGGTTTATAAAATAAAGATTCACCTTTTTATCGAAATATCGTAATTTGAAAGGTTTCAAGAGTGCGCCCGCCGGGAATTGAACCCGGGACGCTGGCTTGGGAAGCCAGCATATTACCACTATACTACGAGCGCCAATTTATATGAGATTTGTGCTATTGAGGGGACTTTTTTTGGGATATATATTAATTAAATTTGATTACCTAATTAAAACTTTTTGATAACTGACAGAAGTATTTATTTTGTATCAGTATATAGAACAATTAGATAATCTCCATACAAATATAACATTAAGTTACTATGTTTTTCATATTTTATACATCAATATTAAAAATATTTACTTTGTTTTTGAAATCATAGCTGTGATATACTAAATAATGAACATTCATTAAAAATTCAATAAAAAAAAAGTTATAATAAAAAAGAATACATTGAGGATATTATATGGTGAAGCAGATTTATGAGAAATGAAGAATTATTAAGAAATTCAGAGGAAAAATATAAGTTAATTTTAGATAATGCTAATGACTTAATTACAATTTTAAATGATAAATTAGAGCATGAATATATTAATGAGAAAGCAGTTTTTGAATGTTTGGGCTATTTAAGAGAAGATCTAATTGGAAAATCCGCACTTATTAACATTCATCCAGACGATGTGAAAATCGCCACTAAAACTATAAGGAATTTATTTAAATATGGGGAAAGTAGAAATGAAATGAGACTGAAGCATAAAGATGGACATTATCTTTGGTTTGAACATAAAGGGAAAAAATTCATTGATACAGAGGGAACAGCTAAAGCAATAATAATTTCCCGAGATATAACTGAACGCAAGAAGGCTGAAAGTATTCAACTTGAAGAATATAAAAAATTAGAAGAATTAAGTCAAATAAAAAGTGAATTAATAATGAAAGCATCTCATGAACTCAAAACTCCATTGAACTCTGTTTATGCCGCATCGCAGCTTCTTTTAAGAAATTTCAAAAATAAATTTGAAGAGAATGAATTGAATTTTCTTGAAATTATATATAGAGGAAGTCAAAAATTAAGACTTTTGATTGATAATCTGCTTGACATATCTAAATTAGAATCAGATGAATTGAAACTGGACTTGAAAGATGAGGATCTTGTTGAATTAATAAAAGATTGCGTTAACGATTTAAAACTTAGAGCGGATAAAAAAAAGCTTAATATTAAAGTTAATTTACCTGAAAAATGTATTTTGTGTATTGATAGAATTAGATTAGAGCAAGTGATAATTAATCTGTTATCTAATGCAATAAAATATACACCTTCTGAGGGAGCTATTTTTATAAATTTAAATGACAAAAAAGAAAACATAGAATTCTCAGTTAAAGATACTGGGATTGGAATTACAAAGAAAGAAAAAGGACAATTGTTTAAAAAGTTTGGTAAAATCAATAGAATTAATTATTATTCTGATATTAGTACTGAAGGAGCTGGTTTGGGGTTATATATTTCTAAAGAAATTGTTGAACTTCATAAGGGTAAAATAATTGTACAATCTCAAGGTAGAAATAAAGGATCAACTTTTATAATTAGTTTCCCTAAATAACTTGTTTTCAATATTCTGAACAGCTCTAATTTGAAATATAAATGAGTTTATAAGGAGTATTACTTTTTAAGGTCTTAATTTAGTTTCCCCATCACAAAAAGACATTTATAATTAACCTATTAAATTATATTCTTTTTTAAGTCAATTTACGAGCATTTTAAAATGGAAAATTTCAGGATAAACATTAATAAAACTTTACAGAAAATATCATTTGGTGCATATGGATTAATATCTATTATATTTGGAGCTATAGGTGATTTAATTGCATATTTGATGTATCCAGGATATAATCCTTTACGAAGAGCTGTAAGTTCATTATGTTTAGGGCCAGGTTGGTTATTTTTTCAATCAGGTACCGTAATTTCAGGTTTCTTTGCACTTTTATATTTAATTTCTCTTGAAAAAACATTTAATAAGGAAGAAGTCAATAATAATGTTAGAAAGTATGCTAAAATTTCAGGAACAATTTCCTGTACAACTTTTATGACATTAGGTGTTTTTTGCGGTTCTAATCTAATAATTGCATACATTCATGGAATTAGTGCTTTGATCACTTGGATTTCTGGTTTATTATATATTAGTTTTTATAATTTTTTAATAATTAATTCATCAAATTATTCAAAAAAACTAGGTTATTGTGGATTAATTACAACCTTTACTTTGGGTTTAATGTTGGTTTTCTTTTTATTACATTTATTTCCAGCTTTGAGATTTTTAATGATTATTTTACCTAGTTTGGAATGGTTGAATACGTTATCACTAATTGTATGGTATCTGATTACATCGATTTATGTTATTCATAAAAAATATTAAGGATCTATTAGAAAGATATTTTTACTATTATAATTTTTAAGCTATTATATGATTTTTAAAGTAATAAATGGAGATTGTTTATTATGAAAAAAGTAAATGAATTTTTTGATAATATCTTTAATTACACTTCTGGATATAATTTTGGTTTCCTTGCATTTATAATAGGTTATTCAGGAATTTATTTAGCACTTTTAATATCTGCTTTAATGGGAGAGTATATAATGTGGGAGGAATCGATTAGTGTATTAGGACTTGTTGCAGGGGGACCTTATTTAAGAGTTGGATTAATAAGTTCTTATATTCTTGCAATTCCATTTATTATTTATTTAGGAAGACTATTGAAAAATGAGAATATTAATGAAAATTTAAGAAAGATAACTATTGTAGTTAGTATTTTTTCTTCTATAACTGCTGTATTAACAGGAATATTTTCAGGTATAAATGAGTTCATCAGTAGCTTACATGGTTTATTTGCTCTTCTAAGTTGGATTGGAGGGGCTATAGCATGTAGTCTTTTTGGTTGCTTAATGTTAAAAAATCCGAAATTTTCAAAATCTATTATTTATTTTAATTTTATAATTGCTGGGATTTTTGTTTCTTATCTAATACCATTTTTCATAACAAATTTCTGTGATTGTTTTTCTGAGATATGCTATTCATTTGGTCGTGCTATATACACCATAATGCCTATTTATGAATGGACAGTAATGTTTTCCATTTTGATCTGGTATTTTGGCAACGCTACTTATCTATTAAATAATAAATCTATAACTGTGAATGATTAAATTATAGTTTTTCTAAAAATTTATATAGTTCTCTGATTTTATTTCGGGGTATAATCAATACTTTATTTAATCTTTAAAAGGATTTAATTATTATAGGAACCTACATCATATTAAAATAAAATAATGAAAGCGATTATTGAAATGCAAATTAAATATGAAAGAAATATTCAAATTAATAAAAAGGATGCATTGATAATTGTTGATATACAAAACGATTTTCTTCCCGGAGGCGCATTAGCGGTAAATGAGGGAGACTTAATTATTGATGATATTAATAAACTCGCTCAAAAATTTAAAGATAATAAGGTTATCATTGTATTAACTCAAGATTGGCATCCAAAAAATCATTTATCGTTTGCTAGTAATCATAAAGGGAAAAAACCAGGAGATGAATATACATCGAAAAATGGAGCTATTGGTCCAGTTTTATGGCCTGATCACTGTATACAAGGTACTAATGGGGCAAAATTTCATAAAGATCTAAATACACAATTAGCAAATAAGATTATTCAAAAAGGTATACGTCGCAAGGTTGATAGTTATTCTGGATTTCGGGATAATGATAAAAAAACTGAAACTGGTTTGAGAAAATATCTCAACTCAAAAAAAATTCAGCGAATTTTTATTTGTGGCTTAGCTCTAGATTATTGTTGCTACTATACAGCGATGGACGGTCTTGAGTTTGGTTATGAAGTATATTTCATAGAGCGATTAACAAGGGGAGTTGATTTACCAGAAGGTAATATAAATAATGCTCTTAGTAATATGAAGAAATCAGGTATCACATTTGCGGATATTGATAGTTTCAAATAATAATAACAGTTTTTTTTAATCTTTCTTTTTAACTTCATAATGGTTAATAAATTCCCTTATCACTCTATTTTGGTAGTATGTTCTGTAAACACTGCTAGATCAAGAATGGCAGAAGGTTTTTTAAGAGATTTTTTCAAAAAAATGAATTTTGGAATTAAAGTGAATTCTGGGGGTATTGCTCCTAATGCCAGAGATGGAATGACAATATCAATGGATGCAAAACTAGTTATGGAAGAAGTTGGAATTAAATTATCAGATAGTGCTTTATCAATTGATTTAAAGAGGCATCATGAATATATAAAGGATGCTGATTTAATTCTCACCTTAACAAACAAACACAAAGAAGATATCCAAAATATTTTTAATATAAATAGTAAAGATATTTTAACAATAAAAGAATTTGCTGAAGAAAAGGGAGATATTGAAGATCCTTCAATGAATGAAGCACTTTTTCGAGCAGTAAGAGATGAAATTATCAATAGTTTAATGAAAGGATTAAATAAATATGAGTTTTAAATCATGATTGAGTACATCATAATTGCTATTCTTCAAGGTTTATTTGAATGGCTTCCAATATCCTCTAGCGGTCAAACTATGATTATTTCTATGAATATATTTGGTATATCTGCTGATGAAGCATTCAGTCTTAGCATATGGTTACATTTAGGTACAACCTTAGCTGTTTTATTGAAGTTTAAAACAGATTATATTAAGATTATAAAAAGTATTATACCACGGACATTTATCATAGATGAAATTGATATCAGAAAGAGAAATTGGTTGATATATGCTACGATTGGGACAGCAATTACAGCCTTACCACTTTATTTTATCTTTAGATTTATCATTTCAGGCGCATTTACTCCATTCCAAGGGGACTTAATCACTCTATTAGTTTGTGGATTATTGATTATTACTGGTATAATTTTATTGAAATCAAGAAAAATCTATGGAGAAAATTCTATAGAAAAAGTGCCAGAAAAATTCATACGAAAAGATAGTTTTGTATCTGGGCTAATTCAAGGTTTCTCGATATTACCTGGTATCTCCCGTTCTGGAGTTACTGTTTCATCAATTCTAATAGAAAATTATGACCAAGATAATGCTCTAAGATTAAGTTTTTTAATGTCTGCACCTGTTGTTATTGCTTCAATCATAGTTGATATAATTTTTGGGGGGAATTCAATATTTCGAGTAATTAGTCCTGTTATTATTGTTATCACGGTATTGATTTCTTTTATAATTGGCTATTTATCCATAGAGTTCTTACTTAAAATAGCTCAAAAAATTAGCTTTGGTTATTTCTGCATTTTATATGGTGTAATAGCTTGTTTGATTATTATTCCTTTTATGATAATATCTTAAAGGTTTTCTATAAAGTTCTCAATAAAATTTTTTAACTCTAAATCTGCTTTGGGAATTCCTTTAAAACTTGGAAAATCATTTAAATCTATAATATAATATTTATCAAAGTCAACTGGTCGAACTAAATCAAATCCGAAAATCTTGAGATTTAATTCTTTAGATAAAATTTTTGATAATTTCTTAATATCTTCTGTTACTTCAAACTCTTCTCGCTCAATTAAACTTACATCAATATTTTCTGGTTTATCTCTTAAATAAATATAAATAGGATTTTCCCTCTCAATACCGAATACCTTATCACCAATCACATATATTTTTCTCTCAATACCATCACATTCTATAAATTCTTGAATATATACATCATAAGATAGGAATTCTTTATATCTCTCACAAAATTTATCTATATCCTCAATCTTTTGAACCAAAAAGTTGAATCTATTGTATTTATCATGTTGATAATGACTTTTAATAACTATAGGTAACTTTTTTGATACCCATTTCTTAAATTTTTCAAGATCAGACAATGACTGGTTCCAAGAATTGGGTAGTAAAAAATTTTCAAGAACTTTTTTATGTGTATTGAATATTTTTCTTATAGCATAATCAAGAGCAATTTTATTCATACATAATAATACAGTATCTATATTGTGAAGTGTGGGGAGATTATAGATTTTAGCATAATGTAATAAATCTATAGAACATTCATTCCTGACTTTTACTATAATTAAGTCTGTTTCTAATAATTCTGGCGGCATTTCAGAAAGACAGTAGAAATGTTTTGTCGGATCATGCAATATCAGTTTAATATTTTTAATCTCCTTTAACTTCTTAATTAACTTTGTAATAACTTCATGATCTTGTCTTGCGGAAAAAAAAATTTTTTTTTTCATTGATTTGGTAATAGTTTTTATCCCATATTTATTGTTATAATATTTTAATGCTTTCAATCCACATATAGTATATTTAATAATAATTTAATAATTAAAACATCATTTATAGGTTAAGATTACTTAATTAAAATTAAAACTTGAGTTCAATTCTATTAAATTCACCTTTATTTATCTTTATGATTCATACATCTAAGTATTAAATCTTTATGGTATTTTAAAATGATTTAAATATTATTACTATATTATACAAAATATCATGGCTAATAATATTATTAATGTTGCTTTAATTGGTGTTGGTGATGTAGCTTCAGCTCTCGTTCAGGGTGTTGAAAATTACAAGAAAAATCCAGAAAAAACAATAGGCATAATTCCAGAAATTACTCAATATAGTATACATGATATCAATTTTGTTTTAGGAATTGATGTTAATTCAAATAAAGTCGGAAAAGATATGAGTGAAGCAATTTTTGAACCACCAAATTGTAATATGAAACTATTTGAGCCTGAGTTTTTAAATGCTCCAGTGCTTAAAGGACCAGTTATGGATGGTTTAGATAGCAACATCAAAAATATTATACCTGTAGATGAATCCCAAGAACCAGTAAACATTACCAATGAAATAAAGAGTAGGAAAATAGACGTTACAGTAATACTACTCCCTACTGGTTCTCATAAAGCAGTAAAATTTTATGCTATGAGTGCACTTGATGCCGGATCATGTATTGTAAATGGAATGCCATCCTACGTAGTTAAAGATCCAGAAATCGTCGAAAAAGCTGAGAAATTAAAGCTTTCCTTAATTGGTGATGATGTAAAATCACAAATTGGAGCTACTATCATTCATCGCGCATTAGCTAATCTTTTTCCGATGCGTGGTGCTATATTGGACAAAACAATTCAATTAGATTGGGGTGGCTCGAGTGATTTCTGTAATCTTTTAACGACAATGCCAGATGGTTCTTTAAGATATGAAGAAGGAAAACGTCAATCTAAAACTGAAGCTGTGATTTCTAATCTCCAAAATAAAAATACGGTTGATTGTCAAATTTCTGCTGTAGATTACATACCTTTTTTAAAGAATCAGAAAGAGGCTTATATGAGATTAGAAGGCCAAATTTTTGGGGGTGCCCCAGTAAGAGTAGATATTACAATGTTTGTTGAGGATGGAAATAATTCGGCGGGAATTATTACAGATTGTATTAGGGTTACTCAAATTGCTAGAGATAGAAAAATTGGGGGCGTTCTTAATTCCGCTTGTTCTTTTTTTGCTAAACATCCTACAGAGCAGTTAGAAGACTATATTGCTAAAAAAAGATTATTAGAATTTTTAGAAAACAAGATAGAAAGGTAGATATATTTTAAGGTTGGAATAGTCTTCTAAACTTTATTCTCAAACTTTAATTGGTGTTTTATATACTTGTTGCTGTAATATTACAAGATTGTATATATAATCAGAAATTAAACTCACTGCTTCAGGAATGCTTCTAAAACTTGGAAAATCATTAACATCGATAATCTTTGGAATTCCATTTTTAGTTAATACATAATCAATTCCAAAAATAGATAATCCCATTTTTCTACCCAATCTTAATATTCTTCTTTTTAACTGTTTTTCTATTGGAACACGGATGTGAATCAATTCTAAAGGAGATAAATTTTCATTTAGTTGCAAACGGTTATGAGAAGTTATTGAGACCATCCAACGACCGATGACATAAATCTTGTATATAATTTCATATTCTCCTAAATATTCTTGGAAAAACAAATCATTTTCATTGAATTCTTCTTTTAAATTATTAAAATTTTCTAAATTTTCAGCAATTCCGATGATTCTTTCATTTTTTGGCAGTTCTGGTATATTATGTTTATCTAATTTAATTATAATTTTAGATCCATTAGAACATGCTTTCTTAGCTTCAATCAAGGAATAATAAGATTGAGGAATATCTAGATTTTTACATTTTTGTGATATTTTTCTAAAAGTTTCTCTCCTACTTTCGCAAATCTTAACAGCATTAATACTATTAAGAAGAGGAATATTTGGAGCAATTTCTCTAATTGCTTGGTAAATTTCTTGATTATGATTATCAGACAATAATTTGATAATGATGAATGAAATAGGGTATCTTTTAAGCTGTTTTTTTAAAAACTTAGCACTAAATGTATCTGATCCTTTCTTAAGTAGGTTTATTATAGAAATATTATAGTTTTTACTACAGAACTTCTTGATTTTTTCAAAAACAATGAGGTCTCGATTACAAATAGAGCCTATATAGATCCTATTAAGCTTATTTGACATGTAAAAATCCCTAATATTTTGATGAATTATGAGTTAATTATGTTATTTAAATATATTGATTAATTCCTGTTGTTAAACGCTTTAGTAGTAAAAAATCCTTACAATTTCAACTTACTTGAAAATCACCAGTTTAATTTCAGAATTAATAGTTTAAATTTTAATTCTAAGTGTATTTATTTTAAATATTTTTTTTATTTAATATTAAATAAATTAACCGTTTTTTTTTTATAAAATATACTCAAGGTAAATTATGTGACAAAAATAGGAATACTAATCGATAAATACCATCTAGAAAATAAAGTCACTGATTTTATACAATATTTAAAATCGAAAGCAGAAATAAAAATATATATTGAGGAATCTTATTTATTTAATAGTTCCAAATCTACTTTCGATGAAGATTTATTCTTTACAAAAGCGAAGGGAGATTTAATTTTAGCATTTATTAAATTAATTGAAGAAGAATCTTCTATTCCCATAATAAATTCTTTTAAAGGTACTTGGTTGGCAATTAATAGATTCTTAAATAGTGTTTTTTTAAAAAAAGCAGGAATTCCGATTGCTGAATTCTCGTTGAATCCTAAAGGAAGCGATCCTCCGTTTAGAGATTTTATTATAAAAAATATTATAGATCAGAAAAATTATAAATTTAAACCAATAGTAAATAAAGTTAATGGAAGACTCAATGTAGCTGATGAAAGAGCTTTAAATGAAGTTGATAAAACTAATCCAAAATATAATTATCTTTATTATCAAAAATTCATAAAAAGCAAATGGGAATATAAAATCTATGGTATTGGGGAAGAAGTTTTTTTCTATAAGCAATTACCTATATTAGTAAATCCTAATAAAACAGAATCTAGAAAAAAAATTGATGACATTCCTGAATTAAAAGAATATTGCTATAAAGCAATGGAAGTTATGGATTTAAAATTAACTTCATTAGATTTTTTAAAATCAAAAGATCAATTTTATTTAACAGACATTAATTGTACTCCAAATTTTAATTATATAAAAGATGGTCATAAAATAGTTGCGAATTATTTATTAAAACAAGCAAAACAGTAAAGTTTATGAGAAATATGAATATCGGAATTTTATCAAAAAGAACAACCATGCTCACTGGTAAACTAAAAAAGTGTTTAGAGAATAGAGGATTTAATGTTTCAATATATACTTTAGATAATTTAGTGATTAATCAAAACCTCTTAAATCAAGATTTTTATATACTGAAATCAAAAAACTTATTTTTTCTTTATGCGGGATATTTTTTAGAGGCAAATGGTATCCCAGTTATTCCAAAACCAGATATCTCTTTTGTACAAAAACATCGCATACATTCTAATTTAGTAATGAAAAAAATAGGTTTAACGACTCCAGAAATTTATCTTGGTACATTTGATACATTTAAAAAACAATTTAAATTAGAAGATTTTCCTTTTATTTTAAAACCAATAATGGGTTCAGGAAGTAAGGGTGTTAAAATTATTAGATCATTTAAAGATTTGAATTCAAAAGATAAAGCCATATTATACTTAGAGAAATTTATTAACGGTGTTCATTACAATGTATATTTCATTGATAATGAAATATGCACATTAATTAAACCTCCATTATCGCATGAACATGTTGATATGAAATTAATTGAAACTCCAGATGATATACAGAATCTAATACAAAAATGGAGAAATTACTTCAATGGAGATTTATTATTTGGACACTTAGATATTGTAAGAGAGGAATTTACTAATAAATTATATGTTGTGGATCCTGGTTCATTTCCAGAATTTACTAATTGGAAGTGTAAAATTTCACCCATTGAAAATATTTGTAATATTATTTTAGAAAAATATCAAGATTTAAATAAAAAATAAAATAATTTATGATTTTTGATTAATAGTTTTTGAAAAATGAGCAAACAGAAACAAATTGAGAAGTTAATAGTTGAACAACAAAAAGTACGATTATACAAAATAAAACATTTTATTTTTGATTTTGGAGGCGTATTAATAGAAAAGACTTTTGTATTAAAAAATTTACTTGATATTATTGAGGCAGATTTGAATATATCTATACCACGTGATGAGAATTCATTTATAAGAAAAATCAAAAGAGGATTAAGTTCTGGAAGAATTTCTAGTAATGAATTTTTAGAAAAGATTTTCGATAAGTATTATTATCCATTTCAGGAAAAAGGCGGAGCTTTACCTCCTAAAAAGGTAAATGCGGAATATTATGTTGAGCTTTGGTTTGATTTATACTCACAAGTCACAAATATATCTTCAGAAATGGAAGAGATAATAGAACGTTTACACCAAGCAGATTATACAGTGAGTCTAATGTCTAATACTCATGATATCCATGCTAAGTCAAATTATTTAAGAGGATTCTATGACATTTTTGATAATGTTTTCTTATCCAACGAAATTGGCTTTATTAAACCAGAAATGGCGAAATATAAATACGTATTAAAAAAATTAGATACAAAACCGAAAAAATGCATCTTTATTGATGATAAAATTCAGAATCTAGTCCCCGCTAGAGAATTAGGAATAATTGTAATTAGATTTGAATCCTTTGAAAAATTTAAAGCTAAATTAAACGAATTGGGAATAGGAAATATTAGCAAGGATATTCGTCATAAAATAAAGAAAAAATATAAGAAATATAAAAAGACAAAAAAGGAATATAAGAAAGCTAAGAAGGAATATAAGAAAGCTAAAAAAGAGTACTTTAAAAAGAAAGGTAAAGCACCAAAAAAAAGAAAGGAGTATCAACAAAAACGAGCACAATATAAGAAAAAAAAGACAGAATATAAGCAACAGAAAGATAAGAAAAAGGAGGAACTAGTTTCAAAAATACGAATTACTTAGGAACTAATTAATTAATTTTAGTTACTCTTTACTTTCTTCCTTTTCTTCTTGTTCTTTGTTGAATTCTTCAACCTTCTTCATAACACTTTCAGATGGTGTTTCTGGTAAAGAAATTTTTTCAAAGATTTCTATAAATTTAACATCGTCAATTTCATCAGTCATATGTGTTTGTAAATCCATTGCTAACCCGAATTTAACATAAGTTAAATTTTGGAAAAGAAACATTTTTGGAATCGTAATCTCAAGAGTTTTACTCTTAGGAATATAACTAACTTGAAAATCGGAAATGCTTTCTTTTGGGATTCCTTTATTCATCATAAAATATTCTATCTTTTCATTAAAGTCTTCAATTTTATCTATTATTTCTAAATTGTAATCGATACTTTGACCTGCTAAAGGATGGTTATAATCAACAATAACTCTTCCTTGCAGAACATTTGTAACTGTTCCCCTTTGTGTTTGTCCTTGAGTTTGTTTAACAAATTCTTGTCCTATCTCCGGATTTTTTCCTTCATTCATTCTTCTAAATTTGGCAATACCGATTCTTTCAATCTTTTGAGGATCGCGTTTTCCAAAAGCTTTGGTAGGTGGTATTCTAACTGATTTTTTTTCAAAAAAATTCATTCCTTTGACTGTCTCAGTAAGGCCTTCATTTAAAAATCCTGGTTTGCCCACTATAACAAATTCCGGAGTATAATATCCTTGTTTAGCCTGATTTTCATCATAAATTCCTGCTTTTTTTGCATCTTCTTCTGAAGAAACTCGAAAAATTTTCCCTTTTTGTGTTCGAGCAGTGATTTTAATGATAACGAAATCTCCTTCTTCAACTTTCTTGCCTTGTAATTTTGATTTTTTTTGTTCTAATTTTTTAATCTCTTCTTGAATTTTCTTTTCTTCTTCATCCCCTTCCTTCTTAGTCTGATCAACTTCTTCTTTCTTATTTGGTTCAGTTTTTCCTTTTTCAGTTTTGCTTTGTATCATTTCTTTAGCATTTTCAATAACTTTTTCGGCTGTAGCTTTCCCAAATCCTTTAAGATCAGTTAATTCTTCTAATTTTGAGTTTGCTAATTTTTCAACTGTATCAATTCCAGCTTCTTTTAATGTGTCAATCTTTTTGCCTAGACCCTTGATATCTTCTAATTTAAGAGACATTTCAACTCGATTAATTTCCTTTTTAAAAGTAGAATCGTTAAAAGTTAATTCAAGCAATATTTGATTACTTATAGATTTTACTAAAATAGAGAATTCCTTATGACACAGGTTCAAATATTATTCCTAATCCTTTTGCATATAATTTTACTTCACGTATTTCATCCGGTGTAGGTCGTCTATTTATCTCTTCATGATTAAAAGCTTTGTATTGAGGACGATATTGTTTCATAATATTCATTACAGCATTGGGAAGTTCTTTAGCAACATAATCTAATATTGGTTTAGAACAGCATTCAATATGATTTGGCATAACTAAATGTCTAATACAGATTTCTCCACTTCCCTCATCATGGATTCTTTTATGATTTCTGGCTATAACATCAAAGTAGTTATCAATACCAGAATATTTTTTTCCACACTCATTATTTCCATACTTCCAGTCTGGCAACCAAAAATCCATAAAATCGATAATTAAAGATAAAGCTTTATCTGTTAAGAAAAAGTTTGAATTCCATAATTGGCAAATATTGGATTTTTGAAATTTTAAACTCCCAATTATTGTGTGAATGTTTGGAATGGGATCCCCCCCAACATAATTTATATTTATTGCTCCCCGATCAACTAATTTTTCTGCAATTCCTGCTAAAGATATAGAATTAACTTTCTGTGCAACATCTTCAATGTTTTTACTCCCTTTCCATGCCTGAGAGATATCATAATTCTGACAAAAGACACAACCAAAATTACAGCCTTGGAAGAAAATTGTACCAGAAGGAATCAAATGAGGTTCTTCTCCCATATGAAGGAAAGAAGAAGATACATATGAATCTTTTGAAATTAGGCAGAATCCCTTTTCACCACTTATTCTATTTGCTTCGCATTGCCTTTCACAGAATATGCATGCCTGTAAATACTTAATTGCTATAGTTTCTGCGAGTAATATGTAGTTACTATCTTGTATCACTCTGTGTTCGATGTCAGATATATTTTCATTGAGTAGTTTATTAAACTCTTGAGATTTTTCTTTCAATAGTTTTTCAAGCGATTCTATTGAATCTGTTAGCTTAAAGTCACATTTAACACTCTTAGCTATTAGATATCTAGCTAATTGAGTTCCATCAATAATTCCTCGATATTTTGAAAATCTTTTGAGAATTTCTTTATCTTCCCAAACACGTACCGAATCTGGTCGAAGTGCTTTAAAAACCATAATAAATTAGATAGGGTTGTAAAAACTAAATCTCAAAAGATAACCAATCTATAATATTTGAAAGAAATTTTAGATTATCTCCGGCATCTAATCCAAAATCATTCTCTAAAAGCCAATCTGATGAGCCTATGGTAACACATCTGCCATTGAAAAATTCTGATACAACACATATCGGAACTGGCCCAAGAGCACCTATTTCTTCATCTACATAATACTTAAACTCCGCTTTTTCAGAAGTAACAATTAAATCTTCCACCTCTTCTTCAGTAAGAGTAAAAAAAGTACAATTGGGCAATACTAATTCAGTTATACCCTCGGTTATTGGATGATTAAACAGCTCAGTAACTAAAATATTTTTCTTTTTAATTAGATAATTAGAGGGCGCTTCTTGAATGATTCCATTCCAATATCTTCGAACACCACTTATTTTATATAACACTCTAATAGAGCCATTCTTCATAGGTATATCTTTATCACCTCCATCTCCGCTTGTTAAAAGTAATCCTCCACCTTCTCCTACAAATTTTTTGATAGCGAGTAATTCGTTTTGGGTTAATTTATCTTTTTTCCCATCCTTAGAATGTTGGATATTTCCAATGAATAAAATGTCAAAGTCTTCAAGCATATCAAATTCGATAGGTCCTTCATTTTTATCAATATATTCGACTTCATAATCATCCTCTCCTAATGCGAACTCGGGAAATTCCTCTAACTTTTCCTTATGAGACAAATCTACAATAATTCTATAACTCATCCCAATACACTGTTATATTTTTGCTTTACAATGAATATTCCTAGTTTTGAGCAACAATTTAAAGATACTTTCAGAGAAAATCCTTCTATCTTAAGATTATATAATATAATTTTATAAAATTATGCTATTAGTATTATTAAATATTTTCTTTTAAATTTTTTTAAATGAAAATAAAGATAGATAAAACTTAAATAAGAGGAGACCTAATTTTTGTGTCAAAAAGAAAAAGTAAGGAAAATTAGATTGATATGAATTCTCGTTCGGCAGGACCCTCTTTATTAATCACAACAATATCAATCCCATTACCACTCGCCATATCACGTATAATTGAAGAGGACACCGCTTTTTTTACGATTTCTTTGCCTTCTTCAATTGTTAAATTATCTTTATATCTTGCTTCTAAAACACCATATGAGAAATTTTGACCACTTCCGACAGCGCAGTATTTCTCAGGTAAAATGGACCCATAAGCACTAATATCTAAAAGAACTGGACCTTCTTCTTCTGTAACTCCCCCTAAAATAAGTCCTACTTCAAAGGGAAACATTTTGTTTTGATATAAGATATTGGATAGTAATTTGGCAGCAGATTTTACTAATATTGGTTTATTATCATGAGCCAATTGATATATAGTAGTTTCCGCACGCAAAATATCCACTAAGTATAAGGCGTCTGCAACTCCTCCAGCAATGGTCATCCAGAGGTGTTCTTGGAGTTTATGGACTTTTTCAGCAGTTTTACTTGCTACAAAGTATGCCATTGAAGCTCTCTTATCTGCTCCTAAAATAATAGCGTCTTTACATGTTAAACCAACTGTTGTAGTACCCGTTTTTAACGTATGAGTATTAATTTGCTGTTTTTTCTGTAATTTTAATGCTGAATTCTTCATAAATTCAGATTTAATTAGCTTTAATAAATCTTCTTTACTCATAATTTCATTAAAGAACTCTTGTTTTTATAATTTTTTTTAATTTTTTATCAATTTTTTCTAAAGGTGCTCAAGTAGTTATATATAATTATGACGTTTAAATTTAGATATTATCACTCAACTTAAAGACAATACTTTTAAAATAAGTATAAATACTATTTTTTAAATGGCTGAGTTAGTTTGGTTTATTTTAATTTTTGTTGTCATATTCACTTGGGCAATAGCATCTCTAGTTTATAAAAGAGGATTGGAAAAAACACAGCCAAAAGCTAATTTATTCTTTAGATTATGTTGTACAAGTTTAGGAACCTTTATGTTCTCTTTAATTTTAGGAAATTATAATATTCTTGGAGATTTAACTAATTTAGAAATAATTTCCTATCTGATGGCTTGCCTAATATCAGGACTAAGTGTTACAATTGGAGATTTGTTGTATTATATGTCATTAAAAAAAATTGATGCCTCGCGTACCTATCCTCTCGTTCAAACATCGCTAATTTTTGTAATTTTTTTCTCTATCTTCTTGTATAATGAAAATATCACCTATTCCATCCTTATCGGAAGTATATTAATCCTTTTAAGCATTTTCATATTAAGTACAAAAGATAAAACAGAAAAAAATGATCTAAAGACAAGCCTAAAAGAAAAAATCTCAGAAGATTTAATTATTGGTGTGATATTAGCAATTGGTACAGCATTTTTTTGGGCGCTCGCATATATTTCATTAAATCAAGCAAGGCTTTTAACTGGAGATGTGTTTATATCTAACTTTTTTAGAGTAGGTTTTGGAATGATCGCAATAGCAATATTGGGGATATTTCAACGTGAATATTATGGAGGATTTAAAAAAGAAAATCGTAAAAATTTAAAATTCTATGCCTACATTGGAATAGCAGGAATAATTTCTTTAGGTTTTGCTGATGCTATATATATAAAAGCAGCAGAAATCAATGGGTTGATATTGACATCAGCATTTACAATTAATACACCAATGGTTCAACAGATCCTTTCAATTCTTTTTTTAAAAGAAAAATTTCGGAAAAGGTTTATAATTGCTGTCATTCTCATTATTATTGGCAATTATATTATTTTATTTTTATAATATAAGCAAATTATTTTTCTTGATATTCTGAAAACTTAGAGTATTATCTAGTAAAAATTAAAAATACTGGAAATTATTATATTTAATTAATTTGTAAAAAAATTCTTTTATAATAAGAATCCATGTCTCTTGAAGATTTAATAGGTAAAAATAAGATAAAAGCTGATGATTATATTATTATTTTCATGATTGGAAGTTATTTACTCTTTGCTTTATTTTTCCATTTAGAGGCACTTGTATGTATTATATTTTATCCTTTTGCATCTCTTGGGATTTGTGGCGTTTTAAAAATTATAAATGCACTTAATAAAAGAAATCATGGTGGACATGTAAATGAAAATATGATTTTAGTTGGTATAATTTATATCATATTATCAATTCTATTTTCAACTTTTATATTATCACAACCTAATATAACATCACATATCGTAATCTCAATAATTTCATATCCTTTATTGGTTGTTGGATGTGCTGGAATTATTAAAGGTATGCTAATTGAGATATATTCAATTCGGTATAGAATAATTAATATCCTCATAGGCCTTTTTACAATAATCGTATGTTCTTTTGCCTTTTTTTCTGTAGTGAGCAGTCTTTTAATTAATATGATTATATTTTCTATAGTATTTTTTTTGAATGTTCTAAGTAGAGCAGCGCTATATTTAAGTGAGTATGGCTTATCTCTTCGCCACTTAACAAATCTTAAACTCTTTTTCTATATAATATCAGACTATATTATATGTATAGATGCAAATGGAGATGTTGTACTAAGTAAAATAAATTTAACTATTTAATGTATTTTGCTTTGTATTCCAATTTATGAATATTTGTGGATGATCTATAGTAGAGTGATTCTTTATGTTTAGAACTCTTAGAATATATAATCTAAAATTTTATTTAAAAAAGCAAAAATTATATCTAATCCTATTACTTAATTAAGTTTACTAAACTAAAATTTTCAAACTAGACCAAAAAACATTCCAATTATGACAGATATTCATTTTAATAAAGAAAAAGGTTCACAGCTTAAATTATTCACTCCAGGTCCTGTTTATGTTCCTGAAAGAGTCTTAAAGGAAATGGCTAAGCCAAATGATACACATAGATCTAAAGCCTACTCAGAAATGCATCAAATGGTGGCAGAAGGTCTTCAGAAATTATTATATACAAAAAATGAGTGTTTAATTTTTACATCGAGTGCAACAGGGATAATGGAGGCTTGTGTGAGAAATCTAATTAAAGATGATGAAAAAGGATTATTTTTTTCAGTTGGGGCTTTTGGAGATCGATGGTATGAGATTGGGGTATCAAATGGAAAAACTTCAATTAAAGAAGGTGTTGAATGGGGGAAAGGGATATCTTCTGAAATTACTCAAAAGGTATTAAACAAAGATAATTATTCAGTTGTCTTTATTCAAGCTAATGAAACTTCAACTGGGGTATATAACCCTATTGATGAAATAGCTCCAATTATCAAAGATTCAGGAGCTTTATTATGTGTAGATGCTACATCATCAATGGCAGGGGTAAAATTAGAAGTTGATAAATTAGGAATAGATGTTGCTTTAGCATCTGTTCAAAAATGCTTTGCTTTACCACCAGGACTAGCAGTTTGTTCTGTTTCCACTGCTGCTTTTGAAAAAGCAGAGAATGTGAAAAATAGAGGTTTATACTTTGATTTGATTGAAATGAAAAAAAGACACGTTGCCAAATATCAAACTCCAACTACTCCACCTATACCACAAATACGAGGTCTAACAGCACAATTAGATTTTATGCTAAATGAAGAAGGTTTAGAAAAGAGATTTGAGAGACATGAACAACTTGCAAAACAAACTCGAAAATGGGTTCATGAGAATAGCCTAGAAATGTTTCCAGAGAATGGATTTGAGTCAAATACCGTATCAACTATAAAGAATTCATTAAATTTAGATCTTCCAAGAATGATCTCCATGCTTCTGGGAAAAGGTTACCGAATTGTGAATGGGTATGGACAGCTCGCAAACAAAACCTTTAGAATTGGTCATATGGGAGAAATTCAAATCAAAGAAATTGATAAAATGTTAAAAGTACTTACAGACATCATTAGTGACCTGAAATAACAAAAATTATTATCAGTTTTTTTTTTATTAAAACAATCCTTAATTTGACTTGTGTCTTATTAAATTAAGAAAAACTCATTAAAAATTGAAACCTAAAAATAGATTCAAGTAATTAAAATCAATTTGTGTGATATACATGAAAATATTAATTACTGATAAAATGCAAGATATAGGTATTAAAATATTTGAAGAAAATGGATTTGAAGTTACAAAAAACTTTACAATTACTAAAGAAGAATTGAGACAGAAAATTGGGGACTATGATGTTGTTGTCGTACGTTCAAGAACAAAATTAACTGCTGACATATTAGAAAATGCCAAGAATCTGAAAGTTATTGGAAGGTCTGGAGTAGGATTAGATAATATAGATCAAAAAAAGGCTGCTGAACTGAATATAGAAATTTTTAATACACCAGAAGCACCAGCCGTTTCAGTTGGAGAATTTGCATTAGCATTAATGTTAACTTTGGCTAGAAGAATATCTTATGCCGATCGTACGACCCATGAAGCTCAATGGAATAAAAATGAGTGTTTAGGATATACTTTAGAAGGAAAAAAACTTGGATTAATAGGTTTTGGAAATACTGCAAAATATTTAGCAAAAATTACACTTGCTTTAGGTATGGATGTTGGAGTATATTCCAGATTTAGTAAAGGACAAGTTGCTATTGATGAAGCTAAAAAGATTGGTTGCTCAATCTATCCAACCCTCGAAGAATTATTAATAAATGCTCAAATTATCTCATTACATCTCCCTTCTTCACCCCAAACTGAAAATATTATAAATGAAGAAAGGATAAATCTAATGAGAAAAGATGCTATAATTATAAATACAGCAAGAGGTAGCTTAATTGATAATAAAGCTTTATTAAAAGCTTTAAGAAACAAAGTTATTTCTGGTGCGGCGCTTGATGTTTATCAAGAAGAACCTCTTAAAGATCAAGACTTAATTGATTGGAATGAGAATCTCATACTTACACCACATATAGCAAGTCAAACTGTTGAAAATCAAACTGCTGCAGCCATTTTAATTGCACAAAAAATCTCAAGTTTTCTAAAAAAGGGATAAATTCACAGTTCATTTAATTTTCTTCTAAATCGTGTAGAATCAATCCTGACAGAACTTTTGGATCAAACCAAGTAGATTTAGGAGGCATAACCTCACCTTTATTTGCAATTATCTCAAGATCTTTGATATCTACTGGATATAAATTAAAAAATAAATCATTTCCTTTCTCTGTAACATATTTTTCCATTTTTTTGGGATCTTGAATACCTCCTACAAAGAAAATGTTTTCATCAGACCGTATATCAACAATATTCAAAATTGGTTTTAAGATATAATTCTGAAGAATTGCCACATCTAAACTATCTTTTTGGTTTTCAAATTTTTTATTTTTAACGATGAGTTTATACCAATTACCTTTTAAGCAACATGCTATTACATTTTTTTTCTCTGGATTAAACGCTTGCTTCATTGGAATGATTTCAAAATCTTTTTCTAATTTCTCCAAGAAAGATTTTTGTTCTAAAGATAATTTCTTAATTACACGGTTATATGGTAATATACGAATTTGATCATCTGATGCCACATAGCATAATAAATATTCCCAAGGTGCTTTTAACTCCTTATTTCTATCTTGTTTCTGTAATTTCATTTTACGATATTCTGCAGCGCTAGCAGCCCTGTGATGTCCATCCGCAATGTAAATCTTTTTATCTTTAAATAAATCTGTTAGTTTTTTGATTACTTTTATATCAGTTTCTTGCCATAAAAGATGGCGATACCCATATTTAGTAAAGTCAAATATAGGTTCTTTTTTTTCTATCCCTTCAACTAAAGAATTTATTTTTTTATTAGCCTCAAAAACTGTCCATACCAGACCTGCAGCAACTTTTGATGCAGCAATATGATTGGTACGGTCTCTAAGTGGTTTTTCCCTCGTATGTTCATGTCTCACTATCGTACCATTTTCATAATCTTGAAGAGCAACTCCAACTATTAATCCTTGATGACTAAAATTAGTAGATTCTTGACGATATATAAATATACTTGGATTATTTACCTTTTCAATTATCTCTATTTTCTTAAAATTACTATAAGCAGTAGCAGCATTTCGATAAATTTGATCACCTTCTCCATTCGGTAATAAAAGATGTATTAATGAATTTGTATTTTTCTTTAACTCCTGTTCTTCTTCTTTACTTATAATATCATATGGATTAGTACAAAACTCTTTAGGATTAATAGGAATATAGGGTTTTAACGGAGAGATCAATACCATGATATTATTTAAAAGTATTTGATAAATATATTAATTTCCATAACAAAATGAATTAATACAGCAAATTTTTCATATTTAATATATTTGAATTTAATAAAAATACTGTATTAAACTAAGAATTCTCATTACTTTCTATTTCGAAAATTATTTTAAACTAAGCTTTCTTAATAGATATAATTTTTTTTGTGAAAAAATTATTAAACATTTAATTTATATAAATATCATTAAAATCTAACTTAAATCAAAATAAAGAGATATAAATATGCCGAAGGATTTAAGGAAAGCTCTAGACGGAATTGAATCAAGCGAGAAAGAGATAGCAACCATTCAGGCAAAGGTTGATAAACTTACTGCGTTAGTAGAGCGACAAAAAAAAATAATTACTGACCAAGAAGTAATAGTTGAACAACAAAAAAGTAAAATTTCTCAAATGACTGATGTCCCAGCAGATATACTTGAATTAAAGGAGTTGATTGGAGAGCAAAGACATTTAATTAATGAGAAAGATATTGAACTAGAATATGCAAAAGGGGAGATAGCTCAATATAAGAGAGAAATGGAATTAATAAAAAAGCAAATTGTACCAACTCAAAAAAAGTTAGAAGAAGCTTATGAAACTATGGGTAATTTAAGGACAGAATTAGCTGAAAAAAACTCAGAATTAATCTTAAAAAATGAAGCAATAAAAAATCATGAAAACAAAATACAAGAATTAGAAGCATTTACTGATAAATTCAAAGAAGAACAGGTCAAGATGATCAAGGAAATGGAAGAAAAGTACCGTACAGAAACTCAAGAACTAAAGGAAGAGATAGGCAAATTAGAAAACGTTTTAATGGACAGCAAATTAACTTCTACTGAAAAATCCTCAGAAGCGAAAGATGCAACTTCTAGACTCGAAAGTATGAAAGCGAAATTTGATGAATTAGTCAATAAGGTAGAAGATTTAGGTGATAAAAACAGAGACGCAAATGAAGAAATTGAGCGACTGAATAAAGAACTTATTAATATGAAGAATTTCCAGAAAGATAATATAGATAAAGTTAGTTTTTATGATAAATTGAAACCTTTAATGGAAAAAGAACCTCTTTTTAAAACTTTTTTAATAGTTGAAGAAGTAGGGGGAATAACATTAGAAGATCTTAAGAATGCATTAGGAGTTCCTATTGTTACTGTTAAAAAGAATATTCAACAGTTAGAAGATATTGGACTTCTTGATACTGATGATCGAGGAAAAATTATTATTAAAAGTATAGAGTAATTAAATTCTACTATTTTATTTATTCAATTGTTGAAATTTTAAATTTCCTTCCAATTTTTAAATTGATTTAACAAAGAATTAAGGAGCTATTAAAGATTTTTAAATTTTGGCTAATTGTTCATATAAAGCTGGTAATACTTCCTTAAATTTATCATCTGGAATTTTTTCTAATATTTCAGCAGCAATAGTTTTTAAGATCTCTCGATATTTACCAGGTTTTTCATCTCTTCGAAGCAAAAGTGCGACCACATAATTTTCTACAGAAATAAAATCTTGACCTACTCCAGAGAAAAATGATACAACTTTATTGTTTTTAAGAGCAATAGAGGCAAATCCTGGTTTAAGACTCTGATAACGATGACTGGAATAAACTTGTGTGAGTAAATTATTAGTTATTTTTAATGTATCTGGATAAAATCCTTCATTGATCGGTCCAATTTCATTGTCCCAGCGGATTACAAGAATTCCTACAGGCATATTTTTATACCAACAAATTTGTGTTTTGAAATAAATTTAAGAATAATAATTTAAAGACGTCATTCAATACAAGTTATCTTATAATTTTAATATCTTTCTTTTATTTATTTCTTTTTATTTTTATATATATTTGTATTATCTAACTATTAATTAATTCAGATTAAATCCCTAATACAATTAATTTAAGAAAAAATTTAAATTAAAATTATAACTTTGATTTATTGTTGCCCTTAAAAGCTTAGAATTACTACTTTTAAAATAAAAATCTTATTTTTTCATTGGAGGGGTTACCGAGTATGGTCAAAGCCATTTTACACCAAAATGGGTCAACTAAATTGCTAGTTTACACAAAACTATAGCAGGATAAGGTGCTGGACTTAAGATCCCGTGGCAAAGGCCTTCGTGGGTTCGAAATGTTATTAGGTTTCCTATAAACACGGTTTTCCCACCCCCTCCACACTAAAAAAAAGATTCTTGAATAGTTTTAGCGGTTATAAAATTGAGGATTAATTTACTATAAAAGTAAATTTTCTATCTTTAAAACTATTAGAAAAAGAATTTAAACTAAGTATACAATATTTTTACTAATCAAAATCATTAAAATTTTAAAAAATGGAGAAAGTGATTTGAAACTTACAGAGATTATTGGATTGGAACAAAAACATGCTAAGCTATTAGAAAGTGAAGGAATCTCTAACACTGAAGATTTAATATCACTTACAAAAAATCAAATTGGAAAACTCGCGAGAAAAATAGGGATTGCTGTAAAAACTCTTGATACTTGGCAAGAACACGCAGAATTAATGCAAATTCAAGGGGTGAATCCTGAAATTGCTAATGCATTAAACACCATTGGCATAGATTCTGTAAAGGAATTTGCACGAAGAAATCCTGAAAGCACATTAGAAAAGCTAAAACAATTAAAGAAAGATAAACCTAAAGTTCTAACAAAACTACCTCCTCAAAAAGACGTTGAAAATTGGATTAAAATCGCAAAAGATATTTCAGGAACACCAGAAAAGAAGCCAGCAAAAAAACCAGAGAAAAAAGAAAAATCAAAGTCATCACCTATACCACCAACGGATTATGTGCCAATAGAAGAATTTAAAGGTGATTATGGAGAATATGGACCAGATTATTGGAATAATAAATGGGAGACTGCACCAATAATTTACACAGGGAGGGCATTGAGGGCTGAAGTATATAAAAAACAAATAGATGTTGATGTTAAAGCATTTATTAAAAAAAATGATGCGATATTATGGCATGTTATAACCCAAGTAGGATTAAGGAGAGAAACTCCCAATGAAACGGCTTTTGTTATTCAGAATTTTGTTTGCAATTTCTTGAAATATAAATACGATGACTTAACAGCTGAAGTTCCTGAATTTTGGTTATTCCCCTTCGAGAGTATCCAAGCAGAGGTCGGGGATTGTGAAGATGGAGCTATCCTGACTGCTGCTTTATTGATTAATGCCGGTATCCCAAGTTGGCGTGTAAAAGTAGCAGCAGCAGAAGTATTAGCTGATCCTATTTTTGCACCATCAGATACTGAAGTAGGTGGTCATTCTTACTGTCTTTATCTTGCTGATAGACCAGATTCTAAAAGGAAATTGGAATGGGTGATCCTTGATTGGTGCTATTTACAAGACCCAGAGGTGCCAGTAGAGCAAAAACCATTAGCTAGAGATGGTGGAACGGAAGGTGCATATAAAGATGTCCTCTTTACATTTAACGATGAGTTTAGTTGGGCGCAAACTGCTTTAGAAGTTAAAGGAGGTCGGATTAGTAAAAATCGAACTACTAAAACAGATGAGATAATTGCCCCTATGAAGGATATTCTTAAACATTTAGCAGACGAAGAACTTAAAAAGATATTCAGAAAATATGGTATCTATATTGAGTGAACTTAACTAAATATTCTGGTGTTTTTAATCCATTATACTTTTAATTTTATGAAATACTGTTCTAAATAATCTTTTGAAAAAGTATAAACAAATAAATGAATCATTCAAATCTCAAATTTAGAAAAAAAAGATAAAATTGATAAAAAATAACTAATAGATTAATAGAACAATATTAAGTCCAATTTCTTATTACTTAATTTAATTTTTTTCTATTTCCTCTTCAGTAGCACCCATTACTGGTGTATCAGTCCTCGAAAATACGATGTTCATCTTTTTGATTGCGTGATATGGTGCGAGGGCCTCTTCAGATAAATCTTTTACGGTAACTCGTGCTCCTTGTTCACGAAGTGTATCCTGTAGTAATTTAATGTCCAACTCTTTTGGAGTTATATTATTAATCGCAGCTAGCGCAGCAGCTGTACCTGCAGCTTGACCTTGACATATACTAGGTGTACAATATCTTAATCCACCACCAGCAAAGGTTCCACATGAAAGTGTTGTACCTGCAGCCATAAGATTATCGATATCTTTAGAAACTAAACATCGATATGGTATATCATGAGGTAAGATATCATAAGCAAATCTCCCAACTACCTCATAGATATCCGGAGGCATATTATTTATTGCAATAGAGTCCTCAAATGTCTTTCCCTTACGCATATCTCCTACTGTTAAGACATAATCACCCTTTAATTTATGTCCAATCCCTGTACATGGAAGGTTGGGTGTGCTTTCAATATAAGAGTTCTCAAAACCAGGTACATTCTCCTTAAGCATTTTAAAGACTGCCCATACTTGCTTTCTAAGATCAAATTCGCAATCAGTCAACTCCTCAACCTCCCAACTCTTTGCACCAGGTTTAATTCTATGGATTGCATTCATTACATATATCCGTCCCGCATTATATACATCTTGTATTTCAGAAAGAACAACAGCTTCACCTTTAATGTAAGCTCCTTCTTCTTTCGCTTTTTTAATCAAACTTTTACCAGAATACATTTGTCCCCATTCTTTACGATTTTCTCTTTTAAAAGCTCTGAATTTTTCTATATCTACTCCAGCAATAAAGAATGCATTTAAATAACCTCCAGCTCTACCCTTATTTCGTCCAATGGGGATTCCCTGATCTCCCATGCTAGCAGCTCCTGATTTCCATATGATATCTCCTTCTCCTGAAACATCTATTATTACTTTTCCTAAAATTGCTTTCCTTCCTTCCTTGGATTCAATGATAATACCTTTAAGTAAATTATCTTCCCTTATAACATCAGCCGCAAAAGTATGATACAAGATCTTAACACCAGCTTCTTCCATCATGGTTTCAAGAAGAAACTTGTAATGTTCCATATCAAAACAAAGACCCCAACATCCCCAATAACCTGCTTCTGTCTCAACCAAGCGTTTCGGGAGATTTTCTGCTCCAACAGCTTTCATTACTAGATCTTTCAACCTAGTTCTCACACTCCTAGGAATTTCATCCACATTTTTTAGACCTCCACCTTCTTTAAGACGCCTAAGAATTTCTTGCATAATCCCACCATGCAACTCAGGATCGACAAATGAAAATATTGGATTATTTCCCTGTACTTGTAACCCTCCCATACTCCCAAACCTTTCTACTAGAAGAGTTTTAGCGCCATTTCTTCCAGAAGCAATGGCAGCACCTATCCCTGCTGGACCAGCTCCAACAACTATAACATCTACTTCATCCATTACTTCAATCTTTTTTTCAGGTTCAATAATTTCTTTCATAATAATAACTTCTTATTATAAAAACTAAGTTTACTAATTAAGTTATAATAATTTCTGTAAAACTTAAATTTTATTTAATAATCATTTTTTCTATTCATCGAAATTTTCTTGAAATAATGATTCTCCACAGTTAGGACAAAAAGCAACCTCTCGACCTATTTCAGATCCACATTTAGTACACATGATTTTAAAATCTAAAGTTGGAGGAATATTCTGTATAACATTTTTAAAAGTGTTACTGAGAGCATCTTGTATTTCTGCAATTTTTTTGCTTTTTTCTTGATTTGGGAAGGAGTGTATAAAAATAGAAGATAGTTCGACAAGAAAATTCTCAACAAACTTGAGTTGTTCATAATAATTTTTATTTACCTTAAATTTCAATAATTTTTCTCCTACCTCAGTCAGTGAATATACTTTTCTTAAGGGTCCTATTGGACTTTTTACTTGCTTGGCTTTTAAAAATCCATCTTTTTCTAATTTTCTTAATATTGGATATATTGTACCAGAACGTGCCTCCCATGTTCCTGCAAAATGTCTATTTAAATTCCTAATTAAATCATACCCAGAAAGTTGTTGACTATTAAAAATAGTTTCAATAATAGTAAATTCAAGTGGGGTAAGTTTACTTTTTTGAAGACCTTTAAGTAATTCTTCTTTTATAACAGAACTAAGTTCTTCAATAACATCCTCAAGATTCAGAAATTTGCCCAACCACATTTTATACTTAATCTAAATATTTCTATGTTGTTTTTTTCTCATCTTTTCCAATTCTTTCTCAATCGCTCGCTCTTTTCTTGATACTTGTTTTCCAGATTTTTCAACTTTTTTACTGAAAAATTGCATATATAAAATTATATGGAAAATGACAGCCATACCCCAGAAAATCGCAGGAAAATTCGCCCAATAAACTTCCTCTAGAGTAAAAATGTTAACAATATATAAAAATACTATAACAGAAATAAAGGATACAATGTGGAAGATTACCCCTCGCTTAGCCATTGGATAAACACCTCTTGCATATAAAATATACGCTGTAATGTGCATACTAACTCCTATTAACCATGAAAATAATGGAAAAATAAACCAATAAAGTAAGGGTGTATAAAGTATATTTATTAAGATAAGCAATAAGTTAATAACAATATAAACAATAAAATGAATCTTCACAGAAAACCTATAACTTACCTTTTGTGCGGCAATCATTCTTAAATTTTCATCAGAAAATCCAGAATTTTCATTCATTAATATCACTTTGAATCAATTAAATTATTAGAAAGATGAATTAACTTTATTTTTATTTAATAAATACTCATATATATATCTATTGTTGATTCTACCTAGCGGTTGAATATGTAAAGATTTCCATGAAATCTTTAAAATTGAAAATTCGACATTTTATTAATCCAAGATAAATAATGAACTATGTTGATTTTGATCAGTTCCTTTTCTAGATTCTTAAGATCTATAGTATTGTCAAAAATAATACTAATTATACTCGGAATAATAAAATCTTTCAATATGATTAGGAGTAGCAAAAACTATAAATATCAAATTTTGTAATTAATCTAAATCCTGCGTTAAATAAGATCAGCAAGTTTAATATGTCGAGTTTATCAGATTATCTCGAAAAATTAGAAGCTTGGGACAAAAAAGCTTTCTTGAGTGTTTATAAAAGTGATTTTAGCAGGAGAACTAAAAAATTTGCTATTGTGTATGGATTTTTTGGTTCATTGTATTTTTGGGGTCTTGTTTGGCTAATTTGGTTTATTTATGGATATGTTACAAAAGATTACTATTTACTTGTACTCTTTACAGGAGGTTTTGAGCAGAGTGTTATTATCCATAGTCTTATTCGCTACAAAATAATAAAAAGAAACCGCCCATTCATCACACTTAAAGAAAGTGGGGTGAAAAAGCACGACGACTTCATCAGAATTCCATACATAATGAAAGAATCCGAAAAACAATCATTTCCCTCTGGACATGTTACATTTTTATTATTCTTTGGATTTGTTTTTGCTTATTTTTTTTCAACATACTTTTGGATTATCTTATCGATTTTTATTATTTTGGATATTCTAATGGCAGTTACAAGATTGATACTCGGTGTACACTTCCCTATTGATGTAATCTTTGGATTTATTTTCGGAATGCTTTACGCGTTTTTATATTTAGGAATTACTTATATCTATTGGGTGAGATTTTATTATTGGTTGGGAGAAACTTTTTCACCAATAATCCACTTTTGGCTATAATATAAAAATATATTCTTTTACATTAGTTTTATCCTATTATTATAACTTATTCTGGTTATTCATTTAATATATATTAAGCAAAAATTGCAGAATTCTTTTTTGTTTTGAAAAAAATAAATGAAAATAAAGATTTAATGAACATTTCAAGAAAATAATACAAATTAGGAGGATATCTAAAAATTTTTTTGTTATAATCTTCTTGTCCAATTAATAGTATGAAATTAATTATAAAAGATAGAAAAAAACAAAAAGTGCAATATCATCACAAATTTACTTCAGATTTCGACTCAGTAATATTTATTGTTTTATGGAATTCTCTTGGTTTCTTTTTCATAGAATTTATAATGAATTACTATATTTTTAAAGTTTTAGGATACCCTGCTTATAATGTAGGGTTCTATTTTGCAGCTATTACAGTTGGAGGATTAACAAGCTCAATTTTCATTGGATATCTCACCGATCGTTTTTCCAAAAAATTATTAGTCATGATAGGAGCTTTTGGGAGAGGGTTCTCTTATTTTGGATTATATACTGCTATAATCATGGAGTCTCTAATAGGTATGTATATAAGTGCCTTTCTTTTAGGATTGGGGGCTTATATTTTTTGGAATCCATTAGATACAATAATCTCAGAAAAATCTTCAAAACATCATCGATCCTCTGCTTTTGGGAAGAGAAGATTTGCTTTAGGCATTGGAATGGCGCTTGGAACAGTAATAGGATTTTTAGTATTTATTATCTCAACTTTTTTCTTTCCAGGTAATGCATTTTTATTATTTGGGGCTATTCCTATATTTGGAATCTCAAATATAATTGCAGGGATTCGTTTCTCAAGAAATGTTGATGAAAACAAAAAATTTGAATATCCTCAGATTGAAATTGAAAATAAAGTCGACTCCGAATTAGAAATAACTGATGAATCTTCAAAAAAATCACTAAATATGGTTTATTATTTTAGTATCCTAATATTATTTACTGGTTTTTTTTTAACTGCAATCAATTTTGGACTTTATAGACCTTATATTCAAACTTATGTACTTACATATATTAGTGATAATCCTGTTTTAGTTGCATTTTTTTATTTACCAGCATCATTAATAGGTACATTAATCGCACCAAAATTAGGAACTATAGCTGATAGACTTAATACATACTTAACTATTACTATAGCAAGTTTTTTAGGTGGAATAGTAACCTGGTTAATTATTTATTCTAAAGATTTATGGATATTTGCAATTTTACTTATCATTGATAATACAATAATGTTAACTGTTAGTTTTGTATTTGTAAATTTCCTTAGTCGCGTTTCAATAAAACATAGGGGAAAAATATTTAGTATAATTAGCTTTTTTGAAAATTTCGGTATGATAATAGGTCCGGTCTTAGGAGGAATCGTATGGGAAAGTATCACCCCTCAAGCACCATTTATAATCTCAATTATTGTTGAATGGTCTCTAATACCTTTTTTTCTAATTGGAATGAAGCTTCTAAGCCCCAATCTTAGTGAATCTATTGAGGACTAAAAAGAAAGGAATAAAAATTAAAATTCTAAATTTAATAAACAGCTAATACCAATCAATAAAATCATCTAAAGGACGTCGTTTTCTTTCTATTGCTCGTGTTTTTTCTCGAGCTTCATCAATGTGTCCAATAGCAATAATTCCCATTAATTCAAATTTATTTACTGGAAATTTAAATATCCCATTAACTTCTTCTTTTCGTTTCAAAATTTCTCCAATCCAGACCCCCCCTAGATCTTCTTGAGCATGAACACCTAAAAGAATATTTTGCATAAATGCTCCGATTGCTTGTATGTCCTTAACTCTGTCATATCCCCTCTCAAGATCCAAGAATATAACAAAATTAACATAGGCATCTTCCATAGTACCACCGTACTTAGAGAGTTCTGAAAGCATTCTCTTAACTGTAGGATGAATCACAACACAAACTTTCCAAGGTTGGGTATTATTCCCAGATGGCGCCCATTGAGCCCCTTCCAAAATGTTCATGATTATTTGCTTATCAATTTTTTGATAAATAAAACTCCTGATACTTTTTCTCTTTTTTATGAACTCTATAAAATCATTTTTAGTTAGTTCCATATTTAAAACATGGGTAAAGATAATAATAAAAACTTTTCCTATAATTCAGTGCTTTCTGGGTATTATTTAGAGATCCATCCAGATATTTCTTTTATTTATCTTTTTTAGAAATTAATTATACACTGAATATATGAAATTTAGTCTATTATCAGAAAAAATTACAAGGTAATAAATATGGGCAAACTTTGGGGAAAAAAGGAAGATCATGAATTATTAGGTTCACCGCAAGAAACAATGGGATTTTCTAAAGAATATTCTTCATTACTCCAAAATTTTATAATAAGAAAATATGATTTTACAAATCTACACCAAATAGAAGATATAAAAAATCAATTATTAAAGAGAAAAATATTAATTATAAATGCAAAAGAAATCCTTGAAAATATTGATGTTTCAGAGCTTAAAAAAGGAATAGAAGAAATTAAAACATTTTTAAGAGAAAATGGAGGGAGTATGGGAAGACTTGGAGATAATTATTTAATAGTTACCCCAAATGCTCACGTAAAAATAGCTAATTGATTTATCATCTCTTTTTTCTTTTCTGGAGAATTTCTATAAAACTTTCAATTTGATTGAGTACTTGAGTCTCATTCATTTTACGTGGATCGTTCATATCGCTTGTGATAACAAGTGAAGGAATATCTGATTCTTCCATTAATTTTCTTTTTAAATCATACATTCCACAGGCATTAGGGCGACAGGAAAGATTATCATGCATTATAATACCATCAATTTTCCAATTTTTGATGATTTCCTTGAGCTTTTCAAATCTAGTCTTAAGATCATAAATGTACCAAAAACTTAAAGCTAATTCAGCCATTGTTTCTATGGGATTATTAATTGCCATTTCTTTTGTTATATTAGGATCAGCAAATTTACTAAATGAATAGACATAGGTTTCAAAAACTATAATGGCATTCCATCTTTCTAAATTTGAAAAAAAACGAAGGTTATACCAAAAAGGAATTCCCATAAAAGCTAATCTAGAATCTTCTTTTTTTAGTGCTCCTATTCCGTTATCAACCCGTTCTTTCGCTTCTTTGTACATTTTTTTATATAATCTAATCGGAGATTTTAAACCAGGCATTGTAAATAATGGAAATAGACCTCCAAATGTATCTCTAGTAGAAACAGGACAAGGGCTACTTTTTCTTAACTCATAAATATCTTGCCATACTTTTCCAAGTTCATAAGAATTGAGTGCAATTTCTTTTCCTTTTTCTGGATTGTATTCAGTACCTGCTAGTTCAGTTATAAAATCTAACAATTCCCAAAGTTGTTCTCCTATATATTTTTTAAAATATTCTCGTTGCCGATTATTTGTATTACTTACAACATGTGGAACATCAATGGTAAAATGAGGAACATTTAATCTTTCTGCTTGAACTTGAAACCAATTAACATGGGTATCACAAATTACATCACTAGATAGCATAAAAGTTGGTTTTCTTGTTCCACCTACATTCATATTTGCATTACTTAAGACTGCTCCAACATTCGTCTTAAAATATGAACATAGGTCATAAGAGAATCCTTCATCCTCAGCTACTTCGATAAAATTTTGAGATTTACTCAAAGCAGCTGAAATTGTTGCTGAATTTTCAGGTAACATCGGTTGTACATCCATAGCATATAATAATTCCACAGGTGTACCTGCTGTAGCCCAGGCAGTAGGTTTACCTTCTCTATAAGCTTGTTCAATAGCTAAATAATGTCTCCCCATTTCATTCTTTAATTTATTTGTAGCATTCAACATCTTACCATCAGTTTTAACTTTTGACATTTTTCTCTTCCTCCTTTAAATCATTTCTGCAAATGCTTCAAACCTAGTTGTTAATTGTTTGTAAGATTCACGATTATATTCCATCTCAACGAATAAATAGGGAATTCCTAATTCCTTAAACTTTTTACTAATATAAGGATGTGAATATAAGACTGGTTCACAAAATTTTTGAGCAATATTTAGTATTCCATCAACATTATATTTTTTTGCCAACCTCTTGAGGGTTTTGAATCGTTCATAAGATGGAAATTTGGTTGAATATATAGGCTTATTTAAATAATATTTCGCAAGAGCTTCGATAGGATCTTCAGATTCATCAACATTATTCCAAAAATATTTTGTTCCGATACATAGATCATCGGTAATTATATGAAACTTGAGAGCTTCAAGAAATTTAATGAACTCTGAATCATCTATTACAGAACCCGTCAATAGAATCTTTTTTATCTTATTATCTAAATATGGCTTCTTAGTTTTTAACTCATTAAGTTCTGATTGTAACATCTCTATAACTTTATTTTTTTCCATTTGTTGTGCTCTTTTAACTAAAGAGTGAAAGTCTGAACCATGTAAAATCATCTTTTCCCTATAGATAGAAATCTCTCTTAATAAATCTCTAATATGGTTCATTTTTTTTATTGCTTCTTTAATTTTTTCGGATGTTATCTTTACATTGAATTTATACTCTAGCTGAGCCATTAATTCTCTAATATCATTAATAAAGAATCTTAAAGCTGTATCATTACGTTTCAATGGAGAGTTAAGAAAATAGAAGAAGTCCAAATTTACAGATTCTAACCAAATATCAAATTCACGATTAGTACAATCACATCCATGAGTAGTAATAATACCTTTAATATCTTGGTTAAGACCTTCTATTGCTTGCTGAAGAATGTTTCTTGCCCATACACAATGATTTGGAGGAACATGTTCATTTGCTTTATCAATACTTATTAAAGGGTTTCCAAAGAGTCTAATTGGAGTGATATCGGCAGCAACCAAGATTTCTTCTGGAGTTTCTGTCGAAGCATCAAAATAAGCAATCTTTACCATTATTTTGCCACATTAGTAAAATTATTATTTAAAACTCTAAATTTTCTAAATTCTTAAATATTTAAAAAAATATTTATTTAATCCTTCTATTTAATCCTTATATTTAGAATAAATTTAAGTTGTTTTCAATTTAATGTCACAAGCTACCATTTCCCGAACTTTAAGTAAAGCTATTTTAAAAGATAAAGTCCGTATCAAATTAAAAATTTGGAATACATATTTAACTGGCAAGTTAGTTAAATTTGATAATTATATGAATTTAATTGTTGAAGAAGCAAAAGAGATTTATTTTGGTCGAGGTGGAAAACGAAGTAAGGACTTGGGAACTGTAATGATTCGAGGTGCTTCGATTATATTCATAGGGCAAGATCGGGAAAAGCTAATATTCGGAGAAAATGATGAAGAAAAACTTATGTATCGAGAAGAATTTGATGATATATAGTTAATAGGAGCTGATTAAAAATGGGAAAAGGTACACCGAGTAAGGGAAAAAAGAATAAAGCTTCATCTCATAAGACTTGTAGAAGATGTGGAAAGCATTCATATCATAGACGTAAAAAATTTTGTGCTAGTTGTGGTTTTGGACATACTGCGAAGTTACGACAACCGAGTTGGCGTAATAGATACCGTGCCTTTAATGGAAAGAAATCTTTTTATAGATAATAACTTTAATTTAAAAGTTTTACTTTACATGACCAAATTAACTAGTTTTAACTTTTTATATTTGCTTGCATTTCTATCATATTGATAATAAAATTATGATCTAATTTTGAATTCAAATGAATAACTTAGTAGTCAAAAATCTTACTAAAGAATTAGAGAGGATAAAAAATTTTAATGAAATCATTGGAAATGCGATAGTAAATCGAAATGGCTTATTAATTTCGTCAAGTCTCCCTAGAGATATCGATGAAAGACGATTTGGAGCATTAGCTGCAACTATGTTTGAAGCAGTTGAAACAGCCACTTCAAGTTTTGATCAGAATCAAATCAAGAATTTGACTGTAGATTATCAGGATTGCCATTTAATAATCTTAGGAATTGATGATAAAATGATTAATGTTTCATTAATAGAGAAGGACACAAATTTAGGTTTAATTTTTATCGAAATTGAAGAGAGTATAAAAGAATTCAGAAAAATCATAGAAATGTGATGATATATTTTAACTGAAGAACAAAAAGAAAGATATTCTAGGCAAATAATTTCTCCCTTTATTGGAGAGGAGGGACAAGAAAAGATTTCTAAGTTAAAAGTCCTTCAAATTGGCTGTGGAGGTTTGGGCAGTCCATTCGCATTATATTTAACAGCTGCTGGAATAAATCAACTAACTATTATAGATAATGATATTTTAGATATTTCTAATCTACAACGACAGATACTCTATAATGAAACCCAAATCGGTAAAGAGAAAATTAAATCTGCAAAAAATGTATTGATTAAACTTAATTCTGGAGTCAATATAAATACTTATAAAGATTATATTGATGAGAATTCCATCAAGAAGTATCTAAAAGAAGAAAACTATGATTTTATTGTTGATTGTAGTGATAATTTTAAAACAAAATTTTTAGTCAATAAAATCGCTGTAGAAAATAACTTAAAAAGTGTGATCGCTGGAATAAAAGATTTCTATGGTCAAATAATGACTATCAATCCAAAAGTTTCCGCATGTTATCAATGTGTTTTCTCACCTATAGAAACTCCGTCAAATGAAGGTCCTTTACCAGTTATTGGGGTTACACCTGGAATTTTAGGAACGTTAGAAGCTTTAGAAGTAATAAAAACAGCTTTAGGGTTACCTAATTTAGAAAATAAAATTCTTATGGTTAATCTAATAGATTTAAGGTTTAATATCATAGATATAATAAAGAATGAAAAATGTATTTGTTCATCATAAACATATCATAAAATTAAATAAGAATTTAGATTTTACTGAACTCTGGATTATTTTCAAAAAAATTTTTGAATTCTTTTCCATTAATTACATAATCTCCTGAACTATTTTCCCCGATAAGATTTTCATCTTTAGGAAAATCCTTTAGAAATTTGGCTGGAACACCCCCCCATAATTGATTAGCAGGTATTTCTTTATTAGTAATTACCGCTCCAGCTGCGATCATAGAACCATCTTTCATTTTAGTATTATGTAATACATTACTACCAATACCAATTAAACACCCATTTCCTATTTCTGTTGGACCATGAATCATCGCATGGTGCCCAATTATGCAATTCGAGCCAATTTTAACATTAGTTCCAATTTCATTATGAATTGTAACATTTTCTTGGATACTTGTATTTTTTCCAATCTTAATTTTCCCCCAATCACCTCTTAAAATAGCCCCAAACCATATATTTGAACCTTCACCAATTATTACATCTCCAATAATTACTGCTGTAGGTGCTATATAAACAGATGGATGAATTACAGGTTTTCTTCCTGTCTTCGGACTTGGCATTATTATTGGTATAATTTTCACCTAATACTTTGATTATCTCAAGATGAAAAATCAAGTCAGAAATAAGAAAGTTATGATGATAATTTATAAAAAGAAATTTCAAATTTACCAGAAATTCAAACTATTTTTAGTCGCGAACTTTATTCCCTTTTTAATCATTTTTTTTAGTGAATCGGTAATATTTCCAGGTGGAACATCAATACCTTTAGTTAGATCTATCAGAAAGTATGTTTCAAAATTAAAGTCAACACCATCTACAGCAGTATTATAACAACAGTAATCTAGTGCTAAACCACATATGAAAATTCTCTTAATATTAAAAGAATTCAAATATTCTTTCAATCCAGTTTCAGTTTTTTTATCATTTTCAAGAAAAGCTGAATAGCTATCGATTTCTGGGTTCATACCTTTTTGAATTATCTTATTAATCATTTTTGTATTGATTTCTTTGTGAAATCGCGCACCATAAGTATTTTGAACACAATGATCAGGCCATAAAATTGGTCCAATTGCCCCATCTTCAGAACTGAATTCATCTCCAGGATCTTTATTTGGATGATTGCTTGCGAAGGATAAATGATTTGAAGGGTGCCAATCTTGAGAGTGCACAACGGTGCTATCAACAAAAAATTCAATTACATCATTAATACCATTTATTATTGAATCACCTTCTTCTACAGGTAAAGCTCCCCCCGGGAGAAAATCATTCTGCATATCAATAATTAATAGAGCATCATATTTATTAGGGATAATTTTCTTTTCAATTTTTAAATCAACACCATAAAATTTTACCATACTTATCTCCACTTCCTTTAATTATTAAGTATATTTTAAAAAGTCTTTAAATCTAAATGAAAAGTAATAATGTCTGTAATTTATGGTAATATTTAATTTCATATCTTAAAAAAAAGATAAATAAATAAAATTAAAAAAAAGAGGATTAAAAATTCTGCATCATTAACCATTGAGTATATAGCTGAGAAAATTGCATCATAAAATTTGCATCATCTAATGTGCCACTTTTTAAATTATTTATAAGATTTACAATTTCGTTCTTTTTGCTTGTATGAAATTGTCTTATTCTATCAGAATCTACAACTTCTTCTAGCATATTCATAAATGTGTCCCAATCTATTTCTGTTGGAATTGCAATAGTAGTTTCTTTTTCCTCTACATTTTTAATCTTAAATATCCGTTGCTGTGCATAGAATTTCTTAACATATTCATATATCTGCTCACATACTCTTTCAAAATCTTGTGGATTATATTCAATGCCGGGAGGTTGTGAGAGTCCTGTAGTTATTATATCTTGCCATGAAACATCTGTTCCTTTCATGGGTAAGACAGGAACACTATATTTTCTAGAAAGTTCTAATTCATGAGCACAATCTACTGAATTGAATACGGATTTATTTGTACCTAAAAAGAATATAACATCACTAATAGGGACATTCTGATCCATAAAATCATCTATATTTCCAGATAAATCTTGCTCACAGAGAAGTACATCATATACTTCGGGTTTTTTCTCTAAATATTCACCTAATGCTGCCAATTTATAAGGTTCATAATCAACAACTGCGTGGGATATAAAAATTGCCATACTAGCCCTCTGTTTGAGATAATCTCGTAGGGTATCCATATCACGTTTGATTAATTGTTTTTCTTCTTCTGATAATGGATTTTCTTCAATATCAAAATTCTCTAAAGTTTCGAGTGACCATAACAAATATGGTAATGTTTTAAATTTATTACTTTTTAAAGAGATAGTACGAATATTTGAAGTGCCTATACTCTCTGGCAAGGTCTCCATTTGATTTTCAGCAAAGCTGATACTTCTTAAACTTTTACATTGTCCTATTGAGGAAGGGATGGAAGATAAATTATTCTTGTTAGCAATTAATCCACTGAGGGAAGTCATTCTATCAAAACAATTAGGTAATGAGACCAATACATTGTCGCTAACATCTAAAGTTGTCAATGATGATAAATTACATAGTTCAGAGGGTAGACTAGTTAATTGGTTTTTGTTTAACGTCAATTTCCCAAGGTTTTTTAAATTTCCTATCTCAATAGGTAAACTTTCGATTTCATTTCCTTCTAAATTAAGTTCTTTCAATTTCTCTAACTTTCCAATACTTGCAGGTAATTTTTTCAGTTTTCCATTTGTAACTCTCATGTGCCATATATTAATTAATTCCCCTATTGAGCCTGGAAGCGATTCTAAAGGAGTTCCTCTTATATCAAGATAACTTAATTTGTTAAGTTCTCCGAAATTTTCTGGCAAATTAATTATTTTACAATCTTGAATATTAAGACGTTCTAATCCTTTCATAAGTGCAAAGGATTGGGGTAAAGAAGTTATATTATTTTTACTTAAATCTAATCCAAATACTTTATCTAAATTACATATTGAATTTGGTAAGCTTTCAAGTGGATTTCCAGTAAAATTAATAGCATTCAAATTTTTCAAATTTCCAATTGATTCTGGAATTTTTTTGACTTGATTATTATCCAAACGAAATACTTTCAATGAGAGTAAATTTCCTATACTTTCAGGTAATTCATCAAGTTTATTATCTTTTACAAGAAGAGTTTGGAGGTTTGATAAATTACCTATTGTATTGGGTAATTTATGCAAATCTAAAGAACTGATCTCCAAGCTTTCAAGTGAAGTAAGTTCTCCTATTGAGTCTGGTAATTGAGAAATTCGAGTTACTCCTAAGTCAAGAGAAATAAGTGACCTTAGTTGTCCTATATTAGATGGTAAATCTTCTATATTGTTATGTCTAAGTGATAATTTTTTAAGAGCAAGTAGATTATATATACTTTCTGGAACACGGGTTAGTCTATTGTCACTTAAATCAAGTTCAGTTAAAGCTGTACAAGCCTCAATTTCCACGGGGATATCCCTTATTTTATTAGTGCGAAGATCCAATTTCTCAAGATTTTTTAAATTTGAAATCCAGCTTGGTAGTACTTTCAATTCATTTACTCCCAAATCAAGCTGTTTAAGAGCAGTACAGTTAACTAAGCTAGATGGAAGCTCATAAAGGTTATTTTGTTGGGCAGCAAGCCATTCTAAATTTGTTAATTCTCCAATAGATTCTGGGATAGTTTCAATTTTATTACCATAAAAAAGTAATGATTGAAGTTTTTTACAATTCCCGATATTTTCAGGTAAACCTGTAAGAGTTCCTCGAGTAACCTCAATTCGAATAACACGGTTATCTTCAACCCTAAAATTATTTGAACTCCAATCTGATCCCATCTTTTGTTCTAAATCCTTAAGAACTTCTATCTCTTCTATGGGAAGCGTATAGTTCATGTATTGATCGCTCATTGTTGCTTACCCCCATAAAATTGTGTCATAGCTTTCTTTTGTTGTATAAATCCCATAAAAAGACCTGAAAGTTGAGTAAGAAACAATCCTTCTCCTCCGATTTTTGCCGATTGTAAGTTATTACATATTCCAGTTAATGATGGTTTGTTCTGTTCAAAAAATTCTTTCATTTCAGGCATATGAATGATGCGATCAAGTTCGGCTTTAAAGGTTCCAAAACCAGCAGGATCACTAACGGCTACAGCTTCTTCTTTTTTTAAGATTATAGATTTATCTTTAAAAATATTATGAGAACGTTTTAATTGTTGAATATAACTATAGACATTTTCACAAAAACCATCAAAATCATCTGGAGTAAATTCGTGGCCTAACTCACGACTAAGATCTACAGTGGCTAGGTCACCCCAACCAACATCTAGACCTTTCAAAGGGATTACTTCAATACCTTGACTTTTAGCACTTTTTAAAATTTGAACCATATCTGGAGAATTAATAGAACCTGCAGTAGCAAGAAATAGAACTAAATCAGTAGCATTAAGGTTAGCTTCTATAGGAGGAAAAGTAGCAAATATTTCGCTTTTTTCTTCCAAGAATGCTGTTAAATCCGATATACGATGAGCTTCCGCATCTTTTTCTTTATAAATTAACATAACTGCAATACTTGCACGTTGACGACAATATTCCAGAATCGCACTGGTGTCTCTTTGAGAAATCTCTTGTTCTTCCTCTGAAAATTGATTTTCTTTCACGTCTAACTCATTCAGAGATTCCATTGTATATATAAAATAAGGAAGATTTTTAAGTTGATTATTGGAGATACTTAGAACTGTTAATGGAAGTTTTGTAATTACTTCTGGTATTTCTATCAACTGGTTTTCATTTAGATATAATCTTTCTAATGATCCCAAATTTGCTATTGAAGGGGGAATTTCTGTTATTTTATTACCTCCTATATAAAGCATATTTACTGATTTAAGCTGGTCTATGCAATCTGGAACTTTTTCAATGAGATTGTATGAAAGATCTAATTGAAAGACTTTTTTTAATCGACAAATAGAAGGAGGAATCTTTGAGATTCTATTTGATCTTAAGCTCAAAAAGCTCAAATCAACTAAGTCACCAATGGATTCAGGAATCTCAGTTATTCGATTTGTGTCTAAGAAAAGTTCTTTAAGAGATTTCAATTGACCAATGTTACTTGGCAAAGATTTTAATCCATTTTCCTTACAATTAAAGATTTTTAGTTTTTTCAAATTACAAAAAGAACTAGGAAGTTCCAAGATCCCATTATATATAGCTTTATCGTCATTTGTTGACCAAGAACCCTCTAAATCCAATTCTTCTAATTCTGTCAGATTCCCAAAACTTTCAGGTAAAGCATCAAGCTTGTTCCATTTAAGTTTTAAGATTCTTAATTTTGTTAAATTTCCTATCGATTCAGGTAAAATATCCAATTCTTTCATTACCAAATTTAGACCAATTATATGTTGATTATCACATACAAAACCGAAATGATCTACTTTTACAGGTCTTTCAGACACTTCAATCCCATATTGTTTACCAATATCTTCCATACTTGGTTGAGAGGGCTGGGTTTTTACACCATATTGTGCAAGCATATTTTGTATTTTTTGATATACCGACTGTGCATACTGTTTGGCTGATTGAATTGCCATTTCCTCACTCATTCCTAATAATGGGGTTAATAAAACAAGATTAGGGTCATTTGCACCTAATTGTTGTATTCCCACATCAATTGTGACTTTTAATTGAGCTTGGTATTCTGGTGTAATCATTGAATTATAATATTTAATACTTTCTTTTTCCAATTCTTCAAGTGATATTTGAGAGTATATTACCTCATTTATTCTTTGGGTAGCTTCTTTATTAATAGCCTGAAGTTTAAAATTTTGTTGCATAAACTTAGCCATTGTTTTTGCTTTTTGTTTTGCTTTAGCTTCATCCAATTCTAACATAGATTTCATTTGCTGGATAGAAGGATGGCTTTCTCCTAACATAGGAATAAGAGAATTAAGTTGTGCTTTAATATTTGATTTCATAGCTGGATTTATTTGAGCTAGGTATTGATTTTCATAAGTTTTTTCTAACTCTTCTAATGAAAGTTGTGCTAATCTTTCTTGTTCGGTTACTTGAGCTTTAAAAGCTTGAACTTGGGTGCTTAGAATTGTTTTGGCATCCATCTGTGGTGTTTGACGGCTTTCAGCTAATCTGAGTCTGGTTTCATCTCTCTTCTCAAGACAAGGAATTGCTTCTGCTATTAATTTTTCTACCTGTTCAAGAAATTCAACTTCTGAAGATATTAAGGAAACACCCTGATATTCTTTCAATTCTTCAATAATAATCACCTAATACAAATGATTATTGGAATTTTGATTTTATTTTTCAATTAGTATTATTAATGAAGCTTAAGAATTTTTATATGTTTGCATTCACTATAATAAAAAATCTAATGAAAATAATTCAATATATATCTTTTCAAAAGTGATTAAGATGGAAAAACCATCTGTCGAAAGTAAGAAATCTAATATAAATATTGATGAACGAACTACTACTGAAGCTAAAATTTCAAAAAAAGTAATTGAAACTGTACTATCGTATCATAGCCTTGAAGTAAGAGATATTGAGATTAGTCCTGATGGAAATTTCTTAATCTCCTGCTCTGAATATGAAGAAAATGAAAATCCTTACTTAATTGTTTGGAATATTGGCCAACTTTTAGAAGGAGATACTACACCTGAAGTTAAACTTCAAGCAGAGAATAAAGTGAATAAATACACTAAAATTACAAATTGGCTTTTATGCGCTGATTCTACGGTTGTTGAAATTGAAGGCATAAAATGGTGGGTAATATGCTCTGGAAGTATTGGTGGAGATATCTATATATGGTCTTTTAGACTTACTCCCGATTTAAGAAAATGGGATTTTAAGAATTATAAAACGGTTATCCTATCTGGAGGGAATGGAAATGATGAAAAATATCCAAAAGCTATATTTGATATCAAGATTCAAAAAGAAAAAAGTCAAGACAATATGCTCCACATTTATTTTGTACTAAATAATATACATACATCAATATGGAAAGAAAAAACTAATGATAACACCCTTAATAAAGTGGATATTACTCTTGATAGCTCTGGAATAATTTCAAGAATAGATAACATTAAAGTAATTGGTAGAAATGATGTTTGGATAACTAAATTAATGATTAAAAGAGATTTAGAAGAAGAAATATTATTTACTGGTTCTAAAGATGGTAAAGTAAATCTATGGAATATTGGGATCGAAAAAGATCCAATGTTGATAGGTGAACATGATGGTGCAATAACAGATATCAGTATAATCCAAAATGGTAAAATGATTGCTTCATCATCTACAGATACAAAAATAACCATATGGGAACAAGAGTATGCAAATAAATATCGTAAAAAAATAGATCTACTTGGACATACTGAAGCTGTTTTATCACTTGATGTTCAAACTGATAACAATTTTATGGTTTCGGCTTCTAAAGATAACACCATTAAAATTTGGGATTTAAACAATTTTAGGTGGATAAGAAGTATAGATATACATCATTATTTAGAGGACTATGAAAAAATTAAAGGGAGTGTTAGGCAAAATGTTATAATAAAGGGATTAGACTTTGTAAGAAATATCAAAATAACTCCTGAAAATCGTTATATCTTTGTCACCAAGTATAACAGAATTATTATTCTACGTAATTTTGGTAGTGTATGGCATTTTATTCAGCAATTAAAATTCATTAAAAAAAACGATCCTGAATTATATCGAAAGATTTATGGAAATAATTTAAAGCAAATAGCTAAACACAGCCCAGAAAATGAAGAATCTCTCGGTAATTTATACAATATACTGAAAAAACGCTTAATAAAAAGCAGGAAAATGGAGTTAGAAGGGAAAACTGAACAAAAAATAGAATATAATATGCGTGAACTTGGTACTCTTTTTATACCTTTTTTTATGAAATTTGAATCAAAATTAAAATCCCAAAAGCAATTTATCTTAGGAACAAAACAAAATTACGAAGCATATTGGCATAGTGTAAGAAATTCTATATTTAAACACCCAGATATCCCTTGGGGATTTAAATTATATATTACAACTTCAGAGATGGATGAAAGGATTGAAGATTCCAATTTTGTTGAAATCACAGCTCGAACTGGAGAAATACCATATATCATTCTTGATGATCGTTCTCAGACACAAATCCGGTTTTTAATGGTATTAAATAATGTTCAAACCAATTTTATTCCTCTGTTAAACAATATTTCTATAGATATCGAAGATGATCGTGGAGATAAAGATACTTTAGTTTTTTCTGATTTCACTTATTCTAAAAATTTCCTACGAATTTTAACAAATCCAACACGATCTTTAGATAAGGTCAAAAAGATCAATGAACCGGATTATATTTATTATGCTGATTGCACTTTTCAGATTGATGAAGGCTATTGCACTGATAATTTTGCAAATATTTTTATAAGGAAAATAACAGTAGAATATACCGAGACTTTAGAACCATCAGAATCAATAACAAGTGATGAAGAAGATTTTAAAATCTTTGAAGCTTTTAGAAAAAATTTTATTTATCCATTAACTCCGAAAACTAAGATCCAAATAGGTAAAGGTTTAAAATCAAAACTGGGAAAAATGATTGATGAATACTTTACTAAAATAATCATTATAGAATTTATATTGAGTTTATGGGGTATAATTGAAAGTGGATTAGCCCGCACAGAACTTAGTCAGAATTTACTTGAAAGGATTTCAGCAATCGTGGATGTAGCATCTATTCTTATTATTGCTATCATTTTCATAATGATATTTGTTCAATCACGCGGTGGAAAAAAAAGAGAGATTGATATAGAAGAATTAGATCAAAAAATGAGAAAAAGGAGGAGAAGAAAATTTGGAAAATAAAAAATTAAATATTATTATAACCAGTTCGGTTCAAAATGATTTCATTGAACCGTTAGATATTCACCCCACATCAGAAGATAGTTTAAAATTAGGTTATGGTCAAGTTTCAGATAAATGGATGGAGTACTTTTTGAATCAGAAAAGGGATACAAGTGAAGCAAATGTTGATCAATTTATTTCATGGCTAAAAAATAATTCCAGTAGTGAAGTGATTGGAGGTGCTCTATCATACCATCATATCTTAGAGCATTATAGACATAGAGTTCATATTGACTATGATGAAAGTAGAAGAATATGGGAAGGTGAAAAATTAAGCCAATTTATACGAGAATTAATGATTAAAGCATCTGACTCCAATTCAAATGAGATGAGAGGAATAGAATATCAATGCATTCATCTAAGGGATTGGCATGACCAAACAGACGAATCTCAAAAGGGTGAGATGGATCTTTTTGGACCTCACTGTATTAAAGGTACATATGGAGCGAAATTTATTTCACCCTTAGATGAGTTAATACAAAAACATCATGAATTTAACGTTATTTTAAATTCAAACAGCCTTAGTTCCTTCGATGAGACAGATCTCGAACATGTACTAGATACGGTTATTAAAAATGCAGGGAGTTCCCATAAAGAAGTTAAAATTGGAGTTTTTGGGGTAATTACTAACGTAAAAGTTTTTCTTTTAACTTTTGAGCTTATGACTATCCATAAATTTAGAAATGTTTATGTCTGTGGTGATTTCTGTGCTGGTTTTAACAAACAAGGACATCAAGCAGGTATTAGCGCTATGGCTAGTATCTTAGCGGCAAATATAGTTGATCATAATAAATTTAGAGAAATCTTTAATATATAAGAAATTCATTTTTTTTAATTTTTTTTTTATATAAGAACTTATTTTGATTAAAAGCTTTATTCATAATAGTAGCAAAATAAATTTTTTAATGTTTATATGAATACAAAACAATTACAAGATATTATATTAGCCTTAAAGAAAGAAAATGATGTAACAATTCTAGCTCATTATTATCAGCCAATAGAAATTCAAGAAATTGCTGATTTTGTGGGAGATTCTCTTGGCTTATCTCGTACAGCAAAAAATAAACCAAATGAATATATAATATTCGCTGGAGTCGATTTTATGGCTGAAACTGCATCAATTTTAAATCAAGATAAACATGTCCTAATCCCTAATTATGAATCTTGTTGTCCAATGGCAGCTTATCTTACACCTGAAATGATAAGAGAATTTAAAAAAAAGTATCCAGATCTACCTGTTGTTGTATATGTTAATTCTACTGCAGCTGTAAAAGCAGAATCTGATATCTGTTGTACTTCTTCAAATGCAATTAAGATCGTTAATAAAATTAGTCAAGAATTTGGGGTTTCCTCTGTATTATTCGGTCCAGATGCAAATCTAGCTGATTATACAGAACAAAAATCTGAAATAGAATGTATAAAAATGCCAGAGGAAGGTCATTGTTATGTGCATTCACAAATTAAACCAGAACACATAGATAAAGTAAAAGAAAAACATCCTCATGCAAAACTGCTTGTTCATCCAGAATGTATTAGAGATGTGAGGGAATTAGCGGATTTTGTAGGATCAACAACACAAATGTATAATAGGGTAAAAAATAGTACTCTTGATGAAAAAGAATTTCTTATCGGTACTGAGGAGGCATTTAGAGAACGTTTGACTCAAGATTTTAAAGATAAAAATTTTTACACAGTTAAAGACAATTTGATTTGTTTTAATATGAAAAAGCATAATCTTGAGCTTATCAAATATATCCTCAAGAACCTTAATGACCAAGCTTTTGAAGTCAAAGTTCCATCTGATATTGCTAAAAAGGCTTTAATTCCAATTAATAAAATGTTAAATTATTCTTAGTACCAATCGTACTAATAAAATAAAAAAAAAATGTAAATTTGATCATTAAGTATGATCAAATTCAAAATAAAGCGTTTAATACTGACATTCTTTTCGGATGTTCATTTTTTACTTTGACCATTTTTATTGCATTATTAGGACAATTCGCAGCACATATTCCACATCCTACACATAGTTCTTCTCTAACTTTCATTCTCTCATCTGATGAATCAGGTTTAGTTGGCCAGATATGATAAATAGCTTCATTTTGGCATTTCTTCATACAAGTTTCACATTTTGTACAGAGTTCCATATCAAATTCAGGAACAAAATTAGTTTCAATTACACCCTTATAGAAATATTTTTTTGCTGGTAGAAGAGCTCCACAATGACAACTGCAACAATTACAAATAAATCTTGAGTTATCTTTACTGGTGTCAGCAACTGAATTATGAATAAGTCCTGCTTTCTCAGTCTTTCTAAGAAAGTCAATTGCTTCTTCTTTAGTTAAGCTTCTTGCCAGTCCTTGACTAATCCATCTTTTTGCTCCTTCTCCAACAACAAAACATCCTAATTCAGGGCCCGCTACTTCACAAGGTTCACCCGTTAATTCACCTATTAACCTACATTGACAAGGTATAACAGCAAAAGTATCATTATTATCAATCATATTTTTAACTACCTCAAAAGGAAGAACTTGATTCTCAACCTCAAAAGATTTATCGACCTTAATTAGCTTTTCCTCAGAATCATATGGAAGCAAAGGACGGAATCCTTTTCGAATGCTACTAACCTTCTCTAAATCTGGTGCTCTATTTTTAAAAATGTATCGATATATCTCAGCTACTTTTTGTTGATTTTCTTCGGTATCCTTGCGTCTTATGAAATATAATTCAAATATACCTGGGACAAGGGGCATTAATCTATAATCAGAATTAGTTTGTATTATCGTCCCAAGATTCACCGATCTTTTTAATTTTTCTTCTATTTCTTGTTCAGGAATGCCTGTTTTTTTATTTAATTCTTCTAGTGAAATTTTAAGGCCAACATTTTTAAAATGGGAAAGAATTTTAATCTCCTCTTCATTCCAGAAGATTTTCATTAACTTAAAGATTTCTTTCCGCTTAGGAGCAGTTATTCTTCCAATTTGTAGTTTTTGTCTTACAATTTCGTAATTATCAACTTCAGTCATATTAAATATGATTGCATGAATTAATTAAAACTTAATGGTTAATATACATTGTATATTGACAGAAGTGTCATTTGTTTAAATTTAATTGACAGAAATGTCATTTTCATTAGAAATTGTTTGTTTTCACAAAAATTTTGTAATTCTTGTTTGCTTTTTATCATCAAGAAACCTTAAGAAAGATTTAGTTGGTTTTCCTGAATAAATTGCATGCAAATTAGTTTTTTTCTCGAAATTTTTAATATCACTATAATTAAAATTATTTTTTTTCATTAATTTACTTAATTTAAATACCCATTTCACAAAATTCTTGTAAAGTCGACCATTAATACCTGCTTTTGACTTATGGGTTTCCTCATAGAATTTAATATCATCTTGATTATAAGCTGTAAAATTTCTATAGTTTTGACCCATCCAAAAGAAATGGGATACTGATTCCGAAAATTCTTTAATTCTACAACCTGTTAATTTAACTATCTTTAATTTTGGTAATTTATTTAATAAATCAGGAATCTCTTCAATGTCTATATTACCTGAAAGATCTAAAAACTCTAAATTATTAAGACCTTCTAACCATTCAAGTTTTTTAATATAATTGTTTTTCATAGATAATTTCTTCAAGTTTTTTAATTTCTCGAGTCCCTTTAAACTTGTAATCCTATTGTGACTTAAATCTAATTCTATAATTTCCTCAGAATATTCTCCTAATCCTTCGACATTTTCTATAATTTCAATCATTTTGTTTTTTAAATTAACTTTTGAATCCAATACAATCCCTACCAATCTGTCATTATAAGAAATGATCTTAAGATCTAAATTGTCATAATTTACTTGAGCTTTATTTAAAAATTTCAGTACGGGAAAGCTTCTTACATTCTTATATTTATTATAGATAATTACTACAAATTCTTGTCTTGTTTTCTCTGGTAACTTCTCTATTGCTTTAAGTAGTATTAAATATTTATATTTGAAACGAAATCTATTTATAAAAATAGTAGTATATTGTTTTATTTGTTGAACAACTTCAGGATCATTAAGATTATATAGTAATGGTATAATTCTTCTTGTGTATTCATCAATACTTGGGAAATCTATATCAATTAACATACTTTCAAATTCGTCTTCTGTCAAATAATATAAATACCCATTTTGTGTTAGGAACCTAATCACTGTTGGATGCCCAGTTGCATATCTTATAGCAATTTCTTCTTTAAATTTTCGTTTAGCAATGGGATCACCCGCATCAACAAGTGCTTTTAATAAAGGAAACGCTAGATTTCGATGAAGAATTCGAGTATCATATTCGTTTTCAACCCAAGCTTGTATATTTGAGCAATGTCCCCAAAATTCTGTCTCAGGTGGAACTCTCTGGTGATTACTTTCCATTGAACGATCTAATTTGACTGCAGCTTCATCTATAGATTTAATCTCATCATATTCATCAATCTGATCTATGGGAATATTTATTAAAAGATACATACATTGTCTAAACACACGATTGTTTACATAGATCATTGTTCTTCCTCCCTCAAGCTTCATTTTAAGATATCTATTAACAATAAATTCCTTCTTATGAATTTGTGTTCTAATAGATTTAAAAAAGAGAATTGAGAAGAGAACTAATAAAACTAATATCTGATATTTAAACATTTTTCAGATAGGATTTTTGGTAACAAATCAAAAGAAAAATTGATTTATTAAACTAAAATCTCTAAAGGTTTTTTGAAAATTTATTAGAATATAATGTTGTTATGATAATGGCTAAATTTGTGTGATCTAATACGAAAAAATATACACTTGAATAATAGAATATATTCATAACAATTTAGATGATGAATTTTTAATTAGTTGATTTTACAGCATATAGAACAAAAAACGATCGATTAGAAAAAGAATAAATAGAAAAACACGTCTATTTAAACAAATTATATAAATAATTTCAAGAATAATTATGACTAATAATGAAGACCCAGGAGCATGTATAGTTGTAATAGGAATTGTAATGGCGGTGGGGGATTGGATACTTTTTAATACAGGTTTTCTAATTTTTGTTGGAGTATTCATTGTTATTATTGGAATTGCTACAAGTTCAAATTTTAAAAAGAAAGTATCTAGCACTGTATCGCACCCTCAAATGAATTATACTCAAAATAATACCCAAATAATTGAAACAGTTTCTCAAGATATCACGCCAGTCCAAAGTATTATGGAAAAGCATATTTTTTGCTCATATTGTGGGTTAAAAACCAGTTTAAATACTTGTCCTGCATGTGGAAGGGAAATTGATTAATTTTTTCTTTTTATTTTATGGAAAGTTCTCCTAAAGTGAAATTATTTTATTATTGAATAGAAGTAAAGTTTTTAGAATTGATTATTTGGGATTTTCAACATTAAATTTATGGAATATTTATACCGATACAAATGATAAAATTTACGTTTTATCCTGTCAAATTTCCTTTTGTCAAGCTTTTTAGGATAGATTACTTTTTCAGGTTTATTTATTTAAAAGAATTATTTTTAATAGTATTTCTAAACATTTGGAGTTAAACCATTTGAATCTTTAAATTTAGGATTCTCTACCAGAGTAAGCATATTTAAATTTAAATCTCTTTTTGAACCTTCCAATAACTTTGCTTGAAGTCTCTTACCCTCAAAAGACATTGGTAACTTTTGAGATTGAGCAACTCCCTCCATCAAAATTTCTCTTTCAATATCTAAAAATCCCATTTCTATGGTATTTTTTACAATTAAATTTAACACTAATAATTGAAATTGATCTTTAATCGCATCCCATATTAAGCCCATATCTTTTAATTGATTAGTTATTTCTTCGGCCATGATATCGAGATCATAGATCTCATCATAGATTCCCTCTTGAAGATTTATGATCTCATTTATTAATCGATCCTTAATTAACCTCAGAGAAGTTGTTCCCAATAAATCTTCTTCATGGAAAAAGAAATCATTCATTTCACGTTTAATTAAATAAAAACCATAATCACTTTTTATCAATTTAGACCTTGCTAAATAATTAATAGCTTCTCTTGAAACATTATATACTTCACAGTATTGATCTAAATTTAATTTATAACCCTCGAATTTTTGTGAACTAGATTCATCAAAGTGCCAATAAATTTTTGCAAAGGCACCCTGACCAAGAATAGAATTGTAAAATATGTAAAAGAGAGATAGATAAAGATCTCTATCTTGTTGTAATTCAAAAAAATTGTCTCCTATTTTGGAGATAATCCTTACAATATGAATTATAAATGTGTCTTCAACATTTATTTCCTTATAAAAATCAATCAAATCTTCAAGTTTCCTAACATTCTCTTTTAATTCATTAACAAAAAAAATTTCATCTTTAAGTTTTAAAGGTGCCTCTCCTAGTTTTTCAATTCCTTTATCGGTAATCACATAATTTCTATACTGTTTATTTGTTTTTTTATCTGTTACTAATCTTTGTTCTATGTTTTTATTTTTTCTATGAAAATTAAGATATTTAGAAACTGTTGATCTACTTAAAGTTGAATATTTAACTATATTAGTAAATCTTTGAGGCCCTAAATTTCTAAGAATAAATAATATTCTCCTACTGTTGTCTTCAATATTACTAGATTTTTTTAATAATTCTGTTTTTAACTTCTTGGATATATTCCACGATTCCATAATACTAATATATATAAAATAATATATATAATTATACTTTTTTTTTGGACTTAGACTAAAAGATAGTAAAAAAACAAATATATCTAAATTTAGTATAAAGATAAAATAGCTATAGGTAAAATTATAAAAATTAGGAAATTAATGTTAGAAATTGGAAATTATTAAAAATCAATAAATCGATTGTGATAAAATGACGATAGAAGACCCTAATATATTAAATAGGATACGGATTATTGAAGAAAGGTTGGATAAAATAGAGCAACGAATTTCAAGTTTAGAACACAAAATAGGAAGGTTTCCTTCTCCACCATTACCTAAACCAGGTCCTATTCATCCCCCAGGTCCACCTGATCGACCAGGTCCCCCACCAGAACCTTTTCGATTCTAAAAAATCTCCAAAAAATTGTATAGAACCGAAAAAGAGCTAATTCCCTATTATATAAACTGAAGTTCGGGATGTTGAACAAAAATCCTTAATATTGCATCTTGATAATTTATATCTATCCAATTTAATAAAATAAATAATAAAAAAAGGAGCGTGAAGGAGAATTACCCAATATCGTTTTCGGCTAACCGGTGTGCCCCCTGATCAAGCGATCAAGCTTATCGAGCTTGATCCAAATAATTCAATCGCGGAGATTAAAAAAACTGTGCAACGAGAGTATAAATTAAATCCAATCTTAGCAATACAATTCATTTTTAAAGGTAAAGTATTACCTGACCAATTGAAATTTGCTAAGATAGGAATCCATCCAAAAAAAGATGTAATCACAGTAATGGCTACACAAGCGGGAGGATTCCTGTAATTGGAGTAAATAGATAGGAGAATTTTCAGAACGGGGTTAATTTGGAAAGAATAGCAATGTTCTTTTCCACTTTTTTTTATTTTTTTATTATTAAACTAACTGAATTCATTCCTGAATTTAATTTAGAATCTATTTTTTTTTGATAATAAATCAAATGGTTCGGAATAAAAAACACCATCATTACTATGGAAGAACCCTCGTATTTTTAAGGGGTAGTTCCAACCATGTTCATTCATCATATCTTCAAATGCTTCTCTTGAAATAAAGGCATGACAATCTTCACCATCTTGAAGTTTACATGGCAATGGAGTGCAAATTAGTCTATGCTCAGGATGAAATGGAGAAATAACAACTTTGTATTCTTCTTCTAATAGTTCAAAACCATATGAATTTATTATGATTGGTCTAACTGATTTGTTCACAGCTTTAACTCCAATATAAAATTTATTGTTATATCCAGGAATTAACATTGATCCATTGATACTGACATCTAATTCTTTTTCTTGAGATTGGATTTTAACTAAATCATTTTCTATAGTGTGATTAATTTTATTTTTTTTTTCTAAGCCTAGCTTTTTGCTTATTGCGTTTAGTCTTTTCTCATCGATTTCTAAATTTTTACCCCTAATATTTTTGTAAAGTAATAGAAGAGCCTTAACTAAATGATTTACATCTTCTTTCCAATTTCTAACAAAATTGCTATTTACATGACTATGGATTTCATGTACATTCCAATTTCCAAATTTTTTGATTTCGTTTAATTTCTCGATTACTTTTGAATTTATTGCATTTTTACTGAAGGGAATAATTTCATGATCTTTTAATTCATTTAGTAATAAAATCAATTGAGAAAAATCTCGGATTCGATTTTTATTAGGATTGAAAAACAATATTGTATATCTACTTGCTAAACCATCTTTAAAAATATACCATAAGAGGTTTTCAAAAATCGTTCTTAATAAGATTGGAAGTGTCCGAAATAATATTTTATCTTCAGCAGTTTTGTTAATTGCTTCTTTAAATTCATCAAATTCTAATAAATCAAAATCTTTAAACTGTATATCAACAAAATCAATTTTATTTATACTTGCTTTTTTTACTGAATACTTAGATCGAAATTTATCAATAATTTCAGCAAGTGGTTCTAGATCTCTTATTATTCCCTTTATTTTGTAAGCATGTTCGTAATGATAATAACCACGAGTATTCCAGCCTTTATTGAATAAATTAAAATTATTTTCCTTAATTTCTTCTGCTAATCTAATAATTTCGGGTAAAAAGAGGGAATCTTTTAAATTAATATGAATTAAGCCATAACTCTCTAATATTTGTTTTTCGGATTTTAATAGTTTTTTTCGATCTTCTTCATAATATAGATTTGGAAGCATTTCAAAATATTCTATAATTTCATGATATAATTCTTCAAATGGATTTTTTATTAATTCAGCAATGATTTTCTTAAGTTCTTCTAAAATAATCTCCACCAGTTAAATGTTTTATAAATTCTATTAAACTCTGTTTATTTTATTTTTCTTAATATTAAAATCCTTTTTCATTTAAGTATTTGTTACATAATTCATCACTTTTCTTTATAAAGTGATGTTCACGATTTACGTGAAAAAACTCTACGTTTTTATATTTTCCACATAATCCATACACTTCTGCACATAATTGTGAAAGATGTTTAGCCTTTATTCTATAAATCTTATTTATTTGTCTTATTACTAGTTCACTATCAGAATAGACTTTTAAATGCCACCTAGAGAATTTTTCTGCTTCTTTTAAAGCATTTATTATTGCTTGATATTCAGCAATATTATTTGTAGCTTCTCCGATATATTCACTATTTTGATAAATAATATCAGTACCTTTGACAAATATAAAAGCACATGATGAAGGTCCCATATTCCCTCTAGATGCCCCATCAACATATATTTCTAATATATCACCTTCTTTTATTGGATTTATTTTATATTTCCGCATAATCTATAATCAATATGAGTCTTTCCTCAGTATATTAGTATAATTACTTTTTGTCTCTTTTGTAAAGAATAGATGAAAATTCTTTTAAATTTATTTGTTAATCAAGCAAATTTAAATATTTTCTTTTGAAATTCAGAGAGAATGTGAAGGATTTATATATAAATGTTATTTATTGATGTAAATTTATATTATTATTTCAAGGATTTTTCTTTTTTTTAGAGTCAATAAATCAACCAACTCTTTCACTATATAAATAAAAAATAATTCTAAAAATTAGAAAAAAATTGGAATTATCTAAAATAATTATGAGTATAAAAAAAAGAACATTTGTATTAAATATTATAAAAGAACTTGGAAATATTAAAGGGGAAATGTTTCTCCAAAAACTCTTATACTTTCTCTCCTATTATAAAGTAGGGGAAATTTATTATCACTATGATAAAAATCATTATGGACCTTATAGTTATGAATTAAAGGGCGATCTAAATTATTTTGAAAATGAAGGATTTATAGATATAAATAGTGTTAACAGAACTCATTATATTATCCCAAATGAACAAAAAATTAATGAATTCTTAATTGACAATCAGAAGGATTTGAAAAATGGTAATAGAGATTATTTAATAAGAGTTAAAATTTTAGATATATTTAATAATGATTTAAGAACCCTTGATCGAATAGAGTTATTCTCAACTATGCATATTTTAGTTGTGCATGATAAAATAATATTAAAAGAACAAGTTTTTAAGGCAGTTGAAAACTGGAAACCAGAAAGGTTTACTTTAGAAGATAAAAAGAAAATTTGGAAAATTTTAATTGGGTATAAGATGATTCCTGAGACTGTGATCGAAGTTAATGATAGTATTGAGAAGTTGAATAATATCACAACAGGTCATAAAGATGCCTATAAATACCATAGGTTTATTGAAAAAATATTAAAAAAATTATTTGAAGATCAATTAACAAATTTTCGAATTGAAGATCCAATAAATTGGGGTAGAAAAAGAATAGATTTCGACGCAAAAAACAATAGTAAAAGTGGATTTTTCTCAGAAATCAGAAAATATCATAATATTAAATGTCCATTTATTATGTTTGAATCTAAAAATATTTCACATGATTTAAAAACTCCACATTATGATCAGATGATTGGGAGGTTTTCTTTTGATAGAGGTTATTTTGGAATCATTACATGTAGAAAAATAGAGAATAAGGTAAAATTACTTAAGCAATTAAGAGATATTTATAATAAAAATAGTATAGATAAATATATTGTTCTTGTTATTGATGATAATGATATTAAAGAAATGTTAATCCTTAAAGAAAGGGGTTTACGACCTGATGAAGTTTTAGAATTGAAACTAAAAGAATTAATATTCAATTGTACTAGAAGATAAAATTAGCAGACTTCGTTTTTAAGAAATAAATCAAATCGTATTGATTGTATAAATATTAACCAAAAAATTAATTTTTTACTATTGCCTTTAGAACTAGCTTAGAATACTTTTTTAACAGTTTTTCACATTTCTTTTCAATATAATTATTATGAATC
>JBHLNF010000004.1:0-293124 GCA_048937405.1 Promethearchaeota archaeon
ATTCCATTTTCAAGATTCTTCGATATTTTTATCTCTACAGATGTCAAGGTAAAATTATTAGTTGTTTTTTAAGGTTAATAATAAATATGCAAATATTTAATTAATATTTAAATGTTAATTCATTGATTATGTTAGGCAAAAAAGAATAAGAAGTTTGAATTTTTAACTTATTACATCAATTTTATTATACAATTTATCGATTTTAGGTAAAATTTCAATTGTTTTTTCGATAGCCGTTATCATTTTTAAAAAATACATTAATTCTTCATGATTTAAACTTCGCTGAAGAGTATTATATTTTTGAGAGGGATTATATTTTCGCGAATTTAAAAACTGCTTGATTTGATTAATTCCCCCAATTGAGTAGTTCCAAACCTCTTGAGTAATTCCTTTTATCCATGGAATATTATTTATTGAATTTTTTCCATTACTTAAAGTTTCATCAAAAAATAAAGTTTCTATATCTGGGTTATAATAATAATTATTTACAATCCATTCATCAGGATTTATTTCTGCTAATTCTAAATGGAAACTAACATCGTGTTTCATTAGATGAATATCAGCTAATTCCTTCCCAAAATTTGCCATATCATTAAAAAACATAGAACTATTAGTAAAAGGAATTCTTGGAAAACTTTTTCTTAAATATTCGTCATATCTATTTCGATATGTTTGAGCAAATAGTACAGCATAACAATAATAGAAAATCTGTTCTGACGTTGTTTGAAAAGATAATTTTGGTTTAATTATATTCGATTTTCCATTTAAAAATAGAGGGAAAGCATAAGATGTGTCTGTTATCGACATAAAACATTTTTCTAACAATCTATGTACAATGAAAGCAGTTTCAAATTTTTTTTTTCGTGATGATTTTGTTACTGTTATTGCTGGATTTGATTGGGAAATCTGATCAATATATCCCATTCTATGACCTTCTATTAAAGCCCTGTCATAAGCGATGTATCTAAAATCCCAACCACGATAGTTTATAAAGCGAATACTTCCTGTTGCTTTTGTTAAGTTAGTCGCTTTGTATACTTTTAATTTATTCCAAGTTTTTGTATCATTAACTTTAATCTTAAGTTTATTTAAATCTTCGAATTTCTTATTAAAAAACAGAGTCAAATTATGTTTTAAAACATCTTTATCTACATCTACTAATAGTCTATCCCTTCCAATCATTATTCCACTTGTTGGTCTAGATTTAAATAAATCTTCTATTGGATAAAATGATTCAAAACGTTCAATATAAGATGTATCAATATAAATAAAATAATCCTTACTTGTTTCTGGTAACAATTTGAATTTGTTTTCTTGAAATCCTTGAGATAAAATAGCGAATTTTTCTTCTTGAGTTGGCTCTGGAATGTCCATATAAAATAATGCCGCATTTTTATTGAGTGAATTATCTTTTCTAACCATAAATACGATTGCTACACCAACACGTATATCAAATGGATTTCCTGATTCCTTTTTTCGCATATCCCCATGCAAGTTTACAATATAGATATAATCAAATGTAGTTCTTAAAGAACGTCTCATAACTGAGAACATTTGACCATCTAAGTATCGACTATTTGTAATAAATGCTAAAATTCCTGTACCTACTTGTTCAATTTTCCATTGTCCGAAACGTATGAATTTTACATAATCATCTGAAAGAATTTTCAGATTTTTTTCTTTCAATCCAACTTTATAATCGTTTATCTTTTCATTTATCCATTCACAGTTATTTTGACTGCTTATATTGTAAGGAGGATTACCCATAATCACGAAAATATCTCTTCTATCTCTAATTTGGAGCGCTTCTTTTATTTCACGTCCAATATCTTGATTATTAAATATCCATTCTTCAATACTTCGATCTTTTGGAGGAGTCATTAATGTGTTCATTAGAAATGAATTTAATTGATATTCTTCAGAATTTAAAGATAATCCTAAATTTTCTAAAGTTAGAAAAGTTCGGATATGTCCAAGAACATAGGGTGCCATAAGAATTTCAAAGGCGTAAACATTCTTAAAGAAAGTTTCTCTTACCCATTTTTGAAAAGCACTTTGAGCTAAGGACGTCTGTGAAAATTTTTCTTGGAATGATTCATTAGCAAAATGTAACATACCACATGCAAAAGCCATCGTACCCGCAGCAGGATCAAGGATTCTCAATCGTCTTATTAGTTTATTCTTCTTTTTTTTTTGTATATCGGTGATAGAAGTTTGTTTAGACTTCAAAGATGCATTTTCTTCGTGAAAATTAAAGTTATCTTCAGAAATTAAACCAATAGGTTTATCTAACCACCTCTTTAGCATAAAATCAATACCAGATATTATAAAATCAACTATTTCATGAGGAGTATAAACCACACCTCGATTTTTTGCAGTTACTGGATCATATAAATTTAAAAAATCGCTATAAAAAGTTGTTATAATGGACTCCGTATTTACCAAACCTTTATATTCAGTTTTCTGGAGTCTTATTTCTAACTCCTTTAAGACTTTCTTAAATTCTACTGGGATTTTACTTTTTAAAGTTAAAAATAAATCACGAATAAAACTGCCATAGGGCAAATACTCCCCAACCAATTGAAGTGTAAACAACTGTTGGTTTTCTAAACTCTGATTGTATTTCATCCATGCTGAAAATGCTCCATACACAATCGTTTGTGCGAAGAGATCGGAAAATAATAAATTTTCATTTTCAATTTCTTCTTTGAAAATTGATTCTTTAAAATCATCTCTAATCGCCTTTAAATATTTTCCGGCAATTTGTTCTCTTTTATTAATATTATTCATTTTAGATTTACTTAAAATATTAAGAGCTTTATCTCTAATAGTTTTAGCAATATCTGCTAATGGATTGATAAGTTTCTTCACGTTTGAAATTGTCTGAAGGTGTTCTTCACATGTATGTGTTAATAATCTTTTGAAATTCGTAATTGCATTTTTTGCTGGTTTAAACCGATTATCTATTTCATCTAACAACACACATTCGAATTTTATTTTTTGTTTAGTCTGTGGTTCATTTGGGATTGAAGGATCAATTAATAAAATATTTTTAAAATCTGTAATCAATAATTGGACACCTTCATTACGATACCTTAAAATTTGATCATTTAAACGATTATCAGGTTCAAATTTTACGATATTTTCAAGCGGTGTATTTGGTAGTTTAGCTTCAATATGAAAAAGTATAATATTATCAAATAAAACAGTAAGATCTGGACGATTACTTGATCCTTCAATTTTGTGCCCTGATTGAACTAAATACCCTTTTTCTGTTGGGAAAATTTCTTCTAAAAATCTTTTCAGGTCATCATAATATGTTATTTCAGTTGCTGTTTTACTTCGATAATTTTTATCTATTCGTTTAGCATAATCATTTAAAGCTTTTATCGGAATTTGAAAGTATTCTTGTCTTAGCATGAATTTGTTTATGGATAAAATTCTTAATTATTTCTATTACAATTTTAAAATTATACAAAAGGGTATAATATTTACATATATTATAATTTAAAAGAGTAGTGGTATTTTGACTCTTAAACAGAATTTAATGAAAAATTGAAAAGAAAATTGCCGAGAGGATTTAAATTCTCGTCAAGAAAAAATTTTATGTATTAAAATAAATAAGTGTTTTTCCATATTAATCACATACTATATACCCATTCAAATATGAAGAATTATATTTTTAAGATTTTAATAACCGGAAATGCCTCAGTTGGAAAGACTTCGTTGTTAAGACGATATGTCGATGGAATGTTTGATCAAAGTTCAATTATGACAGTGGGGGTTGATTTTTTTACCAAAGAAATTAATTTTGATGATTCACATTGTTTTCTTCAATTATGGGATTTAGGAGGTCAAGAGCGGTTTAGATATCTTCTCGAAAATTTCGTGATGGGCGCTAGAGCTGCACTTCTTTTATTTGATTTAACCCGAATGCCTGTCATAAATGATATTTTAGAATGGGTAAATATTGCTCGATTACATGATATCAATTTACCAATCATCCTTGTAGGAACAAAGCTAGATTTAGATGATTTTATTGCTGTTGATGATGATAGCGCTATAAATTTAAAAAATACTTTTAATATGATGGATTACATCAAAACTTCAGCTAAAACTGGTCATAATATTGAATTAGTTTTTGAAAAAGTAGCAAAAAAATTAATTGAAATAAGTAAATATTAGATCTATTATATCATGAATGATGAATTAGTTTTTCTTGGCACGGGAGGAGGACGACATCATATTAGGACACAATATCGAGCTACTGGAGGTATTTTATTTAAATTTAATAATATTCAGACACATATAGATCCTGGACCAGGAGCTATAGTAAGAATCAATCAATATCATGAAGATCCCACTAAAACTGAACTATTCATAGTTACGCATGCTCATGTTGATCATTATAATGACTTGAGTGCAATGATCGAAAGTTCAAGGGAAATATTGCATGATAAAAAATATAATTATTATAAGAAAGGTACTCTCATTACTACGAATGAAATGCTTAAGTTCATTCCTGAATACCATCTTAACATGCTTGAAGGGATAGTCAAATTTAAAAAAGGAGATATTTACATTTATAAGGGAGTGGAAATTAAAGCCACTAAAGTAGTTCATTCGTCTAAAAATGAAGGTTTTGGTATAAAATTTAAACTCAAAAATTATTCAATAGCATTTACAAGTGATACAATGGTATATGAAAGTTTTTCTGAAGAATTTTCTGGCGTTAACATATTAGTTCTCAATCTTTTACGACCAAATTCAAAGGTGTGCAGAAGACACCTATGTACAGATGAAGTTATTCCCTATTTAAACAAGATTAACCCTCCTTTAGATACCCTTATTATTACTCATTTTGGATCATTTATGGATAGTCCTCGTTCAACAAAGAACTATGTGCCAAGTCAAGTAAAAAAACTTCAAGGTAATACTAATATCAAAAATATTATTGCTGCTGAAGATGGCTTAAAAATAGGGATTAAAGAACTTTTAACATGAAATAAATCCATTTCATAAAAAACATTCTTTTTTAGCTAAATTATTGTAAAAGAAAAGGTAAGGGAAAAGAAATTTGCGCCAATTTTTTAAAATCAGGGAGAGAATTAAACTCTTTTGAGTTTAATAGAGGGCGAATTTTGGCGATCTCCCGATATGAGATAATCTATCCAATGTTTACGCAAATTGTCTGATAGATTCCCTTACTTAATATATAGTAGTTTTAGTGATATAAAAACAATCCTATTATATTTTATTTATGTGACAATGAAACGGAATAAAGTAAATTAATTTATATAAAATCTCGAAGTAAAATTTAAACATAAAAAGAAAAAATTTTGATAGGAAAAATAATAGATTTTTTATATTTGATCAAGAATACCCCAATTAATCTAATAAAACCTTTTTTTTAATTTTTTTTGAAGTTTTCAGTAAATTTATTCTAATATATTAATAATTCAATTAATTATTTTGATATAAAGTAAGATTTCTCTTCTTATTTTAAATTCATAATGTCAGCTTTTTTAATAATATTCAAATATAATGGATAAAATTAATCTTGATTTACCCAATATCTACAAACGATGCATTGTAGTACTTTTTGGAATAAAACCTTACCAGAATGATTAGTACGTATTACTCTATTTACCATTACATTACCGCACTTTTTACATATAGCTAAATCTTTTGGTTTTAATTTGGGTGCGGACATGTATAGTATCACGAAAATAGTGTTTTTTCATCAAGAAGTTTGATCAGTAAATTATACCGATAAAAAATTAATTTATCGATAAACCAACCCTATTTATAATATAAAGATATATTTATTTAAATAAATCGTTAAGTAAAAATTTTAGGATTTCCTCACGAACTAAGATTTTAAACATAGAATTAATACAATGAACATAATAGTCAGTAAATCTGTCTCATCTTAATTATCAGTTTTTTAATAGAATCATAAAAAGAACTATCAATAATAGATTATATTTTATCTGATTAAAAAAAAAGAATTTTGTTTAAAATTCTTGTATGTACTTATCCAAAATGTCTCTATTTTTTCTGCAAATTATCAATGTATAAATGTTTATAGTGATTTGAATGATTGCGAAAATTAAACCTAAAAGATTAGAGATTTTAAAAACTAAAGGTAAACTTGAAGGGTAAAAAATTAAATTATTAATACCGATATATACTGAAAGAAAGTTAATCGTTATATATATTATAGATATTATGGAAAGAACAGATAAAATTGTTTTTGTTAATCTAAATCCAAACCATTTTATTTATCCTGTTTCAGTTTTTCTGATGGATCTCTATACTAAGATAGATTTAATTAAAATATAAAAACAAATCACTTCAATTATTATTGAAATGGCGATAATTCCTAAGTAGTATAGTAATGATTCAATGTTTGAGATAATTTCTATAATTGTAAGATCTGAAAGCCAATTCATAAAATAAGAAACATTAGAATATATTGAGGGGATCTGTCTTATGAATGTTATTAAAGAGATATAAAAAAGGATAGTAGCAGCAGTATTATTTAGAGTAAACCCAAATAACTTAGTTTTATTATTATTATCTATACTCATGAAATTATCACATTATAAACTGGATTATTAGTGTCTTTAATAATTATAAATATATAAATTATAATTATATTGTTGAGTCTTTATACAGAATAGTAGAGTTAATTATCTCATTAAATCGTAGTAGATAGGGATTGTTCAATATCATTGTTTTTATTCTTAATAACAGTTATAAAAATTGCAATAAAAATTAATGTACAACCCACCCACCCAAATAATGAAAGAATTTCATTTCCAATTATGTAACCAAACAATGATGCAAATACAGGTTCTAGTGTGAAAATGATCGCAGTTGTAGTTGGTCCTTGATATTGCTGACTCCAATTTTGAAATAGAATTGTAAGTGTCATAACAGCAATACCCATATAAATCATGACATACCAAAATGAGGGGTGAGCAGATGCAAAATTATAAGATTCTCGGAGGAATAGAGAACAAATGAAACTAGATATGAAAATTATTAAAACCTGGATAATTGAATAAAGATAGATATCACTAAGATTAACATATTTATCATTTAGCACGATATAGAAAGCAAAAATAAATGCACACGCTAATACTAAAAGATCTCCAATAATAAATATAGAGGTACCTTCTAATAATAAAAAAGCCATTCCAATGACCGAAAGTATAACTGCACACCACACTCTTATTCTAATTGGTTTTTTAAATCCAATCCATGTGATAAAAGGAACAATTACGGTACTTAAACCTGTGATAAAACCTGTTTTACCTGCAGTAGTTGATTGAAGTCCATAAGTTTGAAAAACTATTCCAAAAAAATATAATAGTCCTGTGATAGCTCCCATTAGAATAACTTTTTTATTCAGATTTTTTAAACGTGGAAAGAAAGGAATGAATCCAATAAATCCAATTAGAAATCTAATACCTAGATAGAGAAAAATTGGGACCTTTTCTGTTATATTTTTTGTAATAATAAATGAAGTTCCCCAAAGTACGGTAGTAAGAATCAATAAGAATATGGCAATTATCTTCCTTTTTGAAAAACTATTGTCAAGATTTTCTTGCATCATAGTAAATCTATCTTATCTGCGATGTAATTATAGAAAAAATAATAAAAATATAAATAATTCTTAACTTTTGATTTTCTTTTGTATAATAACAAATAGTCGTCTAATGCATAGTTTATGCATCTACGGAATATTTTTATACTCTTTATTTATTAAGATGCATAATATTATTCTTCTCATAAAAATAAAAATCAATAATATGATAAAAAAAATAATCTGGTGATTAGTTGACAAAAACATATGATGAAATAAATCAAAAAATTAAAAGTGGCGAAGTTGTAGTCGTTACAGCTGAAGAAATGATAAAAATTGTAGAAGAAGATGGGATTAAAGTAGCTGCTGAAGATATCGATGTAGTTACTACAGGTACCTTTGGTCCTATGTGTTCTAGCGGTGCATTTCTAAATTTTGGGCACTCAGATCCTCCCATTAAATTTGAGCATTTATGGTTAAATGATGTTAAAGCATATCATGGAAATGCTGCGGTTGATTGTTATATTGGTTGCACCAGAATGTCAGATGTAAAGCGATTTGAATATGGTGGTGGTCATGTAATTGAAGATCTTGTTTCTGGAAAAACAATAAGATTACGAGGAAATTCTTACACTACAGACTGTTATCCTTTAGCAGAAATTGATACAGAATTTACGTTGGAGGAGATTAATCAAGCAATCTTGGTAAATCCCAGAAATGCATATCAAAGGTATGTATGTGCAGTAAATAGTTCCGATAGAACTTTATACACTTATATGGGGAAGTTATTACCTCATTTTGGAAATGCTCATTATGCAGGAGCCGGATGTCTAAGTCCTTTAAGTAATGATCCGAATTATGAAACAATAGGATTTGGCACGAGGATATTCTTAGGTGGTGGAACGGGATATATTATTGGAGAAGGTACACAGCATAGCCCTACAAACCAATTTGGAACTCTGTTTGTAAAAGGTGATTTAAAAAAAATGAGTTCTAAATATTTAAGAGGTGTCTCTTATGAGAAATACGGTACATCTCTATTTGTTGGTCTTGGGATACCAATCCCCATTTTAAATGAAGGATTAGCAAAAAAAACAGCAGTTAGTGATTCTGAACTCTTTACCGATATCGTAGATTATGGAGTACCGAGAAGAGATAGACCAACCTATGGACGAGTTACATATAAGGAATTGAAAAGTGAATATATTGACTTGGATGGTAAAAAAATAAAGTGTTCATCAATGTCCTCATTTCATTATGCTAGGAAAATCGCAGAAACTCTCAAGAAATGGATTCAAGAAGGAAAATTCTTTTTAAATCCCCCAGCAGAAACGCTACATACAGATACAACTTTTAAACCAATGAAGCAAACCTTGAAAATTAAATTTGTAAAAGATTTAAAAAGAGAGGCAATAATCTGTTATGATGATTGTGAATTGAAAACAATTGCAAAAAGAATAGTTAGCCATGATATGAATCACATCGTTATTACAGATAGAGAAAATAACCTCAAGGGAATAGTCACTAGTTTTGATATTACAAAAGCTATTGCTGAAGAAAAAACGGACATAAATGAAATTATAACAAAAAAGGTAATTACAGCATCAGATAATGACCCCGTTGATGTCGCAGCAAGAAGAATGAAGCAAAATTACATATCTGCGTTGCCTGTTATAGATGAAAATAAAAAAGTAGTAGGCATCATAACTTCAGAGGAGTTGATCTAAAAAAATGACTGTAATTAATGTTACCTTACCTTTTGGTGTTATAAAAGATATTAGTGATTATTCAAGATTTATAAATGAAATTTTAAAATTTGATATTACCCTAAACATTCTTAAGTTTTCCACAGGAACTAATGGAATTAATCTTTTGATAGATATTCCAGAAGATAAAATAAAAACAATAACAGAATCATTAAAGAAGAACAATATAATTGTCAATAAAAAGGGTCGAATTATCGTTGATACAGAAAAATGCATTGATTGTGGTGCCTGCATTTCATTATGTCCTACTGATGCATTAAGCTTTGATAGCGAAAAAAGACTTAATTTTTATTATGAGCGATGTATAGGCTGTTTGTTATGTTTAGATTCCTGCCCTAGATTTGCAATAGAAGAAATGTAATTTTTTTATACTAAAATCAGTTTTTTATTTTTAAATTACTCTCTCATTTTTATATCTATGATATAAGCAAATTTATTTGTCTTACACTCTAATTCTAATGAAGAATATATCTATAGGATTATTTTTTTTGTAATGGTAGAGAAACATAAAAAATAGTTCCCTCTTGTTTTGAGGATTTAAAATAAACTTGACCACCTAGATATCTTTCTGTAAGTAACTTCACACTGTATGTCCCTATTCCTCTTCCAGGTCCTTTTGTTGAGAAAGATCTCTGAAAAATCTGACTCTTTACACTTTCTATCATAACAAACGAGTTCTTTACCCAAAAAACTATACTTTGATTTGAAACGTAACACCCTATAATCACATTTTTACTAGTATTATTTGCTTCTTTTGCATTTACGAGAAGATTTAGCAATATACGGGATAATAGTCTCGAATCTGTTTGGAACATAACTGAAGCAGAATTATGATCAAGCTCAATTTCTTTTCCATTCACCTCAGTCTGATATTTCATAAGTTCCACAGTGGATTTTATAATTTCTAAAGAATTATAATTACTGAATTCAATAATAAGTTCATTTTTTTCTGCAGCTATAAGATCCCTTTGAGCTAAGAACTCTTTAGTTAAAATTTGCATAGAATATTTTATTTTACTGAAATATTCTTTTTGTGTTGTATTTAAACCTTCAAGTGGAAAAATATCTATAAACCCTTTTATACCTGTTAATAAATTTATCAAGTCATGTAAAAAGGTAGTCTCTAATAATTCTCTACGTTTCTGATCACCAATATCCAAGAGAAAAACAATAACAAATTTTTTTCCCTTTAAACTGAATGGTTGTGCTGTTACATTCAGATCAAATGAAATTAGAGTTCCTTCAAAATTAGATGTAATTCGTGTTTCGTATGTTGTTCTTTTATTGGTTTTCAAGCTTTTAAGTACCGCATTTACAGCACCACAATAACGACAATTTTGTCCAGTACCACATCCATGAATAAAATCTTGTGAATGAATGCACTTAAATATTTCTCCCGGTCTCGATCCCATTGCATCTTCAATATTGTTAAGACCTAATAGTTCAATAATAGTTTGATTTAAAAAAACAACTTGACGCTCTTCATTAACTATTAGAGCCATATTTGGAATTGAATTAAGAAGTTCTTCAAAATAAGATTTAAAAAATTCCTTTACTTCTTTCCTAATTTCCTCTAAGCTCTTCCTTTTTGCAGGGGCAAAATAGGTATCTAATTCTTTTTTCATAAAATCTAAGAATTATAATGAATCATTAATAGTCCTTTTAGAATCATTAATCTAGAAAAAGAATATTATTTTAAAATATCAGTTCAGCAAAAGTTTAAATAATATTTACTTTCTACATCGAAAAAAAAATTAATATCAGGTTAATATTAAACAGAAATCTTTTTTCTCAAAGATTACTCTTTTGTTATAATTTCAAAAATCTCATCCAACCTCGGAGTTTTTCGTCTAAGTGTAATACAGCGTTCTTCTTCACACCCACGTAGAATTGCTATAAGTTCATTTAAATGTATAGTAGGAATATCTACATTTTCACCAAACCATTTAAGCATCTTCTCTCTATATTCTGGTTTACTTAGAGTATATAAACAAGTTGGACAGGGGGTAATCATAAAATCCGCTCCAGCATTTTGAGCGCTTATAAGTTTATTAGCTGTTATTTTTAGCGCCTCACGAGGATTTATTATGAGTTGTGAAGCCCCCCAGCCACAACAACTCTCCCTTTCTTTATAATCGACGGGAATACCACCAAAAAGAGAAACTAATTCGTCTAATTTGGTTTTATCTCTAACATATTCTTCTACATTTCTTTTATCTCGTGATAAATTTAAATAATGACAACCATAATGAATAGCAACATTAAGATTTTTCAAGTCAAATTTTAATGAGTTAAAAACATCGTTTCGAATTAAATATAAGAAATCCAAGTCATGGACTAATTTCAGAGAAGTATTTTCTAGAACATCGTATTTGTTGCGATAATTTGTACCTAATCTTTTCTTTTTTAAACTATCAAGTATCTCTTTTGTCTTTTTCCTTACTTCGGGTATTTTTAAGAATTCCCGTCCTCTTAGAAGGCTGTTATAACAACCATTACAACTAAAAAGTACAATATCTGCTAAATGATTCATCTCATTTAAATTCCTCTCATTAATTGCCGCAAATTGCGCTCTCGTTATTAAATTTCTTTGAAAAAAAGTACCAGAGCAACATGATTGATTCGCGCACATTGTTACATTTAATTGTAATTCCTCTAGGAGATCTTGAATACCCCATCTAACACCTGGAAAATATTTTTCTAAACAAGCCTTAAAAAGGCAAATTTTTTTGTTTTTAAAAAAATCTAAAGGATTTTCAGAGAAATCTTTTTCAATTTTATGTAAATCGAGTGTTAGATCTATTGAATCCATTATTCTGATATTTAATTATTACTTCTTTTTTTTTTATTCTTTTTTTTACTTGCGTTAAATACATACTTTATACGAGCAAAATTACAGATTTCATTTAACTCTTCCATACGATCAGGGGGTAACCCACCATCTAATGGATCTTCTAAGACTGTACCGTTAGTTAAAAATTTTTCTGCCATCTCCTCGTATTTTCTAAGATCATTATAACGAGGTCCGAAACCTTTTTTAAAACTTTCATTTCTTAAATTAATAATTAGTAATGGTATATTAATATTGTCTTTCGGACATACACGTTTACATCGTTCACACAAGAAGCAATACCAGATATCAGAGTCTTTTAAAACACTCCTATCTCCCCTAAGAACTTTTTGAATAATTTTTCGGATATTAAAATTGGAAACTTTTGAAGCTGGACAATCTCCAACACATTTACCGCAGGATATACATTGAATAATATTTTTATTTTCGTTTACATCTTCTACAAGTTCTTTAAAAAAATCCCAATTCCAGTCTGAATCACTATATTCAACCATGATTTCGTTATTTTATAGCTTTTTTTTCCATATCTCCTTTCTCTAAGTGAGAATCAATGTTTAATACATAAAAAATTATTGGATTTCTAAAAATAATTTAAACTAGACAATATCTTTAAATCTAAAAATTTACATACTATATAATAGACAAATATATTGTTTTTTAAGACAAAGATTTTTCATGGTCCAATTAAAAGATGGTAATATCTGTTTTAAGCTAACTTATTATGGGATGGCGGGAAGTGGAAAGACTACGATACTCGAAACGCTATATAAGTTGACTAAAGATGGTAATAGAGAAATTATTCCTGTGAGTAATTTACAAAAAATTGATAGAACTAGTGGAGCTACGCTTTATTTTGATAGAGGAATTTTTAAATCAACAAAAACGAAGAAAGTATATTATAGGGTATACACAGTAGCAGGTCAGCGGAATTTGCATTCTCTAAGATTCAAAGTTTTTAATAAACTTGATGCCGAAACTGATGCTGTAATTTTTGTTGTTGATTCTCAAACGAAATTTTTTGAAGATAATATAGAATTCTTATTAGAATTAAAGAATTTAACAAATAATCGGCTAATTAAAGAAATTCCGTTTATACTTATGCTTAATAAGCAGGATCTTAAAGAAGTAATTAATGATAAAGATTTTATTCAAATTTTAAAACAGGAAAGATTATGGTATGATCCCAGACATGAATTGTATATCTGGAATCCTTTAATTTATAAAACTTGCGCTTTATTTGATAAAGAAAGAAATATTTATCGTAGTTTTTATGAGGTTGCTCGAAGAACTGGATTATATCATTTATATGGAGATGGAGCTGCACCAAATAATGGGAAAATTGGAAATACTTCGATATTATTACACTAAAACATACAAAAACTAACAAAAAAATTCTTCTTAGACAATTTCATAATCCAGAGATAAAGGGTCTTCGAATTGTTCTGTCAATAACTTCAAATGTGCTATATATTCATTTAACGAAATTGCTTGGTTTTGATATCTTTCTACTAGTCGCTCTATAATATAATTTGGACTGAACTTAATAAAACGCACATCTGAAAAAAGAAACACAAATCCTTCTGCTTCATAAATGAATTTTTTATCTATCAATTCACTGAAAAGTTCTTCATTATTATTTAAAATAATTAAGCTCTCATTTACTGTTAAATGTCTTTCTCTAAGAGTTTTTATTAAAGAAAATACATCTTTATTGAAAAGAACTGTTTGAAGTATTGTTTTATTCTCAAACTCTGAAACAGTATAGGAATCTTGATAATATTTTTGTAAAGAATTTTTAAATTTTCTTAATAGATTTTCTTTTATTTGATGTGTAGGTAAATTTGCTGGAGGGATTCTAGTGCATGAAAGGTCTTTTATCAGAAAAAAACATTCATTACTTCCAGGAACAGTTTTTTTTTTAACCAAACTTTCATGTAAGAATGAAATTAATATTAGGTCAATATTTATAGTAGAAAACCCATATTCGTGTCTTAAAATGTTAGTAAGTTCTAACTTAGTTATTACTCCATTTCGTAGAATTTGTAATATTGTATATTTGATTCTATCTTGAAAAAAGTTTATTAAATTTTCCTCCTGATCTAATTTAGAATAATTTCTGATAGTATTATATGCTTCAGATATTGTACGAGTTATTTTATTAGTATTAATCAACTCAACTAAATTTTTACTAATAAGAGCTAATATCTCAGGAGATTCTTTAATAATATCATCATGCATATCTTTTTTACTATATTCTAAAATAAGGAAATAAACTTCCCCTTTGAATTGCTGTATAACCGATACATAACTAGTATTTTCATCCTCAGGTGTTAATTCAATGACAAAATTTTCTTTATTTAATTCGTGTTTCGCCCAAATCTTTAAGAAGAGGTCTTTTGGGGGGAAAGATTTCTCAGGTGGAAATTGTAGAATAGGTTCTGGACCTGTAGAGGTGGACCAGTGTGTTAAAATTATTCTTTCCATGATTAAGTGACTATATTTAGAAATTAATGATTAATTATCTATTAATTAAATTATTTTACAGTTACAATAGTTTTATCTCTTTTTAATAATGAGTTTCAGTATTATAATAATTTTTCTTTTTCAAACAATGTTTTCAGTTTTATTAGTATCTTTAATCTTATTAAATTCATATTATAACAATTAAGGCGATAGAAAAAAAATCAAAATTAATTTCAAAAGAAGTTAATAAGATTGTTGAATTTTGGATGATTCAAACAAAATAATTTTTTTAAAATTGCCTTAAACTTTTAATTTTTGGCATTTCATAAATTAGAAAAAGGAGTAAATTAAACTCTTTGATTTATTTAGAAAAATTCAGGATAAGTTGATTCAATCTTATTTAATGTCATGGCTAATAGATTTAGAAGCTCTTCACTGTTATTAGTTTTGATCCCATCGATTACTTGATCTAAAATTTGATTAGCAATTGTGATATCTTCTCGAGTATATTTTTCTTTCTTTTCTTTAAATAGTTGGTCAAATTCTTCAATTAACCACTCTAATTCATCTCTTAAGTTATCTTCTATTATTTTTTCATAATCTTGTGGGCTAACTGTCATATTATTTCCTCTTTTTTTTATATTTTATAAATCTATTACCTAGCTTTGTAATATTAATTTGAATTTTTAAATGAAGGTAAAACGAAGAATTTATATACTATTGTTACGAACAAATTATGATTTGTACACAAAAAGAGTTTTTTTTTTACAAAATTAGCTAACAATTTTAAGATAAATAGAAGATCATAATTATCAATATATCAGATCCTGCTATGAACTATTCCAAAAAAAAGAGGAAACTCAATATTTTCAAAGTTAAGTCAGAAGATTTTTAATTATCCATTTTGTTAAAGAAATACCTTGTAAATATCTTTGAAAGCCCATAAATGGATTGAAGGTTACTTGTATTTATTGCTTTATTGAGTTCTTTGTAAAATTCTGTCATATTCAATTCTAAATTTCTGTCAAAATCAAATTTTTTTAAATTTTTTTCATTTTCATCCATACGCTATTTTAAACTGAGTTAAATTAAAAAAAGAAATAATATCACAATAATATTTTTCAAATTTGTCTTAGTTGGAAATTTTTATAGAAAAATAATATAAATAATAATTTAGGATTAGAGTACTCAATCTTTTTGCTGTTTCTTCTTTTCATAATATTTACCAAAAAGGAAATATACAACGAATATTGTACCCAAAACTGCAACTATAATTAAAAAGATCAAATTAAATAAAGCAGATTGTGCTTCAATATTAGGATTCGAAGGATCAATTCCAAAAAGAGAACCTAGCCAAGCAAAAAAGAATGCACGAGGTATAGCACCGATTAGTGTACCCAATGTATATTTTTTTACATCCATTTCAACAATCCCAGATGCATAACTAATTGGATCAAATGCGATAAATGGAAGCGTTCTTGAGATTAGTATTGCCCATATACCATATTTTTCAATAAAATCATCAGCCATATTTATTGCTTTTTTTCCAACAAATTTTTCTGCGAGGGGACGACCTCCTTTTCTGCTAATATAAAAACATAATAATCCTGCTGCCAACGAGCCAATGATACCCATTATCCCTCCATATAAAATATCCCAAATCATTCCAGTAGCTAAAAGAACGATTTCGCTAGGGATAGGAATAATTAAACCTTGAATTGCCATTACACCGATGAAAAATAGAATTCCAAAAAATCCTAGGGCTTGAATAGGGTTAACAAAAAAATTGACTACTATTGAATATAGAAAGGTGGGGTCGATGAAATAGTTGTAAATTACTAAAAATAATGAAAGAATGATTAAAATTATAAATATAATAATGAATATTAACGTTTTTGTATCATAATGCGAAAAATCCAATAAATTCTTGAAATATTGTTTCAGTTTTGTTGAAAAGGAGAGTTTCTCATTTTGTTGATTACTATTATCATCTTTTTCCATACAAATCAAAATCTTGGTAAATATTAAGTAATATTAGTAATTTTGATTTCTATAAAAACTATTATTTTCAACGATTCTTGTGAAATTGAATAGACATTTATTTTAAAAATGAAACCCTACATTTTTGCCCATCGAGGAGCTTCAGGATATAAAATTGAAAATACAATGGCTTCTTTCAAAAAGGCAATAAGTATGGGGGCAGGAATAGAAACAGATATTAGAGCAACTAAAGATAAAAAATTAATTTGTTTTCACGATCCATACTTTAAAATAGATAACAAATACTACTCTATTAACAAATTTAAATTTGAAGAAATAAAAAAAATCAAATTTTCAGACGGAAGAGTAATTCCGTTGGTTCAGGAAGTCTTTCAAGCATTTAAAAATAACTCAAATAATATAAGGTTTAGTTTTGATATTGCAAATAAAGAAGTAGGGTTTAGTCTTTTAAATGTAGCAAAAGAATACTCTCTCCTGAATAGAATAGAAATAACAGACCGTAGATTAAAAGTATTATCTCACCTTAGAAAAAAAAATAATAAAGTCAAGCTTATATACACATTAACAGCAGATATTAATAATATTCAATGTGAAGCTCAGAATTTTAAAAAATTAAAAGAATTAAATATTAGTATAATTAACCTAAAATTTACAAGAAACATTGAAGATTTATTTAAAATTGTAGTTGAAAATGATTTTAATTGTTATGTCTGGGGTGTAAATACGAAGTTGGGAATGAAGAAAGTTCTAAAATTAAATGCTTATAAAAAAAAAGTAGCTGCAATTTATACGGATTATCCTGACAAACTTTTTAATTTGATAATTAAAGAATAATTAATATAAAAATAATGAGTTTTATATAAAAAAGGCTTAATATAATTAAAAAAAAGATTGCATTATGAAAGAAGTTTATAAAGATGTATATCATGTTGGAGATGTTGGTTGTTCTGTATATTTAGTTAATTCTCAGAGTGAGGATGGTCTTATCCTAATTGATTGTGGGATGAGTTTAGATTTATTAAAAAGAATTAGTATACTTGGATTAAATGCTATGGATATAAAACATTGTATTATTACGCATTTTCATATCGATCATATCGGAGCTTGTTCAGATCTTAAAAAATATAATAAAAAAGTAAAGTTTTACGCTCATGAATTAGATGCTTATGCAATAGAAGAAGAAGGGCACGACAATGAAACTGTTGCAGGATGGTATGGAGTATACTATAAACCTGTTAAGCTTGAAAAAAGATTGAAAGGAGATTTTAAACTATTGAAATTTGGAATTTATGATTTTCAATGTTTCCATACTCCTGGTCATACTCCCGGATCTATCTCTATTTTACTTGAAACAGAAGATAAGAAAAAAAAAATATTATTTGGTCAAGATTTGCATGGTCCTATAATTCCTGGTGTGAGTGATTACCAAGATTATCAAAATTCCTTAAAAAAATTATTAGATTTGAAGGCAGATATTTTATGTGAGGGGCATTTTGGAATATTTCAACCTTCAAGCGAAGTTCAGAGATACATCAGACAATATATTAAATAACAATACCACTAGCAGTACCTGTAATGACGGCAACTTTGCCCTTAAAATTTTTCATATATATTTAAGCCCTCTTAATTTGTAAAATTAGTACTATCATAAGAATTGATAAAACGATATTTAATATTTATCATGTGTGCTTCAAGCTTTGATTGTTTTACTATTACCTAATTATATAATATAATGATATGATGATAATATAAAAAACTCAGAAATAATTATCTAGAATAACTGATATTTTTAGATTCGATATTTATGAATGATATAGATAGAACCAAAATCCTTTCTAAATATAATCATATTTTCAAAAACGAAGTATCTTATTATAGTAAAAATAAACCACAATCAGGAAAAATTCAGAACTTAGAAGAGGAGAGCTTTTTTAGATTAGCTAATTTAAAGTTTAAAAATCTAATTGGAAATGTTAAGGGAAAGAAGATTTTAGATGTCGGATGTGGAAGAGGTGATCTTACTTTATATCTTGCTCAAAGAGGAGCTTTTATGACAGGTATCGATCTTTCAAAAAATTATATCGATTTATGTAAAATAAGGAGCAAGGAAAATAATCTTAATATAGATTTTATGGTCATGAATGCCCAAGTTCCCGACTTTGAAGATAATACATTTGATATAATTGTTGGATCAAGGATCATTCATCATTTACCAGACTTAGACCTATTTTATCGAGAATGTAAACGATTGCTAAAGAAAAAAGGATTTATTTCCTTTATAGAACCATTAAAAAAAAATCCCATAGTAGAACTAAATAGAAAATTTTTTGCCCCAAAAAGCAGAACTAAATACGAACATCCCTTATTCATGAAAGATGTATTAAGAATACAAAAAATTTTTGGAAATTTAGATCATTATGAATATTATCTATTATCTCCATTAGCTATGTTCTTCAAGAATTTTTTGAGAAAACCCATTCTTTATAAATTGCTATATAAGTTATTAAAGAAAATAGAATCCCCATTATATAGTATAAATTATTTAAAGCAGTACTGTTGGCAGATAGTTTTTAAGTGTGTAAATAATTAATTCAATTTTTAAGACTCTTCTTTTTCGTCTTTACCAAAGATACAAATTAATACTTCACATTCATCATCAAATATTTTATTCTTAAATTCTAAAAAATCAGCTTATAATTGGTTATAATTAATTTTATCTTTTTTATAATATTTAAAAAATATAAGATGGTTTTAGAAGATTATCATACTCATAATCAAATGTGTAATCACGCAGTCGGTTCAATTGAGGATTATATTAAAAAAGCTATTGATAAGAAATTGGATCTTATTGGAATAAGTGATCATTTTCCATATGAATATCTTAAAAGTAGTCCTATTTTAATTGATGAAGTTCCTTATCAAGAATATGCTATGCGTCTAAATGAAGTTGATACGTATCTCTCAACTATAGAGAAGTTAAAGGATAAATATGAAAACAAAATTCAATTAAGGGTAGCATTTGAGGTTGATTATTTTAAAAGCCTTGAAAGTTTTTTAAATTTACAAATCAAAAATAGGTTGAATGATTTAGATTACATCTTAGGATCTGTCCATATCCTTCATGGAAAATCAAAACTATTTGCTTTTGATGATAGACGATTTTTAAGTATGTATAAAGAATATGAGAGTATTGATAATATATATGTAGAATATTATCATAAATTACAGGATATGATTACATCAGAAGAATTTGATTTTGATGTAGTAAGTCATTTTGATTTGCCAAAAAAATATAACAAAAGAGCTATTGACAAAGAAATGGTTATGAAAGAAGCAATTAAAATTTTAGAGTGTATTAAAAAAAGAAACTTAACAGTTGAAATCAATACTGGGGGGTTACGAAAAGAAATCAAGGAACAATATCCTAGTTTTGAAATTGTTAAAGAAATGTATGAATTAGATATCCCAATTCTCTTAGGATCAGATGCTCATCATCCTAATGATATTGGTTATAAATTTACAAAAACATTAAAAGAGCTGAAAAAGATAGGTTATACTAAATTAGCTCATTATAATAAAAGAAAAAGATCTTTTATAGAAATTAATTAAATATACAGTGAGTCATAAAGAATGTCTGAAAAAAAAAGTGATAAATGTGAAATTTGCGGTAAAAATCTAATTTATTCAATAGAAAAAGAAGGCTATAAGGCGTTAAAATGTGAGTTCTGTGGTAAGATATTCAATTCTAATGTTTACTGTGAGGATGGTCATTATATTTGTGATAATTGTCATTCTAAGGGTCCAATTGAAATTATTGAAAGAATTTGTGAAGAAACAAAAATTAAAGATCCATTTGAATTAGCAGATGTAATAATGAAACATCCAAAATTCAAGATGTATGGACCAGAACATCATGTTCTTACTCCCGCAGTTATTTTAACAGCCTTAAAAAATAATAATATAAAAAAATATAATGGAAATGAGATAACTTTATTTGATATTAAAGAAGCAATTAGGAGAGCATCCAAGATTCCTGGCGGTTGGTGCGGGTACTATGGTTCTTGTGGTGCTGGTATGGGATCTGGAGTAGCAATAAGTATATTTACAGGAGCAACCCCCGCTACAGACTATCCAAGGACATTAGCAAATCAGATCACTTCAAGATCTCTTAGCAAAATTGCAGATAATCTGGAACATTGCTGTAAAAGATCAGTTAGACTTTCTATTTTTGAAACTTTAAAATTTTTAAAGGAAATTTTTCAGATTGAATTAAATTACAAATATAATAATTGCATTTTTTCTGATAGGAATGATAAATGTGAGAAAGTAAAGTGCCCTATCTTCTAAATATCAGATTTCCTATACTTTTCTACTCTGTATCCAGCCTTCTGTGGCAATAGAATTGAATAATTTAAAATGTTTAGGATCTTTGGTATGGATTACTAAATTATTGTTTTCAGAGTTACCTATTACTGCTAGTAATAGTTCTTCTCCATCTCTAGTTAATACAAATCGATCCTTTCTTTCATAATTTCTCAATGAAATATTATCTAAACTTTCAAACTCATCTAAAAGTTCTGAATGCTCCTCAAGTCCAGGATTTATTGAGCATGCAATCTTCATAGAAACAGAGGATCTAAGTTCATATAAATATAGTTCCTGTAAATCTTCGATGGTAGGGACGACAATAGCGACACTAGAAATAGAAGTTTCTAATATATCTCTCATTTTTTTAAGAATCTCAGATTTGGGTACATTTATTTTTGTAAAATCAATGATTTTTGCATCTTTAGGAGTAGTTTCAACTTTTCTCAACTTCTCATTTTCTAATTCTAGACTTTCTAATTCTTCATCTGCTTTTTTTAATTCTTCATTCAATATTTCAATTTCTTTTTGAAGTTGACCTATTGTTTCTTCGTTTTCTTTAACTAGATCTGGATCAATAGCAGTGGACATTAATTTTTTAATTTCTTCATCTTTTAATTTTAGAGTTTTTTCCAAAGTTTTAGTTCCATCGTCTTTAGTTTTAATTGTTTTTTCAAGAGTTTCAATTTGTTCATCTTTTACTTTAATAGAATCCTCGAGAGCTTTGATTTGCTCATCTTTTAATTTGATTAGTGCATCCTTAGCTTCTAATCGCTTCTTTATTTCATATTCCATTTAAATCACTAAGATCACAATACTCTTTATTTATAATTTTTACTATAATGGTTACAATTTATTAGTTTATTATATCTACTTATTTTTCCAAATTTAGTTGATAAAAAATTCTATCATATTATTGGTTAAACTAGTCTTCTACTCTATATTCTTAAAATTATTACTCAATTATTAGAATATCTTTTTATTTTCAAATATATTAATATTCATTCATGGAAAGACAAGAAAAAATTATAGAGGAATTAAAAGCTGACATTTTAGAATTAGTTGAAAAAGAAATTGAATCATCATCTGCCATAATTGGTGTTAATATAGGAACTCCAGAAGGTACACAAATTACGAGCATTTTCAATAAAGATATTAAGATGACAACTGGAGAAGTCACTGCAGCAAATAGCAGTCTTGTATTTCTATCCTCTAAAATGCTAAGGGATTCACTTAATCAAGAAGTATCTTATAATTTAATTACAGGCAAAGATAAGATTATTCTTTCAATTTTAGTAGAAAATATAACTATGATTTGCTATCTCAATAGAGAGTTAGCTGAACTTGAAGGATTAGATTCTTATATAAACAAATTACAAAAATTAAGTCTACAAGTTTCTGCAATTATTGAGACTTCTGATCTTCTTAAGGAAGAAATATTTAAAGCTCTTAAAAGAGCAATCCCAAATACTCTTGTTTTAGCAATAATCACGAAAGATGGATTGCCAATAAAAATTCAATCTACAATGCCTGAACCCATTCTTTCAGCTATGGTGGCTGCATTGTATAACTTATCAGGAGTGCTACTAGAGAGTCACATGGAATACTCTATAATTGGAGGAGAAAATGGTTCGGTAATATTACATGATTTAGATGAGAATCGGCTTTTAGCACTAGCGGTACCTGAATCAGATGGCAGAAAATTAGGGGGCTACATAGCAAAGATTAAAACTATCATTCAATAGAAAAATTCAATGAAAATATTTATTTAATTATGGCATTTATTTTATTAACAATCTTTAAAGCTCCATTATGAGACTCAGAAAGACTTTTTGCTTTATACAATATAGAACATAAAGGTTCCCCTTTTATAATATTCCTGTTTGGTTCAGATTTATCATGAATATACTTTAGATTATTGATTTTTAGTATCATTTTTTTATTAATTTCTTTTGGAGCAAAATATATTAATTTTGTAGCAACTTCCTTAATAGTAACAGTTTTAATTAATTTTTTAATATCACTCCATTTCTCGGGAATAAAACTTTTTATATTTAAGTCTAAAAGGTTAATATTTAAGACAATTTCAGAAGCTCTAATTGAACCAGGAATCCTTGGATTACATTCCATAAAATATGGATAATTATTTTTTAGAACAAAATCAAAACCATTAATTCCTTTTAATCCTAATTCTTTGGTTAAAAGAAGAGATATTTCTGTTATGATTGATTCGTGTTCTCTTGATATCTCAGCAGGAACGATATTTCCACAGTACATAAATTCTTTTGGAGCATTTAGTAATTTCTCACCAATAATTTGCTGGTTTATAGATATAACCAGAGATTCTTTACCATTTGAAATTACTGTACAACTAATTGGAATACCATCAATAAATTCTTGAATTAACCATTCTTTGGACAAAAATCCTTTTTCTTCTATAATTTTTATTTGAGATTTTAATTCTTTTTCATTTCCAATTTTAAAGACATTTATTCCACCAGCACTTCTCTTTTTTTTTAATATAAAAGGGTATTCAAATTTTAATTTCTGTAATTGGAATTCTTCAAAAGAATAAGATTTTGGAACTTGATATCCTTTTAATTTTAAAAATTCGAGAAGCTTTTCATTATCCCTTGCTTTAATTAATATATTTAGATCATTATTAGCATTAACTATATTATAATTATTAATTTCATTATAAATTAATTCCCTTTCTTTATAAGCATCATCTAAACCACTCCCAATCAAGAGAAATTTCATATCACAATTTTTACGTAGCATAGTTAAAGCGAATTTTGCTAGATGTTTGCTATAATTATCTTTTAAAGCAAAATAATTGCTACTTAATTCTTTTGTTACAATAATATAATCATTCACATAAGGATATAAATCTAAATCACCAAAAAAATCTACAGCATAAACATAATAATTAGCTTGATTTAAAGAATAAACTAATGGACGAGTATTAAATCCTACTACAAGAATAGAAGTTTTTTGATCTTCCATTGTAAAAACAATTTGAAATATAATAAAAAAATTTTAAATTTTTATGATTAAAATCTTGGATCTAAGATTTTGCTTATTTTAAAATATGGATTTTAATATATGAATTATTGTTTAAACTCCTTTAAGTAATGTTAAAACGCCTTAAAAAGAAATTTATAAAAAATTTAATGAATACTTGTGATTTCACGCCTTAATCGCTCTTTGATTATACTAATCGAAAATCCTAATATTATTATTATTATTATTCCTAGGAATAAAAATAAATTATAACTTGGTATACTTCGATTTTTGGAAGGTGGACCTTTTATTTGAAAATAATCGCTGGTATCGTATATAGAAGGGTGCAAATTACTTTTGATTCTTATCTGATACTCTGTAGAACTTAACAAACTTGAAGGGATACTCCAATTATAATTTCCATTATTAGGAGTAGATTGAGTAATATTTTGTAAAAAGGAGCCACTATTATATAAGCTAATACAAACTGATGGGAAATTTTTTGAAGAATTCCAGGAGATCAGATGGGATATGTCCTTTTCCCATATAGAGTTCCTGTTAGGGGTTATAATTTCCACAAGATATTCAATTTCCATTAAGTATAAGATTTCTAAACCATCACTTCCATCAGCCATATATGCATAAGACCCAGAAACATAAACTCCCTTAGTATATCCTCCATCATCGTATTGTCCTACTTCCATTGGTGTGGAGGAATCGGAAATATCAATGATTTCCAATCCCCGAAATGAATCAGCGACATATGCATAAGACCCAGAAACATACACATCCCTATCCCATCCCTCACTTCTATAATACCCTATTTCTGATGGTGCAGATGGAGTGGAGATATCAATAATCTTTAATCCCTGATCTCCATTAGTCACATATGCATAAGAGCCAGATACAAAAACTCCAGTCACAAATCCACCAATAGGAAACTGTCCTACTTCCATTGGTGCAGAATTATTTGAAATATCTAAAATCTTTAATCCCGTAGTATCATCCGTAACATATGCATAAGAGCCAAGAACAAATACATCAGAAATATCTCCCCCATTATAATACTGTCCTACTTCTGATGGAGCAGACGGATTGGAAATATTAATAATCTCTAATCCATCATAAACATCCACTACATACGCATAAGAACCAGAAACAAATATATTAATTAATGCCCCACCATCATCATATTGTCCCACTTCTGATGGGGCGGATGGATTGGAAATATTAATAATCTCCAATCCATCCTCATAGTCCGCGATATACGCATAAGACCCAGACACTTTTATTCCATATGCTGATCCGCCATCATCATATTGTCCTACTTCCGATGGGATAGATGGATTAGAAATGTTAATAATCTTTAGTCCATTATTATCACCCGCTAGATACACATAAGAACCAGATAGAACTACATCGTTAATGTTACCCCCATCATAAAATTGTTCTATTTTTGTTGGTGTGGATATACTGGAGATATCTATAATTTTTAATCCCTCATTATCCTCTATAACATATGCATAAGAACCAGAAATAACTACATCGCAAATATCACCCCCATCATCATATTGTCCCACTTCTGATGGTGCAGACGGATTGGAAACGTTAATTATCCGTAAACCTAAATATCTATCTGCTATATACGCATAAGAGCCAGATAAATATACTTCAGTAATCCCCGTACCCCCATAGTATTGAGCTACTTCCATTGGTAAAGAGGGATTACTAATATCAACGATTTCTAATCCCTCGCCCCCATCCGCTACATAGGCATAATCTCCACTTACATAAACCTCATATACAATTCCCCCATCATTATATTGTCCCACTTCTGATGGTGCAGACGGATTGGAAATATTAATAATCTTTAATCCATCACTACGAGCAGTAACATACGCATAAGGACCAGATATAAATACTTCAAATATATTTCCAAGATCATCACAATGTCCCACTTCTGATGGTGCAGAGGGATTGGAAATGTTGATAATCCTTAATCCTGCACTAGTATCTACAATATACGCATATGACCCAGAAACATATATATCTTTGACATTAAAACCAACATTATATTGACCTACTTCTGATGGTGCAGAGAGATTGGAAATGTCAAAAATTTTTAGTAATCCAAATTGAAAATTTATTATATACGCATACGAACCTAAAACGTAAACTTCTTCGACATATCCATCATCAAATTCTCCAATAATAGATGGTGAAGATGGATTCGAGACGTCTATTATTTTAAGTCCACCATATCCAGATGCTATAAACACTATTGAATCAACAATCATTAAATCTATGTAAAATCCATCTAATATATCTGTAATCTTAGTAATATTCATTAATATTGATGACAACTCTGGATTTTTTTTTTGTTTATTTTCCAAATTAAAACACTCAATAGTATTAAATCCAATACTCTGGGAATAATTAAAGTTAAAGACGTTAATAGTAAGAGTTAATGATAGTATCAATAAAATCAGATTAATTCTTGAGGATTTCATCTTTATTTTCTTATATTTGATTTTTAATATGATTGCTTTCAGAAATATTCAAAAAAACTAATAATAATTACCCTCTTTTAATTTGATTCCAAATTAAAAGATTTAGCTTATTAAATATCTATATAGTAATAATGTAATTAAAAATTTCTATCTGTTTTAATAAATTCCATTTATATCTAAAAAGAAATTAAAAATATTCTATAATATTCAGAGGATTTTTTTCAATTCTAAAATTAATGAGTTAGGGTTGTATTTGTTAAATTTATAAATCTGGGCATTAGCATATTTTTTAAAATTCTTTTTAATATGTTCTGCTGAATATGTATGGACACCTAGGGCGTGAGTAGCATAGGATTTTTTTGGTTCGAGTACAATCATATGGATATTTTGTTTTGATAATTTTTTGGTTAATTGCTTTAGTTCTCTCGTAATTAAAGTATAATCTGTTTCAATCTGAGCTATTAAATCAGGAAACTTTACAGAAATATTTGCTCCGCAATCACTACAGATAAAAACCACAGGTATAATATTTCGATCTTTTAATTTCTCAATTTTTATTAATTCGGATACTTTTTTTAATGCTGCTGCCATTGGTGTATATGATTTCCCCTCCAGTTTTTTCAACTTATTAACTGCCATTTTAAAATTTACGGTAGGTTTTTGTAAAACAACTGCGTTTTTACCTCGAAAAACAATGAGCGCTATTTTATCTCTTTTTCTATATCCTTCTCTATGAAGTGATAAAATTACATCAGTCATTTGTTTTATGACATAAAACATAGAGGCTGAACTATCTAATACAAAGAATAATGCTAGAGGAGCGCGATATTCATAAATCTTGTCCATTAAATCATATTTATTGAAATGTATAGGAAAATCGATTTCAGTTTCATTGTATACTATATTCTTAAGATAATTCCTAATAGTTGCATCTAAAGCAATAGATTTTGGCTGTTCACGTATGGGAGTTCTATATGAAACATATCTTCCCTTTTGTGATGATGATACTTTAATTCTTCTACCTATTCCTCTTCCTCCGTAATCAGAGATTTTTCGTTCTTTTCTAATATTATCCAAGATAGAGGTCATTTTTTTTTCCATTTTATAAATAAAGGGAAGTGAATCACTTTTTGCTTCAAAAAATCGAAGATCTTCATCAAAAGGAATATTTTTCACTTTCCAACCACCAGCGGGTTTAGGATTTCGTTTTCTATTATCAGGATATTTTGGAGGAGGTAATTTCTGTTCTTTTGTCTCTGGAATATCGACTTTTTCAGGATCAACAGATTGTCGTTTAAATTCCTTTTGAGAACTATCATCATGTTTTAAAGGTCCCTCGGTTTCTCTATTTGGTTGAAGAACATCAGTATTTTCATACGCTTCTCTTATCTTTCCATAAACTTCAGCAATTTTAGCTTTTATTTCTTCAGGAATCATTTCATAATGGAGGGATTGAATTCTGTGTTCGAATACCAAATCCATTGCAACATTAAGGTCATCTTCGGTTATAGTTTTTCTATTATTTAATGCAGCATGAGCCCGAGCACATCTTATAAAAGTGATATCAGCTCGTTGAGAAAAAATTTCTAATTCATTTACTATTTTTGAAACAAATTCATAAACGGAACTAGGTATTTGGACATCTTTTAGAATTTGACGCGCATTCAAAATCTCCTGTCTCAGCTTTTCTTGTTCATTTTCAAAAGCTTTAATAAAGTCTTTTGGATGATCATCAAATTCAATAACCCTTTTTGTTATTTCAGCTCGTAATTCTGGATCTCTGGGAGCTTCTATTCTAACCTCTAAACCAAGTCGATCAGCAATTTGAGGTCTTAAGTCTCCTTCCTCGGGATTCATCGATCCAACTAATACAAATCTGGAAGGGTGTGATACAGAAATACCTTCTCTTTCAATAATATTTACTCCTGAAGCTGCAGAATCCAAAAGGACGTCAACTATATGATCTTGAAGAAGATTAATTTCATCTACGTAAAGAATACCTCGATTCGCCTTTGCTAATAAACCAGGATGCAAAGCTCTTATCCCTTCTGTAAGTACTTTTCCAATAGATAAGGATCCACATACCATATCTTCAGTAACACCAAGAGGTAGGTTAACTAACCACATATCCCTAAATTCAGTTCGAATTTCATTATTTTCCCTTTTTTCTATACAATTTTGACACAAATCATCAATATCTGAATGAGGATCACATGAAAATTCACATCCAGTTATAACCTCGATTTGGGGCATTAGTTCTACAAGAGACCTTACAGCTGTACTTTTTCCCGTACCTTGTTCTCCTGTTAAGAGAATCCCGCCTATTTGAGGATCTATAACATTCAAAATTAATCCCATTTTCATTTTTTCTTGACCAAGAATCGCTGTAAAGGGAAAATTTATTTTCTTCATAATACTAATCGTGATTTTAAAATTCTATGAAATTATATATAAAAAAATCAAATATTTAATCAAAAAAAAGCGTAATCAAATAAAAATATATCAAAATTAAAAATAGGATGAAACTTATTAGATTCAAAATCTCTTCTTAAGTTGCTTCAATCTTTTATCCAATCCAGAAACATGCTCATCCCATCTATTTATAATTTCTTCTATTTGAGGCATTAATACTTCTCTTTCTTTATATTCTAAATAGTTCATAAATTCCTTGATATTTTCAATCTTCGCTAATGTTTCTGATACAAATTTTCGAATTTCTTTACTTTGATTTTCTAAGACTTCTGGAATTCTTGATTTTTCTCCTCGATGAGTCAAGGTGGTTAAATATTCTTCAGTGCCAAGAAAGAGAGATTCATATTTTTCTATACGCTCATCAATAAATTTACTATACGTGGCTGGTACATTATCTTTAGGAAAGAAATTAGTAACATCAATAATAAATTTCTGAGTTTGAGCAATTAATTGTTCCATACTTTCGTATCCCTCAATTCTGTAATCTGTAGTATGATAGGAAGCCTCTACTCCAGAATTTACATCATCTAATCTGAATATTTTAAAACCAGGATCATTTTTTAATTGTATATCTGGATCTCCTTTTTTATTCGCAAGTTCAATCTGTCGTATTAATCTCGTTGGATTAAATACCAGAGAAATTGCTTTTGGATTATTTTGCTGATAAGATAGAGTTGTACGTATATCAATATGAGACATCATTACCTTAAAATCTGGATGGGAATGCCACCATCCTACTGTAAATTCACCTCGTTCAAAAGCTTCATCATCAATAATACTTAGCGCAACATAATCCTCATCAGACCATTTATATTGATCAATTACAGCATCTTTATCCAATTCCTGATGCATAATAGGATATGTTTGTGTTATTATTACATTATCCCCCTTATTCTTTCCTATGAAAATCCCACTCACTTCTAACCAATCATCTTTAGGAATACGAGCATTTGCGAATCTAACTGCAGCAGCTACCACTGCCAGATAACATTGTTTAGGGATAATAACAACCATAATAAAATCTTCTTTGAATTTTTTTTTTTTGAGGAAAATATTTGCAAATTTAATACAACTTTTTGTATTTATGCCTTTTGATCTAAATTTCTGAATTAAATTATTAAACTTACAGACAAATTTTTACATTAAATGAGAAATAATTTAAATTCAAAATTCATCATTATAATAATACTGAAATCATATAATTTATAGTTGAATAGTGATTTAAATTGACTGAAAAAGGCTTTATGCCCCTTACATCAGAGTTGGGAGTACCTGGTACAAGTTATAGAATCCAATTAGGAGATATCAATGAAAAATGGGCTGTACGTTTAATAAAAGGAAGAGATGTTATAGATTCTTATGTTTTCAAAGATGAAGATGTTGAGGGTGATTTCCCTAACCAAAACATAATCGTAGGATGGGTTCTTAGGACTGTGGCAATCCCTAATATTAACCCACATCAAATTATGAAAACAACCCAAGCTCTTGTAAAACAGGCATTGAAGAGGAAGGAAGAAAGGAAAGTAATGGCTCCCGTATCAGAAACTAAACAAGTAGAATTAGAAAAGGTCCCAGAAAACCAATTGAAAAGACGTCAAGTTCAAGGTTGGGTTAAAGCAGAAGAAATGAAAAGTCAACAAGAACTTGAAGAAGAAAGAAGACAAGCATTTAAACAAACTGTCGCTGCTAGAAAAGCACAAGCCCAAGAATCAGGCTCAACAGTAAAGACGACAAGAAAATTACCTTCAATACCTAGTGCGGGTGGTGAAATGAAGGAATCTATAAGTAAGTCGAGTGAATTCTGCCCTTTTTGTGGAAAAGACTTAGGATTTAGGTTCTGTCCATATTGTGGAAAACCCTTAGCTCATGATTAAAAATTTAATACATTATTTCTATTTTTGATTTTATTTTTATTCGATAAAAATTCTATAAGAAAATGGATTTTAAAAATCAGATTTAAATTATATTCTTTTATTCAAATATTTAAAACCAAATAAAATATATATATATCATTAACAAACTAAATCTAAAATATAAATCGTGATAGCAAGTGACATCTGTTATTATTAAGCCAGATGCTTATTACAAAATGCTGGTGCATGTTCTCAGATTTGGGAATAAAGCAAGAGATCGTAAGCAGTTTAAAGAAGTAATGGGTATTTTAATAGGTAGATTAGAAGGTGAACCTGATAAAAAAGGAATAAGAGATGTTATCATTGAAGATGCTGTTCCTATTTCGCATGGTGGAGCAATTGAAGTTGCATTTGCCCCAGAAGATTATGTGACTTTTACTACAGTCGATACTGCTTTTGCGGAAAATAACTGGTTCAGTTGTGGATGGTATCATTCTCATCCTGGATTGGATATATTCTTTTCCTCTACTGATATTAGAAATCAATTGGGATGGCAAACTCCAAATCCAAGTGCAGTTGGAATTGTATTTGATCATACCCATTTGGAAAAACCTGGAGATTTAGGATTTCGGACATTTAGATTAGATAATCCAGCAAAAGGTCAAATGTCTGGTTATCATGAAGTAGCATCAAAGGTAGAACCTCCAGATAGCATCCAGTATTATATAAAATTAATAGAATTAATTAATTGTATTCATTCAAAAGAACCTCCGATTCTAGAAATTAATGAAATGCCTGATTTATTTGGTGACATAACATTCCCCAGTGAAAGTCAAATTATAGCAAAAAAACCAGAATTGAATTCTCTAATGATTTTATCTTCTCTTAAAACAGCTTTGATAAAATATATGGAATCATCAATTGATCCATTAATTTCAGTTCTTAATTCTTGGAGTGATGGCATTGTAAGGAAAACTGTTGAAAATAATTTACAAATGAGAAAAGATATGATTACTATAAAAAACAATCTTAGCGAAGGGATTTTAACACTTCAAAAAGACTTCAAATTCTCGATTAAGGAAAAATTGAATGAATTAGATATGTATATAGATGACAAATTTGAAGAATTTGATTCATATCAAGAATTTTTTAATGAATTATTTGACAATATTAAAACCGAAGTTAATAGTCAATTTATTTTATTGATAGAAAAAAAAATTGAAAAAAGTTTTGATATAATTTTAGCACAACTAAACAAACAAATAGAAGAACTTGTTAATATCAATAAAAGGGCAATTCAAGCTTCTGAAACTTTAAATCAACAGAATTCCATGTTAGAAAGCATATTTAATAATATCAATTCAATTGAGGTATTAGTTGCAGATAAATTAAATAAGAATTTTGGAGATTTATCCGAAAATTTCACAAAAAATGCAAATAAAATTATTGGTAATTTTATAAATTCAAATAAAGAGACTAAAAGTTTTCTATCAAATTTAAAAGCAGCTATTATTTTACTAGAGAGCTCAAAAACTCCTATTCAAAATAAATTGGAAACACAGGAAATTGAAATGAAAACTCTTCAAAAAAGTATAATAGAATTAAAAAAGGAGAATAAGGATCTACTTATAAAAATAGAAAAATTGCAGAAAAAAGAGGATTAAATAAAAATGGAGTATACAGAACAAAAAGAAAGTAATATTAATGGAAAGATATTCATTAAAAAAGAAGCTTTTAGAAATATGGTAACTCATGTATTACGATTTGGTAATGAAGCTTTAGAGCAAAGCGTAGAGGTAATGGGAGTTTGTCTGGGAGAATATGATTCTAAAGAAGATAAAGTTATTGTGGAAAATGCAGTTCCATTATCCCATGGTGATAAAGTAGAGATTGGCTTTGATAAAGATGTTTATGATTTATTTATCGAGATTGGAAATAAATATTCATCAGATTTAATAGGATATTATCACTCTCACCCTTCATGGGGTTTATATCTATCAGAAAGTGACTTAAATAATTTGAAATATTTTCAGGGAGAGAAATTTCCCCATGGATTTGCTATTGTATTTGATCATACACTTATGGGGAAAGAGGAAAAACTTGGATTTGATATTTATAGATTGGATGATTATTCTAAAGCTGAAAATTATCATAGTGTACCATTTGAAATTGAAAAACCCACCTCATTAGAGTATTTTAAATGGGTTCAAAAATTTTCAGAAGATATCGAGAAAATGAATCCTATTCTTATTAAAGAAGTAAATGAATTTGTTGAGACTCCTCCGGGAGATTTACAAGAAATCCCTGTAACTGAAGAACCATTAGTTATTAGTGAAGAATTAAGAGATTCTACGCAAGTTGAGGCAATTATTTCAGGTATTCAACAAGGAGCTGAAAGTTTCTCTCAAGAGATTACAGATATGATGAAAAATCAAATCGAAGGTTGGATTGATGACATGAATCAAGGAACATCTAAAGGGACTGATTATATAGCTAAAGCACTGAGTAAAATGAAAGAAGCGTTATCTTCTGGACTTCAAAAAGTAGATAATTGGTTTAAGAGGACTCTAGATGAGAGAGTATATCAATTTAAAAAAAGTGTTTCTAAATATGTTGATACTCGGATTGAAGCTAATAAAGAACTAACTCAAAACACTAATAAATTAAAAGATAGCCTAATTGAAGATCTAAAAACATCAGTTGAAAATAATTTAGGAAATATTAATAAGGAGTTGGAAACCTTAGGAAATTCCATATCTGAAAAAGCGGAGGAAAACAAGAAAATAATATCACAAATTGAAGAACTAATAAATAATTATAAAATAGCAATAGAAAATTCAGATAAACAGATTAATATATTGACTGAAAATATTGATAAAAAGATAGAAACTCCACTTAACTCCTTTAAAAAAAACCTTGATGAGAAGATCGAAAAATTAAATGCGGAACTAACTCCTTTTAAAGATAATAATTCAGAGATAAAAGTATTACTTGAAAAACTCCAAAAAATAATTACTGGCTTTCGAAGTTTAAGTTAAAGAAAATTTAAAAGAATCGTAAAGTTGAAACCTTTGTTATCTGTAATTTATACTTCGGAATATTAGTATTAAGCCTCTTTAATTCATTCAACGTCGCTATCTTACTTAAAACTCTACCAATTTTATCAACTTTTATGTTTATTCCAAAATTTTCCCGAAGAACAGAATTTATTTTATAGGAGGATAAAATTACTGTTTGAGATATATTTCTATCAGCAAGTAACTCTATAGCCTTTTTTACTAAATTAATCAGGCGTTCTTTGCTTTCGGGTTGTTTTACTTCCATTTTTAAATTTTTAAAATAAAATATTTATATTTAATGTTATATCAGAAGATTTTTAAAATTTACATTTAGATTATATATTCTATTTAATATGTTTCCATTGGTATTCAACGTTGTGATTTCATTATAAATGTAAATAAATATAATTACACGAAATTATCAGCCGACTTTGATTTGTTTTAAACCATTTTTTAATATATAATTAAATTGAGCGTTAAATTATAGCATTCATAAGACAATAACAATAGGTTAATTATTTAATCGGAAAATAATATTATATCTAAAAGTTAAGTATTTTTTAAATCTCTAATATGAGATAAATAATACTGGTCAAATTATAGTAATTATTTTAAATTATTGTTTTATCAAATTTTAAAAGTTCTCATTTACAACTAATAATAATAACAACATTTTTTAAATAAAAAATGTCTGGTCAACAATCTGATTCTTCAAAAAGGTCAAATAGTTCTAAAGCGAGAAGTAGGAGTAAAAGTGAAAGCTTAATCTCTAGGCAAAAACTAAAATTTTTTGCTTTAAAATCAAACCTTAAGAGTCATATTTACGATAAAATAATTCATCAAGAGGTTTATATAGATGGTAAAGAACCTAAATCATATTCTTTTGGGAAAAAGTTTTATGGACTATATATAATATTTCTTTTTTATTCTCTACTTTTGATTTTAAAAGTAAACTTTCCAAAAATAGAGGAACTTAACATCTTTATGCTTGGATTACCCTTCGAATTTTCAAATACTATTTTAGCTTTTTTTCTGGTTTTATCATTTTTACTTAGTGTTGATAGAGTAAGAATCTTTATTTTCGAAAAGCATACGATTGTTAAACAATTTGTAATATTTAGTGTTTTATTTACAATTCTATTTCTCCTTTTTTTGTATATAGGAACAAGTGTAAACTTTATAACATATTTATTAGTATTATCGATGATTTGGTTGATTCTATTAAGTTCTAGATTCTATATTTATTCCAGAAAATTTTCAACAAAAATTGAAGCAAGATTCATTAAACGATATTCCATACCAAGGTATATCTTTGCCGTTCTAACTCCTTTTGTAATCTTAACTGTGCTTATTTTAATTTCATTATTTTATCGAAGTTTTTTAGTAGTATTATCCCTAGATTTCTTCGCACATGGGGATCCAAGCAATGCTGCCGATGTTTACGAATTGGAAATGACAAGTCTTATGCCATTGATTTACTTTAGTCTAGTTATGACATTAGTTTTTATAATCTTTGAGTATGTGTCGACTAGACGAAAAGCTGAAACTAAAAGAGTAGGGACTTTTGATAATTTTACATTTTCATTAATTGTTTTCTTCATCTTTTTCTTTCAAATCCTACAAATAACTATCTTTTTATTTCTGCGAGATGAAACCATAACTGCATTCAAATCAACGTTAGGTCAAGCAGGCTCTTTTGCTTCTTATATTTTTATATTCGAGTTTATGATATCAATGTTTTTTTTATATCGTATTGTTAAAAAACTCGGTGCATCACTTGGATGGCGTATTTTTGTATTCAAAAAGGATGGCTTAATTCTTCTATGTTTAGCTTGCGTTTTTGCTCAAACATTAACACGCTTCGCACTTGCAACCAATATACCGAATCAAAAAGTTATCGATATAGGGATAATTTTTATGTGGGATAAATTAATTGTTTCTGTACTTATGATATTTTTTTTAGGTACTACCCTTTTAATCTATTATATAAGACCTCATGAAACATCTATGTTTATGAGATTACAAAAAGAAACTGTTAGTGAAGAAGAAAGAAGCCTGGATAAAGTATATAAAATTATAAGGAGTGAATACATAAGAAGGGGTGAAGCCTATCCTATTGAAATAATTGAACGTGAATTAATTAAAGCTACTCAGCATTCTAGGGCCAAAGTTTATGAGCATATTGAACAATTAGCAAAGAAAGATATGGACATTATAATAAAAGTGAAGAAAGAAAAATCAGGAAGAACACTAAAGATGATTGATTTCACGTCAGTTACAGAAGTATTTGAGAAAAAGGAGGTTGCTCAACAGAAAGCTAGACAATATCTAAGTGAAAGAATATACCAAAGAGCATTGGAAGGGGAGAGTAAGACTAGTAGGTTAGTTAAAAGAGAAGAAGAAGGTGAAGCCGCAAACGGTTTTATATCCTCTCTTTCTGCTGGATATAATAAAAAACAACGTGCTAAAGCATTACATAAAAAAAAATTAGAGGAGACTCAGTTAACTTTTACAACTGAAGAATTGGCTGTCGATTTAGAAACTCAAATCATCAATATAATAAAAGAGGAATATATATATAGAATTGAAAATCCTGAAAAATTTCCAGAATTCTACATTCCAATTTCTGAAATTTCAACCCAGATTGAGCGTAAAACTAAAATTTCACCTGGAGAATTATATCCTCTTTTAGAAGATCTTAGCCAAAGTGATATGGAGTATTCACTACTCGATAATCCTAAAGATCCTGAAGATAAATTAATAAAAATCCTTCCTTTCTCTGATGAGAATATGTGCTTTACATTAGCTAATTTTAGACCTGAAGAATACTCCGAACTTAAAAAAATTATGGTCAAGAACTTTTTAAAATTTATCAAAGCTAAAAAAGAGAAAAAAGTTATTTTCAAATTGAAAAAGGGAATACTAAATCAAACAGAAACTCAAAAATCTTGGTTAGAAATACTCAATAATTTATATAAATATTATCCTATATATAAAGAACAAATTACTCGAGTTCCAGACACTAAGAAGTTAATAATGCAATTAGAAAAGTGGTATATAGCTATTAAACAGAGGCAAAGTATAACCCAAAAGGAATAATTATTAGTCCTTTTAATTTGATTATCTATTTATTTAATAGATTTGTTCATTAAAAAAGATATAATAAATTTTTAAAATTATATTATGAATATAAATTATAAATATTACAAAATCCTCCAGTATCAATATACAACAGTAAAAATCATAAAATACTGAAAAGAACTTATTTTATTATGATGGTATAAAGAAAAAAAAATAAAAGATAATTATTTACAACAATCTTCGCATCTTAAATCATTTAAAGGAAGATATCCACAATTTGGTCCCATATAGCACTCAAATCTATTTTTTTCTTCATTGAATATCATATCTTCTGAACAATGCTTAGGAATTGTGTCAATAGATTTTCCACATCTAGCACACTTATATAGGGTCATTTTTTAATTCCTCCTTTTTAATAATTTTATTCAATTACTTCCATAGGTTTATCATGGTGTTTAGGGATATCTTGTGCTCCACATGAAGCACCCATCCAACAAACTAATTGATCATCTTCTTTATGCATTGGTTTTCCACAATGCATTGGAAGATCTTGTTCTAATCCACATTCAACACATTTTAATTTTCCCATTTTTTTATCATCCTCTTTTTTTTGTTTATTTTTTTTTAATAATTCTTTATTTTTATTAAGCTCAGGACTTTTCATTTGCATTAATTTTGGATCCATTGCATCATAATTTTTATATCTTTCAGGATCTAATTTAAAGTGTGCTTCGCAATTTGGATTACAAAAGTAATAGATTTTGTTTTTATATTCATATTCAATTGCCTTTCTAGAGTCAAGTTTCATTCCACATACTGGATCCATAACTTCTTTTCCTTGAGATATTAATAATTTTTCTTCTTCAATTTGTTGAGGTGTTTTAGGTTCATATCTTTTTAAAAACAAAGCATTTGTTACAACTGAAACTGAACTAGAAGCCATAAAAATTGCTGCTAGATAGGGGGGTATAAAGAAACCTGTAATATAATATAATATACCTGCAGCAAGAGGTATTCCAATTAGGTTGTATATTAATGCCCAAAATAGATTTGTAATCATTTTTTTATATGTTTTCTTTGACAATTTGATTGCAGAAACAACATTTCTTAGATCTCCTCTCATTAACACTATGTCTGCAGTTTCAATAGCAACATCCGTTCCGGATCCCACAGCAATTCCCACATCCGCTTGTGCTAATGCAGGAGCATCATTGATTCCATCTCCAACCATCCCTACTATTCTATCTTTTGAGGATTCTTGAAGTTTCTTAATTGTTAAAGCTTTCTCATTAGGTAAAACCTCCGCTAAAATATGCTTTTCATCAATATTTAACTCGTTACCTATGATTAATGCTGTTTGTTTATTATCTCCTGTGAGCATATAAATTTCTAATCCAATACTCCTTAAAAGTTCAAGAGCATATGGTGCTTGGTCTTTAATTTTATCCGATATGCCAATTATTCCTTTTACTTGGTTATCAACACTTACAAATATAGTTGTTCTTCCTAACAGTTGAAATTTTTTAAATTCCTCAATATAATCATCTGTTTTAATATTATTTTCAACAAATAGTTTAGGACTTCCTAGTATGACTTTCTGGTTCTTAATAGTAGCAATGAGACCTTTACCGGGGATAGCATCGAACTCATTTGGTGTTTCAAGAGATAAGCCCCTTTGATTTGCTTCTTCAATTATTGCTAGACCAAGAGGGTGTTCAGAACCCATTTCTGCACTTGCAGCATAAAATAAGAGATCATTCTCAGAAAATCCAGAATCTTTTAAAGTTTTTTCTGCAAAAATCCCAGAAACTTTAGGTTTCCCAATTGTTAAAGTCCCCGTTTTATCAAAAACTATGCTATTTATAGTATTGATTGTCTCTAAAGAATCTCCTCCTTTAATTAATAACCCATTTTCAGCACCCTTTCCTGTACCCACCATTATTGCTGTAGGGATTGCTAAACCAAGGGCACAAGGACATGAGATTACAACTACTGATGTGAAGACAAGTAAAGCTACTTCAATCCCACTTCTTGCTATGAAATACCAATAAACAAAGGCAATTGAAGCGATGATTACAACTATAGGAACAAAATAATTGCTTACTCTATCTGCTAAACGTTGTTTTGAACCTTTTCGTGATTGAGCTTCCTTTACAAACCCAATTATTTGGAATAACATGGTTTCTTTCCCTACCTTCTCTGTTATAATTTGAAGTAAACCCGTTTGATTAACAGTTGCTCCGATTACTGAGTCGTCTACTTCTTTTTTAACATATTTACTCTCACCTGTAATCATTGATTCATCAACTTTTGATTTACCTTTTAATACTTTTCCGTCAACGGGTATTTTTTCACCAGGGCGTACAATTAAGATATCACCTTTTTCAATTTCTTCAATTGGGATTTCTATTTCTTTACCATCTTTTAATAACGTTGCAGTTTTTGGTTGTAGCCCAATTAATTTTTTGATTGCTTCGGATGCTTGTCCTTTTGTTTTATGTTCAAGATATTTTCCAATTAGAATAAAAGAAAAAATTAAGCTCATAGCTTCATAAAACACTTCTCCAGAAATGAAAAAGGTTGTTAAGAATGAATATACATATGCTGTAGTTGTGCCAAGAACAATTAAAACATCCATATTTGCAGATTTGTTTCTTAATGATTTATAGGCCCCTCCTAAGAAGAATGAACCTGCTACACCATAATTCCCAGTAGCTAAAATCGTTAAAATGAGGTTACGAGTAAAAGAAGCGGGAATTATCCAATTTATAGGAGCTATAAAAGCCGAAAAAATTAATGAAATCGTTAAAATAATCAAACGGTAACGCATTTCCTTTTTATGCTGTTCTATGTCCTTATCTATTACACCAGCAGATTTCTCTATATTATAACCTAACTTCTTTATATTAGAATATACTTTAGTTTCTCCTATTTCTGCTTCATTAAATTCAACAAAAATTTTTGATGCTGTAAAATTTCCTCGTACTTCATAAATTCCTTTAATATCTTTTACTTTTTCAACTAAATCGCTAAATTCTTTTTCACTTAGCACATCTTTGACAATTAAATCTATCTTTGATAAAGACGCTTTATATCCTAAATCTCTGATAGCTTTATTAAAATCATAGTAGTTTAAAGTTTTAGGACTATATTCTACATTTGCTTCCTCGTTAGCAAAATTCACAGTTGAACTAATCACCCCTGAAAGGCTTCCTAACTTATTTTCTATTTTAAGTGCACAAGAAGCACACGTCATTCCTCCAAGTTTTATTTTAATCTTCTGCATTTCTTCTGTTTGCATACTTAATCGACTCATTTTTTTTCTTTATTGTTATAAAAATACACTAAATTTACTAGTTATATGTTTTGATTATAATTTGTAAATGTTTTATATCTTCTTTTATCCTAATATTTGAGAGATTCAAAAAATATTAACTTTTTAAAGATTTTTAAAAAAAAATAGAATAGTCTATGAATTATCGATATTTTCATTTCAATTCCCATCCACAATTCGTACAATATTTTATATTAGAATTATCTACTTTTACTCCACAATTTGGACAAAAATTTAGCATGTCATGATTAATACTATCAATTTTGCTAAAACGCTTCGTATTTTGATCTATCGTAGCTCTTGATTGAAGATCTTCGGAAATTTGATGTTTTCCTCTATCTAAAGTATAAAAAAGTATTATTATCAATATGAATAGAATAATTATTCCACCTATTATAAATAACCAAGTAAAATCGCCCCAAAACTGCCAATCCCTCATGTGATGATCATATCCATTCGACAACATAAAATCACTTTTATATTATAAACTAAAACATATTACTTTTGAGTATATATACAAAGAAATATATATTTAAATATAATGATTATTTTTTATAAAATTATAGTAAAATTCTTTTTGAAATAATCATGGGTATCAATAATAATCTGAAAGTCCAAAATTTAACTAAATTATATACACTGGTATTACTTAAGTCAAATGATTCTGTTACAGGTTATTATATTTTAAAAAGATTAGGTTCTGACTTAGGAAAAACCTCAAGCCCGACATATATTTATAATTTTTTAAAAAAGCTAAAAGAAAAAGGATATATTGAGGAAATAACCACAAAAAATAACGAGCGGTCAAAAGGTTATAGATTAACTTCCTTAGGTTCCGAATTTACTAATAAGATTTTTTCTAGATTTGATAATCTAATTGATGTAGCTATTCAATCGAGATTAGAGATTTGCTCAAGTTGTGGTGTAAGGCTTTATAAAGATTATTATACAGAAATGATTAATGGAAAGAAACTAAATTTTTGCTGTAAGCATTGTGCAAACGCTTATAAAACTTCTCTATAAGAAGAAGAAATTTAATTATCCTACATTAATTTACATAAACCAAGAAATAACATAATTATAATTCTCAGTTCTTGATATTTGAGGTTCTTTAAAAACCCAATTTCCATTAATACCTAAATGTTTTGCTACTAAATCAAAGTGACAAACTGCAATTCCAATATCGAGAGGAGGGAATTGGTTATATGGTCCTTTACCTTTAACAATATAAAAATTAAAATTATTTCTTTCCGTATCCCTGATAATTCTCCAGGGTTGCTTATTTCCAGCAGATGGTCCGATTCTAATCATTTCGAGTAATTCTCGATAATCTCCTGTTTCTTCTGGAAGAAGTGGAGTCTTAAAATCATGTTTAAAGAAGAGCTTGTCCCATAATAATCGATTGTCTGCTTTTATAAATTTTCTAATTGTTTTCTCTTTAATTGTCCTTTTGACTGAAAAACCAATAGGAGTAATTGCGGGAACAATTTCATCTTCCTTTTTATGAATTTTCGTTGAAAATAGACTTCTGTTAAAAGTTCCACCTAACCAACACGTACCTAATCCCATATCGGTGGCATATAATATAATTTTTTCCATGAGATATCCAAAATGTTCACGATTAAAGTCAAATTTCTTTACTGCCCCAACTATAAAATTTTGGGCTCCTTTAATTATTCCATATGTTCCTAGCTTTTTTTTCTCATTGGGATCAAATTCTGGAACATTAATAAGCTCAAATCGAATATTTCCTTCTTGTTTGTTAAAGGGACTTTTTAATTCAAGACTTTCTAGCGCTTCAATTACATTTTTCTTTACCTTTTCATCAAGGGGAATTCCAGAATAGGTCCTACTAGAAGTTCGCTCTCGAATTATCTCTGGAATTGGTTTTGTAAAATTCATGATGATATTTGAATGTAGACTTAAAAATATGAATATATAAAATAAATGTTTTTTACATAAATATCTTAGATATTATTATTGTGAAAATTAAAATAATCATCTCTACTAAATATCTTTTTCCTGATATAAAGCAATTGCACAATTAATTTATTCACATCTAAACTATAAAAACAAGAAAATATGGTCCCCTAGACAAATTACACAATTTTTTTTAATTTGATAATATAATAATAATAAGGCGATTATGATATCAGACTCGTTTGAAAAATTAAGACCTTCGAGAATTAAGCAAGAATTAATTCCTTTAATTATTATTTCAGTTATTACAATTTCATCCTTTTCCTATTTTGCATATCAAGATAATATAGGCTCAATAAGTTATTCTCCAGAAGTACCAATAATTAATATTGAAATAGCAAGTGAAATAACCAATTTTTCTCAACAATGTTTTTTAAAAATTTCTCCCATTTCAAGAGAATATGTAGGAGCTCCTTGGGCAAATCATTTTCTAGCTGCCAATATTAGAAAAAGAAATTCTGATGGTGGATTTTCTTTTGAGTTATCTCAAAATGAAAATCTCTTTCAAATTCGTAATGATGATGATTGGATTCTTTTACCACCTGGAAAAAATCTTGATGCTCTTAGAACAAAGATGGCATTTGATGTTTATAATATGATAATAGATGACAATTCAAATTTTAGACTCCCGCATTCTAAATTAGTTGAGGTATATATGAATGATGATTATCAAGGTTTATATTTGCTTTCTGAAAGAATCGATCGAAAAATGATGAATTTAGAACAAGAAAATATTCAAAATCCTGAAGAAAATGATTTAATTTTTCATTCGACTAATTGGGAAGGAGATTTTTACACGTATCCAAATAATATTGATTCACCATGGGAACAACTGTATCCAAATTTAATCGATTGCTCTAATATACTCAAAAGTCTTACAGAATTCATTCTTAATGCTTCAGAAATAGACTTTTTCGATGAGAAGAAGGGCATCTTTACCATCTTGAATAAGGATTCATTAATAGATAATCTTTTATTTGGCTTACTTGTAGGACATGAAATTATTGAGGGTTCTTCATATTATTTAGTTTTAAACCAAGAATCTGAATCAGGCTTTTTTTTTCTACCTTGGAATTTTGCACAAAGTTGGGGGTATAGTGAATATGGTACGATTCCTATTGAACTGTGGTTAAATAAAGATGAAAATATTATCGATTTTGTTGTATGGAGTAAATTATATTATCGGTTGCTTTTTCCTGAAAATTCTTCTAAAAATAATGAGTTTATAAAAGAGATTATTAATAGATGGACTTATATTAGTACTAATTTTTGGAATAATAATAACTTAGCGTCATATTTTAATGAACTTTATATCCCTATTAAAAACACACTTATACGAAACACGAAGAATGAAGATTTCTTTGATAGACTGGTTGAAACCATTGAAAATTGGATAAGAACTCGATGTGATTTACTTAATAATATTATAATCGCGCAAAAAAACGTTTTCTATAATAATTTTATTTCCCCTTATCAAGAGGATGACGCAATATTTGGATTCTCTAGTCCTACTGCAAGAAGATACTATTACAAATCATCATCACTATTTTCGACCCAAAAAATTCATGAAGTTAGTATAGTAATTCAGAGAGATTACTTTTATGATATGATGGAACGAAAACATGATAATAATAAATGGTCAGACCAATTATATATGCCTTCTGATGTTTCAATTGATAATTATTCAATGGATAATACAGGATTTCGAATTCGTGGTAATTTTAATAGGAGATTTCCTAAAGATTCTTTTAAATTAAAATTTAGTGAAACAGAATTGTATATAGGAGATGGTTTATATAAATATGTTCCTGAAAATGAAAATCGACGATTTCTTGGATTAAAACGTTTAAATTTAAGAGCAGCTCCATTAGATTTCTCACTAATGAATGAAGTTGCTGGTTATGAAGTTTTTACAATTCTTGGAATTCCTTGTACAAGATTAAGTTGGGCTAAACTTTATATTACTGAAACAAATGAAGAAGGAAAAATTATTAATCAAAAGGAATATAAAGGATTATATTTACTTACAGAAGACATTGATAAAACATTTCTTCGCTATAATTTTAAAAATCCAGAAGCAAATCTCTATAAGATTAATGCTGGTGTAGCTACTCTTGAATACATCTCAAATTTAAAAAATTATTTAACTGAAGACGGCCATAGAATTTACGAACTTAGGACTAACCAAGATATAGATGATTATTCTGATTTGGAAAAATTTATACAATATATTAATTATAACTGGAGCAATATTCATGAAGTTGTAAATTTAACCCTGCTTGCAAAATATTTTGCCGTAAGTGTATTTATAGGTAATTGGGATGATTATATTTTTATCCCTCATAACTATTGGATGTATTCTGATCCTAATTTTGGTTTTGTGCTTTTACCATGGGATATTGAACATAGCTTTAATAGTGGTAGTAATCAATCAATAATTGAGTGGGGAGCTCCTGATTATCGGAATGCTCCCTTGCTTTCAGGATATAAAGGATGGTATGATGAGGCTAGTTTACAATTTGGAATTAACCCTGTTACAAGGCCTCTTTGGGACAATTTAATTAATGATACTGATTTTGTAGAAGAATATCTAAATGAACATGAGAAAATTGTAAACAATTCGGCTTCATTAATAGTACAACTTGAACAATTGTTTGATCTTATCCAGTCAACAGTTATCACTTCATTTAATTTTACGGATCCATATCCTACTATGGAGTATCTGCATCAAATCACCTATAACATATTTTTCAATGAAAAGTACCGAGTTCTAACCTTTATAGAGGAGCGAGCGCAATATGTTAGAGAGCAATTACTTTAAGATATATATGAAACAAATAAAAGTGGTGTAATAAAATCATTAGTTATCAGAAATATCAGAAGTATTTCAACCGATTTGAGATAAAATATCAAATCTCATTAAAAGAAAGAGATAATTTACTTAGGTATATTCAACCATTTATAAGATTGGATCCTTATGTTCAAAATAGTTATGATTATGAGGTAAGGAGCTTATATTTTGATTCTAATTTCCAACACTCATTTCTCGAGAAAGAAAATGGAATTGGTATTCGGAAAAAATTAAGGATAAGATTTTATCCAAATTTTACTAGAGATCATCAAGACTTTGCTTTTATTGAAATCAAGAAAAAATTTAATGAGAATGTTGCAAAGAGGAGGATTTATGTACCTCTTGAAAATGCCTTAAATATTTTAAATAGTAATCATAAAGTAGCCAAAAGTTTCTATGAAAACGCATCAACACAAGATAAAGGCACTTTGAAAGAAATCTGGTTTCTTTATAAAAAATACAACTTAAAACCAGTTTGTATTGTTTCTTATAAAAGACAGGCTTATCAATCAAGGTTTGAAAAAACTTTTAGGATTACACTTGATACAAATGTAAAGGTGCGGAATCATAATCTTAATCTTAAGATTGGTGGTGGTTCGAAATTTATTGTTCCACAAAGGATTTGTATAATGGAAGTTAAATTTAATAATTTCATTCCAAATTGGGCTATAAAAATTATCCAAAAAAACGATTGTATACAATATAAAATCTCGAAATTTGCAACTGGAATAGAAAAAACCAAAAATTTTGCTTTAGTCTAATATTTCTATTCTGTTTTATGATATGTTTATGCTAATTAGATTTATTCTATTATATAAAATTTATTTTATGAAGTAAATTATTTATGCATATGTGGTTAGATGATTTTATCATAAAATTTATTGAAGATTCATTTTTCACTTTAGGTACCAATATTTCACCAATAGAAGTATCCGATGTAATTATTGTTTTCTTTTGGAGTATTGTTCTATCAATCCTAATTGGAATTACCTATCGGGGAACACATCGAAGTATTTCCTATTCACAAAATTTTACTCAAACTTTGATATTATTAGGGATGATTGTGGGGATGATTATGATAATTATTGGAACAGATATTGCTCGGGCTTTTACATTAGTAGGTGCCCTTTCAATTGTTAGATTTAGAAATGCTCTAAAAGAAACCAGAGATGTTGGTTTTATCTTTTTTGTAATGGCTGTAGGAATGGCTTGTGGTACACGATTTTATTTAGTAGGAATTATGCTTACTACTGTGGGTTGTAGCCTTATGTATTTCATGACATATACTAAATTTGGGCAAAAAAGCTTAGCGCAAGACATTCTAGAACTTGATTTTCCTGTTTCTAAAGATTATGCTCAAATTTTGAGTCCAATTTTTGTAAGATATTTGAAATATTTTACGATCCTTGGAATCGATTCGATAGATAAGGAGACAAATCGCATTAGTTTTATTGTTACTTTTAAACAAAAGTCAAAAATGTTCTCTTTCACAAAGAAGAGTGAATTTTCAAAAGGACTAGACTCAAAAGCGGGTTTATTATCAGAAGTTCAGAAAATATCTTATATTACAAATATAAAAGTGATTGATGGAAGCAATTCAGTTGAGATTTAGAAAACAATTTTAATGATTTATCAGTTAAAAAAAATTATTCATTTTCCCTATATTTTTTTATAGCAACGTGCAAAGCATCTGCTGCAAGATTAGAACAATGCAATTTAATAGGGGGAAGACCATCCAGTGCATCAGCAACATCATCTCGAGTAATTTTAATAGCATCATCTAAAGTTTTTCCTTTGGCTATCTCAGTAATCATTGATGATGAGGCAATGGCTGCAGCGCACCCAAATGTCTGAAAAGATATATCATCAATTATTTCTTGTCCATTTATCTCTTTTACTTTTATGTATATATACATTAAATCACCACATGTAGGATTACCATATTCGCCTACTGCATCAGCATCTTTCATTTCACCCATATTTCGGGGATTTCTGAAGTGATCCATTACTTTTTCAGAGTATATGTCTAATCACCTTATTATATTTGTAATTCGATGAAGAATAAGAATTTATTATGTTAAAGATTTTTGGTTAGTTTTCTATAAATGATCATATTTAATTTAATATTATGAGTTTCCTCTTTATAGGTAATGTAACTTTCTCCACACCTAATTCTTTCACATATTCTACAACTTCTGTTAATTTTTTAGCAGATTGATGGAAAAAACAGACTTCTTTTGGCTCCAAATTTTTTATCATTTCTCTCAGTTGATTTTTATCCGCATGCAATTTTATTTTAATATGTGGAGCAAAAGTATTAAGTAAAAATGCTCGAAATGGCATTTTCCATGTTTCAGAGAACTCTATTTCATCTACTCCTTCAATTAATTCTGCACCAGGAGATTCATGAATTGACCCTGCTAAAAATACAAAATTATGCGGATTTCGTCCTACAACATTAATAATTTTTCTTATTAATCCATAAGAAAGATCAGGAGGATGTGAAATTATTATGTTATTTTTCTTGCGTAAAAAATCTAAATTAGTATGATCAAACCATCGAAATTTTATGCTATTGAAAGGATTTGCCTTATCTCGAATTAGTCTTGAAATTGGTCCATAAATATACTCATAGCGATGGTTGATAACTTGAATGTTTTTTCTCACCATCATATCTACATAGATATTTGGACGTTTCTTGTAATCACGCCGTAATTGAAGCTTTCTAAAATATCTCCAAAAAATTAACATGAAACTAATAGCTAAACTTGATGGATCTGCCCCAATTAACGAGTTGTCTCCGTATTCTGCTTTTTGTTCTAAAAATAAAACTAAACTATGAAATTGATCAGATAGATTTCCATAATCATCTTGAGCAGCAGTACCATCAATTAGTAAATAGTCTATAGGACGAGATATTTGTTCTAGAAAACGTTTTGTGCCAGCGAATGGAGTAATATCAATATATGTATAATCTCCTGTATACAAAAATCTAAAATCATTTACTTTTGCCAACATCATCAAAGCACCTGGCATATGACCTGCATGAAAAAAGGAAAGAAAACAATTTGAATCTTTAAATTCGATTTTAGTACCATTTTCAACATAAATTACATTTCTGACTATATTTCGGTAATCTTCTTCCTCAATTTCGTCATAAGTATCTTGTTTTAAGAAGTTAGAATCCCTAAGGAGATATAAGTCTAATGTTATTCTAGAAGTTAAGATAGGAACTTCTGGATATAATTTAATTAATTCCTTCAACCCAGAAACATGATCATAATGACTATGTGATATAAAAATGGCATCAATTTTAGGATCTTGTGAAATGCTTTTTAATAGAATCTCTTTTTGATTATTTGTTGCAATATCCCTCCTAATTTTTTCTTGTTCTAAGAGATTTCTGGGTAAATTCTGAAGATAATCTTCAATATACCTAATATCACCTTCAATTTCATTTTCTTCATCTTTTTCTGAAAGACCACAATCCAGCAAAAAATTGAGGTTTCCCAATCCCAAAATATGGCAATTATGGTTTGGCTTTAGGACTATGGGGTAAATTGTTACTCTAATTTCTTTAATGTTTTTAGAATCATTTGTAAGAGAAATATTAGAAAAGTAGTTAGTATTAAACCTCTTTTCGATTTTATCAATCGCGATACATAATTCACTTTTTCCAACTGGAACTCCAGTAATATAAAAATACCATCCATAAATTTTAACCAAATTCTCCAAATTTTCATACATCTCATCACCTACTAAAGATTTAATGACAATGACTTTTTCTTTATGATAGAAAATTATTTTTCTAATACTTTTTTTTTCCTCAATTGGAACTAGTTCATCTTTAAAAAAGAAACTATTGAGAACCTCTTTAATAGGCATTTGAGGCAATTCTTTTGATTTAATTATTTTTAGATATTGATTATACTCTTTTGTTCTATATAGGGCCCTCATATTTTCCTTTTGTTTCAATGGAATAACCATATCTTCAAAATGAAAGTTTTCTACATTTATTGTGATTTCTTCTTTTCTTTCCTCTTTTTTCTTTGCTTTTGTCTTTTTTGGTCCTTTTCTTGGTTTTTCTAAGAAAAAGAACCATCCATAATCTCTTATTAGCTTGTCTCGATTTATGATAACCTCTTTACCATGGGTAGTAATTAAAATTATGATTCTATCCTTTTGACAATAAATAATTTTAAAAATTGAATTCTTAGTTTTATCTGAAATATTATTATTTTTATAAAAAAAATGATATATAGCTTCTTTAAAATCCTTTTGAGGAATTTTCCTTTCTTCTAATAATTTTAAATTACTTTGATAAGATTTAATTTTATACGAAGAATCTAATTCTTCTTTTCTTTCAATAGTTATATTTTTATCTGAAAATTTAAATTCCTCAATTATCATTTATTTAATGATATTCATCAAGTAAAAAAATCATTTCGCTTTTTTTTTTTAATCAGAAAGATTCTAATTCATAAAGAAAATGAAGTAGAGCTTTAATTATTCTCTTAAATGGTTCAAAAAATATTTTAGAAAGAATTACATAATTTTTTCTTAAATTTCTCTTCAAATTTATATAAAAACCTTTTTTCTTGTATAACAAAATTATAAAAACATCTTCCTTCTAATAGAATAAACACTACGTTAAACTAATATTAATTAAATTTTCTAACTTTTTTTTCTAAATAGTAATTCCCATCTCGTTTTTGAACGTGTTGGAAAATTACCACCACGCACAGATTTTACCTGTTCTACTGAAATAAATGCTTTAGGATTATTAGATCTTATTATTTCTAGAATTTTTGGTAAATCTTTACGCTTTATTATCAATATAACCAATCTTACTATTCCTTGATGTCCTTCAGCGGATAGAGTGGTAAGACTATATCCATTATCTTTTAATAAATTAATTAATTTTTCAGGATTCTCACGAATGATTAATTGCAAACTTAATAATCCTAAAGATATTTTATTTTCAACTAATAATCCTATATAATTGCCTGTTGCGAATCCTCCAGCATATGCAAAATAATAAATTATATTAGTTAAATTACTAAAAATTTGTCCAACAGCTAATAACCAAATAAAAATTTCAAAAAAACCTACAATTGGTGCTAATTTTTGCCTGCCTTGAGAAATAAAAACAATTCTCAATGTTCCAAGTGTTACATCTAAAACTCGGGCAATAAATATTAATAATGGTAAAAGAATGAGAGAAAAGAATGGGTTTTGCAATAATGCATTAAATAAAGTCATTTTTATCTTAAAAGCCCTAAATTATTTTTAATTTTTATACAACTAAAAAATACTTTTCATTTTTATCAAAAAAAGCTGATATTTTTTATCATATAAATTATTTTGTCTAAATTTAAATCACTAAAGTTATCTTTTTTTTCATTTCTTTTACTCGAGTTCTTAAAGTAACTTCTGTTATTTTTGCAGTTTTGGCAATTTGACTTTGAGTCTTCTTTTGATTTGACTCTTTTGTAGCCAAGTAAAGTGCAGAAGCAGCAAATCCTTTTGGATCTTTACCTATTAGTGAAAGTCCTTTCTTTGTGGATATTGCTACCATATTTAGAGCAAGTTTTTGAACGTCCATAGATAGATTTAGATCAGATCCAAATTTAAAAATTAGCTGTTTAACATTAATTGGCTTATAACTTAAATTTAATTCAGGCAAAACTTCCCTAAGTAGTAATGCTAAAGAATGTATAATTAATCTCCGAGAGATCATAGCCGTATCGCTAATTTCTTCAAGTAATTTTGGAAATTCATGTATTCTAATAGCAACATATAAAGAAGCAGTTATAAATCCCTCTATTGATCGTCCCATTGTTAACTTTTTTTTTGCTGCTAAAGCATAGACCTTCCATGCTGTTTCCTGTATGTGATCTGGAAGATTTAATTTCAAAGAAAGTTGTTTTATTTTTGGTTTAGCTTCCCAGAAATTTCTTTCTATACCTGAAATTAAAGAATTTTGAATTTTTGATAATCTTGAAAATAAAGTTTTCTTTTCTGCTGACAAATAATGCCCTTTATAATCAATTTTACTATCAGAAAGCATGGTTCTTGAGCCGAATTCTCTCCATCTCGGTTCTGTTTGTTTTCTTTCCTTAACTTCCTCACTACTATATGCTCTTCTTTCTTGATCTACTAAATAAACATCTAACACCATTCCACAATTTATGCAAACTTTATTACCTGCCTTAAAATCAATACAAGGTTTTTCACAACAGTTTTCTTCAATTTGTTCTTCTTTTTTCAAATATTTATCATTATTATTCAATTAAATAATCACTTTCTAAGGAATTTAATTACAAAAAAATAAATTCTTATCTTGAGTTCTGTATATAGAAAGTCCTCTTAATAAACTTATCTATTATGAACATTTCAAAGAAATAGTAAAACAAATATTAAAACCATTTAATTTATCCTCTTTCAAATATATCTAATAACCTAAGTTTTTACTATAGTTTTTCGTATTAAGTCAAATTAATTAATCAAAGACTATATTTTGAGAATATATCAATAATTTCTGTTAAAAAATTCTACTCCTTTAGTAATTTCAATAGAGTTATTTATATTAATTAAAAAATATAAATTATCATAAAAAAAATCATAAACAAACTTAAGATTCCTCAAGAATCTTTCAAACATATATTAAATATCCTTTTTTACTGGAGATATCTTTCTCAATCTTTCAATTATACCGGGTAATTTCTTCAAGAAATAATCTATATCTTCTTCTTTAGTGAAGCGTCCCAAGGAAACTCTCAAGGATCCATGCGCATCTTGATGGTTCACTCCTATTGCTAATAATACATGTGAAGGTTCGAGTGACTCTGAAGAACAAGCTGAGCCCGTAGAGGTGGCGATCCCTTCTGTATCGAGATCCAATACAATCGATTCTCCTTCAATAAATTTAAATCCAAGGTTCACGTTATTTGGGAGTCTTTGAGTAGGGTGTCCATTCAAATATGTATCTTCAATATTTTCTGTAACCCATTTAATGATTTTATCTCTTAGTTTTATCTGTCTTTTAGATTCCATTTCCATTTCCTCTTTAGCAATTTCAACAGCTTTAGCAAAACCTGCAATACCAGGAACATTTATAGTACTTGGTCGCATATTCCTCTCATGACCTCCACCATACATGATAGGATCAATAAATTTCCCCCATCCTTCTCTTATTCCCTTATTACGTATGTATAACATACCAACACCCTTAGGTCCATAAATCTTATGAGCGGAAGCAGATAATAGGTCTATATTCATGTCATTTACATCAATTGGAACTTTTCCAAACGCTTGAACAGCATCAGTATGAAAAATGACATCATGTTTCTTCGCTATCATACCAATTTCTTTAATTGGTTCAATAGTACCAATTTCATTATTTGCAAACATAATACTTATAAGTAAAGTTCTGTTTGTGATTGTATTCTCTAAATCTGCTAAATCAATAATACCATATTTATCTACAGGTAGAAAAGTAAGTTCAAATCCCTTTTTCTTTAATTCTTTATAGGGATTTTCTACTGCATGATGTTCGATTGAGGATGTAATAATATGATTACCTCTTTCCTTATTCTTAGAAGCAACACCAAAAATAGCAAGATTATCTGCTTCTGTTCCTGAAGATGTAAAGAAAATATCATCTCTATTTGCATTAATAAATGATGCGATTATTTCACGTGATTTTAATAATACTTGCCCTGCCTTTTGTCCAAGAGAATGTAAACTTGAAGAATTTCCATAGGTTTCTAAAAAATGTTTATGAATTTCATCAATAACCCTTGGATCCATTGGCGTCGTAGCAGCATTATCCAGATAAATATATTTAGATTTACTCATTTATAATCAATTTAAGATAAATTCATAATCTAGTATAAATTTAAAGCAAAAAGATTTTTAATTGTTTATATTGGAAAATATAAAACTTAAAATATTATATGTTAAAATTGCACCTATATTTAATAAGTTGGTTAAGATGACATACAAATTAATCTGGGGTATAACTGGCACAGGATATGTTTTAAATTAAAGTATTAATTATTTTCATTAGGTTTTATATATAAAGCTAATTTTTTATAAATTAAGAATTTTTTAAGCCATTAAAACTATTAATTGAAATATAAGAATGAATAATAAAAAAACAAATAAGGAAACTGTTGATCTTATCATAGAACAAGAACTCTCTGGAGTTTCCCCTGAAATGATTGATTGGTGGTGGGATCATATTGATAATTCAGAACGCTACAAATTATGGCATCCTAAAGACCATAAATCATTTGAATGGGAAATCTCTCCTGAAAATATAAAGGGACATGTGGGAGCAATACAACGCGTTGTTGAAACAATTGAAGGTAGACCTACAACATTAAGAATTCGATGGGAAAATCCTGACTCAATACCTATAAAGGCGGAGTTTAAGCATAAAAATGCCGCAAGCGTTATAAATAATAAAGATGAACCCATTACTTGGGTTTTACATGAATATCATTCAATTCCAAAGGGAACTATCTTACGATCAACCTTTCGTTTACCTGCTCAAGTCCCAAATTCATTCATTGAACATTTGAGAAAACATAATATCGAAGAAATAGGATTTTTTACTGAATTTTTACCAAAATTATATGAAGAAGAGCAATAAGTAGAAGAAAATGAAGCTTATATGGGGTATAACTGGAACTGGCTATGTCCTTCAAGAATCAATTGATTTAATGAAAGAATTGCAAATAAAACATAATATCAATTTAACTGTAATTCTTTCTAAAGAAGGTGCTGCTGTTATTAAATGGTATAAAAAATGGTTAGCACTAACCGAAGTGGTTGAAAAAATAAAAATAGAAAAAACTCCAAATATCCCATTTTATGCTGGACCATTACAATTAGGAAAATTCGATTTTTTTTTAGTTTGCCCTGTTTCCGCTAATTCAATCGCCAAAATTGTTAACGGGATAGCAGATACACTAATAACTAATTGTGTAGCTCAAGCTATTAAGGGAGGGCAGACTGTTTATATTTTTCCATCAGATCAGGATACTGAACCTATAGTAACTTCCCGACCAGATGGGTCTCCTTTAATTTTAAAGATAAGAGATATTGAACTTGAAAATATTAAAAAGTTAAAAGAAATGGAAGGGATTGTAGTAATTTCAGACTTTTCTGAAATCAAATCTCTTATTCTTGAAAAGTTAAAAATAAATCCTAATAATAAATAATATCTAAACCGCTTCAAACTTTACGGGTTTAATTGCTCCTTCTGGACATGAAAGTTCACACTTTAAACAACCCTGGCATTTTGCGATTTCTTTATACTTATATCTGATTCCTTCTTCCTCTCTTCCAACCTTTTTCACAACATCTTTATAAAAAAGGTTTTTAGGACAGAAAATTCCATTTTCATCAAGACATATTTCACACATATTACATAGCTCATGATCAATTTTGATACTTACTATTTGATCTGGATTTGTTATAGACGTTACCTCAATAGCATTCCTAGGACATACTTGAACACAATTTAGGCATGCTTTACATTTAGCATAATCAACTTTTCTAACTCCATGCTCAAAATAAATAGCTTTAGATTTACAAGCTTTAAGACAGCGTTCACATCTTGTACATAATTCTTGATCAATTTGAACAGGAATAAATTTTTCTTTGAATCTTCCCAAATTCAATCACACATTCATTTTTTTATTCTTAAAAAAATATAATAGTGTGATTCTTTTAAAATTCATTTCTATTAATTATCAATTAGAATGAAGTCTTTTTTATATTAGAAAAAAGAATTTCCTCTAAGTTGATTATTCTTTTTTTAATCTAGTTTGGTGTTTCTCAATGAATTCTAATATTTTATTACCATGATTTTTTGTATACTGATTGCTTGGTTGATGTCCACATGATCTACATTTAGCATCGTAGGCGGAATTTATGGTTCCACATTTTAAACATGAATAATAATTCTTCATATCTTCCATCCAAATTTCATATCCCCTTTTTACAATTTGATCTTGAGCGTTCAATAATTCAAATCGATGAGCTGCTCCAGCTTGAAATTCTTTTAAATTATCACATGGAAAGTCATCACACTCACCGCAAAAATCAATTCCTTTTTTCTGAGCACAAGGATAAAGTTTACAAGTGTCACAATAAGGAATACGCTTTTCTGACCGACATCCATAGCATTTCATTTCTTCAACTGAAATATCAAATTGATTAGCAAGCAATTCAAGACGATTAGGATCTTCCTGAGTACCAATAAATATCGTACAAGCTGGGCAATAAAGACCACAAACTGCCGCGTGTGTTTTAGAATATTTCATAATAACAAGTAAATAATTTAGAATTTAATAATTTATATAAAATAATTTTAAAATGAAAAAATAAATAGTATATTTTATTGAAAATACTGAGTATATCCTTCTTTAGTGCCTGGTAATTGTTGTTGCTGTTTCTGATATTGTTGAGCTTTTTCTGCTAATTCTAACATTTTTGCTTTTATTTCTTTTCCTTGTTCAATAAGAGATGCCGTATCTATTGTTAAATTATACATTTTATTTAATACTTCTAGAATACTAGCGGCACCTTCTGGAGTGGGAATTTCTAATACAGGGGTAAATAAAGCAAATGCTTGTAATCTATTTGTTAAAGCTTCATTCAAAACGGTTGCTTCTGGTCCTACAATGATTCCTTTCTCAACTTTACTTATTCCAAATTTTTCAAGATGATCCATCATTATTTCTTCAGCAGCATAATAAACTGGATATTCATCAATAATACCTCTCTGGGGGATTCCTTGAAAAATTACAATTTCCTTTGCTCTAACATCCTCTGAAAGAGCCCAATTACATATCGTTTTACTTAAATCGTTGTAGGCAGTTGGTATCTGAAAAGGAACCTCACAAATCCCAATAATCAAATTATTTTGAGGAGAATAAAGAATTCTAAACGGATGCTTTAACACACCTGCATAAAATACTGAAATGGGGGGGAGATATTCAGAGGTAATAAAACCAATTTCCTTGACATCTGGTAATTGTTCTATTAGAGTATTAGCAACTATAGGTCCTATAAGTCCAATTCCCGCAAATCCTAAAATAAAGGTAGCTCCTTCTTTAATTTCAACAGTTAAGTCATCTATAACAACTGAACTTTTTTTTCCCTTCTCACAAACATATTCTTTTTTAACCATTCTTTTCACCTATAAAATAAATAAAAACTGTGTATGGTTGTTGTTAAATTTTATTATAGAAACTAAGAATATAATATTAAAGGTCTTTTTTAATTTATGTGCTATATTCTATTCATAAGTTGATCAAAAAGTTTTTCGAATATTAAAAGACTTGAGAAAATTTAAGTTTTTATTAAAAAAAGAATTTTAGATCTTAACCAAGCTTTCTAAATAAATATGCAATTCAGATTTATAAGTGAAATAAATTGATTTTGGAAACTCAAGATTTGACAATACCAACAATGGATGAAAAATGTGTTATAATTAATAAGGTCTCTTTTGGTGTTAAAGAAGGATCTATACATGCTATTATAGGTCCAAATGGCTCTGGAAAATCAACCTTAGCATACACTATAATGGGATTAAATAACTATAAACCTTCAAGTGGAAAAATATATTTTGATGGAATTGACATAACAGATATGAGTATAACTGAACGTGCAAAGTTAGGGATAACTTTAGCATGGCAAGAACCCGCTAGAATTGATGGATTATCAATTCCGAAATATATTTCACTTGGAATTAAGGATAAAGCTAATAAAAAAGAAATAATAAGTGAAGCTTTAGATATTGTAAATTTGGAGCCTGAGAGATATATGAAACGAAATATTGATGAATCTTTAAGTGGTGGAGAAAGAAAGAGAGTAGAGTTAGCTGCAGCCATAGCGATGAGACCTCGATTGATTATGCTAGATGAGCCTGATTCTGGATTAGATTTCATTGTAATTGAAGATTTTCTTAATATTTTTGGAAAAATCAAGGAATTAAATATGACTATTTTATTAATCACCCACAGAGAAGATATTGGAATGGTTGCAGATTATGGAACCCTTATCTGGAGAGGAGATTCATTAATAACTGATGTTTTTCCAAAAGTTATGCTAAAATATTGTGCAAAAGCGGGTTTAAAGGAATTCTGCAAAAGAAAATTATTCAATGGGAAGCAACAATGTTTCGATGAGGATTATATTGATAAAATATTTAGAGAGGAACAAGGATTATGAGTAATATAGAATATCCAGAAGAAATATTAGAAAGTCTTGAAGATTATAATATTGATATTAGAGACTTTTTACCAGGACACGGGAAGGGAGCCAAGCTTTTATTAGATTTTAATAAGATTAGTGGTGTTGAACAAGTCGATGGTGTTATTCTAAAGGGTAGAGAGATTGAAAATGGAATTGTGGCGGATATTATAATAAAAAAGGGTACAAAAATTGAAGAACCTATTCATTTATGTTTTGGTGTTAATAAAGAAACGGGAGTTCAGGAAATTTTTCCAAGAATTATTGCAGAAGATAATACAGAAGTAACTGTACAAGCACATTGCAGTTTTCCAAAAGCAAATGGACTTATTCATAAAATGTTTGGACATTTTTACATTGGAAAAAATTGTAATTTTACCTATAGTGAAACCCATTACCATGGTGAGAATTCAGGTGCATTAGTTGCTCCAGTTGGTTATATGTATGTTGGTGAAAATAGTATTTTTGAAAATAATTTTAATCTTACAAGAGGAACACCTGGTAAGGTAAAAATATTGATAGATATTTACGCTATGAAAAATAGCGTAATTAAATCAAATATCAGAGCTTTTGGAAAATGTAAAAAAGATTCAATTAGAATAAGAGATTCTGTTTTTCTTGAAGGTGAAAACGCAAGAAGTATAATTAAAATGAAAGCTGCTGCCAAAGATGGAGGAGAGGTATTAATGTATGGAATTACTGAAGGAAATGCTCCACGATGTAATGGACATGTTGAATGTAATGAAATTGTGTTAGGAAAAGGATCAATATGTAGAGCACGTCCCTTTATCAGAGCTATAGACCCAACATCAAGTGTTTCTCATGAAGCTTCATTAGGAAGATTCCCCCAAAAATGGTTGGATGAACTGCAGGCTAAAGGCTTAACTGAAGAGGAAGCTACTCAAATTCTTATCGAAGCTATGCTTCAAGAAGAATAAAAACAAGAGGAAAAGACTAGAAATTGAAAAATTGAGAGATTGAATATGAGAGAAAATACGAAATATCATAATTATCGTTTTATAGGGAAAATAAATGTAGATGAGATTGAACCTTGGTTTGATTTTGCTACAGCAAAACCATGGGATGATTCTGAAATTCCATGGATTTTAGATAATAAAGTAAGACGTGAAATTTTAATAATACTTGCTAGTGGGCCAAAATCATTTCAAGAAATACATGAAAGAGTTAATTTTTCTCCAGAACCTTTATTAATCTCAAAAGAAGAATATGATTGTCAGATATCATATCAATGGACAAAAGAAACTGTTGAAAATCACATAATGACTTTAGAATGGTATAATCTAATTAAATTATTAGATAAAAATTATCAATTAACTATCCCAATATTATCAACAGAACATTCAGAGAAGTTAGAAGAATATATTGAGAAATTTTCAGAAAATTGGATAAAAATTATTCTGCAATTTAGAGAGCAGATTGAAAAGATAGGTGATTTAACTGAAAAAACTCATTTATATGATATATTAATTGAAAAAGCAACAGAAAATCTTTATAAGCTTCTCAAAAAAGAAGATATACTCCCTGATATACCTAATATAAAAGCCTTATGGGCAGAGCAGCTTAGAAAGATTAAATTTAAAGATTGGATCAAGCAGAATTTTTAAAAAAACCTAAACCATTATCAGTAATTTTCTTTCTTAAAATAAGAATGATAATAATTATAGGTTATTTTATCAATATTGGTAATTTAGAAATAATAATTATTAAATATTCAATTAACTAATTTAATAAAAAATAAATATTGCTATAATAAAAATCAAAACAAGATAAAACTAGTTTTAATAAATTTGATATAATGCAATTAGCTTTATTATATTTTAATACAGTTGTTGGTCCAGAGATTATTTTTTCTCATCCAGGTTCAATATTAGAGAAAATCAGCAAAAAAATGTTAGGTTTTTTTGATTTAGATATGTCAGAGGAATTCTTTGAAGTTATATTAATTGAGGAAGATTTAAAGATAACAAATATGTATTTTGAAATTACTTCCTGTTGGGCTCGTGGTAATAAAGAAATGTTAATGTTTTCAATAATAACTGATAAAGATTTCAAAGGTGAATTACTTTATGAAACAATGGAAAATTACTCGGTGAAAATAAAATCTGTTGTGAATTTATATAAAGCTTTCTATACCAAAGGTTATCTAAATAAGAATGATCCCGAAATTGATTTAAAAATAAAAGAATTACATGAAATTCTTCTGGAATTTTATGATGTATTAAAAGAAAGGTCAAAAGAAAAAATTAAAGATGAGAAAATAATTAAAAAGTTTAAAAAATTTAAATGGTAATTAATTTGGAAAAGACACATTTACTCTATATCTCTGGACTCATAATTATATCAATTATTTCTGCGTATGTTTTAATCGTATTACCACACGGCGTACCAGTACCCGAATTGGAATCAAATTTTTTTTTATTTGGTCTTGGATTAAATAGCACAGTATTACTATGGACGATATCTGGTTACTTGTTATTAAGATGGATTAGAACAAATAAAAAAAATAAATCTTTATTCATCTGGAGTATTTCGTTCCTTGTCTATAGTATAACTTTTGTTGCACATATCTTCAGAGCTATAGGGGTTCCTATTGCTAATGAAAATTTATCTGTATTTCATTTTTTTGTTTGGAGATGGGGTATGCCATGTTTCTCTGCAGGAATTTTATATGGTATTTTAGAGATTTTAACCGACAATAAAAAATTACAACAAATTCCTAGTATTTCTGTGCTTATCCTTGGATTTTTATGGTTAATATTAGGATTATTCATAATACCATCTGAAAATCCTATTGAAATCACAATGTATTTATTCCTTCATACAATTTGGATTCCTGTCTGCTTTACTATGGCATATATTTTTGCTTTTTATGGATATAAAGCCAACGAAATTGGACCAAAATTAGTAGGTTTAGGTTTTTTTGTTCTTATGATATCTTATCATGGATGGGCTCCATGGCATTTTCAAGATGTTATATATCTATATTTCATCTGGTATTTTTTATTTTTACTTTCTCTTACTCCAATCTTATTGGGATTTGTCTTAATGTCTTTTGAGGAAAGACATGATTAATATATCTAAATAAGTTTATTATAGATATTAAGAATAAATTTTTTATAAAAACTATAACTAATGATAATATAAATTATAATACAGGGAAAATTATGGAAGACAACAACCTACAAGAAGGAGATGACGCCCCTCTATTTAAATTAGATTCTTATAACTCCGGAACTATTAATTTAGAAGAATTTAGAGGACAAAAAGTTGTTTTAATATTTTCAAGATATTTTGGATGTCCAATTTGTTTATTAGATTTCTCCACATTAATGAAACGGAAAAATGAGATTGAAGATAAGGGAGCAAAAATATTATATATTACTCAATCAGGCGAGAAAGTAGCAAAAGAATATATTAAGAAAGAAAATATTAATTTTCCTGTTATACCAAGTTCTAAAGATGAATTATATAAGGAATACGGACTTGGATTAATGAATATGGAAGCGGTTAAACAAGTGAAAGAGAAATTTAAAGAAGCTATGAAATTAGGTTTTAAACATGGTGAATATGAAGGTTGGGAAAAACAGGGACCCGGTCAATTCGTTGTTGATGAACAAGGAAAAATAATACATGCTTTCAAAGGATGGCTAGATATTGATAGTATTCTTTCTATACTTTAATTTTTAAATATATTTTTGAATCTATAATTTATTTCTTAATCAATTTTTTTTATTTATTTACTGTTTTCAATGATATTTCAATTATTTATTAAATTTCTAAAGATATTACCTAGATATTACTTAGTTTCAAAAGATCTGATCATTTGTTTTTAATATATACGTAGATATCTCTCCACTATTATAGAGATATTCACTATGATTTGAATGAATTTTATAAATTTTAAAAACAAATGAAAGAAATGATAATTTCAAAAACTGAGGACTCAGAAGTTGTTCTTAATCTTAGAGATTTATTCTATGATATAAAAATTGCTACTAAGACGATTAATAAGCAAAGAGAAGAAATACCACAAAAAGCAAAATATGATAATTTTAAATTACTTTCTGATATTCAAAATGTTTTGCAGAAATGTAGACATTTAACTGATAAAGATAAACTTCTTTATTGTCAGAGTCAACGTTATTTTATGAAGCAGTACCTGCGTGAAATAAATAAAAGATAATAATCCACTATAAACTATAAGTAATTCTTTTTAACTTCTTGTATAACTAAATTAATTAAATCCTTTGGGTTTCCGATTCCATAGAAGGTAACTTTATCAAGTAAATTCTTAAATTTGTCTATTGGAATTTTTTTTGACCCAATAAAGAAGCCTACAATTTTATGCCCCTTTTGAGCTAAGTCTATCATAACTTTTTTAGCCTTACTCCAATTATAAATGCCAAAATCCGTAATAATAAAAACAAGCACATTTCTATCTGCTTTTCCACATTGATTGGCAATTTGTTTTATTGGTAGGAACGTGCCCCCTCCTTGATATCTAAGTAATGTTTGTTCAGCTTTTTTATAATCAGAAGTCCATTGACAAATATCTGCTCTATTTGAAAAATTTATTATACTAAATTTTGCACCTTTACTTGCAGCAAAATGTAGAGAAGCAAATGCAGCTATTAAAGCTGTATGATAAGGACCTTTACCACGAGTAGATCTAGATGTATAATTCCAACCCATAGAACCTGAAGAGTCTAAAACAACTAAAAGATCAGGAATCTGTTTTTCTACTAAGTGCCCAGTTCCTTCTCTAAAAACCCATTTTCTTGTTGTAATATTCGGAATCATTACCGGGCTATTTAATAGACTCTGAACTACATCTAATTCTTCGATTCTATCTCCAATTCGCCACATCTCAGGATAAACAGGCAATTGTCCTCCTCGTTTTTCTTCAAATATCTTTATTTCGATTAAGTTTTTTGCGGATCCCCTATACCATGTCGCTAGGGCATTTCCATCAATTAAGATCCCTGCTTGCCTGGCAGGTCCACCAAATTCTGAGTATTGAATATCTTTCGCAAATTCTTCTGATTTTTGTCTTAAGTCATCTTCATTACCTTCTTTTAATTTATCAGCATTTTTATTTTCTAAAGGGTTATCCATTACTTCTAAAACATCTTTAGGAACTTCTATAAAAACTCCACTAGGACCTTTTCTCCTTTCTTTATTTTTGTTCAATTTTACTCCAGTACCTATTAACGTGAAAGTCTCTTGAATTAAATTGTTCAAATATTTAGCAATTAGAGATACTTTTTTTTCCCATGTTGACTCATTTTCGAAATCCTTTAGAATCATTTTAGTTACTTTTTCCGCTAAAGTATCCATTTCTGTTAGAGATTCATCATTTAATACATCTTCCTTCCATAATTTCTCATACGCTCGAAATAGGAATTTTGTCAAATTACTAATTGAACCTTTACTTTTAAGATGCTTATAGGTTACCTCCATCTCCCATTTGATGAGACTTGGATATTTTTGATATAACTTTGTGTCTATTATAAGATCAGCAAAAATATTTACGATTATAGGTGCAAAATTCTGGTTTACATGAAGCATCGCAGCTCTAAGTAACTTTGCATTAATTAATCCATCGTACGGTATTATCTGATAATGAGAGATTTCATGAAGCGATATAATATGAAAATAATCTATATATTCATCATCATCTTTGAATAATGGCGTATTGGCTAAGTTCATTGTAATCTGCCATCTATGTTCGGGATCAATATAAAATCCTTCTAAATGTGTATAATCAAATACATAATTAGGGTCATTTAAAGGAGGAAAATAAAATTCAGTAAGAGCTTTATTAAATGCGATCTTCGCTAATTCAATGATCTTTAACTCATTTTCTGTAATTTCTTTTTTACTAGTTTTACTTTTTCCTCTTCTACTTGATTGTACCATTTTGATCTAAAACAATTTATTCTTCTTTCTGAATATAACCTAAATTATTCATTATATTTCTCAGTTTTAAAGCTTCAGAACCTCCTGAGACCTGAATATTCACTAATGAATCATCATTAGTACCAGTTACATTTATTTCTATTAAAAGATCTTCCTTTCGGATTTGTTTTGTTTGTCTTTGACTGAAAGCCTCCTTTATTGGTTGATCTAATTCAGAAAACTCTGCTGCAATATCCGCCCATAATTCCTTCCAATAAGAAAATTTGAATACATAATCAGTAACAGTTTGTTTAAATAATTCACGATTTATCCATTCTATTAGGTCTCCTCTATTAGGAAAATCAATTTCTTCCATAAGGTTATTTCTGATTTCAGCTAATTTAGTAATATCACCTTTTTTGGACGCCTCTTGAATTTGTTGAGCTAATGGAGGATATCTTTTATTGTTAATTGAATTTACAAACGGAATTAAATCATATTTTACAATTAAATCATTTTTTTCGAATTTTTTCAATTCTATTAAGTCATTATCCTTAGGATTTCCCTCCCGAAATCTTTCTGTAATGAAATAACAGGTTTCACGGTTTTTAAATCTTTTTGAAATTTTATTCAAAAAAATCTTGGAAAATTCATATTTATTTCCGAAATATGGTGCTTTGTCTAATTCTCTTTTCACATATATCGTTCTATGCGATATTACATAAGGAGCAATTGTATTAACAATATGAATATCAACTTTATTAAAACCTAATAACCATGTTAAAGCCTTGGAATATCTTAATAGATCCTTGGCAACTCTCACACTTAAAATCGAATCAATTTTATTACAAACATTTTGAGCCGTATTAAAATGACATCCTGAACATAACCCTGTACTGGGTTTTAAGTCTTCTGTATTCCCTTTATCAACACGATCACATAAGGTAAATTCTCTCACTATAGCATGTATATAGTTATTAACTTCAGAGGGGAAAGTAATTTTATTAATATAAAAATGAATTTCCATTAACTCATCTATATTTAAAACTTTAGGTACTTGGATTAATTCATCATAACCACTATATTTTTCATCTTTCCCAGTTAAAATTAGTCGCAAATCATGACTTCCAGGCATTGAAATAGGCACAGAGATTCCAAATCTGTCTAAAAATGGTTGAGATAATTCAAAAGTACCAATATCATGAGGATTTATTGTGGCAAACAGACAGTATTTATTTATAGTAGTAATTGTGTCATAATATTTAACAGTACCTTCTGCAAGCAAAGAGAGTAATATATCTTGAGCATATGGAGTTAGACGGTTTACTTCATCGATTATTTTCCAAAAGTTAGTAACAAATTGACGCCATACAACTTCTTCTTCTCCTTCCTTCATTAGTTTCCCAAGTTTTAAGGTACCTATAAGTTTCTCTTCAGTTAATTGTGGATGTCCTCTTATAATTGAGTTCTCAATTTCATTAAGGGAATTGGAAGTAAACATCCGACCAAGATATTTACAGATTGAGGTTTTCCCCCCACCATGACCACCGATCAACAACATCGCAGAATTAGGAACTAGGGCATTTAAAACATTTAAAGTCAAAATTTCGGGCAAATTTTTCGGTTCAATCTTCTTATTTTTTTCATTATAGTATTTTATTTCTAAGTTCTTGGAATGGACGAATAACTGATTTGCTTGTATCAAATTAATGATTTTCCAGACCTTTTTTCTAAGTGAATCTTCTTCTTCTAATTTTGTCGACATATGGAGGATTCTCTTTAGATTTTCAATATTAAATAAAAGTTAGTTTGGAAATTTATTTTTAACTCTTAATACATTAAGATTTATAAAAAATCCTGAATGTATTATTTTTTTATTACTTAAATATTTTCGATGTTTAAACGAGAATTAAACAAATTTTTCACTCGATAAAAATTAGTTATTCAGATTCTTTATACCCTCTAAAATTTTGATTTTTTTTATCGTAATAATTTTACAAATTTCTAATTAGGTTTTTTGAGCGTAAACAATTGAAGAACCCCCAAAAATATCGATTTTTTTCTCATATTCTTTTAAAACCTTATTAATAACACCTGATTTTATATCTTTTCGTAATTTTTCGCATCCAGCTTCTATTTGATCCTCTGTTAATAGTGCGAACATCGAATCTCCATCGCGGAAATTCTTATCTAAATATTTTTCTGGTCTCTGATTCAAAATTACTGAATCTTTATAGCATACTTTTACTCCTATATTTAAAAATCCAATCTTTTTAAGTAGCAGAGTTAATTCATTTGTATCAAGAAATCGTTTTAATTCCCATTTTAAACCCTCTGGAAAATAATAAGTATACCAATATGTTTTGATTTGATTATGAGAACATGTATGTATTGCTATAAAACCTTTTTTACGAAGAATACGATAGGCTTCTTTTAAAAAGACAAATTTATCTCTAATATGATGAATAACTTGAATGGCATATAATCCATCAAAAAGATCTGAACAGAAAGGAAGATTTATGATATTACCATTAATAAATTCTAAATTAGGAAACTTAGACACAGCTTTCTTAATCATAGCCAAAGAAAGATCTATACCAATAACATTTTTTGTAAACTGTTTTAGACCAGCAGTATAATTTCCGGTACCACATCCCATATCTAAAACTAACGAATTAGAATCTATGTAGGTTAATTTTATTAAAGCATCTAACGTCTTATCATTAATACCTCTACTTAAATCGTAAATTTGGCTAAGTTTATCGTATTTTATTTCTCTCATTAATATTCTAAATAAAATTTAACTAGTTTACAAATTTTTCGAATAAAAAACTATAAAAACAGAAATTCTATTTGTTTATAAATCTATTAATTCAGTTAAACTCTCTATAACATAATCTGGTTGAAATTCCCACTGGTCATAGGGTTTTGTTTCAATTTTAAATTGTCTTTTAATTAGGCATGATGAAATATTTGCTTTTTTTGCAGCTATTATATCGACAATTGAATCCCCAATCATTAAGGCTTTAGAATTCTTAGGATTATAATTGAACTTTCTTAAAATTGAAAAAATACCTTTAGGAGATGGTTTTGCAAAACTTTCATTAATTCCAGGACCCATACTAAAGATGTCATGAAAAAAATCGATTATGTTAAATTTTTTTAAGATATAGTCTACAACATAACCGGTTGTATTAGTTAAAATAGCAAGTCTATTAGATTTTTTATAAATCTCTTGGAGTATTTCAATAACATCATTAAATAATCCTATTTTGTTTTGTTTAATTAGGACTTTTCGTTGCTCAAAATCAATTTTATCATATATTTTCCAAAAATTACGTGGTTCAAGAATACCCCACTTATTCAATATCTTTATAAATTCATTTCCTGCTAACCAAAATTTTAGTCTTTCTTCTCTATTTGGTATTTTAGGAGCATTCAATGTAAGTAAAGTAAGTGTAAAAATTTTTTCTGCATAAGCACGAATATTTCCCAGATCTAATAAAGTTCCATCTAAATCAAAAATATAAAATTTAAAGGTCATTTTCTTACTAAAAAAATGAAAAATTATTTAAAAATAGCCTATATGCCCTAAATTCTTCTTGTTCTCATCTAAAGCGTATACCAATCCCATCGATAAAGGTTCTTCATCTTTATTTTTAGTAGATTTAGCTACTTTTTTTATAGTATCTAATTTTAAAATGAAAATACCATTACATTTTTTGCATTTAATGTATATTTCTTTTGTTTGTATCTTATCATCTTCATATTCTTCTTTCTTAAAAGCTTTTAATAATTCACCATTCTCATTATCACAATTTGGCAAAAAACATTGATCTAAAGAGATCTTTTCCATACCTCGTCTAGCTAAAGCAATATATGCATAACTTGGAATTTCAAGCTTAAAATCTTCCTTATTTTCCATAATTAAATAAGAAATAACTATTACTTAATACTTATCATTATTTTTTAAAGCATTTTAGAAATTTTAAGTATGGTAGTTAATCTTAATTATTATTTAGTATTATTATTTATTGAACGAAGATATGTCAGATAAGGAAGAATTCTCAAAGGAGACTATTGATCATATTTCAAAGTTAGCTTTATTAGATTTATCAGAAGATGAAAAGGAAAAATTATCTCAAGAATTAGGAGATATTTTAAATTATTTTAAAAAACTCGATGATTTAGATACTAGTAATGTCAAACCCACTACACATCCAATAGAGGGTTTGAAAAATGTTTTTCGTGAAGATATTCCTAGAAAATCATTAACAATTGAAGAAGCTTTGAAAAATGCAAAACATAAAAAAGATGGATATTTTAAAGCTCCAAGAATACTGAAAGAATAATAACAGTCTATTTTTTATATTCTTCAGTTAATTCTCTTATTGCTTGAGCCATGTCTTTGAGTGCCTTTCTTCTTTCTTTTGAGGTCATATCATAGAAATCGTCTTCTAAGTCAGATCCTACTTTTTGTGTAGTTGCCATGTCTCTATATTTTGTGTATACTAAACTTGTTATATATTTATCGTACCTTTCTAAAGCTCTATTTAACTTGGGATCATCTTTAATTTCGTTCCAAAGTTGTAAAGTTTCTAAAGATCTAAGCCCTAAATCTATTCTAAACCAACTTATTGGAAACAATAATTCTCGCTGAATTCCCATTTCAATGATAGCTAGATTATCCTCATCAATATATAGTTCTGGAATTTCATCTTCCCTATATACTATGTTATCACTCATTATATAAAGATTTGCTGCACCTCGCGATGTGCAAACAATTCCCGTTGCAAAGCCTTTGGCCATCCTTAAAGTATCAGCTAAATCTTCCAGTTTATTTCCTCTAATATGGAGCTTATGTTTTTTAGTTCCTTGAATTTCAACATAAATTGTTTTCGTACCTTTTGAATCAGAAAGGATTTTCGGAAATAAATCTTTATCCCGTGTTCTTTTATGAGCTTCTAAAAGTTTATTTATAATTTCATAATCTAATTTTAATCCAGGTATTACTGTGTTTTGATTAAGAAACGCATCTACTTCAAAATCAGCAATTCCGTAAAATAATTTTCCATTATTAATAATGTTATAAATTGTTTCTTCAATAGTTTTAATTAAAGCTTTAGGATCTTCTCGAATAGAATCATATTCTTTTGTAGTAAATGTATCTATTTGGTCAGTTAGCCCTTCTTCTTGATAAAAAGCACCCCAGCTTAATTCAGTAAAAATTATACTCTCTGAATATAAATTGTGGTGCGAATCAAAACTTAAAATGGTTTTAGTGCCACCTAATTCAACACCCAATTTAGATCCCGAGGCTAAAATCGTTGAAGGAGGATTAAAAAATGTGATTGGCAACGATAAAAACACTTAATTCTAATTTAATTTTCTTATATCCAAGTAAACTTTTTGAACTAATTCTAATAATTAAAGATAAAAAACATATTTATAATTAGTGAAACAAATAGGGATTATACAATTTCAATTTTAAATTTTCAAATTTCAAATTTAGGGTTTGAATTTTTACGATATTCTGCATAACGACATAAAATGCTTAAGCATTTAGTTATATTATCCCACATACTAAATATAGGAATGTTGTGTTCTACAAATTTTTGCATCCAGCGATATCTATAAGGAAATGGTCCAGCAAAAAATAACGGTTTTGAATATTTTCTCAGAAATCTTTTTACAGATTTTGAAATAATATTTTCAAAGATCTCATCTCTATTTTTCATGGTTTCATCTAATTCCATACCTGATTTTTCAATTATATCAAGTATATCATCAAAATCATAGACTCCAAAAACTAGAACTGCATCAACTTCGTTAGATTTCAGTAATAATTTTGGAAATTTTATAAACATGTTCATAAAGTTATTGTGAAAAGTAATATCAATAGGATTCACTGAACTTGCAGTTTTAGGAATATCCTTTTTAATTATTGATTGTAATTCTTGTGAAAATTCAGGTACCTCCAATCCATATAGTTCAGAAGATTTAGTCATCATGGCACCAGGACCTCCAGAATCTGTTATAATTCCGACTCTATTCCCTTTTGGAAAGATGTTGTATGATTGAGCTTGTGACAAAGTTCTAAGATAAAACAAAAAATCCATAATTGAATTTGTCGAAATAATCCCTGTTTCTTTAAATACAGCTTCATAAATTTTATTGTCAGAACTAATTGATCCTGTATGACTCATTATAGATCTTGCTGCAGCTTTTGTACCTCCAGCATAAATTGCAACAATCGGCTTTTTGGGAGTAATTTTCCTCGATAATTTAATGAAATCCTTTCCACGTTTGATTTCTTCAATATAAAGCCCTATAACCTCTGTTTGAGGATCATTTTTAAAATACTGTAAGACATCAACTAAATCTATGTTTCTTTCATTCCCTACTGAAATAGATTTTCCTACTTTAATTCCTAGATCATTTGTATAAAAAGCAGTTTGAGCCGCAACTGTACCTGATTGACTTATTAAGGAAATATTTCCTCGTTTATGAGGAAGATAAATCCAGAAAGTGTTAAAATAATTATCTTTTCTATTAGGATAACCATACCATCCATTATATATACCCAGACAGTTAGGTCCAATGAACCTCATTTTATATTTCTTAGCTATTTTGTCAATTTGTTTAGATAATTCTATTCCATCAGCTCCAATTTCTCGAAATCCACCTGATGTAATAATCAAATGTTTTACACCTTTTTGACCACATTCTTCCATAACTTGGGGTACTATTCTAGTTGGCAATATAATAAATGCTAGGTCTGGTATAATTGGGATATCAAAAATAGTTTTATAAGCTTGAATTCCTTGCACTTTTTCTAATCTTGGATGCACAGGGAATATATTTCCATTAAGTCCACCACCAGCAATAATATTTCTTAGTTGCATTGACCCCATTGTTGTCATAAGATTATTATTAGCACCAAAAACACAAATACTCTTAGGATTAAGAATTTTTTCAAGAAAATGATCTTTAAGAGATTCTGACTTACTCTCACTCATAGGATATTTTGAACCATATTTTTAACAAAGAAAATTAATAAAAGAACAAAAATATTATGAATGAAAAATTTATGAAAGTTCTTCATCTCTTAGTAATTCAATTTCGGCAGAAAAACCAGGAATCATACCTTCATAATCAACATATGTTTTTTCCTTCAATTTCTTTAAAACCAGTCTTACACCTTCAAATTTCTCCTCACATAGAGCTTGTAATTCTTTGTAATTAATTTTACCACCATGTTCTTTTATCTTTTCAATGATAAATATTTCTTCTTGAGATAAATCTGACATAATAAAATTTTTCATTTTTTAACTTATATAAATTTGTATTCAATTTTTCCCTGTACTCCCAAATCCCCCTTGTCCACGTTCTGATCCAGTAAATTATCCGTTTCAACGAATTTATAATTATATAATTTAGATAAAATAATTTGACAGATTCTTTCACCTTTTTTCAATGTAACTTCTTTATTTGAAAGGTTTACTACAATTGCCATCCATTCATTTCTATAACCTGTATCATTCATATTAGGAGAATTCACAATTGATATATTATTCTATAAAAAGATGTAGTTTAAATATAATCTTTTGAAGATTGCTTTAATTAAATAGAAAATTATTGGTAACACCTCACTTTTTCGCTTTCTTTGATAATCCATCAATTTGTACAGATTTATACATGATCATTACATCTATGAAAAATCAATGTACTTTCTTAATTTATATGAGTTATACTCCACTTAGATAGTTATGATCGCCTATTTTTGTGAAAGAGATTTTCTTAGCTTTATCGCATTATTATATAAAAAAATGATTCCAATTATGATATGACTAAAAAATATTGTAAAAAAGCCCAACAAGAAGATAAAGTTAAAAATGTTCCATTAAAATTCAGAGAACCGAATAGGATAGCTATTAAATTCATTTGGACTGAAATCGATAATTTCATAATCCTGGAAAGAGAAAAATTTGACAAAAAATTGAAATATTTAGAAGAAATTAAAGGATATTATCTTCTGAAAAAAATTGTGATAAAATATTTAGATAGTATTAATTTAATTAGTGAAAATTTAAACTCTAGAAGTAAAATATTAATAGAACGTTCAATAGTGATGATATATTTATTAAGAGCCAAAAATCCTCCTTCAGATCGACAAATTGCACTTAAAGCAGGCTATAGACAAAGAGCATCTATTATTAAAAAGATAAAAATTCATTTAGGGATTTTAGAAGAAACTATAACTAACCATATTTGGATGGAAATTGATAATTTTATAACTCAAGAAAGAGAGATGCTTTATAGAAAATTAGGACATTTAGAAGAGAACGAAAAATATCACCTTATAAAGCAGATAATTATGAAATACTTAATTAATAAAACAAATTTAGTAGATAGAAATCTTTCCCTAACCAAGAGAACATCCATAGAGCGAGTTATAGTGATAATTTACTTATTAAGATCTAAAAACTCTCTAAGATTTACTGACATAATGATAAAGTCAGGACATAAAGATGAAAAACTGATAAGAGATATTGCTAATTATTTTGGAATACATACTCAATTAGAAATTGATTATATAAATCAGACGAGAGTGTGTGCTAGATGTAAAAAGATGCTTAGTTTTGATAATTTTAATATTTATAATGGAAAAATAAGATCTATGTGTATAAAATGTGATAATATACGAGATGGAATAAACCGATTTCAAAAAAAATTATTAGCAACAATTTTTATCACATTAAAACACGAAAAAGGGATGACCGTCAAAGAATTCCTTCTGAGAGTGAATCGAGGTGAAAAATTCGATATTGAAATTAAATGTCCAGAATGTGGACTTGATTTGTATTTCTTGCCTTCCTATGTTTTTCATCATCCTAATCCTGCACTAAAAACTATTTCCTGGAAAATGTTAGCAGTTAAAAAAGTTGAAGACATTATCAGTAATTTAGATGAAGAACAATGTGTTTTTATATGTGGTAATTGTCATAGATTAAAAAAGTCAAAATTTATTACGGAACATTTAGATGAAATTTTAACTGAGAATATTGATTGGAAGCATTATAATGACAATGAAAAAAAAAATCTTCGACGTTTAATTAGAAAGAAAAAGATTTTTGAAGATTTGTATAATGGTGTTTGTTTTTATTGTAAGAAACTAATGGTTGATAAACTTGCTATAATTGATTTTCATCATACTATTGAAGAACTTAAGGAATATAGTTGGAGTAAAGATCTTAGGGATAATGAAGATATCGAGTATGTTAAAAGGATATTATTAAAAGAAAAACAAGTAGGGGTTTGTCATAATTGCCATTACATGGAAACTGCTATATATTTCAATAACAATAAGTATGAGATATTTAGTAAATACTTATCAGATAATATAGTAAATAAACTTAGATTAGAGAATAAATGAGACATTTTTTATTAACCATGAAAAGAATAAATGTTAGGGGAATTATTTAAAACTAGAACTCAGAAATTGATCTATTCCCACCATTTTCTGTATCTAATTAAAAAATTATTCTAACGAATCAGATTATTTTTTGAAAGAAGAAAAAGGATTATTATTTTTTACCAGTTGACCCAAATCCCTCTAAACCGCGTTCTGAATTAGGTAATTCCTCCATTTCAATAAATTCGTATTCATACATTTTAGCGAGTATTATTTGACAAATTCTATCTCTCTTTTTCAAAATAATCTTTTTATTAGAAAGATTTATAACAATAGCGATCCATTCGTTTCTATAACCTGAATCAATTGTACCCGGAGAATTAACAATGGATAATCCTTCAAGTGCAAATCCACTTCGAGGTACAACCTTAAAATAATAGCCTTCTGGTATGGCTGTTGAAAAACCTAAAGAGCACCCTACAAGTTCTAAAGATTTTAATGTGTAAGAATCTGAGTGCACATCAATTAGTTCTTTTTTCCCATTTTTAGAGACTATTTTTTTAAATCCTATAATTCTAGCATCTGCCCCAGCATCCCCAGGTCTAGAGTGATTGGGGGGAGATACACCTACAGCTAATGTTTTGATGGGGATTGATATTTTCCCATTACTATCTTCCATTTCTATCTGATTACGTTTCATAATATATATCAATATTTTGTTGTATATTTATATAAAAAAAAATTTTTATTAACTCCTCATTAAACTTAAAGAAAGCAATATATCTCTTGTGAATTATATTTATTCTCAATATACAATCAATTATAAAATAAATAAATAATAATAGGGATATAATTTTGTCATTTAAATTGTATAAGAATTTGTATAATTTTGCATTAATATAATAATTAATTGAGAGTATTTTCAATTTATCGAATGAATATCTTTTTCATTTTTATAAGGGAGTAAATCATTCTTCATTCTAAAAATCAACTCTTCAAAAATTGAGAATTATTCTAAAAAATATAATACCTTCAATGATAATTTGAGCAATAACTAATTATGCTAATTCAATAAGAAAACAAAGTCTAAAATATCTCCATAAATCAATAATGATAAATATCAAAAATCCACGCTTTTCCACTTGTATTTTCTATTGCTTTTGCAACTTCTTTTTGCCTTCCTGGAGCAATCGCAAGCATACAACCACCACCACCAGCTCCCATTTGTTTTGCTCCAAGTGCACCAGCATTTTTAGCGGCTTCACATAATTTTAAAATTTTTCAAAATAAGAAAAAAAGTCGAGATATCATTTTAATGGATAACTCTAATAAAAACATTATTCATTTAAACATATTATAAATCATTATATTCCCTATGGTGAAAAAATTGATTAATATCGATAGATACGACCCTAAAAAAAGATTAAGAAGTATTAAAGGCAATTTTTAAAGATTTTATAGGGATCTTATCTTTTTTCTTTTCTCTTTGGGAAATCTATGGAAAGTAATTAAACTATACAAAAATTAATTACAGTAAATTGGAGGTTTTTTGTCGATCCATGGTCTATCTTGTTCTAATTGTGCTGCTAAACGGAAGAGAGTAGCTTCATCACCAAAAGGAGCTGCAAATTGAATACCTATTGGGATATTATCAGCAGTCCAATATAAAGGAACTGACATAGCAGGTTGACCACTTATATTATAAATTGTAGCAAAAGCGTTAAGTTTGGTTAATAATTGAATAATCTTTCCTGCTTTTGATAAATTAACTGAAGAGAAAGAGCCAGATTTTATTGGAGGAATTGTAAGAGATGTGTTCAGTAGTAGATCAAAATTTCCTTTATGAAACCAATATGCTAATTTCCGTGAGAAACGTTGACAATGTTCTACTGCTATTAGATAATCAGTCCCCGTCTGAGTTGCTGCCATCTGATAAATTAACCATGTAAGAGGCTCTAATTCATTCTGGGTTATTTTTTTATTTAGCTTTCTTTCCCAATATCTAATTATCTGACCAGTAGAGCTGGAAAATATAATACCAAAATGTAAGAAAAGGTTTTCATAACTTAATTCTTCAGAATTTACTTCTTCAACGTTATGACCTAGTGTTTCACAGAGTTGAGCTGTATCTCTTATTGCTTTTTCACATTCTGGATGAACTTTTGTCTTAAAGCTCCAGCCACTAGGAATTGAGGTTAAATATCCAATTTTCAGACGACCTACATCCTCTTCAACTTCTTCTAAGAAAGCACGTTTCTTTGGGGGTGCATAATATGGATCCCCTATGTCTGGTCCCGATGTTGCATCTAAAAGAGCAGCAGAATCTCTTACAGTGCGAGAAAGAGCATGATCTACGGCGATTCCATTAGCATAATCTCCAAGATATGGACCAAGAGGATTTCTAGCACGAGTAGGTTTCAACCCAAAAACCCCACAACAAGAAGCAGGTATACGAATAGATCCTCCTCCATCGTTTCCGTGAGCTATAGGTACGATCCCTGTTGCTACAGCTACTGCTGATCCACCACTTGAACCACCAGGGATTATATTCGGATCCCAAGGATTTAAAGTAGGACCAAATAACTTAGGTTCAGTTGTCGGAAGACACCCAAATTCAGGGGTATTTGTCTTTCCAACCGTGATTAATCCAGCTGTTTTATGCCGTTTTACTAATTCTGTATCTAAAGGCGCAATATATCCATGAACTACTGCAGAACCCTCACTTAATGGAGCATTACCATATTCTGCAATAAGATCTTTTAATAAAAATGGAACTCCACCAAAAATCACATCAGTCTTTTTACCTGAACTAATATCATTATCCCATTTTTTCGCTTTTTTACGTGCAGTATTATACATCTTATGGATTACAGCATTAATTTTAGGATTAATCTTTTCAATTCGTTCGATAGTTATCTCTACTAATTCAGATGACTTAATTTCTCCGTCTCGTATCATTTTTGCTAAGCCTAATGCATCATATTCAACCAATTTAGTTTCCAATAAGTCTCACGCTTAATATTTGTTTTTTATTGGATTATTTTTTTAATAGTTATAAATTAAGATAAATAGGCTTTTATAGATATGTGTATATAAATCAGATTATAAATCAGTTCTCTAATTTATCGATAATTTACATGAATTAGTAGATAAATATTAAAAATTAGTAAAGGAACTTGAAAAAACAGAAAAACCTAAAAAAAGTAAAAATTATATAGAATTGGTGGAAAAATTACCTGAATTTTTATGATATTTCCATCATATTATAAGTTTTTTGCATTCTCAAGTTGAATTTTTAATCTATCCTTTTTTGTTTCTATTTTAAACAAAGATTTTCATAAAAAATTAATAATATTTTTAATTATTTTGATAAATATTAAAATTTCATTGGTGAAAAAAATGATTGTTATCGATAGATACGACCCTAGAAAGGATAAAGAAGCATTACAAGAAATTTTTAAAGAATTTATCGCTAATAAAGCTTATTTCTTCTCTCATTGGGAAAAGTTTGAGGAAGAACTAAATCGGAGAACTCTCGATCTTCAATATAGAAATTCAATGGTTATTGCAAAAGAAGATGGAAAAATTTTAGGTTTTGGAACGTATACCCTTTTTAGAGATTATTTAGGAAATGATAGAGTACTTATTCATCAAGTTCTTACAAGAAAGATTGATTCTTTTAAATTAGGGATAGAAGAGAAAATAGTGCGGGAATTGCAATTATATGTTAAAAGAACCCTAAAAATTGATAAAGTCTATTTTATTTGTCCTGATTCTGATGGGGCTTCAAGAAGTCTTTTCCTAAAACTTGGAATAAAGAAATCACGTTATATTTGGTATGAAAATGAAATTTAATTAAGATTCTATTTTTTTCTTAAAGAAAGTGAAAAATCTTCATGACAAATTTAAATAATGCTAAAGATCTTATTAAAAAAGTTAAAGAATTAAGAAATCAAGAAAATTTTGAAGAAGCTCTAAAAATAATTGAAGATTTATTTGAAAATTTTCCCAATTCTGAAGAAATTAAAGAAGTATTAATTGACACATTATTTGATTATGGAGGATATCTCAATGATTATTATACAATTGGATATGAAAAAGCTCAACAATATTTTGAGAGAATTACTATTCTAAGCCCACAAAATTATAGAGCACACTATAATTTAGGATTGGCTTATTTTAATTTAGGAAAAATTGAAAACGCTAAGATATCTTTCGAAAAAGCTTTAATAATCAAACCAGATTATAAGTATTGTCTTTATAATCTAGGAATAGTCTATGAAACTTTAGGACAATATGAAAAAGCGTTAGATTATTTTGAACAAGTATTAGAAATCGATTCGGATTTTAAATATGCATTATCAGCAAGATCTCAAATAAGAGAAATATTAGATAAATTAAAATATAAGAAGAGAAGGGATTAATCTTAAAAATAGATAAAGAAGTTAATCTTCCATTAATTTCCGATGAATTGCACAGCAAACTATAATAATCACTAATACTACTATTCCACCTATAAGATATCGAAAAATTATTGGGTCGGATAAGATATCTAAGATATCACCAATTGACTGAAACATATTTACCCCTTTCTTATAATTATTTAAATCTAAATAGAATTCGTTATATTTAAAATTTAAGCATAATTGGATTAAAAATCTTTATAAAATGAAAAAAAATTAGTAATAGATTAATTTTTTATCTTTCTAATTGGAAATTTACTTGAACGCGAACTCTGTATATCAATTTATCAATATCTTCTTTTACCTTCACATCCGATTCAATAATTTGTATGTTTCGGATACCACGGAGAGTTTTTTTGGCTTCATTATAACAATTCTTTACGGCGTCAGCCCAATTTTTATCAGAGGTTCCAACTAATTGAATACTTTTATAAACTGTCATTTTGATTTCACTTCTAAATTGTTTTCTTTGTAAGTTTATTTGTTATAGTTTAGTATTTAAATATTTCGCAGAAAACGGATTAAATTAAGAGTTTTAAGATAATAATAACAAATTTACTAAATCTTACAGCAGAATATAGAAAAAAAAGAAAATTAGAATTTATATAAAGTTAGACATCTAAATTCTCTAATATAGTAGCAACGCCTTGACCACCACCGCAACAGGCGTTAGCAATACCATATTTAGCCTTTTTATCCTTTAAAATTCGGGCAAGAGTCCCTGGTAATCTTATCATTGTTGATCCTAATGGATGTCCAATTGCAGTTGATCCACCCATAATATTAACCTTTTCTTCAGGAATGTTAAATGCTTTCATACAGTTGAGAGTTACAATTGTAAATGCCTCATTTATTTCCCAATAGTCAATATCATCAGCTTTTAATCCAGCAAAATCTAAAGCTTTTTGTGTGGCGGGTACTGGACCTCTCCCCATAACGCTGGGATCTACACCCGCCCAACCAATTGATACAATTCTAGCCATTGGTTCAAGTCCTCTTTTCTTGGCTTCCTCTGCTTCCATTAATAGACATGTGGTAGCTCCCGCATTAAGAGGTGAAGAATTTCCAGGAGTAATTACTCCCTTATCAGTTCCTTCTCGTTCCATATAACCCTCTTTACCACCATTTTTCTCTAAATAAAAAGGTCTCGAAAGCCTAGGTAATCCCGCAACTCCTTCCAAAGTAGATTTTCTAGCAGCCATGTCTCGATCAACCATCATTGGTTCTTCTACATTACCTTCGACGTGTCCCTCAACAGGAATAATTTCACCTTTAAACCAACCATCTTCAGTATTTTTTACTGTCAAATTATGTGCTCTTACTCCAAATTTGTCTAAGTCTTCCTTTGTAAAATTAGGAACTTCTTGTTCATATAATTTTTGAGCGGTTTGAATCATATTAATTGCATTCATTAAATCGTATTGGGGTCGATACCATTTGCTTTTCTTATTAACAATATTTAAATTTGCATTAACATGGTCATTTTGCATTGGAATTCGAGTCATGTGTTCAACACCCCCGGCTAGACAGATTTTACTATTACCTGTCATAATTTCCATTATCCCTACATGCATACCAGACCCTGCTGATCCACATTGTCTATCAACAAATAAACCAGGTACATGATCTGGAAAATCAGCTAAAAACAGTGGAATTCTGCCACCATATGTCCATGCTTCATATACACCCATTGCACTTCCTACAGTAAATTCATCTATATCCTTTTTCTCAACAGGTTTATTTCCTAGATAATCAGGAGATTCAAAAAATTCCATTAATAATGTAGCAAGAAGTTCATCACCGCGAATTTCCCCGAAAACATCTCTCTCTGGTTGTCTTGGTCTTGAACGTGAAAAAGCAGTTCTCGCATAATCAATTAACCATACCTCTTTCATTTCCATTATATATTATCCCTCAATTTTAAGTAATTTTACTAATTTATTTTTAAAAATTTTAGATATTAAACTAGGAAGTGTTAAAATAATATTAAACTTTATTATAATGACAATAAGTAGTCATTGTAGACCCATTTGAAATAAATTTAATATAGGATAAACAGATATTTGGTTTAGTTACTATTAAGAAATTACTAGAATTATTTTTATGCCTAGAAATTTTAGATTATTTATGTCCTATAAAAACAATAGTTCTACTAATAAACCATTAATCTCTATAATTGCAGGAAGTACCTCAGATAAAGAGGTATATGAAAAAGCAGAAAAAGTCTTAAAAGATAACAATTTAAAATATGAACTTAAAATTATATCTGCTCATAGAAATCCAGAACTATTAGATGAATATTTGAAAAATTCTGACTCATTAATATATATTGCTGTTGCTGGTCTTTCTGCAGCTTTACCAGGAGTGATTGCATCGAAAACTAATAGACCTGTTATAGGAGTACCTGTAAGTGCTAAATTAGGGGGTTTTGACGCTTTATTATCAATCGTTCAAATGCCCCCTGGAGTTCCTGTTGCGACTGTTGGTATAGATAGGGGCGAAAATGCCGCATATTTGGCGATTAGAATATTAGATCTGTTAAAATAAAAAATAGTTTGTGATACAATTGACTGAAAATTTAATTGAGATAGGAAAAAAGAATGCTGCAATAAAAGCTGTTGAAGAAAATATTAAAAAAAATATGATAGTTGGAATTGGTAGTGGTTCTACAGTTGTATATGCTGTGAAAAGATTGGGAAAACTCAACAAAGAAAAGGCACTTAAGATAAAATGTATACCGAGTTCATTTCAAGCTTATCAGCTAATATTAGAAAATAATTTAGAGTTGGGATCTTTAGAACAATACCCAAAAATTGATGTGGACATTGATGGTGCTGATGAATTTGATAAGAATCTTAATCTAATTAAAGGAGGGGGAGGCTGCTTAGTACAAGAAAAAATAATCGCTTCAAATTCAAAACAACTTATTATAATTGTGGATTTTAGAAAAAAATCCGATATTTTAGGTAGTAATTGGAAAAGGGGAATTCCTATTGAGGTAATCCCAATGTCTTATTTTCCAATAATGAAAAAAATAAAAATGGAAGGTGGGAATCCTGTTCTACGTATGGCTCAATCTAAAAGTGGACCTTTAATTACAGATAATGGAAATTTTATAATAGATGCCGATTTTGGCGAAATAAACAATCCAAATGAGTTGAATTTGAAATTATTGAATATACCTGGAGTTGTTGATACAGGTTTATTTCTTAATATTACCACCAAAATATATGTCGGATTAGAAGATGGAAATGTATTGACTCTTACTAAATAAAAAATTTATATTAAAATTAAAAAATTTAATCATTCTTCTCAGTAAAGGAAAGAGATTCACCACAACTTGGGCAGAATTTTTTTGGTTGTCTTATTAAATGTCCACAGAATGGACAATAAAACTGTTCAAGATTGGATAAAGGTTCGGGAGTTATATAGGTTGTTTCAGATGGTTCATAAGATGGTTCATAATAATAATCTTGATATCTTGGTTGGTATTCAGAAACTTTCACCCGTTTTTGTCTTTTTACTAAATAAATTAGAAAACCAATAACTACAACAACACCAATCACAACTGGAATAATGTATATAAGAGAAGAAAAGTCAAATAATGGTCCTGAAATTAGTAATACTATGATAAAATCATCATATCCTCCTTCACTATCATATACCGTAATAATTAGTATCCCTAGATACCCTGAATTTGAGGCAGAATTATAGTTAGTAATAGTTGACACGGATCTTGTTCCTGAAATTGTGTTATATCTCATAGTCTTTGGTATAGTAAAAGTGCCTTGATATTTATTAGAGCCTGTTTGATAGGTTAACTCAGCAACTTCAAAAACATCTGGAAAAATAACCATAATATGTCCATCCTCTTTTGCTACGGTAATAAAGAGATTAATGAAGACTCTCATATTAGATCTACTATCCTCATAATTAACTGTATCTGCTACGTCTACAACGAAATTTAAGGTCTCATCTTGTTTTACTCTATAAACATATGATGCACCCTCAGATGCTGTATTGGCAAAACTGTCGTAATCAAAACTAGAACTTTCATTCAAGATTTCTGGAGGATTATTTTTAATTCGAAAAGAAATTCTTGGTGAGTTTGAAGTAGAATAGTTAGAATTTGAAGGTTCTAAATAGAATATAGCATATCCTGAGGGATCTGTTTCTTCTGGGTAAAATATTTCACTATAATTATTTCCTGGACCTGGAGAAAAACTAAATGTTAATGTTTTATTTATAGATTGTTTAGTGTTATAAAATGAGTAAGAATAAATAGAAAGATATCCCTCAAAAGGATCATATGAATTATCATCCAGTTCTGCGATAATTAAATTTTGTTGATTGTTAGCTCTAGTAATTGATGACTTATCTAATGATATTTCACTAATTTTAGGCATTTCATTATTGTTATAATACAATATTTTTGTAGTTTTATTAAATTCTATTGAATCAAATGTTAGATTTACAATTATCGTATAAGGTGTACTACTAGTATCGGGCAAATTAAAGGAATTATTAAAATATATTCCTTCACTTGCTTTTGAGATATTTAATGAAATCGTACCTTGAAATATTCCATTTTTAAACATCACACTCAAGGAACTATAATCACTATTAGTAATGGGTGTTTCAGAGGTTTGGTTTTTTATACAAATGGAAATTTTGTTTTCTGAATTTGAACTGCTTTCTTTTCCTAAATCAATGTTTATAGATATTTCATCTGGAGGTAACAAAAAATCAATTATATTTGTCAATAAATTATGATGATCTTGAGCAAACGAACTTGCATCATATTGATCATAAAGCCAATACAAATCTCCAAATGCTAAAAATTTTCCTTTAGCATATTCTGTGCCATCATAAAGTGCCACTACGGTCTTATTGTCAATAGTAGCAATAGAATTAGCATTATCTGATATTGTAAAAGTATTACCATAAAACCAATAAAATTGAGAGACATTATTAAAAATCTTCGAATCATTAAAATTATGTACAGTTTGAGAATTTACACTCGCACCTATACCCAACCACTCGTCATCTAATATATTTTCTTCATTGACTTGAATATCAACTCCCAGTCTTGAGAAAAGATAATTAATATTTTCCACAATCATATCTTGATATCTGGTTCCTAAAAATAGTAGATTACCTCCATTATTGAAGTAAGTTTCTAAATTTCTTATTTCACTTGGACTGTAAGGCAAAATTGGATTTTGTAAAATTACTATATCATATTGTGCTAACCTTTCTTCCGTCAATAACGAATTGTTGATATTCTTATCATAATCAGGAGTCCAATATTCCATACTATAGTCAATAGAGATGTTCAATTCAGTAAGATCATTCATAGCTTCATAGAATCCCATCTGGTAAAATGTATATCCAATATCTTCATCAGCAAACCAATCATTTAATCCATGATAAGATTCCATTAGAACTCGATATTCTGGTAATCGAATATCTAATGTTATGTTTATAATATCATAGATTTTTATCCCAGATGTAAGATTTATTTGGAACATTTTTATCTCCGGAATAGCATTCTGTTCTATTTCAATATCAAGTTCTATAAAACCAACTCCCGCTTTAGAAAAAATTAAAGGAGATTTATCAATGGAAAGAGATATACCTTGAATGTTAGATGGGACTTCAATATTAAACGTTTTGGATTCTCCAGAAATAACAGTCAAATTAAATTTTTGGTGATCTCCAGGAAAATGTAATAAATCAAATGGTTTAATAGGAAGGTTGTCTGGATAAATTTTTGCGGTGTTATTATAATTAGTAGAAAGACTCTCTAAATAGCTTAAAGAAGCAGTAACATTTATGATTCCTGTTCCTGATTTAAGAATATCATTATCACTATCATCTGAGAGTGGGCTAGCTCCTTCTAGTAAAGCTATCCTCGCTGTTTCTGGAGTTATATAGGGATAGGCGTCCAAGAGAATTGCTAATGCTCCTGCAACCATTGGACAAGAAAAACTCGTCCCACTCAATGGGATATAATCAGCATCACCTGAAAAATCGAAATAATCACCCTTATAACGTTCCTCTCGAGAGAATGTAGAGCCCTTTGCTTCTGTTGAGATGATATTAACACCAGGTGCTACAACATCAGGATACCCAATATAGCTAAAAGTAGGTCCCCAACTACTAAAAGAAGCCAAACCATTACTTCTATTAGTGGCACCTACTGATATTACATCTATACCTGCTGCTGGTGTTGATCCTGAAAAATATTGTGGCCCAGAATTACCTGCAGATGCGACAAAGATTACACCATAATCATTTTTAGCTTTTGATATTGTATCTGTAATATTATCAGATATATAAGGATAACCGCCCCCAAAACTCATAGAAATTATATCTGCACCTGCTCCACCTACACTTGTAGGCTTTGAACTCCATTCAATTGCGGCTATAATATCAGATTCAGCTAATCCACTTTCATTTCCTGCGCGTGCATTTATTAATAATGCTCCTGGAGCTACACCACGATATTCTCCAGAAGATCCACCACCATCGCCAGCAATAATCCCTGCAGCATGAGTTCCATGACCTGTGAGATCATTATAATCATCTTTCCCCTCTTCACTAATAAAATTGCGTTCGTTTATAATATTCAAATCAGGATGATGATATATTCCTGTATCAATCACCGCTACTTTCACCCCTGTTCCGTTATATGGTAGATTTTCTGCTCCAATCGCTGGAAGCCACCAATTAGAATAGTCTTCACTATTTAGAGCACTTAATTGAATAGTATCATCTTTAACATAAGGTAATTGATAAAATTTCGATTCATGAATTTCTTTTATTGAATAAATACCTTCTATTTCATTTTTTTTTATTATAAGCTGATCAGGATTAATTTTTACATGAACAGCAGAAATAAGATCGTAATTATTTTTTAGTTCATAGTTATCAAAAACTGAATCTAAGATTGTGATACGTTCTTCTTTACTTAGAGATTCATCGAATGAGATAATAACGTCAATATCTTTATGGATACTTTGTGGCCTTTTAATTAGATTTGTAAGTAATTTATTAAGTTCACTATCAAATTTTGGATTCTGATGGCTTGAAAAACTTTCTTGATTAACATTTTTTGAATTGGAAATAGTTTTAATAGAGGATTTTAACGAATTTATATCTATTGCCGTATTTTTATTTTGATTATTAGGAATAGAATTAGCTAATTGTATACCAATGAATGGAACAATAAAATAATTGATAATAATTATTATTATGATTATTATTTTAGTTTTATTTTTTAAACTAGTCATAGATTATATCAAATAAAACACGTATTTAAACCTAAAGATTTTGAGTTAAAATATTTTTAAAAATTATGAAATTTTTAATAAAATGAAAATATTACATGAATTAGCCCTATACAAAAAGAGTATTTATTTTTTGATTTAAAATAAATAAATAATTGTACTGCTTTATGTATTAAAAATTATAATCTAGCCTATCATACATCTTATGAAAAAATATAATTTTAAAATCCTTCTTTTAGGTGGTCCTGCAGTAGGAAAAACTAGCATTTTATATCGATTTGTAAAAAATCAATTCTCTTATGATTATATAACTACTATAGGTCTTAATTATTTAACAAAAGAAGTCCATTTAGATGATAAAAATTACGCTAAACTTGTTATATGGGATGTCGCTGGACAAGAGAAGTTTAAATTTCTTCGTAAAAAATATTATGAAGGAACTAATGGTGCTTTGCTAATTTTTGATCTTACGAGACTTAACTCATATGAAGAGTTAAAAGATTGGCTTTCAGAAATGTTTGAAATAATACAGATAAAGATTCCTTTTGTAATAATAGGTAATAAATTAGACCTATTAAAAGAAGTTAATCGATCAATTGATATTGATATTGTTAAAGATTATGCTAAAAATCAAGACAGTATATATATAGAAACGTCTGCTAAAACTGGAGAAAATATCGAAGAAGCCTTTGAAGAATTAACAAAGCGCATGATTGCGCATATTTCCTAAAAAAAATCAGAACAGATCAATACAATGCATCTAGATAAATATTACTTTTCTTATCTTTTCCTTTTTTTCTTAATGGTGGAAGTTTGATGATGGAAGTTTAATGGAGGAAGTTTGGTATCGAACAAGATAAGAAGTAATACTAAGTTTTTCTCTTTTTTTCTTTTTACCTTAATACAGGTTTAATAATAAAACTGTTTAAAATTTTTTAAACATAAATTAAAATTCACGATTCATTGGTTTACTTAAAATGTATCTGCCAATTTAAAGATTCGAAAATGGACCTAGCGGGAATTGAACCCGCGGCCTTTCGCATGCCAAGCGAACGATCTTCCACTAATCCATAGGCCCAATATTATATATTAAAAAGCACTCCCAAATAATTAAATTTTATTATTTGAGGATTTATTTTATATTAAAATACATTTGATTGAAGTTGTTTTATAGATTTTGATTATATTTGGAAAACCAGAATAATCGATAATGGAATGAAAAATTAAAAATAAATTATCTCTTGAGGACTTTATGATTTTTTATGTTTTTTAACAGAATTAATGTAATTCCTATAAATGCGATTACCAGAAAGCTTATATCAAAACTAGGAATAAAGCTAGTTTCCCAATATTTTATTTCAAACTTGCTACTATAATCATAAATGTTAGCATCAGAGGAATCAATAATATTTATTTGATATTGTGTGGAATCAGACAGGTCGGAGGGTATTTTCCAATAGTACACCCCATCATTTAAGATATTGGATTCTATTGTCTGAATAAAATATCCATTCCTATATAATGTAATGTCAACCATGGAAATATTACCTGTTGATTTCCATTCAATATAATAAAACTTGTTAGTTTCCCAAAAACTACTGCTGTTTGGACTATTTACATTTATATTCTTAAGGTTATAGATTTCGAAATATTCACTATAATCATACTCAGTTGGATCCGTAGAATCTGTGATTTTTATTTGATATTGAGTAGAATTTTTCAAAGCAGTAGAAATTGACCAATTGAATTCACCTTCGTTTGATATCTCGGATACTATTGTCTGAACTAACGTTCCCTCTTTATACAGCGTGATATTAACATCTGAGATGTTGCCTGCTGAATTCCAATAGATGTAATGAGACGTGCCTGTTTCCCAAACTGATGAATTATTGGGAGAATTAATGGATATTTCATGTTCTATTTCAGTTATATTTAAAATCTCCAATCCATCCTCACCATTAGCTACATAAGCATAAGAACCAGAAATATATACTCCCTCTGAAAATCCTCCATCAAAATAATCTCCTAATTTCGATGGAGCAGAAACATTAGAAATATCAATAATCTCTAAACCCTCATTTTCATTAGCTACGTATGCATAAGAACCATTAACATACACTCCACGGGCAGATCCTGTACCGTAGTACTGTCCTAGTTCTGATGGCATAGAAGGATTGGAAATGTCAATAATCTCTAAACCCTCATATGCATCAGCTATATAAGCATAAGAGCCAGAAATATATACTCCATAGGCAAATCCTCCATCATAGTAATGTCCTATTTCTGTTGGTGTGGATGGATCAGAAATATTAATAATCTCTAATCCATCTAAACCATCAGCTACGTAAGCATAAGAGCCATTAACATACACTCCATTGGCAGATCCTCCATCTGAATATTGCCCCACTTCTGAGGGTGTGGTCGAATTGGAAATGTCAATAATCTCTAATCCATCTGATCCATCAGCTACGTAAGCGTAAGAACCATTAACATACACTCCATTGGCAGATCCTCCATCTGAATATTGCCCTACTTCTGAGGGTGTGGTCGGATTGGAAATGTTAATAATCTTTAATCCAAAAATATTATCCACAACATAAGCATAAGAACCATTAACATACACTCCACGGGCAGATCCTGTACCATTATAATGTCCTACTTCTGATGGTATAGAGGGATTGGAAATGTTAATAATCTCTAAACCATTATCTCCATCAGCCACATAAGCGTAAGAACCATTAACATATACTCCATAGGCATATCCTCCATCAGAATATTGCCCCACTTCTGATGGTGCGGACGGATTGGAAATGTTAATAAATACTAATCCATCAAAAGCATCAGTAACATAAGCATAAGAGCCTGAAACACAAACTTCATACGCATCCCAATTATCATACTGTCCTACTTCTGATGGTGCAGACGGATTGGAAATATTAATAATCTCTAATCCATCATACCCATAAGCCAAATAAGCATAAGAACCATTAACATATACTCCATGGGCATATCCTCCATCTGAGTATTGTCCCACTTCTGATGGTGTGGACGGATTGGAAATGTTAATAATCTCTAATCCATCATACCGATCCGAAACATAAGCATAAGAATCAGAAACAAACACATCAACAACAGTTCCCCCATCATTGAATTGTGATATTTCTGAAGGTGCGGATGGATTGGAAATATCAATAATCTCTAATCCATCAGAGTAGTCTGTAACATAAGCGTAAGAACCATTAACATATATTCCATTGGCATATCCTCCATCTGAATATTGCCCCACTTCTGATGGTGTGAATGGATTAGAAATGTCAATAATCTCTAATCCATTATTCCAATCCGCAACGAAGGCATATGAGCCTGAAACATATACTCCTTCAGCAGTTCCTCCATCATAGTACTTTCCTACTTCTGATGGTGCGAATGGATTGGAAATATTAAGAATCACTAAACCATTATTTCCATAAGCCAAATAAGCATAAGGGCCAGAAATATATACTCCTAGGGCAAATCCTCCATTGTCATATTCTCCGACTTTATTTGGTGCAGAAGGACTTGATATATTTATTATCTTTAATCCTCCATAACCATCTGCTACATAAGCTAATGACTTATTAACAACTACATCATGCGCGCCTTGATCTAAAATATCAGCTATTTTTGATATTTCTATAGAAACGGTAGACTTATTTAGGTCATCTTGAGTAATTTCTTTAATGATTTCGTTTCCATGATAATGTTCTCTACTAAATGAATTTAAAACAAAAAAAGTAGAAAAAAGAAATAAGGAAATACCTAAAGTAAGACTTATCATCCTTTTCATTGATTTCAATTTGATATTAAAAAAATTTTTCATGATATATTTTCCTTTAAATTTGATTTTAAAAGAATAATTGGAAATACTGAATGAATTATATTTCAATTTTTGGGATATTTATATGCTTTATTTAAAAATTATACTATTTAAATTATTTAGATAGATAGCAAAAATATTTACATCTCAACTTCAGTTTTATATATCTCAATTTTTTTTGTAATTTTCTGCTATCTTTTCAGCCATATGAGGTCTTAATATCCTTATTGCGGTAATATATAAAGGAATTAGAGACAATTCTATAAATATAGAGATGATAAAGGGAGATTGTGGTCCTAAATGATCCCATGCTAATCCACCGACAATAGGTCCTATTATTGCTCCTAAAAAACTCATCCATTGAGTCATTCCAAATATTTTTCCACGATGTCCTTTCGAAATTCGACTGAGGAGGTTTTGGAGGACTAAAGAACTTGCCCATGCTAAAGTGCTATCAAAGGTCAAAATAATACCAAATACTACACCAGAGGTGCTATTTACTATTAACCAAGTTACGAGAGAACCAAATCCGCTTATTAAAATGATAGAAATTTCTGGATTAATTTTATCAGCAAGTTTACCCATTCTTGGAGACAGTAATAAGGAAATGATTTGGCTGGGAAAGTAGATGATCATAACTAATACAGGGTCGGTTACATCTAATTCATCTATTAAATATCGTTGAAAGAAGGGAGGAGCAATAGTTTGATTAGCACTACTAGCCATAAAAGCAATTACTAAAAGAAGAAAACCGAGAATAAACCCTATTGATAATGTTAAATAAGTTTGGGTTGTTTCTACTTTGGTTTCTATTAGAATTTCATTATTGAGGTTAAGTTGACTCATATGGTTCTCATGAGTCAAATTTATATCGACATTTTTATTAAACACAATTCCAGCATAAATATTAGCGACAGCGAATAAAATTAAAGGACTATAAACAATAATTAGATTTTCAGGTATATAGTAATTTGCAAAACCGAATATTAAGAAACTTATGATTGACCCAACCAAATTTCCTTTACCTAACATTCCACCCTGTTTTCCAAATGCAGAAGAACGGAATGTTTTATGGGATTTTTCAGCGATAAGAGCATTTAAAGGACTCCAGAAAAAGCCAACAAAGAAACCCAATACAAATAAGCCTATTGCAAAAGTTAAAAGAGAAGAAAAAAGTATACCAAAAAATAATAATATATAACAAGCTGCTCTCCCAAAACTCCCTATTAATACCAATAATTTTTTGGAAACTTTATCAGTAAGATATCCTACTATTGGTGTACTAATTAGACCACCTATAGTTTGACTCGCAAATGTTAAACCCATCTCGGTACCTGAAGCTTCCAACAATTGAGCTGTTACATATGGAATTAAAAATTGAAAGAAAAAGAATCCTAAGCTGTTCCAGAAGACAATTCGAATCATTGGAACAAAATCGGGAGTAATTTTAGAATTAGTATCTTCAGAGTTTTTTGTTCTTAACATATTAGTTAATGTAAATTTGAAAGGTTTCGTGTGATTATTTAAGTTTAATTGTGTATTTACCTATATTTTCATTTGAATAAGTTTCTTTAAATGTAATAAAGCAAATTTATTAAATCCTTTAAAGTTGACTATGAAATTAGTACATTTTGATATCATTTTAAAGCAGTAAACAAACAAGTGGAAAATCAATTAATATCTCTTATTTTCTCTGACTTATTGAATTGTTTATTATTATCGATTATTTTAAATATGGATCTTATCTTTTAATGAATTAATTTTACTGTAATGATAGTAATTATCAATTATTTAATAAAAATTGATTAAATACTACATAAAGATTATATTATTTTGATTCTAGGATAATGTTACAATATTGTATATAGAATTCTATAAAAAAATAGGAGTTGATCTATTTGGCAGAAGAATGTAAGGTTTTGGAGAAAAAAGCTAAAGAATTAGAAATGAATAGTGTAGATGAAGCAATTAAAGTTTATAAACAAGCTGCTGAATGTTATATTAATGTTGATAAACCAAAAAACAGAATTAGTTGTATGGAAAAAGTAGCAAAATTAATTAGAGAAAAAGCAAAATTAACCGAAGATCCTGTTAAAGCATTAGAAATCTTCAAATCTGCGTCAGAGGTTTATAATCAAATTAGTAAACAATCTGAGTCTGAAAAAGTAATGAATGAAGCTAATAAAAAGTTAATAGATTCTGCAAAAAATATAAGAGCAGAAGCAAAAAAAGCTGAAGATCCTGATTTTGCTGAATTACAATTAGCAAAAGCTTCTGATTATGCTTCTCAAGGGAAGGACGATGATTTATTTAAAGCATGTTGGGTTGATTCTGGTGATTATTTTAGAAAAAAAGCAATAGAAATTGAAGATCCAAGAGAAGCTTTAGAAGTCTTCAAACATGCTGTACAAAATTACACAAAAGGTGGAAATGAAGAATTAAAAAATAAAACCTTAGCAGAAGCAGCAGATAAATTTAATACAAAAGGTAATAATATTCAAAAATCGAAGAAAAATTTAATACTTGCAATTGACAGCTATCTTCAAGCAGCTACTATATATAAAGCCGCGAATTTAGATGAAAAAGCCAACAATTTAACAAATATAATAAATGATTTATGCGAATTTATTGGTATGCCATTAGAAGAGATAACAAAATACTTAAATTCGCAGAATATAACAGCGATTTCGTTATAATTTTCAAAAATTCTAATGTCTAAATTCTTTTTCTCAGAAAAAAATATTTACCAAGAATTTTTTTTTTAGCCTTATATGAATAGGAATAGTTTATTTTTTCGTGAAACAAGAATTTCACGATCAAAAATTAGCAACACTATTATCATTGTATTTTTAAAAAGCATAAATAATATATTTAGTTCAAATTAAGGTTTATTCATTAGGATTTAAATAAAATAAAAAAAATGAGGGAGTAAAATATGGAATATGAAGAAATTATTTTTGAAAAAAAGGATAGAATTGCCTATATAACCATTAATCGACCTCAAAGATATAATGCTTGTAATCTCCGCACTGTTTATGAGTTAATCGATGCATTCGACCAATGCTGGGATAATGAAATTGGTGTTGTCATTTTTACTGGAATAGGAGAAAAAGCCTTTTGTACTGGTGGAGATCAAACAACACGCGAGAAGGGGGGATATGAAGGGGAATTATTATTACCACTCGAAGTTGGTTGGCAACGTGTGACACATTTAATCCGTACCTTACCTAAACCTGTTATTGCTCGAGTTAATGGTTATGTAATTGGGGGTGGTCATGTTTGGCATGTTAATTGTGATCTCAGTATAGCAGCTGAGCATGCTCAATTTGGACAAGCGGGACCACGTGTGGGGTCATTTGATCCGGGATATGGAACAGGAGATTTAATGCGTGCTGTAGGAATAAAACGTGCAAAAGAGATTTGGTATTTATGTCGCCGCTACACGGCACAACAAGCTTTACAAATGGGACTTGTGAATGCTGTTGTCCCTTATGAGAAATTAGATGAAGAAGTAAATCAATGGTGTCAAGAATTATTGGAAAAAAGCCCTATAGCCTTAAAAATGTTAAAATATGCCTTTCTAGCTGAAACTGATGGAGTAACAGGTATTACTCAACTGGGTATTGGTGGTCTTTCTCTATATTATGGCACTGATGAAGCTGTAGAAGGAAAAAATGCATTTATAGAAAAAAGAAAAGCCGATTTTAATCAATTTAGAAAGAAACAGTCATAATGGAGAATTATTTCTTTATTAGGATAAGCTTATTTTCATCTATTATAATTTTATTCTTATTTAAAGGACTAAGGTTATAAGTGTTCTTCATTGCATTTACAATGAGATTTCCAATAAACTTAAGCTTAAGTGTGTTGAATAAGTCATTAATCATTTGTAGATCTTCGGGAATTGATACACCCAAAAATGGATTTAAAAATAAGTAAATACTTGCACAAATTATTATCCCTATGATTAAACTTATCGTTCCATCAAAAGGAAAGATTAATAGAATGAAGAACAAAATCAATAAATTGGGAATTAATCTATATAATTTAAAATTATATTTGATATCCAATTTTATTTTGAGTTGAATTAAAATGTAGGGCAATAGAAAAACTGAAGAAATAATCATAACAATTCCTATCCCTAAGATTTTAAAAAGGAAAATAAAAAAAGGAGTAGTTACAATTATTATTATTAGAGTTATTCCAAAGCCTTTAGCTGCCAAGTCAGCATTTCCTGACCCAATTAGAGCATTACCAAATAATGTTGCATATCCATAAATAAATTGCCCTGAAATAATAAGAATGAATAATAATTGAGCCATATTGAATAAATCTCTATTAAAAACACCATTTTCTATAAAAAAGTTTCTATGTAAGTAAAATAATAATTCTCCAGAAAGAGCTATCATTGCTGTCATAAAACCTAATGCTAAAATACTCGAGATTCGTGTAGATGCATTTATTGACTCCTCTACAGTCTCATGATTCTCTTTTACACATGCTTCAGCTATTTCAATATTCAATGGAGCAGAATAATAAAGAATTACAGATTTTACAGCACCATAAGTTAACAAAACAGTTAATAAACTCAAACCAAATCCTTGGGTTGAAGGATCGGTAAAAATTGCAAGGTAAATTGCAGCAAAAAAGAATAAAATATCTTCAAAAAATCTAGAGTTTTGAATATTCGTTATCATAGAATACACAGAATTTTTCATATAATACCAAATCTGATGTTTTTTAATCAAATTTCTGTATTTTGGGGGTGCTCTCTCTCTCATAGCTTGAGATTTTAGATTAGACTTCAAAATCTCAAAAATAGAATAAGGTGCTAATCGTATAAAGAAATAAATTAAGAGAATTAAGGTAATTATATTGAAAAATGGATAAAATGCAAATAAAAAAGGATTCAGATTAAATGATATGAAAATATAGGCAAATATTAATAAAAAGATTCCATTAAATATTGATGTAAAAGCAATTATATCGTATCTATTTCTAATTTCAATTCCAATTTGAAACATTAATGTACCATAAATTAAAAAAGTAGAGAACCCTGAAGCGAAAATGCATTCTCTTAATAATGAATTCGTTAAAAAAAACCAAAAGATAAAAGGAATAGTTATCATGATTAATCCCAATCCCAATCCAATTAATAATAATAGTTTGGAGTAAGTTGTAGCTTTCAATCGTCCAATTTCCTTATCAATAACAAATGCAGCTTTAATTTCTGCGATAAAGGATCTAGAAATCCCAATTCCAATTAAACTAATAATCCCATTAATTGCTGTTGTTAATCCAAAATATTGTAACCCATCCCAACCTGTACCTAATATCACAAAAATCCAGATACATCCCGCATTAATTAAGGAGAAGAATATATTAAGAGATCCAGAAGTGATTACTCGCGAACTACCTTCTTTTTCAAAAAAATTATGTTCTCTTATGAATTCAATTTGAAGTTTTTCTCTATCTGGTTTTTTTTCCATTTATGGAGCGTTCTCAAAACTCTTTATTGATATGGAATTAAAGAGAGATAAAAAAGTTTTAGAAATTAAAAAATCGAAGAGAAAACAATATATTAAAAATGTTTGTTCATCGTCTAATAAAACATATTTTTATGAAAGCTGCTTTCATTAGCATATTTATTATTCAAATAAAAGAATTATCAATATGAACGAAGAAGAAATTATATGCGAGAATTGTGGAGAAAATACATCTAATGAAATTTATGAATGTGCAGACTGTTTTAATCAAATTTGTGAAGAATGCGGTAATATCTGCAAGAAGTGTGGAAAATATCTGTGTGATGGATGTTATCATGATCATAAAAAGAATTGCAGATAGATGAAGGGCACTTATATTTTAGTTATATATTATGGAAAAGCAAATGAAATCAAGATTGGAGCACTCGGTAACATATTCTTTTCAAAGGGTTATTATTTTTATGTTGGATCCGGAATGGGGGCTATTGGTTCTTCTACATTATTAAACCGAGTAAAAAGACATCTACTAAATCATAAAGAAAAGAGTATTCATTGGCATATAGATTATTTATTAGCAGACAAAATGTCCTTCATAACAAGAATCTACTTAATTCCTTCTATTGCTCCATTGGAATGTAAGATTGCTCAAGACTTAGCTAGTAACTCTGATAATATCATAGATAATTTTGGATCATCCGATTGCAGTTGCAAAAGTCATTTAATATATTTTGCAAATTTTACAGAATTAAGTAAAATATTCCAATAATTAAGAATACGATGATTAATTCCACATAAAAAACAATAATTATAAAAATTCTTAAGTTTAGAAATAATTTTTTATTAGTACATATTATTTAGAAAAGAGGAATTATACTCAAATAATTAAAATTTAGAAGAGTGAAAATTATTATGGGAATGTTAGATGGGAAGGTAGCCATTATAACTGGGGCTGGAAGGGGTTTAGGTCGTGAAGAAGCATTACTTTTTGCTAAAGAAGGATGTAATTTAGTAATTAACGATTTAGGCGCAGGTTTTGATGGGAGTGGTGCCGAAACAAAGGTTGCGGATCAAATAGTTGAAGAATGTAAAAATCTGGGGATTAAAGCTGTTGCCAATTATGATTCAGTTACAGATTTTAATAAAGCTAAAGCCATGATTGATCAAGCAGTTTCTGAATTTGGAAAATTGAACATACTTGTCAATAATGCTGGTATTCTTAGAGACCGAATGCTTTTTAATATGACAGAGCAAGAATTTGATGATGTTTTAGCAGTGCATTTAAAAGGTACGTTTAATATGACACGTCACGCTGCTGCATATTTTAGAACTACTGTAAAAGCAAATGAATCACTTGGCAATTTCGGGAGAATAATTAATACAGCATCAGATGCAGGTTTAACCGGAAATTTGGGACAAACTAATTATGGAGCAGCCAAAGCTGGTATTGCTGCATTTACTATGAATGCTTCGATGGAATTAAAAAAGTATGCTACAGTTAATTGTATCGTTCCATTAGCAAGAACTCGTTTAACAGTTGATGCTACTCCACAAACTGCTGAATTTATGAAAAAACTCGATAAATCAGGATATGATATTTTTAATCCTGTTAATGTGGCACCAATGGTTGCATTTCTTGCATCAGATAAAGCTTCAAAAATTAATGGTGAAGTATATAGAGTCGTAGGTGATCGTATTATGCTATTCCAAGGATGGCATACTGTTAATCAAATTGATAACAATCATAAACCATTTACTCCACAATTAATAGCTGAAAGAATCGACGAATTAATGAAAGGAGCACCTAAGAGGGAAAGTTTATTTGGTCTTTTAGGAGATTTGGTATAGAGATAATTTAAATTTCTTTTTTTCATTATTTTTTTTTTTCTGTTCTACATATAATTTATCTGAAATATTTATTGTAAATTATTGATTATTTCTCTGAAAATATTATAAACAAGCAAAATTATTCTATCAAAATCCATTTCGGATATATTAGAGTAATTATTTTTTAATCTATTTAACAAAAAATCCAATTTATCTAATCCCTTTTTTAGATAAGATATTTCTTCCTTCATTTTTGTTCCTTCTAATCGAGCTTTTAAAAAGATTATCTCACTTAAAAGCATTTTTAGCACTTTTTCTTTTCTTAGTGAAATAACTTCATTATATGGCCACAAGACTGTTTTATTCATTTTTTAACCTCTAAAATTGATATTTTTCCTAAATTATAATAACTAAAAAGAGAATTAATATCTTAGAGAGACCAATCTTTAAGATTCAATTTATCATTAAAATTCAAAATATTCTCAGATTTGCAACTAAACTAACTTAAGAATTTGATATTGGTTTTAAATGAAAATCTGGATGTATGATTTTATAAGATTTAATCTTTTACTCATCCTGCTTATAATCTTATTATCACTAATCCTCAATTAAATCTTTATAGAAATCTTCATCATACCTATCTTCTTCAACATTTTCTCTTTTCATGTCTAAATACATATAGTAAGCACTGATTATACCCCCCCCAAGTAATCCAACAGGAATTGCCGTTAAAACTATATAAAGAAAAAAGACCAAAAAAACAATTATATTAGGAGCATAAATCAAGGTATATAATAATGAAATTAATAATGCTGAAATAATACCTCCAATAATTCCTACTAACATACCACATGTTAGTATTTTTTGATTCCGAGTTCTATTTTTTAAAGCAAAAAAAACTCCAATAACAGTACCAATTAAAAATTGAACATCATAAATAAGATATAAACCCTGAAAATGAAGATAAAGAGTTAATAAATAAGCTAAAGTTGAGGTAATAGCATTAAAAATTAAACCTCTTTTAACATTACGTTCTCGAAAATATTCAATAAAATTCAAAATATCCACTAAAAATATTGATTTTTCAAAATACTTGAATTAAGAAAATGAAAAAACAATAATATAAGAAATTTTTCAATATAATTTATTATCTATCAGCACCAGGTATATCTTTACCTTTTGTTATTACCTTTGTTATTCCCTTTTTTACTAATTTTGTTGGATCCACTAAATTTTTAAGCCCCTGCACTGCGGCATCCCCAGCTTGTCCAATAACATCTCCGCTAATAGTTCCCCCTCCAATCAATTCTTCTGCAATCACGCCAACTGCTGGAGTTAATGCTGCTGAAACGATGGCTGTTACTGCTGCTACTGCTACAAACTTAGCAATCTTAAGTGCAATTGGACTGTCTTCTCCTTTCGTAGATTTTTCATCATCTCCCACAGCTTCTAATGACCTCGTAAGCCCTTTTATTAATATATTTAAAGCATCTTCTTTCTTTTCTTTATTTCCTTTATAATATATCCCATCCTTGTATGCAGATTCTAAAAATTTAGTCAAAGATTTGTATTTTTCAATTTTTTTGTACCCATTCCAATCCTCTTCTTTGAAATTTGTCAAGATGGTATTACATGGCTTTCCGTTAGTGACATTGAAAACATATATTTTTGGTTCCTTTTTATCACTTAAGTAAATAGCTTCATAAATAAAATCTCCAAGCTCTTTCTTATTTCCAATCAAGATCCTGAAATTAATTTTATCAGTAGTACCAATCAAACCCTTAGAAAATTTTGCTAATGCTACTTTACCTTTTTTTGCTTTCTTTTCATCCTCCAAAACAGTATCAGAACGTTTTTCTTCAAAATAATCATTTAGAACATCAAAAGCATCTTTAAATAGCTTTTTAGCTTTATCAATCTCCTTTCCCATAAATTTCACTTCATTTTAATAGATTCGAGTTACAATAAATATTAAAATTAAGATATTTATGTTTATTTCTTTTGAAAAGCGAAATTGAACATATTAGACATTTCCTTCTTAGTTGTCTTGTTTATAATATCGCTAAATTATATTTTTATTTTTTGTATTCTATTCTCTTTGAATTTTTCTGACAAGAAAAAGGCAAAATTTTGCTTTTTTAAACAAGATTCCTATACTTAAATAATATTAAATCTTAAATAATAATTAAAGAATTAATTTTCTCAATAACATAAATACAAATTGAGTTAAATGAGTGAAAGAATAACTGAAATACTCGATAGTTTAAAGTCGATAAAGGGTGTTCACGGTGCGGCTTTAATTGAGAAATTTGGGCTAATAAAAGGGAGTGCTCTGCCTGGTTGGGTTGATCCCGAAGCTGTTGCCGCAATGGTGACATTAATATTAAAGGCGAGTCAGAGAGCAACCAAAGAACTGGAACAAGGTCAATTCTTTAGCGCTATAATAGAATCTGAAAAAGGTAAAATCCTTTTTAGCGAAATTAAAGGAAATATTTTGACCATAATTACCACTCGTGAGGCAAAATTAGGTATAATTAACTTAAAATTAGATGCTGCTAGTACAGCATTAGGCGAATTGATTTAATTTTTTATATTTCTTTTTTTTAAAAACTTGTATATTAGTTTATTTCTGTTTCTCATAAAATTCTTTTCTTAAGATTAAAATCCACTAATATTAATTTTCAAAGTTAATTTTCTATAAGAATATCAAATAGCGTTTCATGAAAGATTAAAAATAGAAACCAGAGTTATTTATACTAATTTTAATAGCTTTCCATATATTAACTGTTTTCAATCGATTAAACCTCTGGGTGAATGTAAAATTCAGTGAAACAACCTTAAAAAGTAATTTAAACAATTTTTTAGTAAATGTCTATTTCTGGAGTAGTTTTGCGACTTTTAGAATATTAAGTCCAAGAATTTCTGCTTGTCTTAACCGATTCTCTTGGTTTAAAATATCACCTGGTTCGTCAGCTGTAGCCGTTACTCCATTTAATTCACCAGGAACACATATTATCCCACACGAGAGCATCCATGTATAAATGGCATTAATTGTGATTGTTTGACCTCCACATGTTCCACGACCAACTGCGATGGCTCCACCTACTTTCCCTTCTAAAGGTCTATCAAATTTTTGTGAATAATGTCTATCAAGTACAGAGAGTAATTGGGAACTCATATTTCGAGAATAAACAGGACTTGAGATTATGATGGCATTACACCATCGAAACGCTTCATAAATACTTTGCATATCATCATTAATAATACAAGTACCAGTCTCTCTACATGACTCGCATGCATTACAAGGTTTTATTGTTAATTTACTTAAAAGAAAAATTTTAACATCCCATTCATTATTTTCAAAAGGTTTAAGAGCATACCTTAAAAGAATTTCACTATTCCCTTTATTCCTAGGAGTCCCTGATATACCCATAACATTCATTTTTTTTGACCTTAATATTATTTTTATCAATAGATTATTTTACAAATATATAAAATTATTTCTATACTCTTTTTTTAATGAATTAAATTTTAGTGAGTTAATTTTACTTTCTAAATTTATAACTTAAGATTTAAATCGTAATAAAGATAATTTTCTTATGAAAAAATTTTGAAGGTGATCAATATAGTAATTATAAATTCTGAGGGTAAATATGATGATAATTATTATTTATTAGATGGTATGACTATGGGACTGCAGAAATTTCTTTCAATTTATATTGTAGAACATAATGAAATGCGATTAATGATTGATGTCGGAGAAACTTTAAAAATTCGCAAAATTTTAAAAAAACTCAAAGAGATGGGATTATATCCAATCCATAAAATCTTATTAACTCATTCTCATTGGGATCATGCTCAAGGACTTTCAAAAATAAGAAGTTCAATGAAAGATTTGGATATTGAAATATTAGCTTCTGAAAATGCTATTGAGAATTTAAAGCATCCTGAAAATATGATTGAAGGATTTGAAAATATGGGTGATTTATATCCTTTTGACGAAGAGATTACTCCTTTGAAGGAAGGAGACATTATTGATATAAATGGATTAGAATTAGAAGTAGTCAACTTATTTGGACATACTATGGATTCTATAGGGATTATTGATAAAATCAATAAAAATATATTTGTGGGAGATGCAATTTTGATGAGATTAGATCAAAATGCTTTTTTTGTACCTCTCATGCCACCTGATTTTCATGAAACAGAACTTTTGAAAACATTTGATAAATTGAGAAATATGAAGGATGATTTTAATTCCCTCTCTTTAGCGCATTTTGGGGTTTGGAAAGATGATCATTTCGTTCAAATTTTAGAAGAGATGGAAGATCTCTATTTTAAAGTTAAAAACTCCTTAATTAAATGGTATAATGAAGATTCATCAATTGAAGTTATAACAAATAAATATTTTAAAACTATAGTGCCTAATTCAAAAGTTTGGAACGAGAAACTATTTATATTTCTCGTAGATATGATGATAAATGGTTTAAAGTATAGTGGATTAATAAATGAAAAAATTATTTCTCATTAATCATTTCTTTTTTTTGATTATCCCTTTCTCTCTTAATAGTTTAAGTACAATATTTCTAGAAATATGAGGATCAGCTTGTCCTTTAGTTTTTTGCATTATTTTTCCAATTAACGCTTCTTTTGCTTTTGGATTTGCACGACAATCTTCCACAATCTTTGGATTCTCTTCTATAACATCATTCCCTAATTTTATAAGAAAATTTTCATCGGATATTCTTTTTTTACCTTTTATTTCAAGAATTTCTGAAATGGAAAAACCTTCTATCATATCTTCTATTATAGTTTTTGCAATTTTGGTCGTAATTTTTCCTTCATTAATGTATCTGATAATATCAATGATTTGATGCGGGTGCAATTTTGTGTCTTTTATTGATTTATTTTGTTCATTTAATACTCTTAAAACATCATTCATTAACCAATTGCAGTATTGTTTATATTCATTGGACCCGAATGAAGCATCAGAATTTACACCTTCCTCGTAAAAATCGGCGATATCTTTATCCAGAACTAGGTTATCTGAATCAAATTCCGACAAATTGTATTCTCTCCTAAGCCTTAATGATCTCTCATTTGGCATTTCAGGTAATTCATCTTTAACTTTTTGTATAAAAAGATTATCTATTTCTATTGGAACTAAATCTTGTTCAGGAAAATAACGATAATCTGCTTCAAATTCTTTTGTTCTTAAAGAAATTGTAATTCTTCTTTTATCATCCCAATGTCTTGTTTCCTGCTGTAATTTCTTTCCTCGTTTAAGTGAGTTCTTTTGTCTTACAATTTCATGTCTTAAGGCTCGTTCTACTTCTTTAAAACTATTAATATTTTTAACTTCACTACGCTCATACCCCTTAATTGAGATATTAGCATCCACCCTTACTGATCCTTCAAGATCCAAACTCGAGATTCCTGTATACTGAACTATTGATTTTAATTGCTTTAGAAATTCACGTGCTTCTTCAGGTGAACTCATAACTGGTTCAGTCACTATTTCTATTAAAGTGACTCCTGATCTATTATAATCAACGAGCGTATAAGGTGAAGTTGCTATACTTCCTTTATGAACTAGTCTTGCGGGGTCTTCTTCTAAGTGAATTCGATTGAGAATTATATCTTTCTTATGAGAATTTAATTTAATAGTAATTTTTCCACCATCTGCAAAAGCCTTTCCCCCCGCCTTATTATATTGACTTATCTGAAATCCTTTCGGAAGGTCTGGATAAAAGTAATTCTTTCTAAAGAACCAAAAAGAATCGTTTATATCACAATCTAAAGCTAGAGCTAATCGTGTAGCAAATTCTATCGCCTTTCTGTTTATTACTGGCAATGAACCAGGAAGTCCGATACATATTGGACAGATATAAGTGTTTGACTCTGCACCTCGGTAATCAGTACTACAGCTACAAAAAAATTTCGTTTTTAGTTTTGTTAATTGGATATGTATTTCTAAACCAATTATTACTTCTTTATCTTTATATTCTAAATTAGAAAGCGTCAAAGCTGATAAATTATAAAGTATAAAAATATAAAAAATTCACTCTTAACTTAAAAAATTAATTATAAATAAATTTTAAAAATTTTGAGAGTATTTATCCATAATTTGTCTATAACTTAAAGTCCTAACACCATTTTTTTCAAAAAGTCTCTCATAAAATTCATGAACTTCATCCCAAGTCATTTTTTTATATGATTTTAACTTAAATTTTTCTCCAATAATATTCCTCGGATTCATTCCACAACCCAATGACTTAATAGCTACATCCCGTCTTAATTTCTTTTGAATGCTGTCGAAAGATAAACCTCTAGTTCCTACTAACAAATGGGAAATCTGTTGATATATATAATATACCATTTCTCTTGATGTACCAATTTTTTTCCCTATAATAATACCTGTTTTTCCTTCTATTATCCATTCTTTATATTGACCAATATCAACTCCTCTCATAAGAGTTTTTAATTTATAACTTGAAGTACCTAAAAGATCATTTTCTTTTTTTTTTGATTCAATATGTGTTTTAACAATTTTAACGTCTAAATATCCATATTTTTTAATTATTTCCTTTAAACATTTAATTGAACCGAAATATCGGTCAAATTTATTATTTGACCAATCCAATAAATCCAAAATATCTTTTTTCATGATATTTCTATCATATTTTAATAATTTTTCCAGAATTGGTAACATAAATTTTAAGTATACATTTTGTTGCTTACCCAACATATTTTTGATTTGTCGATTTAATTCTCTGATTTTAAGATGCTCTAAATTTCTGTATTGTTTTTTTATTATTTCAGTAATAGAAATGTATTTTACACCAAGAGATAGCATTCCTAAAATATCCAACCAAGGAAGTTTGTAAACTATACCGCTTATACCACGCCCTCCTCCACCTTCTCGTTCATTTAATCCATTCTCTACGGTTCCAATAGTTCCATCATCATTTCTATATGAACGGGTATATTCTCTCTCTCTATCCCGTGCTATTCCTACACCTCTAGTTATTTCTACTCTGACAATATCAAAACAACATTTAATAATATCCTCTCTAATATAGTATAACCGTATTTTATACTCTTTAGTACCTTTAATTTCAACTAAATCAGTATAAATTTCCTCAAAAGTTACCCCTTTTGACAAGAGTCTACTATATTTAATATTTAATTTTATTGCTTTCCTAATTGCGCTATGCAATTTTATAAGCGATACATGCATGTGATTTTCCTTACAAATCCCACGGGGTGCTAAAGATTCCATAATATGTTCTTCAATTCTTCTATTTAAATCATCAGTAAATCCAAAATATGACATCCCCTTAAATGGTTTTATTTTGCATTTTAATTGATATACCATGTGGGTTATTCCTAAAATAAATCTATTTCTCCAAATATCTTCATTGTAATCCATAAACAATTTCTCACCTTCTGGTGTATAACTGTCTAATGTCCTTTGAGAACCTTGATGTGATTTAGAATTTCTGAATCCATATTCAAGCTTGATTAAATAGGACTTTTTATCATTATACCAACGTTCTATAAAAGATTTAGATGATTGTAAGAGTTTTTTAACTTTTGGGCTACCTTCATGTTTTACAAAAATTGATTTTCTAACCAAAGAATAACCTTTTAAAAAGCCAACACCATCAATGGATATTTGTAACTCTATTTCTGGGTCATAAGTTTTTCTCACTAATTTATTAATCTGGGTAGAATCATCATTTTGGTGAGATTGGATATTTTCATCAAAAAATGTATTATTTTTATAATTATTCAGTTTTTTTTTTGGGTTATCAGTACAATATAGTTTATCATTCATATTTGAAATTGATTCCTCCCAATTAATTTTTGGTTGTTTCTAGGGTATTAAAACATACTTTTCATTAGCTATACTATTTTCGCTTATACTGATAAATCAGTTAATTAGTCTATTTAAATATTATAATCTATCTAATTTAGTAATTTTTAATCCTTTTCATAAATACAATATGTAGAATTTACTTTTTTATTGGACTAATTAATTTATTTGCATATTCTGATTATATAAGCCGTTGAAACGACAATTTAAAACTTTTAGAAAGCTAGCTTATCTTACCAATCTATAGTTTATTAGAATTTAGAAGTTCAATAATATAATTTAGTTCTGGTTTTCGAATTAAGAGTAATAAATCTTTATAACTAAATAGGGTATTTAGTTAGTAGAAGGAAATAATAATTTCATCTGTGATTGAATTTCACGTTTATTCCATATAGAAATCTCATATAATATCTTGTAAAAGAAATTTATGATTACTTTTGGATCTTTAGTATCTTTTATTTTATCAAATTCATCCAATTTTTGTTCTAAAGACTGAAAATTGAATTTATTATTAGGATAAAATTTTTGAATAAATCGTTTTGCTTTTCTAAGATAATTTTTTACACTAATAAAATACTCATGATTTTTCATTTTATCTATAATTTTTAAAGATAAATAATATCCTATAATTGTTTTATAACTATGAACAATGTTTATTGGTTCACCTTTAATATTACCTTTATTCTTAGCATCTTTCCATAAATGAGCATCATCAATATATAATTCATATAGTCCTTTAAATTGAATCAGATTATAATCGACAAAACAATCTAGTAAATGATTTAAAATTAAAAAAAGACCTTCAAATATCTTATTTTTTTTTATACCAGATCCTGCAAAATACATGTAATCTGTTTTTTTTGTTAAAAAAATATGACCTAATTCATGAATTGGTGTAAAATCATTGTCTGAAGGAAGTAAATATATACCCCATTTTTTCTCTTTTTCGTACCATTGCAAAAAAGCCCTATTTTTTGCAGAAATCCCAATATCGATGTCTTCTTTTTCTAAACCTAAAATATTTTTATATTTCATTAAGAGTTGTTCCAATTCTTTGAGTCTTTTTACTTCTTTAGAGGTTAATAAGATTGGTTTTTTCGACATATTGAGTCTATTGTTTACTTTCTCTGTCTTTAATTAATATTTAGTTTACCAATTATAATTGCATTTTTTAGAACGACTTAATTAATTGTTCTTTGCAACTATTAAATAATTATAACTCTCAGATGATTTACTAAATATTAGTAGAATTCTTAATCACAAAGATAATTGATTTATTCAATGCTTAAAAAAAATTGAATTCTGAAATTTTCTTCAATATCCGATCTGATTATAAAAAAGATACATTTTAATCTGGAATATTTAATTGATTCTTATACTATTATAGAAAATCGACTAATTAAATATGAACTTCTAAACCAATGATAACATCATTATTTTGAATGCTGATATTTAATTACCTCCTCTGGTTACTGGTGCAATTTTACGATAGATGTTCAATTCTTGTTCTAGCTGATAAGCTATGTTAAGTATTCCTTTCTCATCAAAATAATCCCCAATTATTTGAAATCCCACAGGCAAGTTATTACCATCAAAACCACAGGGGATAGATACTGCTGGAATACCTGCTAAATTAACAGGACAAGTCAGTATATCTGCGAGGTACATCTGTAAAGGATCATCAATTAACTCTCCAATTTTGAAAGCTGTTGAAGGCATTGTTGGAGAGACAATAGCATCACATTTTTTAAAAGCTTCTGAAAAATCATTTTTTATTAAAGTCCTAACCTTTAAAGCTTTCATATAGAACATATCATAATATCCCGCAGATAAGGCATAAGTACCTAAAAAAATTCTTCTTCGTACCTCACTCCCTAATTTTTCAACTCTAGTCCTACTAAATACATCGTAAACATCCCCTGAAAGATTTTCACTCATATTTCCATATCTTAAACCGTCATATCTCGCTAAATTTGAACTAGCTTCGCTCATACAAATTAAATAATAAGTTGCAACAGTGTATTCTAAGTGAGGTATTGAAATGGGTATTATTTTTGCCCCCAATCCTTCTAATTTAGTAATTGCTTTTTTAATAATATTCTCTACTTCCTTATTTACACCCTCTCCAAAAAATTCTTTTGGGACACCCAATACTTTCTTATTAATAGGATTATCTAATTCTTCTGTATAATTATCAACTTTTTTATCTACTGATGTAGAATCAAGGAGATCCTTACCTGAAATTATTTCAAGCATTAGAGCAGAATCATTTACACATTTAGTAATTGTGCCAATCTGATCTAACGAATTCGCGAATGCTACTAATCCAAATCTAGAAACTCTACCATATGTAGGTTTTAATCCAACAGTTCCACAGAATGAAGCAGGACAACGAATGCTCCCGCCAGTGTCACTCCCTAAAGCTAGTATTGTTTGTCCTGATGCTATACTAGCGGCAGAACCACCACTCGAGCCCCCTGGTACTCTTGTTAGATCCCAAGGATTATATGTAGGGCCATAACAACTGTTTTCTGTAGAACTTCCCATTGCAAATTCATCCATATTTGTATTTCCTATATGAATTGCTCCCTGATCCTCAATGAGACGTTCAATAACAAATGCATTATAAGGTGGACAATAATCTTTCAATATTTTTGAACTACAAGTTGTTGGAAAATCTTTAATGCATATAAGATCTTTATTGGCCAAAGGCAAACCATACAAATCCCCTACTTTTTTACCATTTTTAAGATCCTTATCAATTCTTTTTGCTTTTGCTAAAGCTTTTTCTTTCGATAATTTAACAAAGGAGTGAAGTAAATCCTCTTTCTCTTCTGTCCTTTCAAAACACGTTTCTAATAACTCTTGAACTGAGATATCCCTATTTTTTATCATTTCAATTAATTCATATCCCATATATTCAAAGAGTTTCATTTAAATCAGATCAAAATCAATTGAAAGTTTTATGATAAATAAAAAATTGATAACAATTAATACTTAAGCATGAAAATCAAAATTAATTTCTTAAGGTGATTTTCTAATCATAGTTCTGGGAAATGGTATGGCATCTTTAATATTCTCTATTCCACATAGCCACATAACAACTCTTTCAACTCCTACGCCATAACCAGAGTGGGGAACACTACCATAGCGTCTTAATTCAAAATACCACTCATAATTTTTAGGATTTTCACCATCAGATTCTAATCTTCTAATCATATCATCAATTAATAAAGAGCGTTCAGATCCCCCTACAATTTCACAATATCCTTCTGGTGCGAGCATATCAAAACATAATGCTTCTTTAGGATTATCATTACTTGGTGGTTTATAAAATCCCATGATCTCAGTGGGATAATGCGTAACTACAACAGGCACCTTAAAATGATCTGCTATTTTTGCTTCTTCAATAGTTCTTAAATCCTTACCCCAAGGAACATTCATCTTATATTTAGAATTAAGAATTTCTAATGCTTCTGCATATTTAATAGTAGGATATTCTGCTTGAACATAATGCTCTAATAATGTAATATCTCTCTCTAAGATTTCTAATTCTTTTCGATTATGTTGTAAAACTTGCTTAACAATAAATCGAATCTCATCCTTTGCAACTTCGGTAACTTCATCTAATTGCATCCAAGCAGCTTCCATTTCAGCCATCCAAAATTCTGATAGATGTCTTGAGGTTTTAGATTTTTCTGCTCTGAACGTTGGTCCCATATTATATATTTTCCCTAATGAAAAAATACCTGCTTCCGCATACAATTGCCATGTTTGGCTAAGATATATGATATCGTTGAAATATTTTACTTCAAATAAGGTAGCTCCTCCCTCAGATTGGCTAGGTTGAAAAATCGGAGCATCAAACTCATAATATCCATTATTTCTAAAAAATTCATGTATCGCTCCAACAATAGTATGTCGTATTTTTAAAATAGCATTCAATTTTCTGGATCTCAACCATAAATGTCTATTATCATACAACAATTCTGGAGATTGGTGTTCTGTAATCGGAAACGGTTCAGCAATTTGAATTATTTCCAAATCTGAAACTGAAACTTCGTAACCTGTAGGTGCTCTATCATCTTTCTTTAATTCACCTGATACTTTTACTGAAGATTCAATTGTTAGTTTTTCAGCCATTTCAAAGATCTCTGGATTTTTAGCTTTAGAAACAACACACTGAATTATATCTGATTCATCTCTTAATACAATGAAAATGAATTTATTCGATTTTCGTTCTCTGTAAATCCAACCTCTTAAATTTACCTTCACTGTGCCTTTCTTAAGAGCATCATCAATTGTTGTGTATTTTGAATCTCTCATTATTAAATAAAAGGGTATCTATATATATTTACATTGTATATTCAAAAATTATAACTAAATTAATAGGAGCTATCTAAAAAATTTGACTGTAATATTAAAAAATCTAATCTTCTTCTTGTTTTTTGAGAAGATATTTGGAGAAAATATTCATGTAAAGACACTCTTCTGGGCTCATCTCCGGAGTTAGCTGAGGATTATCTGTAAATACTACACTACTATTCCTGATTATAACTACTGGTGTTTGTTGATCAGCTTCACTTAATAGAAATTGAGCAGCACTCGCAAGATCATCCGCTATTGCTCTCATTGTTATTTCCATAGGTCTATTAAAAAGATCAGGATGTCCGCGTAAATCTTCAACTGGTTCAAAACCTGCTGTTGCTATAGCTATTCCAATAGTCCCTTTTCTAAGGGGTTGAACTCTTGAATCTGCAATAATTACACCAAAATTATTAACTTTAAACTCTTTCTTTAAATCTCTCCAATATCTCCAAGCAACTTCATTTAGATCTTTTGGTAACAGCACAACATTTCCCATACCTGCATTTGATTGATCAATTCCAGCATTAGCTATTAAAAAATCATTAATTTTTGCTAAAATAACATGCCTCATCCCACCAAGAATCATGGAAGATTCTTGCAAGATTAATTCGACAAATCTTTCGTCCATATCATATTCTTTTGCTAATATTTTAGCTCTTTGTGATACTTTTTCTACTTCTGATAAATTAATTACCCTACCCTGAGATATAGCAATTACTTTCTCAGCAATTACAATGATATCTCCTTCGATTATTGATTTTCCTTGATCCTTAATAGTTTGAATAATAATTTCCAATAAAGGATCTTGTTTCTTAATGAGAGGTAACTTGATTGAAAATAATTCCATAGCAGATAATAGAATAATACTTATTTGAAATATTTTGTTGCATTTAATAGATAAGTAATGAAGAAGATATATACAAAACTATTTAATTTTTTAGAGATCGGTGATGATTTCCCCCCTATAATAGTTGGAGTTATAAATCTCAGTCCTGAATCATTTTATAAAGGTTCAATTTATTTAAAACCTGAAAAAGTTAAAAAAGCTGCTTTAGAAATGATACAAAATGGTGCCCAGATTCTGGATTTAGGGGGGCGTTCTACTGCCCCTTGGTCTGAGAAAATTACGATAGAAGAAGAAATAAATCGTATAAAAACTGCTATGGAATCTGTATGTAAAGTTATTCCAGATAATATTATAATATCTGTGGATACTCAATACCGCAAAGTTGCTGAAGTTGCCTTTGATATTGCTAATAAAACAAACAAAAGAATAATTATCAACGATGTAAGTTGTTTAAAAACAGATCCTTCTTTAGAAGATTATATAGTTTCTAAAGATCTTCCAATTATTATAATGGCATCAAAAAAAATTCCTGGAGATTTATGTACTATTGAGGAGATTTTAGATGAATTCCATAATACTATTAAATCTCTAAAAAACAAGGGTTATGATGATAATAAAATTATATTGGATCCTGGAATTGGTCATTGGATTGAAAAAAAAATTCATATATATGATTTAAAGATAATAGGAAACTTATCTAAATTTAAAGAATTGGAAAAACCAATATTAGTTGCAATATCTAGAAAATCCTTTATAGGAACGACTCTAAATATCCCTGAACCTGAAAAAAGATTAGATGGGACACTAGCTGCTACTGCAATTGCGATTTTTAATGGTGCGCATTTAGTGCGAACTCATGATGTTAATACACAACTTTTAGACTTTGTTAAAATGGCAGAAGAACTTCGAAAAAATAAGTAATTTTGTTATTTTTACATTCTAAAACATTCAGTAATTTTGTGAATTTTATATATGTCTACTTTTATCATAATAGTAATATATTAATATAGAAGATCTTATCTATTATAGATAAATTTATAAAAAAATTGTATTTTTTTAGTTACCTAGTTAATCAAATCAATTAGTGAAAAAAATGGGTTTTGATCAACTTTCTGATATTGATAGAGTGAATGGTATTTTTGCTCTAATTTTTATTACAATTTCAATCATAATAGGCTTTAGAATTCTACTTAAATATATAACTCTGAAAAGAAAAGAACTGTTTACAATTGGTTTAGCATGGATTTTTTTGAGTTCAGCATGGTGGGGTGGAGCTGCTTCCTTTCTTTGGATGATATTTACTGATGAAAGATTAAGCCTTATTCCATTCTTAATAATGAGTAATATGTTTATTCCAATCGCATTGATATGCTGGATTTACTCTGTAGTACACATTTTTTATACTGAAAGCGAAAAAATAATTACTTTTTTAGTTATTATTGTCTGTGCAATCTATGATCTATTAATTTTGGTATTTCTTTTTATTGATACTGATTTAGTTGGACATATTGAAGGTGATATCAATGCCGTACCTACACTTTTTCCACTAATTTTTCAAATTGGTGCAATCCTTACAGCGTTAATAACTGGTTCTCTTTTCTCAATAAAATCAATTAAAATTGATGATCCTGAAGTAAAATTAAAAGGAAAAATATTATTAATTGGGTTCATCTCTTTTAGTTTTGCTGCGTTTATGGATGCTATAATTGCGGATATAACTGTATTCTTAATTATAACTCGGATAATCCTAATTTCAAGCTCAATTGAATATTATATCGGATTTTTTTTACCTAAAATATTAGCCAATAAAGTAAATAAAGTTAAAAACTAGTCAACTTTTTTAAATTTAATATTTTAAATTCCTAAAATCGAAGTGAGACCCTCTGGTAAAGATTTTTCAAGATTTGTGGATTATGTCTGAAGAAGGAATTGTCTTATTCAGTCGTGTATTTGATCCCAAGGTTGATGCTCAATTATTTGGAGGGCTTATGAGTGCTTTGAATACTATTGCAGAGACTCTCTCTGAGGGGGGTTTATCTAATTTTCAACTAAGCGATATGCGATTTACGATAATGAAAATGAATAAACTCATATTTGTAGCAAATGCTTCATTATCGGTAAAAGATAAAAAACTTCGAGAAGAAATACAAAAGATTGCTGAAAAATTCTTTACAAAATATCCAGAGAATATAATTAAAAACTGGGATTATGATATCAGCATATTCGATGATTTTGAAAAGGATATTGAAGATACCTTAAAAAATCCTATGAAGAAGTTCTGGAATGGATTTTAGGTGGAAATTATTAATAAATCTTCAAAATTCAATTGAAGAAAATTATGATAATTTCTAATTTTGCAGAAAAACAACTTTGAAAATTATGATTAGTGGATTGAATATCTGGAAAAAATGTAACGATTTCTAGTAAATCATAATATTTAATTAAAAAATATTTCTTTTGAGTGTATAGATTCCAAGAAACCTTATTTTTGAGCGTTGAAAAACTGCAGATATATTTAAATGCGTGGATTTCCATTATTTATATGTAGATCAATAAAATTTCATAGTATTTTGAATATTTTTATGACTTCAAATTAAAATTTTAAAACTTGTTCTCTTATGCCTGGTAAACCTTCTAATCAAGATTCTTATGATGCAGATGATATTAAGGTTTTGAAAGGTCTTGACGGTGTACGGAAAAGACCAGCAATGTATATTGGGTCTACAGGAAAAACAGGGCTCCATCACCTAATTTTCGAGGTTTTAGATAATTCCGTTGACGAAGCAATGGGGGGGTATGCAGACGAAATAAAAGTCACTCTTTTTAATGATAATTCAGTTCAAGTATTGGATAATGGGCGGGGGATTCCGATTGATACTCATCCTGAGTATAAAAAACCTGCACTAGAAGTAATTATGGAATATTTACATTCTGGAGGAAAATTTGATAGCAAAAGTTATAAGATTTCAGGTGGCTTACATGGTGTTGGTTTATCAGTTGTAAATGCTTTAACAGATTGGATGGAAGTAGAAATCTGTCGGGATGGACAATGTTATACACAAAAGTTTTCAAAAGGTAAAAAGGTCTCAGAACCAAAAATTGTAGAAATTAACAACAAGGGGTCATATACCAAGATCCATTTCTATCCCGATAAAGAGATATTTGATTTCTTACCAGAAGAACCTATTTTTAATGCTCACACTATTAGTAATAGAATGCGCGAATTAGCCTTTCTTACACCCCATACTAGGTTTGAACTTCATGATAAATTCAATGATGAAAAAGAAGAATATCACTTTGAAGGCGGAATTACAGAATTTATTTTATACCTTAATAAGGATAAACAACCATTACACAATGATGTAATTTATGTAAGTGATTCAGCTGATGATGATGATGGTGACACAATATTCCTTGATTTCGCGATGCAATATAATCAGGGATATCAAACTAATATTTTAACATATGCTAATACAATTAATACCATTGAAGGTGGAGTTCATCTCACGGGGTTTAAATCTGCTCTAACGAGAACATTTAATTCCTATATAGAAAATTATATGGAAAAGAAGTATAAGGGTCATATTTTAAGTGGTGCTGATACAAGAGAAGGATTATCAGCAGTGATATCCGTAAAACTTCCTGATCCTCAATTTGAAAGTCAAACCAAAATTAAGCTGGGCAATCCTGAAATTAGACAAATAGTAAGCCAAATTGTAACTGATAAATTAACTCAATATTTTGAAGAGAATCCTCAGACAGCTAAAAAAATTGTATTAAAAACGATTAATGCCAAAATAGCTAGAGAGGCGGCTCAAAAAGCCAGAACATTAATTAGGAGAAAATCAGCCTTAGATAGTGCCAGGATGCCTGGAAAATTAGCTGATTGTTCCTCAAATGATCCTGAGAAAGTAGAAATTTTTATAGTAGAAGGTGATTCAGCAGGTGGACCAGCTAAACAGGGTCGAGATAGAACTTATCAAGCTATCCTTCCAATTAGAGGTAAAATTCTTAATGTTGAAAAAGCCAGAATAGATAAAGTATTACAAAATAATGAAATTCAAGCTATTATTAAGGCATTAGGTGTCGGATTCCAAGAATCAAGTCAGACGAATGGCGTTAATGGAGATTTAGAAGAAAATGGAGAAGAAACTGAAGAAAACTTTGATTTAAGCAAATTGAGATATCATAAAGTTATAATTATGTGTGATGCCGACGTTGACGGATTTCACATTGAAACCTTATTATTAACTTTCTTTTTTAGATATCTAAGGCCATTAATAGATGCAGGCCATTTATTTATTGCAGTGCCTCCTTTATATAAGGTTTCATATAAAAAATCAAAGGAATACGTCTATTTAGATAAAGAAAAAGATGATCTCCTTAAAAGTATGAAAAGTAAATATAAACTTAAGAATATTGACTCAATTAAAGTTCAAAGATTTAAGGGATTAGGGGAAATGAACTCTGATGAACTGTATGAAACTACAATGAAAAAAGGTTTAAGAAGATTAAAAAAAGTTACATATGAAGATTATCTTGAGAATGATTTAATCTTTACAAAGCTAATGGGCAGAGAAGTAAAAGCCAGAAAAAAGTTCATTATTAGTAATTTTGATGAAGTTAAAACATTAGATGTTTAATTCTTAATTAAAAATCTAAAATAATTTAAAATTGAGATGGTGTCATAATTGACTTCAGAACAAATTGAAGAAATTTTATTAAAAGATGAAATGCAAAGTGCCTACATCGATTATGCTATGAGCGTGGTTGTTGGGAGGGCCATTCCAGATGTTAGAGATGGACTCAAACATGTACATAGACGTATTATCTATGCTATGGCAGAAAGTAATTGGAATTATAATAGTTCACATGTTAAATGTGCTAAAATTGTAGGGCAAGTTTTAGGGAATTATCATCCTCATGGGGATATGGCTGTTTATAATGCATTAGTTCGAATGGGACAAGATTTTTCTTTAAGATATCCATTAATCCATCCACAGGGGAATTTTGGGTCAATAGATGGAGATCCTCCCGCAGCTTATAGGTATACTGAAGCAAGATTGTCTCAAATTTCAAATGAATTAATTGAAGATATTGATAAAGAAACAGTAGAATTTGTACCTAATTTTGATAATAGTACTGTTGAACCACTATATTTACCAGCAAAACTTCCAAATATTTTGTTAAATGGTACAAAAGGTATTGCTGTAGGAATGGCAACATCTATGGCACCACATAATTTAACAGAAGTTTGTAATGGTATTATCGCAACTATTAATGAGCCTGATATTTCAATAGAGGAATTAATGGAGATAATAAAAGGACCTGATTTTCCAACAGGTGGTATTATTACTGATACTAATGGAATCTCAAATGCATATCATACTGGTAATGGGACCATAAATATTAGCGGTAGAATCGAAACTGAAACAACTGCGAAAAAGACTAGTCTTATCATTACAGAGATCCCATATTTGGTGAATAAAACCGATTTAATTGAATCTATTGCCAAATTGATTAAGGATGGTATTCTTAAAGATGTTAGAGATTTGAGAGATGAGTCAGATAGGAAAGGTATGCGTATTGTATTAGATTTAGCTAAAAATGCTCAACCAGTCATAGTAAAAAATATTCTCTTTAAGAGAACGAGACTTCTCACAACTTTCAACATAACAAATTTAGTTTTAATTAATGAAGGTAAACAACCTAAAATCCTCAATCTAAAAGAGATAATTAATGAATATATTGAGCACCGATTAATAATCATTCAAAAAAGGACAGAGTATCTTCTCAAAAAGGCAAAAGATCGGCTTCATAGGGTTGAGGGGCTTTTAATTGCATTAAATGATATTGATAATGTAGTGAATTTGATAAAAAGTTCAAAAGATACTAATGAAGCTAAAACTAAATTAAAAACCACTTATAAGTTAAGTGACATACAAGTCCAATCAATTTTGAGTATGCCATTATCAAGATTAACAAATTTGGAACAGCAAAAGTTAGTTGATGAGCAAAAATCATTACAAGCTAGTATTAAGGAATACAATAAAATTCTGAAAGAAAAACAAGTTCGCTTAAACATTATCAAAAATGATTTAATGGAATTAAACAAAAAGTATGGTGATGATAGAAAGACTGAAATCAAAATGGTGGAGCATCATGAAATAAAAGAAATTGAAAAGATTGATTTAATCAAAAAAGAAACCACCATAGTAATTTTTACAAAAAACCAATACATTAAAAGAATCTCGTTAGAAGAATATCAAGCTCAAAGACGAGGAGGTCGTGGGAAAAAGAGTATGACTATTCGTGAGGAAGATTTTATTACAGATCTATTTGTTAGTACAACTCATGATACCATTCTAATTTTCACTTCGAAAGGAAGGGTTTATTCCATTAGATGTTTTGATATACCGTTACAAAAGCGAACTGCGCGAGGAAAGCCAATTATTAATTTTATCCCTCTACAATCAGGTGAAAATATTTCTGCTATGATACCAATTAATAACTTCAATACGAATGAAATGCTTATTATGACTACAAAGAAAGGGATTATCAAAAAAGTCCCTTTAAAATTATTCTCTAAATTTAAAACCACAGGAGTAAGAGCACAAAGAATCAGACCAGATGATGAATTGGTAAGTGCTAAAAGACTCTCAAATGAACTCCAAGATATTTTTATAGCTACAAAATTAGGATATGCAGTAAGATTCGATGAATCAGAATTACGTGAATTAGGTAGAAATTCTATGGGAGTAAAGGGAGCAGAATTAAGAGAAAATGATGAAGTTATCGATACACTCCTTGTATCTGATGATGAGATAATATTGACTCTTACCCAAAATGCATATGGTCAAAGAACCTACGTTAAAGAATATCGAAAAACTGGACGAGGGGCAAAAGGAGTAAAAAATATAACGCTTGATAAAACTAAAGATGATAGGGTCATTGCCACAAAAATTGCTAAAAACATGGACTTATTAATTGGAACAGAACAAGGACAAATGATCCGACTGCCAGTAGATTCTATAAGAATCACTCATAGAACAGCTAAGGGTGTTCGAGTAATTAAACTTTACGAAGATGATTTCGTAGTAGCAATTGGAAAGTGTGAACAAGAACCATAAAAAACTTATTCTTTCTTTTTCAAGTATGGAATTAGACAGAGAAAGATTAGATTATCTTCACCGATATTATCTATTCCATGTCTTTCATTAGGCGGAATATATACAAAATCACCCTCATTTGCAATTTCAACTTTACCTTCATCATTATAGAATTTTCCTTGTCCAGATAACACATATATTTCATGATCCTCAGAATGATTATGAAGAGGAACTTTTTGCCCTTTTCCAACCTTTATTCTTCTCATTGCAAAATTCTTAGCCCCTAAATTTTCATCAATTAACCATCTAATAGAAATTCCATCTGCTTTTGTTCCATCAGCTAATATAGCTTCTTTTTCTTCGATTTCTTTATAATTCTTTTTTAGCATAAATTAATTAAAATACTTGATCTATTAAAACTATAGTTTATTTATTTGTATACTTCTTATATGAGAGTTTTATCAATTAAGAATTTTTTACATAAGAAATGACACTAAAAATAATTATTTAAGTTATAATTTAAATAGCTAATAATAAATCAATATTATATACCAAAATTACCATCTAGAAATTATGACTAAGAATATAGCAATAGGTTTCGATCACTCCCATAATAATAAATTAACAATTGAAAACAATGCGTTTACTGATTTTATTCAGTATCTTTTTGATTCTGATTTTAAATTGGGAAAAATTGAAGCAGGTCTAACCTGTGAAAAGTTAAATAATTATGATCTCTTTATAATCGGTGTACCTCATCTTGGTCCAGATCTTGATCCTGACGAAATCGACGATTTAGTTGAATATGTTAAGAATGGTGGAAGCCTCCTTATCATTAATGATGGGGGTGGGGATTATGAAAATAAAAATAATCTTTCTGAATTAACCAAAAACTTTGGTATTGCTTTTAATTCAGATATATTATTTGATGATAAAAGTTTCTCGAAAGAGAATTCTCACCCCATAATTAGAGATTTTAGAAGTCACTTTATCACAAGAGATATTACTCAGATTATTCATTCTAATGGCTGTTCTATAAAAATCGATAAATCGATTGAAGATGAAGATATTGATGTGAATGGCTTAGCATTTTCTTCAGCAAATTCTTCATGGCAAAAGTATTTCAATGGGGATGAATGGTTAGAAAAATCTGAACAACATCTTCCAATCGCGGGGGTTTCACATTACAACTCTGGAAAAGTCGTTGCTATCGGAAATTTATCACTATTTTCAAGTTTGAATAAATCTTACGGAATATTAGCGGGTGATAATTTTAAATTTGTTACAAACATTGTTTCTTGGTTGTTAAATAAAATAGACTCTGATCAAGAGCTAGAATTAAAGCCAATACTTACTACTGTTGCTATTAACCAAGACTTATACTATTGGATTAAAGAAATGGTTAACAAAGGGAGATGGGCAAATCTCGAGGAATTAGTCAATTTTGCTTTAAGAGTTGTAAAAATTAGATTGAAAGATGCAGAGAAAGATGTCAGAGATGAATGAAGAACAAGTATTAATAGGACTTATAAGCGATACACATGTACACTCAAATTTTCCAACCATCTTAAATAAAATTATAGATGATTTTAAAGAAAAGAAAATTGATTATTTAATTCATTTAGGAGATTATACAAGTTATACCATATATGAAAACTTCCAGAATATATTCAGTAAGGAGAAATTTATTGGAATTAAAGGTAATATGGATGATTCAAATTTGAAGGAAGAACTTCCAGAAAAAATGGAATTAGAATTATTTGGACATAAAATATTTATTACTCATGGTGAGGGTGGACCTCACAATATTATAAAGCTTTTAAACAGAAGATTTGATTTATCTAATTATGATGTCATAATTTTTGGACATGCACACCGACCTTTTAATGAAACTTGGGAAGATGGAAAATTATATATCAACCCTGGCTCTCCAACAGATAAAAGATTTACTAAAATTAACTCCTATGGATACTTAAAACTCTCTCATGAAAAAATTGAGCCAGAAATAATATATTTATAGCTGAATATTCTCTTAAAAATAAAATTTATATTTAATAAATTTCTATAAAATTAAATCCTAACAAAATAAATCTAGTCCAAATCATAAAATCTTCAATAAATGAGCGATCAAAATTAGACAGATAAAATACATTAAAAATTACTTTTGGGTTATAATTCTAATTAGCGGTATAATACTATTAATATCTTCATTTATTAATAAAGGTGAAAAAAAAGAAGAGTCAACTAGTAAATCATTAGATTATAGAAGATACATCTGGATTCTACCTCTTATCGCGGGTATCCTCACTTTTATCTCGTTTTTTACTCCATCGGCTTATTTTGATATGATGGGTATTAAGGAATATTATTGGATGTGGGGATTATATTATAATAAGATTCCTGGGTTTAGTACTACTACAACTTTATTACCTTTGGAGGAACCAGCACAATATATGATACCTATATTTTTATCAGGTATTTTTAGTGCTATAATAATATTTTTTTGCTCATTAATACCTATAGGTGAAGCAAATAGACTAAAAAAGAATAGAAAAGACTCTAAAAATATTGGTATTAGATTAATTGGAGAAGGAATTTTAATACTTATAGCTATAATTGTCTATGTCATCGCAATAGAAATCACTACGACAAATTACACTGAATTTATTTTCTCTGACTTATATGATGATGACTATATCAGTCTTTTTAGATATGAATTTGAATTTTGGGATATATATGATCCTGGTTTCGCTATTATTGGACCAATAATAGGCGCTTCGCTCAATATTATTGCGGGCGGAGTTATCATATATCTTAATTCCAGAGAAAATGTTATGTAAATCGGAAAAATGAGAGATTTTATACATAAAAGACCGATTCAATAAACAATTTTTTATCTTAAATATTTTCCGGAGCTTGGATAAAAAATTTTATATAAAGAAAGTTAATCTTATAGAATTTATGAATTTAACTCCCAATCTTAGAAGATAAGGCTTAAATGATTTGTAAGGAATTAAATTTATGAATATCTTAGATTTTTAGAGTTATCTGAATCAAATTCATTTTAATTTAATAGAAAAAAATTAGATTAAGCACTCTCCATAGATTTTCCAGAGAGTTTTTTGTAATGATTGAGCACTGCTTGACGAGCAGCATAAACAAAAGCTCTTTTTACATTAACTCCTTGAATAGCAATAGTCTCATATATTAGTACATGGTTCAGTTTTGCAGTATCAAGTGCTTGACGTATTTTAGATATCTCTACAATGTCCTCTAAATCCCTTTTATTAGCTAAAACTACTGTTGGTACTTCTGGGGGATCAAATTCTTTAGCGGGTATTAATTTATCTCCGTAGAATCGGAGTAATTCTTTTAAACTCCAAATGTTCTCGCCCCATTGATCTATTAACGAATCCCAGGTAAAAATACATGCATCAGTTCCTTTGAGAACTGTTTGTCGTTGAAATTTATGTCTTCGCTGCCCAGCTACGGTATAAACTTGAAATACTACATTTGAAACCCTTGCAACTACACGATCGAAAAAGAGTGTTCGGCCAGTTGGGTCTTGTATCTGTTGCATATCTCCTGTGGCTAATCCCTCTTTTTTATAAACCCAGTCCAACGCCGTAGTCTTTCCTCCTAAACTTGGGCCATAAAAACAAATTTTGAAAACAAGTGTTCCGTCTCCCCGACGACTTGGCAAATATATCAATCCTCGCTTTTAAATTATCAAAAATTATTAATTAAATCTTATTAAATCTATAACACTCTTGTAATATAAAAATTTGCATAAGAAAAGTTTTGCGATTTATAAATAATGAAGGCATTGTTTTTATATGTATTTAGCTTTATTATCTGAATACTATATGAAAATTGATGTATTATAAAAAACGAAAAGAGATAAAAACTACAGGTAATTAGGTTAAGAATCTAAAATCTAATATCATAAAATAATATTTTTAATCATAAGAAACGATTTAGACTATTTCTGGAATTAAGAGGATAAATTTACTTCCTTTTGAGTAATCACTTTTTACTTTATTCTCAACCCATATTTTTCCCTTGTATCCCTTAATTATTTTTTTCACAAGAGATAAACCTATTCCCATACCTTTTGACCCTTTTAATTCTCTATTACCTCGGTTAAATATTATTTCCTTTCTATCGTCTGGGACTCCTATTCCATTGTCACTGAATTCCATTCTGATATATTTTTTCCCTTCAATTTGAGTTTCTGTTGCATTAACATCAATCTCAATACTTAGGTGCTCATTATACTTAGCACTATTTATTAAAATATTATCAAATACATCTTGGAGAAGCTCATTAGCATCAGCAATTAAATGATCTATATCACATTTTATAGTGATATTAATGTTTTTATCATCATATGCTTTATTGACAAACTCAATTGATTGTTCCATTAATTTGCATATTTTTGTAGGACTAGTATAAATTTTTTCTTCCTCAAGTTGAGATAAAGTATTTACATTTTGAACTAATTTAGCACCTCTCTCAACTTGTTTTCTTATAATATTTGAAATATCTTCTATAACTTTAGATTTTTCAGATCCACCTACATGATAAGGAATAAGTTCTGCTGAAGAGTTAATAATATGAAGAATATTATTTATATCGTGAGCAAAGAGATCTTTATAAAAATTAGCTCTATTAAAAGCTCTGCGGTATTTCTCTTCAGATAAAATTAGAGCTTTTTCTGCCTTTTTGCGTTCGGTTATATCTAATACCATAGATCGAGATTCAATGATATTTCCTTCTTGATCAAAAACAGGTTTTACAGTTAAACTGACCCAAATTGTTGTCCCATCTTTTTTTTTTATCATTAATTCTTGATCTTGAACTTTTTCTCCTTTTAGGAACCTTTTAAAAAGTTGTTTAGCTTTTGTTAAACTATTCTCATCGTTAATATATAAATCTAACACACTCATTTCCTTAAATTCATTTTTTGTATAACCAAGAAGGTTCTCTGCTGCTTTATTGCAATTTGTAATTTTATTTTCTTTTCCGATTGAAAAGTAGGCATTAGGGGCATCTTCATAAAGTTCTCGATATTTTTCTTCTGATTCTTTTATTTTCCTATCAATTCTTTTACGTTCTGTTATATCTCTTGAAATAATAAGTGCTTTGAATTCTCCATCTATATCATAAAAACCTTTTCCCTTTGATTCAATCCATACCCAATGACCATCTTTATGTCGAAAACGTAATTCCGCTCCACCTTCACCATGTTTAAATCCTTCAAATAGTGTTCGAGATATTCTTGTTAAATCATCAGGGTGAATGAATTTCAAAGCAGATTTTCCAATAATATCTTCTTCTGTGTACCCCAAAATTTGTTGAAATGCATTAATATTCATATATTCATATTTAAATTTCTTATTTAATACTCCAATTAAATCATAAGCAGTCTCGGAGATTAATCTATATTTTTCTTCGGATTCTCTTAATTTTTCCTCTGCCAATTTGCGGTCATTAATATCTCTCGCTATTGAGAGAATCTTCTTATGCCCTTTACCATTATAAAAATATTTACCCGCAAATTCAAACCATTTATAATTTCCAAATTTATCCTTAAATCTGGCTTCATACGAGCCTTTTCCTCTTTTTAAATTCTTAACTGTAGACCGAATAGCATGTCTGATATCTTCAGGATGGAGAAATGGAAGGTGAGTTTGACCAATCAAGTCTTTTTCTGTAAATTCTAATAAACGTTTATGTACATTTTCATTGATATATTCGAATTCGAATCTATCATTTAAAACTCTAATTAAATCATTAGCATTTTCAGATATCAGTCTATATTTCTCTTCTGACTCTTTCAACTTATCCTCGGCTATCTTTCTTTTTGTAATGTCTCTTGATATTATGAGAAATTTTAATTCTCCATCTTTATCTACAAATTGTCTACCATTTGATTCAATCCAAATAAAGTGCCCTTCTTTATGCTTGAATCTTAATGCAAGATAAGGGATACTAGTATGTAATAAATTATCGAATTCATATATAACGTTATTATGATCTTCAAGATATATAAAATCCAAGAGTTTTCTGCCTATTAAATCTTTACTAGAATAGCCTGTTAACTTATAGTGCATACTTTCATTCACAAATTCATAGATTAAATCCTGATTTATAATCGAAACTAAATCGTTTATTTGTTTTACTATAATTTCATTTATTTCTCCCGATCTAATCAATATTAATCCTCTTCTTATCTTTTTATATTGTTTTCCTCTTCGAGTGATGTTAGGAATATTTTTAAAATTAGATAGAAATTTGTCTTTCTTTCCAAATACAGAATAAATTGAGATTATTTATGTTTTTATTTTTCGACAAAAGGAAAAATGAAAAGGAAAAGTCAATATAATTGATTCTTAATAGCTTATTTGGAAATTCATAAAATGATGTTAAATTTAAGAGAATTTTATGATATTGTAAAATCATTTGTTTTTGAGAATATTAAAAAATAAGTTTTTTCATGATATAATAAGCAATTTAATTGTTTTAGATAACAAAATATTTTAGGTCATGAAAATGAAAACTTTTTTAAAGTCAAATGGGTTATCTGATAATGCTATTAAAATATATCTTGATGGATTAGGGAGACTACCTTATACTTTTAGTGAAATTCAATGTATTCTCCCAAATCTTTCAGAAAACGATGTAAAAGAAATTATTGATGAGCTTATTTCAAAAAAATTGATTATAATTATTACTCCAAAATATTCAAAATCATTACCTCACTATATTATTATCCCTCCATTTGCATTGTTAATTAATAGTTTATCTGGATCAGCAAATAGTTCTGAAGAGAATGATACTCAAAATCCTAAAAATACTTTTTCATTAGAGGGATTTCAGGAAGCTATTTATCAAGATTTTGAAAGTATTACGGAAGATTTAATTGATACTATTAGTAAACAAGAAAGTTCTATTCAAACAACAGAGATTTTAGCTGAAGTTGAAAATAATGTAAAAAAGTTTGCTCAAGTAATATTAAATGAAGTTATAGAATTAATTTCCCCTCTTAAAATGCAATCGGGTATAGATGGTCGCGACTTAAATAAACTTATTAGTTTAGTTAAACAAAAAATTTCAGAATCAGAAGAAATTGTAACTAATATGTTCACCCAATTTAAGGATGTCGTAAATGAAATGACCCCATCTAATAATATATCGCATATTGAGGGACTTAAAGTCTTTATACGTAGATTAGGAGAATCAATCGAGCAGCGAGTTGATCAAATTTCTTTAGGAACTGATTTAGTCTCTTTAAATAAAATAAAATCAATTAAATCTTCTATAAATAATATATTAACAAATTATCTTAGCATTTTTAAAGTTTCAACAGAAAAATTTTGGGAAATTGATAATAATGAGAAAATTAAAGAGATTATTTCAATATTATTAGAAATATGTACTAGTAATTTGACTATAATAGTGCCTCATATTGAAGATTTTATCCCATTAGAGAAATTAGCATTGGATTACTCAAAAGGTCTCGAAATAGAGAGGAAAGATACTAAAAAAACAAAAATCTCTAAAAAACCAGGATATAAAGGGCAATTAATTACAAAAAAGCAAAAAAAGGAAATTGAAGATAAACTTGATCTTACTGCTAAAAAAGTAGCAGAATTAAAGGGATTTGAATTAAGTCATGATATTGCAGAGATATTATCAATTATTTCTGAAATAAATCCAGAGTCTATGGCTATAGAAAGTATTCAAGGCTGGTTGAATAGACTCCTAGTTATCAGAAAACATCTGGATTCAAACACTCAATATCTTCTCCTAGAAAATATTGAAAAATGGAAAAAAAATTTTGCCAAAGTAAAGAAAAAAGAGGAAAAGCCAAAAGAGGAATTGATTGATGAGTTAAAAGAGAAAATTTCTAAAGAAAAACCTTCTTCTATTGGTTTACAAATAAAAATTATTTCATCGGAATCTCATGATAATAAGCATGCCATAGCTTTGGCAAATATAACGAATATTGAATATTTACAAATAAAAAGTAATGAAACTATTGCGATTATAGGGGATAATTCTTATTTAGTTATTGGAATCTGCCATCATCTAAATAATAAATCAACTTATGAAATTGGAGGATTTTTTACAACATATTTACCTATACTCAAAATTTTTCAACCTTTTATTGAGAGAATTAAAAATAAAGCAATTTATTCAAAAGAAATTGAAATTAACAGAGGTTTTAATGAAATCATTGAAAATATTAATGATTATACAGGAAAAAAAATCAGCAGGAAATTAAAGAGGTTATTAGATGTTGCCTTTGAACAGGACGGAATCTCTCTTGATATTTTAGAATTAAAATTATTAGTAGGGAAATTAGAGAAACACTATCATCCATTAGATGATGAAATGAAGGAATATGTGATCAATGAACTCAATAAATTAAATAAGAAATTTTCTAACTTAGAATTAATTTATCCTCCAGATTTTAGACCAACAATTATAGAAGCAGATACTAAAGGTGAATTAGAGTTTGAGATTACACCTGCTGAGATTGAACCTCTTGATCCAGAAAAAATTAATAACCTATTCGAATTATTGATGGATAAAATAGATGATCTTAAGGGCACGGAAATAGGCGAGCAAATTGATAAATTTATAGAAGTAATTTTGAAATTACAGGGCTATTCCGAAATTATTGAATGGAAAAAGAGTCTACGCTCCGTTAATGAGACTTTAGAAGAACCATTTAAAGAAAAAATTAAGAAGGATTTATTAAGTTGGAAAGAGGGAATATTGCACCAATCAATATCTTCTGATGAATCAACAAGAGAGGAAGCAATTGGAAAAGATGTACAATCACAAAGCATCCATTCTGAAAAGATGACAGCATCATCAATTTATGAAGAAGAATATACTAGTCCAGGAATGGCACAATCACAATTTGGGAATGAAGATGAATCGGCTTCTACTGATGATTCAGATAAATCTGATTCTGAAAAAGAAATGAGAGAATTATTTAATACTATTGAGGAAAACTTAGGGGAATTAAGTGGAACTGAAATAAGTAAGAAATTGCAAAATATTGTTGATATTATATTAGAAAATGAAGGATATTCTATGGCTCTTAAGGAAATTAAAGACTGGATTAGCAAACTACGAATGATTAGAACTCCACTTGAAACTGAAATTAAGGAAGATTTTGAATTAGAATTTTTAAAGTTAAAACAAAAATATATTGTTGAAGATGGCAAAACTAATTTAGATTTTAGTCCATCATTTGAGAAGTTTGAAGAATCTGTAGAGGAAAGTGGAAAAGGAGGAAGCTTAAGTGAAAAATTTAACAACTTGTCACAAACCACAGCTACTCAGAATGGTAATAAATTAAGTGAAGATTTACAAGTGATCGCCGATATTGTATTACAATCGCACGGTGCTGTAGCTGTAAATGTTATTAGGCAATGGATCAGTCGATTAAGGTCAATAAAAGAACCATTGGAAGAAGATATAAAAGAAGAGTTTTTAGCTGAAGTTGAAAAATGGAAGGAGAAATTTACTTAGGACTTTAACCTTAATAAAAAGGATTATGATATTTCTCTTTCTTTTTATTATATAAGGTTCTTAATTTAATTTCTTTCCCGATTAGGCCTTCAATATGACATAAATATTCATATTCATCTTTTAAACAAAGAGTAATTGCAATTCCCTTTTTACGCATTCGTGAGGTCCGCCCTATTCGATGAACATAATTATCGGGAAACTTTGGTATGTCATAATTTATCACATGAGATATATTATCTATATCAAGACCTCTTGCCGCCACATCAGTTGCAATAAGTAAATTAATCTCATGATCCCTAAATTTCTGTAAAATTTTCTCTCTCTTAAATTGAGATAAATCCCCTGAGATAACACCTATTTTTAAATTGATACCTTTGTATGATTTTAGTCTTTTTTCTAACCACGATGAGGTTTTTTTTGTATTAACAAATACTAACGCATGTTTTGGTTTTTCAAGCTTTAAAATTTTGATAAATGTCCTTAACTTTTCCTCAAATCTTTCAATTAAATAATAGACCTGTAATGTACTTCCAACAGTTAGATTGTCTCTGCTTAAATTTAAAAATTCAAATTTGTTTCCTGTATGCGTTTTAACCAATTTTCTCATATCTGAATCTAAAGTTGCTGAAAAAAGCATAAATTGAAAATCTGATCTTATTTTGCTTAAAATATATTTCACATCAGGAGCAAATCCCATGTCCCAAAGGCGATCTCCTTCATCTAAACAAACAAAACGAATATTGTTAAGCCTAAGTTCCTTTCTTTTGTAAAGGTCAATTATTCTACCTGGTGTACCGACAATTATATTAACTCCATTCTTTAATTTTTGAATTTGATTGTTAATAGAGACACCACCATAAATTGTCATTGATTTGACTTTAGGATTTCTTAAATCCTTAATAACTTTATTTATTTGTTTGGCAAGCTCTCTTGTAGGGACTAAAATTAAAGCTTCATTATTAAGATATTTTAACTGCTCAATAATGGGGAGAATAAAAGCTAGTGTTTTCCCACTCCCAGTTCGAGATTGGGTCATTAAATGATTGCCTTTTAAAACAAGAGGAATCGCTTTTTTCTGTACAGGTGTCGGTTTTAAAATATTTAACTTTTTTAAAGCAATATTATTTTTTTTACTAATACCTAAATCTATAAAACTCAATTTTATTATTCTCTATTACTTTTACTTTTTCACACATTGTCATATTAGATAAATTAATCAAGACAGATAAAGGTTCGCAAATCAATAATAAAATCTTATTCAAATAAAACTTTTTCAGATAAATTTTGTATTTTTTTTAATTTTTGATGCAAAAACGTTTTTACTTTTTCCGAGTTTATATTCGGATTATTCATATATAAATCATAGACTAATAACTCACATTTCTTACTAATTTTTGCTAATTGTTTATGTAGAGGATTTGATTTATCATAGAGAGGGATTGGAAATAAAAAGGGTCTCTTATGGATATGTCTTGAACTTTTTATTAATCTAATTTTTTTTGATAAATTAGGATCATTTAACAGTGCTGATAAGTAATAAGCTTCATTCTTTGAATCAGTGGAGTAATAATAATTCTCAGATCCAATAATCATTTTTTGATTATCATTGTCTATAACTGCTGCTTTTAAGGTAGATCCACTTGCATTATAAACAACAATATATGACTTATTATTAACTTGTTTTGTAAGTTTATTCCAATAATTTATGTTATCAAATAAAGTGCTAATACTACTAGTTTCTTTCTTATTTTGTTGATAAATCTTATTCATTTCTTTATAAAACCGCAAAGCTTTGGGGTACTTCTTTAGGAAATTAAAGTTCAATTCAAATTGATCATTTATTGGAAGAAATATATTTCTTGTATGTTTGACAAAAAAAGGAAGAAGATCTAAATTTAGAAAAGTTTTAAATTTAAACCTTTGCTCAATTTCTTTATCTATAAATTGAAAAGACCATTTTTTTTTAGCTCGAGATAATACGTCTGGATCGGATGAAATTATGAAATAATTTTCTTTTTTTTCTTTTTTTTTAAAAAAGATCAAAGTACTTGGAACGATTGTAGCACCTTGGAAAAATTTACCTTTATAGGGACTTTTTCCTAAAGAATTTAAAAACTCTAATTGCTGTGTAGGTAGTATTAATTTTGCACCATCCTTTTCAATTTTTAAACTGGAGTAGTATGTTTCTTCTTTTATTTCAAGTTTATCATCAAATAATTTGGTCTTTATTGGATATCTATCTTCAACTGAAATATCATTATTTTTACCGATATATTCTGCTTTTAAACAAATATGATTCACATTAAAAAAATAATTATCTGGAAAATCCCAAATTTCTAGATTTTTACCAAAAATAGAAAATGCTCTAAATTTAAGGCAATGATCTCCATTTAATACGCTTTTTGGCATAACAAAAAAGACTTGTCGATTCTTTTTTAAAAATGTTTCTGGAATAGCGTAAAAAAATATCCCCGCTAATTCAATGTGGGTAATATATTGGCTTTCTGGTTTAATTCCTAAAATTTCTGATAATTCACGAATTCTATCTTGATATTTTTTTATAGGAATATCTTTGTATGTTATCCAAGGGGGATTTCCAATAACAATATCAAATGAATGGTATAAGCTTTTAATATTTAAATTTGCCTGCTTCTCATAAATCTTAGGAAAAAGAGAATCAATCAAAAAAATGTTAATTTCTGGTATAGTATGATTTTTAAGATCATAATATTCTAAGATTAATAAGAGAATATTCGATTTTGTTGCCACTAAAGCAAGAGGATTAATATCAAAACCAAATATATTTGCTATTGCTTCAACCTTTATTTGATCCAATTCTACAGAATCTAATATTTTAATTACGATATTTACTAAAAAATTACCTGAACCACATGATGGATCTAAAACTTTTGATCCCATCCAGTAGACGTCCTCAACCATTTTCTTTACTAAAACTAAAGGTGTATAAAATTCACCTATTTTATGACGAGTACCAGGAAGAAATATTTCTTGATATATTTTACTAAATAATTCCTCCTTAGCATATTTCGCATCTTGAATTAGATTATTAATTTTATCAAATAAATCCTTACTAAATTTAATCCAATGGAAGTACTCAAATTCAAATAAGTTCAATTGTTCTAAGTCGATTGTTAAATATTCCTTATAATTTCCTTTAATATTGAACTTCTTATAATTGGAAAGTTTAAAATATATTAAAAGCTCTATGAGTAATACAAAATAGGTGTGTTTAAGAAATAAATCTGAATTAATGTCATAACCATAAATATTAACATAAAAATCCCTCCACTCCTTTAATCTTATCTCATAAGATTTAAGTTTTTCAGATTTTTGTTTAAAATATTTTAAAGATTCAAAATATATATTTGAATTTATTCCAAAAATTTCAGAAATAAATTGAGAGCTTAAGGATTTTTTAATGTTATCCATTTTTTATCATTATACTAAAATTACTTAAACAAATTCAATATTTATTGATAGTTATCTGAAAGTTAATTGTGCTTTTATAAAATCTAAAAAGAAAGAAGTAGTCATTTTCTCATAAATGTGGGAAGCATTAGAGAAAATATCTCTGCAATCAATTTTAGCTTAGATTTCTCTTGTATTTTTGTAACTATTAGTATTGATTTGGATAGCTCTTCTTTGTCTAGAGTACTCCCGGAATAAATAGCTTGCTCTGTATTAAAAAGTAATAAAAACCTTACGTTGGGATTATTTACAATGCTAATTCCTTGGGTATTCTTTAAATCATCATAAATATAGACGCTTTTTTTGGAATATTCACTCCTATCAGTTGTAATTAATAGGACTGGAATCCCTCGTCCAACAATTCTTTTGAGTTCTTTTGCATAAAACTCATCTATCTTAGGAGTTACGATATTCAATTGATCTTCTGTTGAATTAATTAAATTTATTAACATATCGTTCAGTACATTTTTTTTTTCCACACCCCCACTAGATTCTATGTTTACCATCCCTACTAAGGTCAATATTTTATTTTCCAAGCTAGTTATTTGTTCTCGCAAGCGTTTGTTTTCCACTCGCAGTTCTACTATCCTATCTGAAATTTATATCAACTCTTTTTTAGTCTTCACAATAATAAATTTAGTAAATTAACTATATTTTAATATTTTATATTTATTTGTTTTTACAAAAAAATCATCTAAGAATTTATCTCTTTCCACGGTTTACCAAATAATGAAATACATGAAATTACTAAAGTACTACGTAAATCAATTTTAGACGTGGTAATCCCGGAATTTGAATTTTTCATTTGTTGTTTTAAAGCCTTTTCCATCTTGTTTGCGATGTATTGTTGACGAGCCTTCAAGAAAGCGACTCCTTGACAAACCTTATTAAATAAATTTACCATGAAAATTGAAATAATTTGTCGAGTTTCATTATTAAAAATTGGATAATTTTTTGAAGCAATTCCAGTAATTTTATCATAGTCAAATTGAGCAACGATTTCTGTAAAATTTTTTAATGTATTTCTTATTTTTTTTCCATCAACATCATAAATTTGTGAATTGAAAAATATAAATGGTTGAATTTCAGAGGAGTTCTTACTTATGATCTGATTAATCTCATTAAATGTTAGAATCTGATTGTCATTTGTGAGAAAAAAACTATTTTTAGGACTCCAATTAGAATAGAAGATATTTCCCACAAAAACTATAATTTGATATTTTTCAGAAGATAAATTTGATATAATATTCTCTCGTGTTGAATTAGGACCTATTAATGTTGCCAATTGTGTTACTTCTGATCTTTCATTAAAAAAATTTATCAAATAATTTATTTCATCTACTCCTGCTTGAAATGGAAAAAGTAATTCCTTTTGTTTTTGATTTTCATTCCATTTTAGAGGACTTTTTGAATTGATCGAATCAACTACTAAAACATTATATCCTATATTAGACGACTCTAATGAGACATCTTTACTTTTAATATCATCAAAACCAATTCCTCTAAGTGGAACTTCGGATATTTTATAACCAATTGAATATTTTAAACAGAAAAAGTTATTATCATAGATAAGATCAAAAGGAATGGTCATATTTTCTAATACAAAATATATTTGAGGGATATAATTCAAGTTTTCCATCTTATATGATTTGAAGAAATTTCTTATTAGTTTTGGGAGAAACATATACAATAGTTCTCCATATTCGTTCAAATCAAAGTTGTATTTACGATCTTCAGATTCTACGAAAAGTTCTTCATAAAAGTCTACTAATTGAGAATCATTCCAGTATTCATCAGAGATTTTACCATCAATTAATTTACCATTAGTAGAAGTCATTCTATAAGAGATTATCCCATTACTCTTGATACTAAGAATCAACTGTTTTATAGCAAAATCGTTTTGAAATAAATCTGGAGTATCATTATTGTCATCAAAAGCATAAATTTCTTCACGTAAATGCTTAGTTTCACTATATAGAACATCAAGATTAGTTATTATTTTACTAAAATCTTCATCTAAAAATGTAAGTATTTTTTGTGCTATACGATAATTTTTTTCTTCAAAAAGGGCGCGATAGAACATCATTCTCCAAAAATCTCGTTGTTCCAATGCAAAGAACATAGATTTAAATTGCCATATAATATTACAAGTATAGAAATAATGAAATATATCATTATTTTTTTGAGGCAATTTTAAGTGATTATCTAATTTTTCCAAGGATTGAAGAAGAAATTTTTTTTCTTTCATAACTACAAACTTCTTGCATGCTTCAACCCATAATTCGATTAATAAATTATCATATGATAAATCTGTTTTATACATAAACAAATCCTCTAGAAAATCGTAAATATCAAATGCAATTTCAAATCGATTTCTATTTATTGAAAAATCTATAAATCTTCGGGTATAAGTGACCGCTTCTCCAAATGAATTATATTCCTGAATTTTTGAGAAAATATTGCGTATGAAAAGAATAATCCATGAATATTCTCCAATATCGTTCAAATAATATATCAATTCTTCTAAATCAATTAAAATTGCATCAAAACTTCTTTGATTAATTGAAATTCTACTAATATTACTAAACTCGGTTTTTAAATATCCTGGAAGACGGTTAATTAATAATTTATTAATCAATCTGACAAATTCAGCAGAATCTTCCATTAAATCATACTTTAAACATACGTCTTCCAAAATTATATAAAGAAATAATGCTCGTTTACCAGGTTCTATATTAAAAATCGTTTTACCCAACGATTCCGTACTTAAATGAAAGAATTCAGAAGTTGCAACTGATTTTCTTAAAAATGCTTGCAATATCTGTAATTCAAATAATTTTTGAAACTTTTGATTTTCCTGCAATTTTTTAGAAAAAGAACTGATAAATTTGGTAATACCGATTTGAGATAAGTCATCCATTTTTACAAATTTTTTAAGAAGACTATCACAAAAATTATTGAATAAATAGAAATCTCCTTGTTTTGATAAAAATGAGAAGAATCGTTTATATGCATCAATATATCTGATTAAATCAATACTTACTTTCCCATCTTTATGTTTTACTAATGAATTAATATACATCCACCATGAATTAGAAATAATCATTTTAAGTTGATGTTTTTTCTGAATATCAAGCCAATCATTTTTTTCTATTTCAAAACCCAAGCTGTCAAGTACATTACTTGCCCAGTTATGGTTCGCGGCGAAAAGTAATTTACGAGCAATAATAACATTCTTTTGGAAATTTTCCAAAAATTTCTTTCTTAAATCTAAATTCACAGACATAAGATTTTAAACCTTAAATCTATTTTAATTATCATTTTGAATGGGTTCTTCCACATTTTGCATTTGATTAGTATCTTCTTGACTTGGATTCATAATCCATCCTTTTTTTAGCTTCTCTTGAGCCCATAAAACTGACGATCCAATCCAACTAATATTTTCCCTTCCAGAAACAGCAATAACCTCAATTTTATTTTTTAATCTGTCTGAAAAATGCTTTGCTATTTCCATTTTTAAACGTTTTTCTAATTCAGGAATTAGACTACCTCCACCCGCAATAATAATATTTGGGACAATTGCCTCCCAATTTTCACGATCCCAAAATTTTATGACTTTTGATACAGCTTCAGGTAATCCTAAATAATCGATGTGAATGAGTGAGGGATTAAATAAAGGTTCAACAAGCAGAAATCTTTCTGCATTAATCTCCAATGATGACCCATCCGGTAAATCTATTTTACTGTTAAATTTTGTTAATCCATTATTTATTCTTTTCACTTCTTCTTCTGGATTAAAAACACATAAACATAATTTCTCTTTAATTTCCTTTGCTATCATATAATCGAGATTTATGGTTTTACTCGAGCCTTTTCTTGTCAATATTAAATTTAAAAGATATTTTGTTAACTCCTTACCGGTTATTGGATATAAATCCCTTGCCATCACATTAGAAAACCCATGTAAAAACGTGGTTATAGTTGTGTTTTCTTCTCCCATATTAATAACCACTCCACTAGTTTTCTGTAGTATAGCTAAGATTCCTTGAGATTCTGATAAAAATAATAAAGACGGAAAGTTATATACATTGAAAAAAATATCTTGCAGCTTGGTTTTTTCCAAATCTGACATATTGAAAGGTGATATTAAAATAATAGGTTGTTTGAATTGATTTTCTTCCTCAATATTCAATTTTTTATAATGATAATAGAAATACTTCATGAAAACATTATAATTACTTTCTTTCTTGAAAAAATGAATTTTAAGAATGTTAGAATATTTTAAAGCTTCCTGTCCAAAAAGTAATTTTTCAGTATCCTTTTCAGCAATAAAAATATCTTCTAGACCATCGATTACTTCTGAGGTAAATAAAAAATCATTTTTATCTACATAGATACTAGGAGCGATAATATCTGGAAAATCATCACCAGCCCAGCCTAATCGAAAGTTCTGACTTCCAATTTCAACAATTATTGGTCGTAACTTGCTTTTTTTTTCATTAGACATGGTAATTTCAAAATAGAATTGTTAGTAAATTCTCGAAGTAATCTTAAGTATTAATTATCTATTTATAATACCCTACTTCATGAATAAATTCATCTGTAACTCGTTTTAATTGATATTCTTTAATTTGTAGCTCTAATAATCCTAATACTCGCTTAAATTCTCGTGACATAGTTTCAATATTAACTTCTGCAACTTTTTCAATTTCATTACGCTTAATTTTAAATTGTTCTAAACTCTCTTGAATTCTTTCAAAAATACTATTTATACTTATTGTCAAGTCATCTGTATTTTTCTTAGTTATTTTTCTCATTTTTCGCAAAATTGCTAATATATTAGATATTGACATTTCCCATCTATCATAGTTTTCGCCATAACTGACAAGTAATCCTTCAAAAAATTCTGTTAATTTTAAGTAAATATTCTCTTTTTTCACAAATGAAGGTTCTTTTTTAGTAGAAGATGATGGAGGTAATTCTTCGGCTTTTTCTAATGACTCTTTTTCGACAGGGATTTGTGTTTGTGTAGATTCAGGAGGTTCTACTTGACTTATTTCTTCTGAGGGTTTTGATGTATCCCCTTTAGTTAGTTTATTTGATTGGGATATTTCTGCTTTCTCTTTTTTTTCAGGAATTAGGCTGGTTCTAGTTTTTTTTATATCTCGATCACGTTGAGTCAATGGAATATCTTCCATTACATAAGCTTCTGCAATTTTACTACGAGATTCATGTGTCAATTGAGGAGTAATCTTCATACCCTTATCTTTACTTGGAGAAATTACTCCTTGATCCTCAGATACACCTTTTAATAACTTTTGTAATGTAGTTTCAGTAGTCTTAGCCGAGTTTAATGCACTATCTAAAGAGTAATTAGGTATTTGAATCTCTTTTTCCTCTTTCTCTACTGTTTTCTTCTTTTTTTCTTTTTTCTTCTTTTTAGCCACAATTTAAACCTTCTTTTAAATTATTTTTATAACACCAAATAAATCAATTATTAATCCAAGGGAGAGAATTCTACTTCTAACGCTTCTCCCTTTTCCTTTAAAATATTCTTTAGTTGATCCCCATTAGTAGGACTTTCAGATATCGCAGTTAATTCTGCTTTAACATTCTTCTCAATAATTACAGTTTCTGTGTATACAAGATTAAGCTTTTCTTCTGCAAAAATATCAAGTAATTTTGCTAAAGCTCCTGGAATATCTTTCATGATTATTTTTATTTTGATAAGATTACTTTCATCTCGTAGTCCAATAGGGGTTATCCTTATCTCTTTTGTTTCTGAATCACTAACTAACATTAATTGGGAATTGGTTGTGATGCCAAGATTCTTTCTTGTCACTAACGGTAATACGATCCGTCCTCGATTATCAATTGTTATAATTTTTACATCTTTCATATTTTTTATTATCGTTTTACTGCTATAAATTTCTAACGATAATTTATGGTGATAGTATTATTATAATTATTATCAAAATTATTATTAATAACTTTAATGTAAATTCTTTTCGATAATCCTTCTTTAATTATAATAATAAGTAAATCCTGTTTACAAAATTAATTATCTTATTCTGTATGAGATTTCAATTTAGATAATAAAGGAAAAAAAATAATCTTTAGATTTGATCCTTATGAGCTTTCATTTTCACTGTTAGGTCTCTTGCTCTTTTAGAATACCAAATTAATAAATCTCCAGCATCTTCAGGTTCAAAGTATTCTCCGCCACACAAGGATGCTGCACGAGCCATTAATTCACGATCAGGATTCCCAAGACCTACTATATAGGTGACAACGTTAACATTGATTGCTAATTTCTTAATTTCACTTAAAAATAAGCTTTCATCTGTAGCAACCCCATCCGTTAATAGAATAATCATGGTAGGTTGGTCTGGATTCATTTTTTGGAACTCAGATAGAACATTATTAGCTTGCACCATCGCAGATCCCATATTTGTAGCCTGACCATAACTATTACCTACTCGATCAACAATCATTCGAGCGGCATCTTCAAGAACACCTTTCTTACCACTTGCAGAATCCATATAGAAACTACCACCAAATGGAAGAATTTGGGCCTCATCTGCAAATCTTATGACTGCGACTTTTTCTCCGAATCCTCGTCCTACCTTTTCACTTAAAAAGAGTACCGCAGCAAATGCAGCTGAAATTCTGCGAGGTATATTTATTCCATCTTTAAAATGTTTCAAAAATTCTTGAATTTCTCTAGACTCCATAGCAGCTTTGATTCCCTCAATAGCAGGTGCAATATTAACAACAAGCACGTCCCTTGCCATCATACTTCGGCTTATATCTATAATAAGTATAGCATTAAATGGAATTAAACCTACAGGACTTAAAGATAAGGTAGTATTTGGAGTTACTTTAGCGAAAATATCCCCTGTTAGATCAGGGACAGTGTCAATAATTGAGCATGCAATATTCACAGCAGACCATCGTAATTTGATACCTTTAAATATAATATAATTTGAAATCCACCCTTTCATTGAATCGACATTTTCTCGAGCAGTACTTATTATTTCCCACATATTTTCTCCAGAAATAGGTGAGATTCCTAATGAAATACTCTGTAATGGGATTATTGTTCTCTGGTTTTTTGATACTTTTACTTCAAAACTACCAATACCAGAAGCTTCTAATATTTCACTATCAATTACAATCACATTATCTGGCGTTGTTTCTGATATATCCACCTTTCCAGCGCCCATTGCCCCAGTAAGTTCATCTTCAAAAGCTAAAATCTCATCGGGTTGGAGTGACAAAGTATATTGAGTACGTGGACTAACCAAAGCATAGCCCATCAAATTTGGTTGAGATTGGACTTCCAACATTAATTCTGAAGCTGTATGTATTGGTGGTTCTGTAGAGTATATGACTATTTGTTCTGCTTTTATATTTGTATCTTCATAGGTATCCTTACTCATTTTTATTTCATTCATTCCAATATTTGCTTGGTCTATTCTTGCTGACCCCATTGCTCTTGTTAACGGATCCTCCCATCCTATTAACATTCCCTGTCCTAAGCCTAATTGCTGAAGTATACCAATATTTAATTGTATTCTTCCACCTTCGATACTATTATCTACTATGGGTGTCAGAATTATTCCATTTTTTTGAGTTTTTAGGGTATTAATGTTAATTTTATTTGGAAATGGCTCAACTGGAGCCGTGGGTTGTATCATTTGTGGGGTAGAGCTTGGTTGTGGGATTTCCATAGGAGGAGGGGCTTTCGATGGGAGGGGTGATAATGAAGGTTGGGGGGTAGTATAAGGAGTAGGAGTGGGTTGAGGCACAGGAGTAGGTACAGGAGGAGGTGGATGGGCAAATGTAGGAGCGGGTTGGGGTACAGGAGTGGGTGCAGGAGTGGGTGCAGGAGTGGGTGCAGGAGTGGGAACCGTTGCAGGTTGAGGAACAGATTTAGATTTTTTTTTTGGGACTTTAGGAACTTGTAATGTGGGGGTAAGTTTTGCAGAACCACTAACAGGGCGAACTGTTAATTCAACTCCCGAAAATTGTATAGTATCTAATAAATTCTTAGCAAATTGTCCAGCAAAATCTAAAATGGTATCAGAAATTTCTATTTTAGCATTTGTTTTTAAATTGTTATCAATATTTAATACTTCAACTTTATCTCCATTCTTTACTCCCAATTTTGTAGCATTTGACTGACAAATTAGTACTTTATCTTTTATCTCATTATTTGAATCGACAAAAAGTTTTATTTCTGCCATAATCATCCAACATTATTTTCAATAGTTTTTTAATATTTTAATATAATATAAGTGATACAGCTTAAAATTTCTATCAACAATTATTAATTTTACTCATTAATTACAAACTAATATTAGTATAAGATATTTTTCTAAAATTGATAATAATGAATATAAAATATCATTAAATTAAATTCTTAAATATTTATTAGATTTTAGAATAAAAATCAAAAGAAATTATTTCTTAAAATGTTATTTTTATGTTATTGGATAACGTTTTGCAATTTCTTGAGAGTAATATCTAAAAACTTTGACAATTTTACCTAGATCTGCTGTTTGTCTTGAAGCTCCCATTAAAAAAAAACGTCCAGCGGCACTAAGAATTATAAAACCATTATCACCACGTAGAACCACCTCGAGCATATTTGTATAACCTAAAGAAGCAACAGCATCACTTCCAGATTGAACAACAACAGCACTTAAACTTGAAAAGAGATCTGGATCCAAATTATAACCAGGAATCGCACTAAAGGCTAACCTTAAACCCTCACGGGTAATTAAAGCCAAAGCTTCAAGTTCTGAATACTCTGTTATAGAACCAAGAAAAGTACTTAAAGCAGAGGCTTCATCAGGTGTTAAGTCACTCATAATTAACTAGGAAATACTAATCTTATTAATAATAATTAAAAAGTTTAAACTTAAAAATTTATATTACTGAGTAGTAAAATCTTTTTGCTAAGATTTAGTTAATCTTAATAAATTAATATGGATAACACTTCAGAAATTAGTATTTCTCAAGTGCCTCCTAATTGCTCTTTAATTTGTTCTTTAAGCAATTCTCTTTTACTTTTTGTTTGTACGGGTTTAGATTTAGCGTCAATGCGTTTAAGAAATTCTATAGCTATAATTTTTCCATTCTCACTAAGGATTCTTGGGGCATAATCCGCAGCAAAAAAGACACCTTCAGGAATAGCTCCAACTTTCGAAATTTCTTTAGTAACTTGTTTTTCACCTAAAAATTGTTGTACTTTTTCAACAATGGAATATGCTTGATTACCAATGATAATTAATTCTCTTTCAAAACCAGCTGGTATTTGGATTTCTTCCAATTTTTGCATTACTTGTTGAAAATCTATCTGGGAGGATTCTTGCATTAATCCTGTCATAGTTCCATCGCCCCTATATAAGGGACCAGTATTCTGAGCCGCTCTGTCTCTACTTCCTGCTATATTCATTCCCTCAGCGGGTTCTGGGGCTCCAAAAATATTCTTTTCGCGCAATGGATGTACTGTAGATGCAGAAACAGGTGCTGCTTTAATTTCTTTTGCTACTCCTGCTTCTGTGTGCCCTCCAATTATTTTAATAAATTCAGGTTCTTCTTCTCCTTCATCAAGTGGTACGACAGCATAATGCATTCCAACTTGACCTCTAATTTCTTGTGATCTTTTTGCTCCAATGAACTTTGATCTGACACTACTTTTTAGGCCTTTCCATAAAAATACTTTTCTTATATCGTCTGCAACAAGAACATAACATTCTTCTGTTTTTAATATATCTTTTATTGGACCTTGGCTTTCTAATTCTGTAGTTGTCCCATCTGGGTTAATAAGAAATACTTGTGGTATTTTAATCAATCTCCTTTCTATTTTTTATGAAATATAGTAGTTAATACTATTCTAAATCCTCAACTTAAGTTTTCAAAATAACGAATTTAATTATATAATAAATAATAAATTAGAAATTAATAAATCTTTATCTTAGAGATTATTCACGTTCTGACATCTGTTAATGAACAATTATCTTTTTGCAAAACGTTAAAAGTTATGAACATTGTTTATTGTATTATTAATATTTTTAACCATATCTAAAGCTGTAAAACGAGACCCTATAGTATTTTTGCAATTTTCACCTATTAAACCATTAAGAAAAGCTGCTGAGCATGCAGACTGAAAAGAATTATTTTTTGTAGCAATAAAGCAAGCACTTAATCCTGCCAATACATCACCTGTTCCTCCAATACTCATTTCAGGGCATCCAGTTTTGTTAATCTTTATTTGCTTTCCATTAGAAATGTAATCATAGGGGCCTTTTAAAAGCAAAGTCAGGTCAAGATTTTTAGCTAAATCAAGTATAATTTTACTTCTATCGACTATATTGTTATGGGGGGGTAATTCCATGCCTGTCATAATTCTTAATTCTCCTTCATGAGGTGTTAATATTACAGGTAAGCTTTTAATTAATGCAAGATGATTCTTCATCAATTTTAAAGCATCAGCATCAAGTATAAATGGTTTTTTATGTTCTTTTAAAATTTTGAGTAATTCTATCAATAAGTTTTCAGTTTCTTTTTCTATTCCTAAACCAGGACCTATTAATATTGAATCTGCCCACCTTATTAATTCTCTCAGATCATCTAAAGCTTCTGTATTTAACCAATTTCCTTTACTTGATCTCACTATCATATTAGGTGAATAATTTCTGAGAACATTTGCAATTATTTCTGGTACATATGTTATAACTAGATCAATTCCAAAATTAATTCCTGTTAATGAAGCATAAGCTGGGGCTCCAGAGTAATTTTTAGAACCTCCAACTATCAAAATCTTTCCAAATTCCCCTTTATGAACATCATTTTTCCTTTTTTTTAAGGTTGGTAATAAATCACCCCTCCCAACAAAAAGATTTGCTTCTGGAGGAATTCCAATAGACTTTTCTATTATTTCGTTAATATGGTCATTGCTGCAAGACAAACCCATTTTTCTTTTATGAAAAGTAATTACCAAGTCTGCATAAACCGCCTTATCAGAAACAACTCCAGTATTAGGATCTACTCCTGATGGTACATCAATTGAAACTACTGTCTTTTTTCCATTCTCTACTTTTTTAATATTATTTATTAAATCTATAGCAGACGCAATAGGCTCTCTAATTTTTCCTTGTATTCCAGTTCCTAACAAGGCATCAACAATTACTTGATACGTTTTATCTTCTTTAATTTTATTACCTATGTCAACTAAATCTGTGGAATCCTTCGCTATTTCTACTTCTATAATATAATTAAGGTTGTTAAAAATTATATTCCAGTTTAATTGAGCCTCTTTTGTTCGAATATTATTTGGATTACCAACTAAAACAACTAAAACTTTGACACCACGAGAACTTAAATGTCTAGCAACAACAAATCCATCTCCTCCATTATTTCCAGTTCCACAAAAAATTACTGTTTTTTTGTTAGGTTCTACATAGCCACGATTCATAATTTTTGCGGCAACAGAATAACCAGCACATTCCATTAAATGACTTTTTGGGATTCCAAGCCACTCTGAGTTATTATCTAAAATTGCCATTTCTTCAGATGTTATCTTTTCAGAATTTAATTCTTTCATAACAATTTAATTTAAGATTAGACATAATAAATTTTTTAGTTTAATACTAATTTTTAATTGATTAACAACTTCATAATTCAAACCAAATCCTATTGAATTTAAGTTTTAAAAAATAAAAAAATTCTTTAAGAAAATGAATGAAGATCTAGAAAAATATCAGATTTATGGTAAAAAATTTGAGGAATTTTTGCGTCCATCATCATTTCCAATAGCTATTAAACTTCTAAAGGATGAATCAGAAATTCCCTCTTATTGTAAAAGACCAAAATCAGATTTGAATATTCAGACTTTTATATGTCAAATCTATAGGATGGTCCGAAGTTATGGATGGACCATGGCAATGACGGAGGAGGATTGTGCTTGTAAATTAGCAAGAGGTATATACGGGTGGGATCCTATGACAGAAGAAGAAAAATCTTTTGGTAATCAGTTCAGTCTTGGACTTTATGCAAAAGATTTAGAGACTGCGAAAAAATGGCAAGATAAAATGTATTTGTCCAAAGAAAACTATGTAGGATTTATTATTTCACCTTTGACAAGAACTAAAATTGAACCTGATGTTGTACAAATTTATTGTAATCCTGCGCAGGCTATGAGGTTAATACAAGGTTATCTTTATAATAAAGGGGGGGTCCTTGAATTCACATCTGGAGGGAGGGGGGCGTCTTGTCATGAAGGAATTATTAAAACTGTCCAAACGGATGAACCACAATTAGTTATTCTTGGAAATGGTGATCGTATTTGGGGTGGAGCTGATGATTCAGAACTTATGTTTTCAATTCCTAAAAGTAAATTAGAACTTGTTCTAGATGGATTAGAAGCAACTCATAAAGCTGGGTTGAGATATCCAATCCCGAAATATATGAATTATAATCCAGGATTTCAAACTAAATTTGAACAAAAAGCGATAGAACGAGCAGGAGGAACCATTAGAAAAGAATAATCACACTTAACTATCCCAGAATTTAATTCAATGAGTTAAATGAAATGAAAAAAAGTTAAAGTGCCGGTGGAGGGATTCGAGCCCTCGAACCTCCAGAATACATCCAGTCTGACCCATTTTTTCAGAAGGATTATGAGTCTGGCGCATATTAAACATACAAATAGTATTTATGTTTTATAACCAACTAAGCCACACCGGCAGTTTTGCTTTAATGGAGCCTCAAGGGGGCTTATCATTTTCGAGCTAGATGCTCGTATATTATGATCCCCCGACCTTTGCCTTACCAAGGCAACGCTCTACCGACTGAGCTATTGAGGCACCTTTTTTTAGAACCTATGCTACAAAAATTAATTATTCCTGAATTAAAAATTTTTTTACATGATAATTGTATTAATAAAAAGAGCATAGCTAATACAATAGATGTACGGATGGAAATTTCTTAATCACAATATTTGAAAAAAAAAAAATTTGGATTAAAGTTATTTTTGATAAATTACTTACTTATTTAGTCGTTATTATTATTTATCTATTGGATAATTTTACTCAGTTTAATACTATTTTGATTTAACCAAAGTTTTAAATATAATAGTTGTTGAAACTACATAGTACATATTTCAATAGAAATATGTATACCATTAAAATATATATCCATTGAATGGATACTTATTTCAGAACAGATGAGTTTAGGAATAATTTCAATTAAGTAAGAAAAAATGAAGATTCTATTAATATATCCTCCCTTTCAAGCTGGAAAAGGTATGGGACAGGTGATGTGCAGTCCTCCGCTTTCATTGTTGACTTTAGCTGGAGCGGTTAAAGATCTTGATCATGAAATTGAAATACTTGACTTAAATAGTGATTATTCTTACGGAATTAAGAAAATTCAACAGAAAATTAAGCAATATGATATGATTGGAATCACTTGTATGACAAATACTTTTAAAGTAGTATTAAATATTTGTAAAATTGCTAAAAAGTGTGGAGTTAAAACTCTATTGGGTGGGTTTCATCCGACTCTACAACCAGATATTATTGAAAAATTTGATTGTATTGACATGATTTGTAGGGGGGAAGGAGAAGAAACATTCAGAGAATTATTAGATGACAAACCGATAGATAAGATTTTAGGATTATCTTATCGAGACAACGGAAAAGTATTTCATAATCCAGATCGAAAATTAATTAAAAATTTAGATAATTTATCTTATCCATATAATAGACTTATTCCTTCTGATTCTTATCATTATTTATGGGTAAAAGCTTGGGTTGTTGAATCAAGCAGAGGATGCCCTTTTAGCTGCAATTTTTGTTGTGTAACTAAATTTCATAAAGGCAAATATAGAGTAAAATCACCCCAGAGAGTAATTAAAGAGCTTTTAAATGTGCCTAATAATGTTAAATTAATATTTTTTGTAGATGATAATTTTTCGCTAAACTATAAGCGTGTTCTTCACATCTGTGAATTAATAAGAAAAAATAAACTTCATAAACGATTTATGTTTGTTTGCCAAAGTCGAGTTGATGATTTAGCAAATAATCCTGATATGGTTAAAGAGATGGCAAAAGCAGGATTTATCTGTGTCTTTCTTGGTATCGAATCTACAAAACAAATGAGTTTGAATCGAATGAATAAGCAATACACTCTTGATAAATTGCATAAATGCATTAGTCTTTGTCATAAAAACGGAATAATTATTTTTGGCTCTTTTATAATCGGTAATTTAGGAGAAAATTCTGAGGATGTATGGAAAACCCTTCATATGATGAAAAAACTTGATATTGACCTTATGATGACTAATCCAATTACACCATTTCCAAATACACCTCTCTATGATGATGCTGTTGCTAATAATTGGATACCTAAGGACTTTAGATGGGAAAAATGGGATTTAACCGCTGTAATGGATACACCTGATATGTCGAGATTGGAAATACAAGAGTTAGTTGATGAAAGTTATTTTTTCTTCTATAAGGATATTCGCTATTTTTTAATTGGAAAACGATTACTGAGAGTATTCAACCCAAAATATTGGTGGTTAAGAAAAGTTGTTTTTTCATTTATAACCAAAGGATTGACAAAATTCGTATTACAATTAGATTATAATGTAATAGAGTAAAAAAAGATAATTCCTTTGATTATAGTACAGCAGTAAATAACACTCCTAATGTAATGTAAAACTGAGCCATTATATATGTTGTCATAATGATAAACCGTGCGTTTGTAAATTCACCTGTCCATTTATTTGTTGCTATACAAGCATCAGAAAAAATGAACGATACTGAACCAGCATATACTAATATAAATGGCAATCCTGAAAATTCTGCCAATCTTAAAATAGCGGCAATGTGCATTAATAAAATCGCTACTAGGTATACCAATACAGGAATCTTCATATCTTCAGTTTTATTAATGAATCTTGGAACTGTGAATATAAGAATTAATATTGCAGGTCCTAGTAAGAACAATCCCCATGTATCGAAATTCGTAATATCAGAGATTGACAAGAAAAATGATATTATATAGAAGATCTGGTTAAGTAAAAACGCAATCATTCCAAATAAAAACCATTTTTCTTCATTCTCAAACATTAAGAAAATATCTCCCGCACATCCACCAATCAATGCCATAACAATCAACCAATCTACTCGATCTATTGAAGCACCTTCAATTACTCCAAAAATATAAAATAAGATTAACAATGGCATTAAGAATGGCTTGGTTATATATACAATATTCTGATTATTTTTGAATTCAGCAAACACTTCTACTACAGCAATAATGAAGAATAAAATTAAAAAGATGTATTCAATCATAGTTTTTCACTAAAAGACATAAAAAATAGTAATTTTGAATTAATTAATATAGATTTTAATATTTTTTGGTTAATCTATACAGAAATGAGTTATCAAAACCTATTTAGCAATTTCAATGAAAAAATTAATTCTGTAATTAAAAACAACACATCATAAATTATTATTCACAAATAACATCAAATCAATTGATCTATTCATCAAAAAGCTTTCAAATTTTAAAAGCCCATTCTCCATTTCGCATTATCGGTTCAACTTTACCTTCTTCTGTAATTCCATCAATATTCATCTCTTCTGAGCCAATCATCATATCGATATGGATTGTGCTGTCATTTCCTCCTGCAGACTCGAATTCTTCATCAGTCATATCATTACCATTTTTTATGGATGGTCGATATGCACTACCAAGAGCGATATGATTTGAAGCATTTTCATCGATTAATAAATTATAAAAAACCATTCCCCGCTTTGACACGGGAGAACTATGAGGCACTAAAGCAATTTCTCCCAATCTTCGAGCTCCATTATCAAAATTAATTATTGAATTTATAGTTTGCTCACCAACTTTGGCACTTGCCTTAATGACCTGTCCCTTTGAAAATTGAAAAGTAGCATCCTCAATAACCTGACCTTCAATTATTAATGGTTTAGTAATTTTAACGTTCCCATCGACTTTATCACGATGAGGGAGGGTAAATACCTCTTCAGTAGGCAAATTTGCTGTAAAGCTAATACCTTTTTGTGATACTTCATTCCCTCCTTGCCAGATATGGTCTTTTGGTAACCCAATAGTGAGATCTGTTTCTGGAGAAGTTAATCTTAGTTCTTTGTATTGCTTCTTATTTAGATAAATACTTCGTTTAAGTAGATAATCATTATGAGTTCGCCAAGCAGAAATAGGATCATCTTCAGTTATTCGACAAATTTCAAAGATGATCTCCCATAACTTTTGAACTCTTTCAGTTGACTTTTTATTTGGAAATAATTTTTCTGCCCATGCTACAGTTGGTATTGAGATAACTGACCAATTTAAAGCATTCTTAACAAGTGATTTTGAGACTGGTTGAAGATTTTTATTTAAAAATAATTGAAATTTTAAAATTGAACTTCGATCCACATCTTTCAGTAAATCAGGATTAGGACAAAAAATAATAAGATTGGCATCTCCCGCTTTAGAAATATCAAGCCTTGCATCAATTTTCCATTTTGGATATTCTCTAAGAAGTTTTTTTCGACTATGTTGAAGTCGAATCAAACGTAATTGCTCATCAGCCCATATTACATCAACTAATCTTGCACCCATTTGATATGCTTTTTTTGCAATTATTCGAACTAAAGGTGCTGCCTCAAAAGGAACACCATCACTGAATGAAATAGGACCTCCGATAAGTAAGCGTTGCTTTGGCTGCAAATTTAAACCAACCTTTAATATTACTTCAGCATATTTCTCTAAATTCTCTTCGAATCTGGTAGACATCAGATTTCAACTATTATTTTTTTAATAATTTCGCTAAATTTATTGTTCCACCTTTTATAAAAATTGTGACTTTGATGTTAACATTCAATTAGAATCCTATTTTGAGATATTAATCTGTTTAGTCAATTTTATTATTTTTATACTAAGCAAACACTTTTAATACTACCACAATAAGCAATAAAACTAAAAGAATGTATTCGATCATAACTTCTCATTATAGTGATCTTTTGTTTAGTAAAATTCTATTAATTTAGATCTGATTAAATAATTTTGGAACAATAAGTTAAAAACTAAATATTTTTGAGTTCCAAGTTTAATTCCAAAAGATTTATATATGAAAAAAGATATTTGTTCTATATTGAACGTTCGATATCGAACATTCGAAATAGAACAAAAAATAACACAAATAAAAATTAAGCAAAAAGTATGGAAACAATGTCATTTCGTATTGGAATTAATCATTATATTTACTATAATGGACCAATTACCCAAAATAATGCCAAATATAAAAAGAAAAATCCTATTGAAATAAAAAGCACAAAAATATATAATATTGGTGAAAAAAATGAATAAAGTCAAAACTGGTTGGAAATTACCATTATTGCCCCTACCAGTTTGCCTATTAGGAGCCCATGTAAATGGTAAACCAAATTTTAATACAATTATATGGTTTAACATGTTAAACGATAATCCACCTCTAATTGGTGTTGCAATGAGAAGAACACACTATACTAATCAAGGTGTTAAGCAAAACAGATCTTTTAGTATTAATCTCCCTACTAGTAACATGGTTGTTGTAACAGATTATTGTGGTTTACATTCTGGTTCTAAGATTGATAAATCCAATGAATTTGAGCTCTTTTATGGAGAGCTTAAGACAGCTCCGATGATTAAGGAATGTGGTATAAATATTGAATGCAAGCTAATTAACACAATAGAATTCAAATATGATGATTTATTTATTGGAGAAATTATTGAAATCTATTCTGATGAAAAATACGTGAAGGATAAGAAGCCAAAAGCAAACAAATTCGATTCATTTATCTGTTTAATGCCTAATGGTCCATATTTCAAAATTGGGGATTATTTAGCAGAAGCCTATGAAGTAGGAAGAAGTTATAAACCTAAAAAATAAAAATTTTTTTTATTATTTAATCAAAATTAGATATAATTCAAAAGAGCTATAATAAAATGGAAAAATCAATTGCATATTGCGGGATTAATTGTACTGAGTGTCAAGCATATTTAGCAACCCAAAAAAATGATATTGAAGAAATCAAAGAGGTAGCAAAAGATTGGTCGAGTGAATCAATGTCATTTAAACCAGAAGATATTTATTGTGATAGTTGCAAACAGAATGATAGAATATTTAGTTGGTGTAAAGATTGTACAATAAAGAGTTGTTGTATTGGGAAAGGATTTGAAAATTGTGCATATTGTGAGGATTATTTTTGTAACAACTTAAAGATGACTTTTGATAGAACTCCATCAGCTAAAGAAAGACTAGATCAAATCTGGAAATATCTATGAGATATTTGATAGAGAGAATTTAGAGATGAAAAATATGGAATTAGAAGAAGCAAAAAAATTAAGTTTGGAATTAATGCACTATTCCAAAGCGGTATATTTAACCACAATTAACTCTAAAGGATATCCAATAACTAGAGCAATGTTTAATTTAAGAAACAAGGAGCAATTTCCTGAATTTTCAGAGTTCTTTAAAGAATTAGATAATCAATTTGATGTATTTATTTCAACAAATACGTCATCCTCTAAAATTGCTCATATTAAAAAAGATCCTAAGGTTTCAGTTTATTACTGTGATCCAGAAGAATTTAAAGGAGTGATGTTTGGAGGTGAAATTGATTTTATTAATGATATGAATATAAAGAAAAAATTATGGTTAGATTGGTGGACCAAATATTATCTTAAAGGTCTAAACGATCCAGATTATTCATTGCTCCGATTAAAACCAAAAATAGCACATTTCTATTATAGATTACAAAAAATTCAGTTTAAACCCGGTGAAGTTTAATGGAAAAATTAAGGGAAGGAGGTTTTTTAATCACAAAGATCCGTCAGCTTTCTCAAAGAATTTTTGATAAATTATTAAAAGATTATAATATGAATGAAATCAGTGCTGCTCAAGGTAGAGTTATGTTTCCACTTTGGCAAAAAGACAATATTTCCTTCCAAGAACTTAAAAAAAAAGCTCTGTTGAGTAAAGCAACCCTTTCATATATGTTAGACAAACTTGAAGAAGCTGGTCATATTAAACGAATTCGCAGTGAAGAAGATAAGCGGACTATCAATATAAAATTAACAAAAAAAGATAAAGCATTACAGGAGAAATTTCTTCAAGTATCTTATAAGATGAATGAAATTTTTTATAAGGATTTTTCTGAGAAGGAAATAAATGAATTTGAAGGCTATTTAAGAAGACTTTTGGATTCCTTAATACAAATTAGCAAGGAAAATAAGTTGAAGAATGTTTAATTTTTTTTTAATCTCTTTTTATCGATTTAATTATCATCAATAAGTAACAGTAAGAACAATAAAATTTTATTTCAGGATTCTTCCAAATTGTTGTTATAGGAGTCTTGAATAATTCTGGATATTTCTTTATAACATCTTCATATAAATATTCTTTTTTACAATTTCCACAATACCTTTTAGAAAGATTTTGCGCTTTAATTTTATTTTCTCTACAAATATATTTGAATTCTCCTGAATTGACATTAATTTTTGACATTCTTATTTATTTTCAGAAATACTTGAAATTTTTCTTTTCTTTGTATATATTTTTGGAATATGTATTTTAACCCCATGAAATTGGATTTTTGGAATAGAAATTTTTGGTACTATAGTTGAATTGTTATCTTTTAATTTATCTTTTATATCATCAAGTTCTATTATGGATATTTTCTTAAATTTATCATCATTTTCAGAGATGAAAGAATTTATATATTCTTTTAATTCTATATCTTGAGAATTATCGTTTGAGTTATCAATTTTTATATCCTCAGGTTCTATTTCCTCTAAAAAATCTGTGAATTGATTTTTCTTATCAGTCAGTATTTCTTTATAATTTTGTCTAAAACTCTGAATATTTTTATAATCTTTTATTTTCTCATATTCAAAAACCAGACCTGTTTCAACATCATAGAGCATTCCGCAAATTTCAGTTTCAGGATAAAATTCCTTAATCAATTCTAATGATTTGATTTGTTCTTTTATATTTTGTATCTCATCTAAGAATGGTTTAAAGAAATTCCTTATTTTTGAAATATGTTCATGATAATTTTGTGTTAAGCTTGAAAGAAATTTTATTGGTAATTTTTCTCTAAATTCATTTAAATTAATTTTTGTCATTCCACAATCCAAATGCCCCAAAACTACAATAAATTTAATATTGAATTTAACTATAGCTAAAATAATAGATCTTAACACATCCAAAGTATAGAGATTTCCAGCATTCCTTAAAACAAAGACATCTCCAAGATTGAATTGAAAAATTTCATTTACATTTATTCTTGGATCCATACATGTAAGAATTAAAACAGGAAATTTTGGAATACTCTCAATCTTATTGATATTTTCTAATTCTTTTGAAATTTTTAAATGATACCGATAATTGCCCTTTAAAATATCTTTAATAATATCTTCCATTATTTATCTAACTTATTCTACTGATTTTTGATTCATTGCTTAAATTCCTTATTTAATATTTAATAGAATAAAAAAAAATCAATTTTTAGTAGCTATTTTTTAACCAGTATTTCCTTTAGCTTTTCCGCACCGCCGTTATTAAAGAACGCTTTAATTTTGTCTGAATACTCTGGCAAAAGTTGTAAGAATGGCATTATTGCTCGAGAAAGGGAACTAAATGCTTCATTACCGTCACCCATTATGAACATTTTATCTGGACTCAGGTTTTTAAATACTTCTGGTAAAATGTTCGTTAATTGAACTGCTAAGAACCTTTCATCTGCAGTAGTCATCGCCTCGACTTGCTTCTTAAAACCTTCCGCTTGGGCAAGCATTTGTTGCTTTATATTCTCTGCTTCACCCTCCGCTTGAGCAATCAGTTTTCGCTTTATTTGTTGAGCATCAGCATCAGCTTCAATGATTTTCTTCTGTCTATCACCATCCGCTTCTATTTGTTTACGTTCTCTCTCCTGTTCTGCTATCGCGATTTCTTTATCCTTCCTTCTCAATTCAATTTCTTTTTCAACTTGTTGGTTTTGAATTCCAATCTCATTTTGAACTTCCAATTCTCTTATTCTGGATTCTCTTTCAGATTCAGCATTGGCTATCCTCGCTTTTCTTGCTTCAATTGCCTGTTTTACCGCTTCCATATTCTTTTTTAATCCAGGTTCCAAAATATTTACTTCTCGTATTTCAATTGATTCGATTACTACACCCCAATCCGCTGTTAACTCGTGAATTTCTTTACTTACGATGTTTATTATTTCTCGACGCTCCCGAATTATCTTTTCAATGGGCATATTAGCACAGGTAGTTCTGATAATCGCTTCTGCAGCATTTTTAAGAATCTTCTCTACATAGTTTTCATCTCTAGGAATCCAAGATACAGCACTAAACGCTTTTTCAGGATCAATTACTTTCCATATTAGCATTCCTACAATTGAGATATTTTGGTATTCCATTGAAACAACTTGCTCGTGAGCTTCTAAAGTTGTTTGAATACTTGTGGTTGGAATTACGAGATATTCATCAATCAAAGGTAGTAACCATATACTTCCTCCCAATCCAGCATGCTTTACTTTTCCATTGCGCAAATGTATAACAAACTGGTTTGTTTTGAATTTTCTATATCTTGTTGCCATAAAAATTAGAAATAAGAATGCCACTACTATTACTATAACAACTAACCAAGTTATCCATGTATATATTTCTTGAAACAACATCGCCTTATTTTTTACCTCCTATTTTTTAATTTTAATATATTTTTGATAATTTTTTTTAGAAAATTTTAAATGATGATTAATAATTTGACTTGATATCAATTTTATCTACCTCCCCCTATTTCGAATTGAACTAAATTTATTATCAACTAATAAAAAACCATCTTTTATATCACAGATATATACTTCTTGTCCCTTTTCGAAAGATGAATCAGGATTTATTGGTTTTACATGAATTTTCTCAAACTTCATTGGATTATTAGAAGGAATTTTAATAACTCCACCTCTTCTATCTACTTCCAAAACAATGATTCCTTTTTCTCCAATTAAATTTCGAGTTGAAGATATGTTGTAGAATCTAGATACAGCTATCTTTTTCCAACTAGTAGAAATGAGTTTTGTAAATAGATATGTCACAACTAATGATGCAAAAAATATCATATATTTCAGTTCATCAGCAAGAAGATAATAGAATAAAATGCCTGATATCCCGAAGATCAATAAAGATGTCGAAAACAATAACATAAATGGAGCAGGAGTCGTATCATTCAATAGACTAACATCTCCAGTTTCATCAAAATGATCAATATGATCTACATGCCCTAAATCTGCGTGATCTATGTGATCAATATGATCTACATAGTCTATATGCCCTAAATCTGCGTGATCTATGTGATCAATATGATCTACATGGTCTATATGCCCAAAATCTGTGTGATCTATGTGATCAATATGATCTACATGGTCTATATGCCCTAAATCTGCGTGATCTATGTGATCAATATGATCTACATGGTCTATATGCCCTAAATCTGCGTGATCTATGTGATCAATATTCTGTAGATCATGAGTTGATATTTCAGCAAGGATAGTCGAAATAAAAGACATTATTATCCCACCAATAAATAAACCTAAACAAATACTAAATAGCACATCATTGAAATAATTATTATAGAAACTAATTAAAGTAAATGCTAAACCAGAAAGAATAATTGAAAGAATCATTACATTATTTTTTCTTTTCCAATGAATAACAAACATTTTCCTAAACATTGTGGTTTCCACCTATAGATTAACTCTAACTTAAAATCTTAATTACTTTTTATGAAGATATATTAGTTCCGCATTGATGACAAAAAATGGCATCTCTATCTAGTTTTGCTCCGCAAAATCTACAAAAGTTAATAATTGGGACTGATGGGATATCATACTTGACTTTTCTGAAAATTTGTTCTTCAGGTTCATTTTGATTTTGAAGAGACTTAGGGATTATATATGGATTATATTGCTGTTTTTGAGTTTGAGATTCACTACGAAATTGAGAATTATATGATTTCAAATTTTTTTCTTTTGGTTTTTTATATACTTCACTCATTGAAATTGAAATTGCACTAATACAAGTAATCATTAAAAAAATGAAAATAAATCCGCTAATCATAGGTACGATTGGAAAACTAAACCCATTAAAATCAAATATACTAAACATGAAAAAGAACATCAAACCTAGAAAAACTAGGGCTAAAGCCACAGCAGTAAAAATAGTCCCTGATCGAGATCTATAACTATTTTTTCTTCTATTCGGTTCAATTATAGGGACAAAAGCCATTTTTTTTCTCTTTATTATATTTCTTTATATTTATTTATATTTTTTTTAATGTTTAATATATGGGTATATATTGATATATTTAAATGTTATGAAAATATCAAGAACATACAGAAAAAGCAGGAAGTCTTTAAATATTATTATGAATATATATATAATAATATATATAAACAAATAGAAATTTAGGAAGATATAAGTATTTCTTTTCTATATATAATTTTATATATTCAAAAAAATATTTTTTAGAGCCCAATAAACCTTTGATAAATAAAATTAAACTTTATTAATATAAGGATATATATTCAATTTGATAACTTATTTTATATAAGAATATAAGAGATGATTTTAATAGCAAAGCAAACTGAAAAAACAACCGAAGAAAAAAATGGAACTATAAAAGATGAGATAAAAGAACCTGAACCCAAAGACAAGCCAATTTATGTTAAAGTAAGTGATGAAACAAGGAATTTAATTGATAAATATAAAGAACAAGGAACTACTATATCTGATCTTGTGAGAAATGCTGTAAAATACTTTGATGATTTCAATTCAATTTCTCCAGAAATTCAAGCAATAATAAAAAAATACAAGGAAGTAGATGAAAATGAAATATCTTTTGTAGAACGAGCAATTAAATATTATGGAGAACAGAAAAACCTTGATAGAGATCTTTGGGTGCGAGCTAGAGATGAAATGAAAATGATGCTGATAGGAAAAACAACTTTTAACCAACTCATACATGCTGCTGAAATACCAGAAGAAAGTTTGGATAAGCCATGGCGGAAAAATGTTGCAATTGATTTAATTTTATGGTATAACGATTCCAAACCACTTAAAAGTCTTAGTATAGAGGAAATTATAGGCACAGTACAGAAACTTTGGGTTGTCGCGAATTACTTCCACACAATTGATGTAAACAAAGAAAGTGCTGATGAATTTCATATGCTTTTCAGACATCGGCAAAATAAGCGATATGGTACATATTGGTTAGGTTATTTTACAGAATTATTTACTTCTGAAGAAATGCCATTTAAATGTGAAGTTGAGGGCCAAGCTTTTGATGAATCCGTTTCATTGACATTAAAAATTGGATATGAAAAATAAAAGTTGACTATTTAATTCTGTTTGAATTAAAAACCATTCTATTTCAAATTAGAGTGAGTTATTTCTTTTATATCCTTTATATTTTTCATACTTATCTCTTTTATCCCAATTATAAAATTCTATTATAATTCAAATAAATCTAAGTAAAACTTAAAAAGAATTATTTAAAGATTACCCATAAATAATTATTTAAAAAAATGGTTCAAATTTAATAAAGAAGGAAAAAAATTATGTCAAAGGAAGTTTTAAGTTATGAAGTAAAAGATCAGATCGCATACCTTACTATAGACAATCCAGAAGCTAATAGATTGGATCCTCCCTTATGTAGAGCTCTAGGAGCTGCATGGGCACGTTTTACAAATGAAAAAGAAAGTAGGGTGGCAATTCTCAGTGCTAAAGGGCCGGATTTTAGTCGAGGAGCAGATATTTATGTCGAAGGTTTGTTAAAAGATCTTATAAAAGCGTTTCCACCGAATGGTACTAAAATCCTGAAACCCATCATAGGAGCAGTCCATGGAAATGTTATTGGTAGTGGATATGGACTTGGTGTTATAGGCACAGATATAACTTATGCAACAGAAGATACTAAATTTATCTTTGGTGAAGTCTATGTTGGAATTGTTGGTTCAGTGGTAGATTATAGACCTCATATGCCGTTTAAAGCATCTTTAGAATTTTACATGTCAGGAAAACCATTAGGAGCTCAACGAGCATATGAATTAGGATTAATCAACGGTGTTACAAAAAATAAAGAAGATCTCATGAAGGAAGCTATTAAGATGGCAGAAATACTACGGGATAATGCGCCATTATCATTAAGAGCGATCAAATATGGACATTACAAAGTCATGGAAAATGAACAAAGGAAAGCAATGCGTATAGCACAAGAGGAATTTAATGCTTTTATACAACCTCAATTAGTTAGCGAGGATTTCAAGGAAGGTAAAGCAGCACTTAAAGAAAATAGGAAGCCAGTATTCAAAGGTCGCTAAAGTCTCGAATTAATATTTTTAAATTTAAATTTTAATAATTATATTTTATTTTTTTCCAATCTATCAATATCCGCTAGTAAGTTCTGTTTTTTTTCCATCCATTCATTTCTCGTTTCCACCCTACAAAAACACGTCTGGGTGGCTTGAATTCCTCTTTCTGCATTCTCCCGTGCTAAATCATAATTTCCAAGTTCTTTATAACATCTTGCTAAAAGAAAATAAGTATTATATGTAAACCAACCTAGTGGATCAAGTTTTAATGCTTTCTGAAAAAATTTTATAGCCTGGTCATATTCTCCGAATTCTGTTAAGATTTCTCCAAATGAGTCGTGAAAATTTCCATTTTCAGGATCAAGCTTAATTAATTGATTCCCTACTTTTATTGCTTCTTCTTTATCCCCTTTATATAAATGATAATAGAGCTTATTGTTCAGTATATCAAGATCGTCAGGATTCTTCTCCCATAATTCATCAATGATTTCCAAACATTTATCATAGTTCATCATCTTCTTATATAAATATGCTTTATGTGTCATAAGTTTAACTTCCTTCTCAGGAAAAAGTTTTATTCCCTCTTCCACTAATTCTATAGCTTCATCGATTTTTCCATAATCATACAATATATAGTACTTCAAGAGATGTATAGCAAGATCTTTAGGATTTAATTCAAGCGCAGTTCCAATTGTTTCAAGAGCCTCATCAAATTTCTTTAAATGATTTAAAAATAGAGCTTTAATATAAAGATAGTATATCTTATTTTTTGTTTTTTCCTCTAAAGAAATTGCAGTATCAATATCCATTAAAACCTGATCGATTTTTGAGCTTTCTGAATCTACATCATAAATAATTTTATAACTTTCAATTAAAGCTCTTGTAGTGTAAAATAAAGGATGATCTGTATAAATATTACCTATTCTATCACTCAATTCAAAAGCCTTATCAAATTCAGCTAAGGTTAGATGATTATAAACTAATATGTAATGATAAGGAATAAATATTTCTTCTTCATTTTTATTTGGATGTTTTTCAAATTCTTTTTTAAGGAAATGAATACTTTCTTGATGGCGATTTGAGATACTTAATATAATTGATTTCAAAAAAAGGAAATTAGAATTTTCAGGTTTAGTCTTAATCTTCTTATTTATTTCTTTTAAAACATCCTCAAATTCTCCCTTTTTCATCCTGTGTTTTGCTTCTTCAAAAATTTTTTCAAGTTTAGGATTTGAAAAAATTTCCAAGACTTTTAGTACTGTAAAATCGATATAATATTTGAATTGGGCTTGCTCAATTAAATCATACTTAGAGCCATATGATTGAAAAACCTCGGGAATATCCCGCCACGCTACTCCCTCTAACTTATCGAGAGTATCTATTAACTTACCCTCTGATTCTATTCTATAAGCTAAATATTTAATATATTCTGGTAAAAATGTGCGTAACGCATCTTTTAATTCATCATTAAATAAATTATTACAAATTTCCGCTAATATTGATTCAATTGTATGGCTTAAACTTAATTTACTTGCCCCATTTGGAGAATTCTCATAAAGTTTATTCAAATAAGTAAATTTTGTAATATAATCTTCTGTGATGGCACTTAAGACCTTTTCAATTTTCTCATTTGCTTGAAAATAGTAAATCTTATCCTCATCAACTACCAAGTGAAAAAATTTAACAGGATAAACATTCTTCTCAACTATTTTACGAATATTAAATTCAAGATCCAATCTGTCAATTTGGTATTCTTCTGAAAAATCTTTAATTGAAATATAAAATGGATATTGATTAGGGTGATTCATTGAAAGATATAATAGCACTTTATTGAACTGTTCTTCAGAATCTAATGATCCTTTTAAATTGGCAAATGGTAACTTTAAAACGTTATTTAAAAACCGAAACTTGATATCACCATCCTCTATATGATAATTCTCAAAGAATCTAATTGTTTTTTTCGTAATTTCTTCAATACGGTGGCTTTCTTCATCCAAGATAGATTGCCGATCTAAATCATATAATTTCAACATTCGCGAATATCCAGATTTACCTTTTTGTGTAATCCTGTACTCCTTATCTTCTTTTTTTATAATTTCTCTCTTCTGAAGTTCATTAAGATTTTTTGATAAACTTGATTGATTAATCTTTAGAGGTTCGTCAATAAAGTCCGACCATTTACAAAATGTATTATTATAAACCATCCATAAAATCCAATGATCATAATTTCTAGTATTAGTTATTGCTTTTGGAGGATAATTTAATTTTCGCTCCTTTTTCACTTTCGATAGTTTATTATATCGTTCCTCTCCTTTAGATGTGATTTTATATACTCCTCTTTCTACTTTTTCGACGTACTCATCCAGCATTAACGATTTAAGATAATAGGATAGGGTTGATTGAGAAATATCTACTGGTTTATCTTTAAAATCAGACCATTCCACAACTTCATTATTTCGTAACATCCAAAGGATAATATGTTCGATATTTTGTCGAACTTCCATGCTTGGGTTTAAAATTTCTTCAGGGGGGTAATTTATTTCTTGGTGGCGACTCATATAATTACACCTTAGTACTCTAATTAGTATACAACAAAAGTCTTATTTATAGTTTTTTTCATGAACTTTTATTGTACTTTGAATCTTTTTTTGAACTATCAATTAAAATTGGGATTATAAATGTAATTCAATTCAGGAAAAATTTGAATACTTTCGATGATAGAATAAATTTACCTTCTATTACGATATTTAATTAGCAATTTTTGAACTAATGGGGGATTACTCTATAACTCTTTCTCTAATCATCGATGGATTAATATAAAATCCTCTTAAACTTAACGTTTAAATAGAATTCGATATAATTCAATATCATAAGAATAAAAAAAGGCTGTAATTTCAATGTCACAAAAAAAACGAATAATTATTCTCTTCTTGTCATTTTTAGTTTTTATTAATATCTTCACATACTCTTTTCAATTTATTAATAATTCCGATAAAAATAAAAACCCAAATCATAAGGAATGCTTTCAAAAACCTAAAAGCAGTATTGCTAAAGTATGGGAGTATGATATTGGTACTGGTGGTAATCCCTTTGTTGATATATCATCCGATGGAAAATATTTTGTTGTTGGGGTAGAAGAGACTAATAATTTTTATTTATTTAACAGTTCAAGTAAAAGTCTATTATGGTCATATTCATTGCCATCTAGTAGTGAAATCACCGATATTGCAATTTCTTCAGATGGATATTACATTGCCGTAGGAGGTGGTTCAAATGGATTCCTGTATTTATTTGATAGGACCAGTTCTACACCAATTTGGGAGTCAGATAGTAGTTTAGGAACTACGTGTAAGTATGTTTCAATATCTTCTGATGGGCAATATATTAGCGCAGTAGGTGACCCTTTATCAACAGCAGATATATATCTTTTTACCAGAACGAGTTCTGGTTATATTTGGAGGAATACTACTATTAATGCGATGTCAGCTGTAATGGCTTCAGACAGTAACTATATTGCAGTAGGTGAAGGACCTAGTTTTCATTTATTTCAAAGATCTGGTAGCAGTGTTAATTGGGAAGGATTTTATTCCGGAGGTGGAGTAATACCTGATCTTATAGAAATATCATCAGATGGATATCATATGGCTGAAGGTGGTAATTCGAAAATTGCTTTCTATAATCGCTCTTCTTACAGCCCCATGTGGGATTATTCTATAGCAAGTGATTTCAATGACTTTGCAATGTCTTCTAATGGAGATTATTTGGTAGTAGGAAGTAATGATAAAGGAGTTTATTTATTCAATAAATCATATTCAAGCTCAAAGACTCCTATGTGGAATAAATCAACCGGGGGATATGTTTCATCAGTAGCTATTTCTGGTAATGGAAATTATATAGCAGCTGGAAGTAGTGACCATAATGTATATTTTATAAATAGGACGAGTCCTTCACAAATGGATTATTGTTTGATTACAGATGTGATATCAGATATAGCTATGTCTGATGATGGTCATTTTATTGTAGCTGGATCTGTAGATGGTTATATCCATTTTTTCCATTCTTTACCACCAGATCCTTTTATATTAGATTCTGATGCAGGAGATCCGATTGATGATGATGGAGAATTCAATTTAAATTGGGATCCATCTCCGGGTGCTATTGAATATTATGTATATACCCATGATTCGTATTTTACTGATGTTAATCAAGGTGCAACAAAAATATCTTCTAAAATATATGGTAATTCATATCCAATTTCAGGACTGTCGAGTGGGGATTATTACTATGCAGTTCTTGCGGTTAATGAAGCGGGAAATACAACATCAAACTGTATTAGTGTAAGAGTATTAGCTCCTCCAGGACCATTTGATTTATATTCTGATGCTACTAATCCTGATGATGATGGTGAATTTACTCTATTTTGGGATGAATCTAGCTCTGCTAGAAATTATACTATTTATGTGGATGATGATTACATTTCTAGTATTTATGTAGGGATTGATATTGTAGATGACGGTATTGAAAACAATTCATATACTATCTCTGGATTGAATAACGGAGAGTATTATTATGTAGTTGTGGCTTATAACGAAATAGACTCTCAAATTTCTAATAATTTACGTATTACAGTTAAATTAAGAACGTATTGGGATCTTTCAGGTTCACCTATATATATTGATGATTCCAATCCAAATTACAAATGGAGTGAAATTTCATCTGATAATATTTGGTGTAAAGGAATGGGTACTTCTACTAATCCCTATATAATTGAAAATACAATTCTTAATGGTCAAGAACTAGGAAATTGCATTGAAATCAAAAATTCTAACGTTTTTTTTATTATTAGAAATTGTACCCTATTCAACTCAAGCTCTTCACCGTTAAATGCAGGAATAAAATTATCAAATACAAAAAACGGCATAATCGATGATAATAACTGTTCCTATAATCAAAATATAGGAATACTCCTTGATAATAATAGCAATGATAATACTATCTCAAATAATATAATTAATCATAATGATAAGAATGGTATAGCTCTTTTTAACAATTGTCAACATAATAACGTTTCACATAATATTGGATTATTCAATGAAATTGGCCTTCATTTGAGGAATAATAGTAATTTTAATACCATTTCTGGTAACACAATGAATAACAATAATATTAGTGGAATTACCATGTACAACTGTTATAATAATAGTATTATTAATAATCAAGAGACTATTAGTTATAATGGATTATACGGTATCTTTTTACAATATAGCGATGAAAATGAGATCTCGAATAATCGTATAGAATTCAATCCAATTGGAATCTATTTAGATGAGTCAAATGATAACCAGATTATAAATAACGAATTTATTGGAAATGAAAATAATTATGAAGAAAATAACTGTGTTGGTAATGTATTCAGAAGTGATCGGAAACCTGGTTTTCTTATGGAGTTGCTTTTTATTGTAATACCCATCATCAGCGTTTTAGTAATTGGTGCTGGATTAATTTTATATAAGAAGAACATCATATTTAAAAAGGAACCACAAGATAGAGAACAAGAATTAGAAAGATTAAGAGAAAAAGTCAAAAAGCCTAAAACATTGTTTTTAAGTTATAAAACAACTGATTCAGAATTCTTTAATATTCCAGAAATTTCAAAACGCCTTGAAGCATATCCAGAAATAGATAAAGTACTTTATTGGGAGACATATAGTAAAGAAAATATTGTCGAATATATGGAGAAGGCTTTAAATATTTCTGACGTATTTATCCTTTTTTGTACTAAAAGTTCTCTAGAATCAGATGCAGTACGAGATGAATGGCAAGCCGCGTTTCAAAGAAGAAAAAAGGGATTATTGAAATTTATCCCCGTTTATGAAATAGAAGAGGATATCCCATCAATTTTGGGGCATTTATTAAATGTTAAATTCGATAAAAAGAATTTTGATAAATTCATTGAGGATCTTTTCCGAGAAATTATTAGATAATATCTCCCAATTTGAATTTTAATAAATAATAAAGGAAAAAGATGCGATTAATTTAATACTAAAAAAAATTGTTTTTTAATCAACTCTAGCAGATATTTTTCTTGAATTTTTTTTATCATCTTACATCCCTTCCCTCTGGTATGTCATGTTAAAATTGTTTTTAGAATTTAAAGATGAAATTTTATCATAATAAAACTTAGTCATTGTTATTCTTAGAATATAATATGAATTAACCTAATTAAATTTCTATGCACAACATAAGTGAATTTTTTTGTTAAATAGAGATAAATAATTTGAGTTAATAATTAAATCGAAACTCCAAAAATTGAGTTCATAGTTCAATCATACTTCGAACTCCATTTGAACTATATGGAACAAAACTATAATTAAACTGAATTCTTCATTTAAAATAAGAAAAAAAAAGTTGAATAAAAAAATTGGTGTGAAAAAAATATGGCTCAAGTAAAAAGAAATAAGGATATAAGAAAAAATTGTGTTGATGTTGAAAGAGTTATTATAGAGTGTTTAGAATGTTCCAAGAGAGAAGATATCATAGAGATTATGGAACCTAGTCAATCTAACAAACTGAACAAAAAGCTGTTAAAATCTTATTCAAAGCATAATGCAAAATTCCATCAAGAATTAATTCCCATTGAACAGATTAAATATAAATTTATTTACAGGAACTTTCCAATTTATTAAATAGTTGAACTTAAAGAAAGCTTGTTAATATAGGTTGAAAAAGATGGAATATAGTCCAACAAAAAAAAATTTTAGACATTATATGTATTTTTTATTTGGACAAAATTTTTCAATGTTAGGTTCATTGATAGTTAGTTTTACAATTACCTGGTGGCTTACGATTGAGACAGGAAGTGCAATTATACTTTCAATATCAACTTTTCTTATGTTTATACCACAAATAGTTGTAACACCTTTCTCTGGAGTAATTACAGATAGGTGGAATAAGAAGGCTATTATTGCTATATCTGATTCATTTCAGGCATTTGTTACTTTTATTTTATTTCTATTTTTTTTGGTCGATTTTCAAGCCGTTTGGCTTATTTTAGCAATTAATACATTTAGAGCAGCCTTATTTGCATTTCAATTACCTGCAGTTCAATCTCTTATCCCAACTATGGTCCCAAAAAAAAATTTAAGTAGAATTAATGGGTTTAATTTCTTTTTTTCAGGATTAATTTATAGTATAGGCCCAATTATTGCAGCAACATTATTAGAATTTTTTCCAGTAAATCAAATCTTTCTAATTGATATTATAACATTTATAATTTCTCTCGTTCCATTGGTGCTTATTAAGATACCACAAATACATCATGAAACAGAAGAAGCATTAGAAAAGTCAATGATTAAAGATTTCAAAACTGGTTTAATGACGATTAAAATGGTTCCCGGATTATTTGCTATGATAGCGTTTGCCATGATATGGAATTTTATAAGTAGACCTTGGACAGTGTTATTGCCTTATTTTGTTAAATATACTCATGATGGTACTGCTCTGAACTTAGCATTATTAATGACAATATCTCAAGTTGGAAATATTCTTGGATCTCTGATTTGTTTAATCAAGAAGAACTGGAAACATAAAATTAAGATAAATATAATTGGGGGTGTGATGTTTTTCTTATGTATGATTCCAGCGATTTTAGCACCTAAAGGGAATTTTTTACTTATGATGATCGTTTTATTTCCTGCATGGGTAATATTACCTATCACGATTTCCACATATTTAGCAATTTTGCAGACCGTTGTTTCCAAAGATAAAATTGGTCGAATAATGTCAATTGATCATATGATTTCGATGGCAATTGCTCCTATAGGAGCACTTATTGCAGGCCCTTTAGCAGAAATATTCGGAATAGTGCACTTATTTATGACTTTTGCTATTTTAGGATTAATTCATCCTTTCTTTATTTGGTTTTTCACAAAGATTAGGCAACTTGAGATTATTGAGCAAGATATACTCTTAGAACAAAAAAAAGTTGAAGAAGTTCAAGAAGTAATAAAAATTGAAGAAAGTGCAAATATTCGTGAAGTTATTGAACCCATAGAATAATGCTTATTCTTTTCCATTTCCTTTTTTTTTTAAATTGATACTAGAAAGATGGTATTAGAATAGATATTATCATTATAAAAAAAATTAATAAATTTTGATTTTAATTTATTGAATTAAAATACATTTGCGTTAGGTTATAGAAAGCATCATCAACTTTTTCACCTGTTTTAGCAGAGGTTAAAAAATAGTCTAAATGTAATCTTTCAGCTTCAGATTTAATATCGTCTTCACTTACTAATACTTCCTCGGTTAAATCCGACTTATTTCCTATGAGAATGAATGGTATATCATGTGATATTGTACTTAAAGTTTCACTAATCCATTTTTCAACATTTTTCAATGATTGTTTTCGAGTTCTATCTATTAACACCATTCCTAATTGAGCACCTTGATAAAATTGATTCTTAAAAGGTGCCATTTGAATAACTTGTCCCCCAGTATCCCAAATTACTAGTGTTATATCGGATTCATCAATTATTATATGCTTTTTTGAAACTTTTAAATGAAGGGTTGGTAAATAGCTCTCATCAAAAGAATTTTCTATAAATTGTTGTGTAATAGCTGTTTTCCCTACTTTATAATCTCCAATAACAATTACTTTTAGTGCATATTTTCCTTTAGGAATTTTTTTCTTAATATTTAGTTCATAATCGACCTTTTGATAGCCTCGTACAATAAAATTCTTATCCACAAATGCTTGGAAATGATGTTCGCATATTTGATCTTTTTGTATTGATATTGTTGATAAACCCTTTGCTTTATTGATTATTGATGTAGAGATCTTAATTTCTTTTGTAGCTTTACATGTTGGACATGTCAATTTTATTAATTTTTCATTAAAGTTATCATTTTCCTTATCTGAAATAAGATATTTTCGCCTCCTTTAATTATCCAAAAATATTGAAATAGCATTTAAAAATGATTTTAAAATTCCAAATGCATTTTAGCGATTTTAGATTTTTGTATAATTTATAAAACAATTGATATTTAAAATTTCCATTTTCGAAATTTCTTATCTACATTAAAACAATTTTTTAGCAAAGTAAAGAAAAAAAATCTAATTTAATAGTTCAAATCATAAAATGAAATAAAATTATAGAAATAACCTAAAGAAAGTAGTGAATTTTTTTGCACTATAATCACGTTTAAATAGCCCATTGAATACTTTATACTTAAGAAGTTGTGAAAAAAAAATTCACAAAAAGATAAATAAATCAAAATTAATATAGAACTCGTGAAAATTGAATGCAAGAAGTAGATGAGAATTTGGAAAAATTAAGAATGAAAAAAGCGGAAGCTTTACTAAAACACCAATCGATGCCAACAAATATTATCGAGATAAAATCTGTTGACGAATTTAATTCTCTTATGAAAAATTATCCAGATAAAACAATTATTGTGGACTTTTGGGCAGTATGGTGTGGACCATGCATGTTCTTCGCCCCAATATTCAAAAAACTTCAGGAAGAATATCACAAAGATTTTATCTTTGTTAAAGTGAATGTTGATGAAATACCTCCATTAGCGATGAAGTATCAAATCACAGGTATTCCTACTACATTATTACTTAAAAATAATGAAATTGTGAATAAGATTGTTGGTTCTATGAATTATGATGGGATGAAAAAAGTATTAGATAAACTAAAACAATAAAATAGTCTAATTTTTTTTTTTCTTCATTTTTTTTATTTAGTTTTTTAGGGTGATAAAAATTGGGAATAATAGATAAGCAATTAAAAGAATTTGAAGATATTGATAAATTATTAAGTGAAAAAGGAACTTTTTCAAGTGAACAATTATTTAAATGTATTTTAGGATTAAATAAAACAGAGTCTAAAGTACTTGGATATATGCTTAATAATAGGGACATAAGAATATCTGAAATTGCTAAAGTTTTAGAAATGGATAGAACTTCTATTCAAAAGGCAGTTCATAATTTAATTAAATTGAAATTTATTGAACGCAAATCAATATCAATGAAGGATTTTACTAGAGAGAACGGACTTAAAAATGTGAAAAAGCAAGGGTATCTTTATGTTTATAATGCGAACAATATAGAGTCAATAAAGAAACAATTCAAAAAATTATTGGACAAATGGTATAATTCTATGTTAAAGTACATTGAAAATCTTGAAAATCTCTGTGAATGTTGCGGTTTTAAATTTCTCCCCTGTTAGATTTTAACAAAAGGATGAAAAACTATTATATACGAATATATAGTTTTTATAATTTTCTATATAAAATTAATTATTTTAATGACATTACATCAACACGAACAGATCTTTTCTTACTTAAAATTTTAATATTTAAATTTTTATTATATTACTTGAGTAAGGGATATTTATTTTAAATTTAAGGTATCAGGAAAAAAAAAACCAAATAATAAATTTCGAGAACAGAGACAAATGAATACTATACTTGAATTAAAAAGAATTTATCATTATTATGGGAGTGCTAGAGTACTAGCAGAGCTTAATTTTAGAGTCGAGGAAAAAACATTATCTGCAATTATAGGACCAAATGGGGCTGGAAAATCAACAATCCTTAGATTGATATCAGGTTTAGAAAAACCTGGTAGAGGAACAATAGAATTTTTTGGGGAAAGAATCGATGGTATGAAAGCTCACAAAATCGCAAAAAAAGGAATATCTCAAAGCCCAGATCGCCGTAAACTATTTTATGGTTTGAGTGTTTCGGATAATATCAGAATGGGTGCATATCGAATAAATAATAAGGAAAAATATAAAGAATTGAAGGCATTTGTCTATGAAATATTCCCTCGATTAAGAGAGAGACGAAAACAACGAGCAGGAACATTGAGTGGTGGTGAACAGCAAATGGTTGCAATAGCACGAGCACTAATGGCAGATCCAAAACTACTTTTACTAGATGAACCTTCAGTAGGATTAGCTCCAAAAGTTAAAAAAACCATATTTAAGGCAATTGAAAAAATAAGAGAAGCAGGAACCACAACAGTATTAGTCGAACAAGACAGAGCATTAGCAATGCAAGTTTCAGATATTATTCATATACTTGAAGATGGAAGAATTGATTTGAAAGGAACCAGTGAAGAATTAAGAAGAGAACCTCGAGTAAAAAAAATATATTTGGGAATTTAAATATCTTAAAATATCTTCTCCTTTTGAATCTTAAAAATATATTTTAAATTCTTATTTAACATATAAATTCAATATTTTAAACTAAAATAATATAGAAAAGAGAATTAATTAAATATTTAACTTACTTCTCCAAAAACTAATCTTTTTTTTCAATTCTTCTTGTTCAGCGTTAGTTAATAGATTTCTGTTATTTTTAAGAGGTGAAATACCCATTCGGATTTGTCTTAATACTCCACTGAATCCCTTTTTTTCAAGGATATCATCTTGTAGTTTTTCTAACAGTAATCCTATATTTTCACCAGAAAAAGTATCAATTTTACTTAAAATATTATTAAATTGAGTTGATAAATAAGCATCTGAAGGCATCGTAGATTCCATTACAGGTTCAACTGGCGGAGGTGATACTGATTTAATATCAACCCCAGGAAGTATCTCTGAAGTTGGAACTGATCCAGACGTTATATCTTTAGATAACTCGGGTTCTGAAGGCATAATTTGTTCTTTAGGTTGAGCTGGTAAAGGACTCACTTTAGGGGGTTTTTTAACAGTTCCTATATGTTCTACTTGATCCATTTTTTTACTTTGAATCCATACATCTTCTAATACACCCGCAAACAATTTTACATGTTCTTCTATTACTGAACCCATTCCAGCAATTTCAATGTTTCCATCAGCTGATTTTGACACAACACACACAATAACTTCTTCAAAATCTTTATTTATTGACCACATATTTTCTACAGGATAATGTCTAATTGTTATATTTGGATAGCCTGCTATTTGATTGAGGCTTTTTTGATCATCAGGATTATTCAATTCGAAATTTGTAGAAATTCTAATATTAATATGTTTTTTTAATCTTGTTATTGGAATGAGGTCAATATTTTCTAATTTAGGTGCTATAATATGAACTCGCATTTTTACTCGAGATAATATCTCATTAATTTGAGCTATAATTCCTTCAACTGATCTAACAAACCATACATCCTTAAAGCTTAGCATAGAAGCTTTTTTCGAACGATCCCAAAATTCATTCATCGTTAGTTCAGCGCTTTCCAGTTGTTGAATAATGTTATGAATAATGTCGTCTTGCAATGTTTCAAATATTTCTTTTCGGAATAAGCCCTTTAATTCATTTATTCCGGTTATAATATCATCATAAACACCTGTGACTCTTTCTTCTAAATCCTCTAAAGTAGTTATAATTCCATTTTCTATGTCTGCTACAATAGAACCTAAATCAGTACTTACTTCACCAGCTGTATCGGAAATACTACCTAATTGATTTATAACTTGATCTAGCATATTTTGAGTCGTTTGTACAAACTTATTTTTAAAGGTTTTAGTTATTTGTTCAAATTGCTCTGAAATCACCTTAGATACAATTTTTTCAGCCATATTACTTAAAGCTCCAATTCTAAATTGTTTTTCGAATCTTGTTGCTATCTCTGATTTTACAGTTTGTAAGCTTTCTTCCATAGATTCAAATTCTTTAGTGATATCAGAAGGGACAATTTCTTTTAAGTTAAAAATAAATTTTTTAACATCTTGAAATCTTTTAACTTGATCAAGTTCTTTATCAAACCGCTCAAACTGAGTTTTAATTTGAGCTGGTAATTTAGTCCTCATGACTTGTAAATAAGTCTTATAGTCATCTAATTTTCGAAGCTTATCAGAGTGCTGCTCTAATGAATCGAACTTATTTTGAATGTTTTGCGGAGCAGTTTGCTCAAAACTCTGAATTATCTCTTTAAACTGATGGATTTGGCGGACCAATGCAGCATATGGTGGTAATGCCTCATATATTGGATTCTTTCCAGGAATTTGTTTAAGTAGACCTTTTTCAAATAAATTGTTAGCTATTTCAGCAGCTCTTTCTTCTGAAAGATCAGAAATTAAAGCAATCTCCCCAATCATTACAGGCCCTCTTCCTGTGATTTTATAATAAGTATTTACTTCATCCTGAACTAATCCAATAAGTTCTAAAGCTTGTTTAGTCGCAGAATCTTCTTCTTCTGACATACTATATATATCCTCATTCTTATTTTTTATATGCTTTTTCAAGGAATTCTAAATGAGAAATAGCTACATTTTTATCTATTGTTCCTTCTATACGTTTCTTTCGTATGTTTTCAATCATATATTCTGGATAAAATGTATGAACTACAATATCAGTTAGTAAGAATACCCATAAAGTATCCTTATTATCACTTATTAATGTAATAATCTTATCTTTTTCTAGATCTTTTAAAAAACTCCCTATTTCATCTATTGATTGCCCAGGAGCTTTTGGAATCTTATTAAGAGGATATGCTCTTTCTCTAAATAATGTGATAAAATCATAATTATCTGGATTCATGATAATTTGAGCAATTTTTAGATTATCTTCTGGAGTTGGTTTATAATCCTTAAAATAGTTTTTGACTTCATCAAGATATTTATACGCGAGTTCTGAAGTAGGAATATTTTTCTTTGCATCCTCAACTAATTTTATAGAAGGTGTTCTAAAAATTGTAAAATCAGAAAGAAGAAAAAGAGTTATATCAGTATTACCCTCAACCCAATCCTGAGTAATTAAGCCTGTTTTAACAAAAGGATCCAAAATAAATTCAATATTGGTTACAATTTTATTTAGTTTATCTTCTATAGCTCCTTGTAGTTCTCTTCTAGATAATGGTCGTTCTTGTAAAGCTTCTAAAATAGTCCGAGCTTTTTCACTAGTATATATTTGTGCTAATCTCTGTTCTTTTGATAAATTTTTCAATCGATCTAATAATACTAATGTATTTTTAAGGTAAAGCCTTATCTTTTTTACAATCTCATAACTTTGCGATATATTGGTACTCAATTGCCTTAAGTAATTTAAGATATCGTTATTAATCTCCTTTATTACAGTTTCACCAAACATCTCTGGATCCTCACCTAAGTCTAACATTAAATTTATCATTACGGGCATATCAGAGTCTAATCCTGTAAAATAACTTGAAACATTTGAGCGAGACTTTTCTAATCGGACTAATACATTCCCTGCGGCTCCCGCACCTGTAATGTGAGCATAGAAGATCCGCATCATATCATCTAAATCAATATTAAGATTTTCTGGATGACTTAATTTAACTATTAATCCTTGATCCTCAGTCCATTCAGTTATAATAAATCCATGAGGCACTTAATTTTCACCTCCGTCCTTCGTTATTACTTTTTCAATCTTATCCACTTGTTCAGGTTGAATCATTTCATATTCTACAGTTTTTATTTGTTTCTGAATCTCTTTACTGATAATCTCATCCCTTTTGTCTACTATTATAGGTTTAATCCGTTTTGATTTTTTTACTTTTTTCTTTAATTTTCTAATTTTTCTAACCATTGGAGGATATTTAAAATGTGTTTGATAGAGTGTAAAAAGCACTACCAAACTGCCAATGGCTCCTATTAATGTATATACTAGCCAAGTTAAATCAGGACCAGGTTCAGTTGTAGGTTTAGTCACAATTAAAGTGATTTCCTTGGTTTCAAAATCATATTTTTCAATTCCAAAAGCAGTTATTATAATAGAATAAGTACCTTCAGGAACATTTTCTAAAATTCCTATATACGTACCATTATTGTAAAGATCAACTAGTTCTCCTTGACCAAATGCCCATTTATAAGTAACTGTTGTATTTAATATAGTACCTCCAAAGTCAATATCGATTAAAGTTATTTCTAATATAGCATCATCTCCAGGTTTAGCACTTATTTGTGAAGTTACATTGATTAATGTGTGTATTTTGTTAATGGTAATAATTGGTTTTATTGTTTGAATTTTGAAATTAATGGAACGAGCTATAATTGAAAACAAATTTACCCCAAATTTTAACTCTGTGGTATCAATTTCGATATAATGTTGATGCAAAACATCATCTCTAGTTAAATTTACTGATATATCATCCCCTAATAATTGTACTACTGCATTTGGAACATATAATTCTGCTTGTGTCAAATATTTTACTGTTATATTTAATTTCTCACCTATTGTAAGATTAAAAACAGGATCAAGGGTTTTTTCTTCACTATTTAAAAACAATTGTAAGATAGTGTTTCTTTCAGTTACTTCAATAAAAAATTGAATTGATTTGGGTTGATAATTAGCTTTTTGCGCAAAAATGGTTAAACTAGAAATTCCTTGATTTAAATCTAATGCATCAATTGTTATGTTGTAATATTGATTGTTTGTTTCATTAAGGGTATCCCAATTTATTAAACTGACTGTTGCATTAGGAAGGTGTACCTTGGTATTATTATCTCTGTAAAATATGGTGATATTAATTTGATCATCAATCTCAACTTGTATTGTATCGCCATCACTCTTCAGATCACCATTTAAAAATAATAATAATTCTGTTTCTCTCTCAATTACTTCAATATAAAATCGAATTATTTGTGATTTATAATTATCTTTTTGAGCAAAAATGGTTAAAATAGTAATTGTTTGATCTAAATCTTTTGCATCAATTGTTATGTTGTAATATTTATTGTTTGTTTCATTAAGGGTATCCCAATTTAGCAAATTGACTGTTGCATTAGGAAGATGTTGTTTTGTAATATTGTCTCTATAATAAACAGTAATATTAATAGAATCAACAATTTCAACTTCTATTGAGTCTCCGTCGTTTTTCGGATCACCATTTAATAATAATAGTAATTCTGTTTCTCTGTCAAATATTTCAATGAAAAAGTTAATTGAATTAGTTGTATAATTTATCAACTGGGCAAATATAGTAAAAGGATTAATTCCTTGATCTAAGTCGTTAGTATTAATAGTTATGTTATAATATTGACCGTTCGTTTCATTTAATTGATCCCATCCCACTAAATCTACTGTTGCATCAGGAAGGTGTTGCTTTGTTTCATTATCTCGAAAATATACTGTAACATTGACAGATTCATCAACCTGAGCATTGAATATTTCACCATCATCTGTTGGATTACCATTTAATAGTAATAATAGTTCTGTTTCTCTCTCAGTTACTTCAACAAAAAATTGAGTCTGATTAGTATCATAGAAAGTTTTTTGCGCCATTACAGATAAAACAGTTACACCAATTCCTAATTCATCTGTATTAATAGTAATATTATATTGTTCTAAAGAAGGATCTGGGTCAAATACACCACTCACTTTTCCTTCTAAATCAATATTTGCCGAAGGTATATAATCTCCTGTTAAATTAGTATATTTTACTGTAATATTTAATTTTTCTCCTAAAGGTATACTAATAATGGGATCAGGATAATTAGACATATCCATACCATCTAAGAATAGTTTTAACCTAGTCTCCATATTAGTTACATCCTCTATGTAAGTAATATTTAGATAAATATCATCTATTGAAAACTTTATAGTTCGGTTTAATCCAAAATTATCAGCTATATAAAGTTCAATTGAAACATTAATATTCTCATCATTGTCAACTAAACGAATTAAACCTGTGACATCAAATCCATTATCAGATGCATTCTGAGGAGTGGTTTCTGCTGTCCATAATTTAACTGTTTCAGTGTGTTGAAATTCATTAATCCAAATTCTTATTTCTGAATTTGGGGATAACGATTTAGGGAAAGTATCATTCACTTGATATGTGAAATTAAGTTTTGCTTCGTTAATAACTAATGGATTAGTCGTAATATCACTAAATTTATCTCCTTTTTGATTCCAAGATACACTAGTAAGTTGATCTATTTTTTTCTCGTAAGTAAATGTTAAATTAATTGAATTAATAACTGCTCTGTCAAAATCATCATAATCAAAATCTGCGGCAATATTATCTTCACAGTTAAATCTAATACCAACAATTAATGTAAAATTTCTATAGTCTGTATCTAATACAGAAGATAGATAATAAATTAAATCTGCTTGGGAAACAGTAGACATTAGCTGTTGAGCTAGAGTATCAGTACTTCCAGCATTTCCATAGCCTAAGGTATCTGATTGAGTGTATGCAATCTCATATGTTTTAGTTTTCTGGAGGTTTGAAATTGAGACGTAAAATCGAATATAATCTCCCACACTATAGGTATCAACAGCAGGACCACCACTTCTTGCAGTATTACTATCAATACCATCTCCAACCGTATCAATATTAGTATCTACAGATGCATTTACTCCTGCTGAAACAGATGCGGATGTAATACTGTAATCTGACATATTTACTGATAATGAAAAATTGAGTTCCCACTGCACACTTGGCACTTGATTTGCATTATGATCATCCCAGGAATGTTCTGCTCTAAAACCTTCACCAGCAACATTGTTACTATAAGTGGGATAAACTGGAAAATCTGGATGATTTGATTTTACCCAACTAGAATCCATATGATATTTTTCCTCAAATGTAAATCGATCCTCATAACCTAATAATTCATAATTTGCTTGTCCCCCACCTATATATGCATTAACATCATTTGGATCTCCTGATGTACCTTTTGATGAACTCCAATTTTCAGTAGAAGAAAAATCACCATTTGCAATCCAATCTTTTGTATGTGTTACTTCACTTACTCCTGAATTATGTAGATCGGTAGTAGTATAATTCTTAACCAAAGCATTGTTTTTTAAATTCATTAAAGGAGTTTGCACAAATAAAGAACAAAACGTTAAAATAATAAGAATTAAACTTAATTTAGCTTTTTTCCATTTCATTTTAATGACCATATAAATTAATATTTAGTTTTATAAATTAAGAATATAGAATATAGCTTCGATAAATACAGAATAATAATAGTAATTCTTTAATATAAAATATTATATTTTTAAAAAATAAATATCTGAAATACTCAAGTGATATAAAGGAGATTTTTTTTTTTAAAAGATAGATTTTGAAAAACCGCCATCTACTTGGATAACAGTTCCCGTTATATAACTAGCCTTTTCTGAGGATAGAAATACTACTAAATTAGCAAATTCCTCTGGTTTCCCTAATCGTCCTAGTGGAATAGGCTCTATCCAAGTTTTCTCAACTTCTGAATAAGTCTGTCCAGTATCTTTAACTGTTGTAGTGATTAACTCTTTCATACGATCTGTAAGTGTTGGACCAGGACAGACAACATTCACTAAAATATTATCCTTTCCATATTCATTAGCAAGAGTTTTTGCAAACCCTACAACACCCAATCTTGTTGTATTTGATAAAACTAGATTATTTAAAGGTTCTTTAACGGAAACTGAAGTAATTGCGATAATCCTACCCCCATTTTGTTTCTTCATTATTGGAATGACCATATAAGTTATATAAATAAAAGAACGGAGGTTTAAATCAATCGAATTTGACCATTCATCTTTAGAAATTATATCAATGGGTCCTGAAGGAGGACCACCAGCATTGTGTACTAAAATATCAATTCTCCCAAATTCTTCTAATGTTTTATCTACAAGAATTTTTATCTGATCTTCATACATTAAATCAGTAACAATGTAATAAACTTTATTATTCAAGGCAACTGAATAAGAATTTTCTATTTTTTCCTTTGCAATCTTTAAATTTTCTTCAGAACGACTACAAATTACCACATTAGCGCCTTCTTGATATAATCCTTTAGCACATGCAAAACCTAATCCTTTACTCGACGCTAAAACAAGAGCTACTTTTTTTTCTAACCCTAAATTCATAATTATTGTCCCTTTTATTTACTTGATTTTCAAATTATTACTGAACAAACCACATTTACGAAAATAGTGATTACATCTAATACAATTTTCCGCGTCCAAGCAGTCTTTCGCTATTGGACAAATTATATTATTTTTGTCTAATTTTATCATTACTCGGTGTAATCGTTTTTCTATATTATTTCGCATTGAAATAAACCTTTCTTAAAATTCACTAATTATAATTATTCATACAAAAAATAATAATTTCCTTATTTTCCTATGAAAGATTTTAAAAGGATAATTTTATAAATTCAAATAGTTATAATAGTTTTAAAGATTGAAGAATATATTATTAAATAAAGAAATAAAATTCTAAAATTTTATAGAAAAGGTGTATGAGCATTAGTATTGACACAAAAAGTTTCGACAATATTCTCAGCAAGATTATAAAGAGCGAAAGTGGTATTAAAAAAGTTATTTTGGTTGATAGAACAGGATTAACTATTGCTAGTGTCTCGAAGTTTTCCTATTTCCCCGCTGATGTAGATGGTATTGGAGCAATTGCCAGTGCAGTATTTTGTGCATCAGAAGAACAAGGAAAAAATCTAGAACTTGGAAATTTAGAGATTGTAACTTCCGAATTTAGTGGGGGAAAAATCTTTGCTTCAAGCTGTGGACCTAAAGGAGTACTCACACTCATCTCAGATCCTGACATCAACATTGGTTTAATTAGACTCATATTGAAAAGGTCGGGAGATGAATTAAAGGATATATTGGATGAATTCCTATCAGAAACTGTAGAAGTTATGGATAGTGGTTTGGATCTATCTGATCTTGACTCTTTGACACCTGATTAGGAAGTACAAAAATTTAATTTTTCTTTACTAATCTTCTTTAAAGAATTTAGATTCATCCTTAAATCATATTTATCGAAAAACAATATTTATCATTTTTTAGTATAATTCATTTAAATCATTAAGCAAAAGTTGAATATATAAAAAGTTCAGTTTTAAATCTTAAAAAAATTTAAATATATATTTATCTGTTTAAAAATTAAATTAGAATTTCTAATATATAGCGAGATCACATACAAAAATAACTCTATTGTTATATATAAGAAAAATGGGATGAAATTCAATTGGAAGAATCTCAGATCTTTTATAAAAAGAAGAAAGAGTCTAAATATGGACCATATAAGATTTTATTTACAGGATTAGATGGGGCGGGAAAAACAAGCATAATTTTAACTCTTGGAAGACAATTATCAAAAATAAGTAAAATTGAACCAACTAAAGGGGCGCAAAGAACAAGTTTTAACTTATTAGGAAGAGAAATAAGTGAATGGGACTTAGGAGGGCAAAAGAGTTATCTTATTTCATACTTAAAAAGACCTAGTAAATTCTTTGATAAAACAGAAATTGCGATATATGTGATAGATATATTAGATGATTCTCGAATAATTGAATCTATAAGCTATTTATATGATGTTATTAAGAAGTTTAAAGAATTGAAAATCTCTCCTCCCCTCAATATATTTTTCCATAAATATGATCCTCAATTAATAAATAACCTAACACTCAAAAATCAAATCGACGAAGTAATGAAAGAAATACAGGAAACCGTAGAATATAAAAACATTTTTTTCTTTCACACATCTATATATGATCCTTATACACTAATGAGTACTTTCTCTAAAATTTTATTAGAATTATATCCAAAATCAGAGTTAATTCAAAATACTATTGAAGAATTTGCAAAAAAATTAGATTGTGATGGATTAATTATAATAGATAAAAATTCAATTATTTTGGGTTCCCATTTTAAAGATGATGATTCCAAAGAAATATTAAGTAAAACTATTGCTTATTTTCTAACTCTAAATGATGTATTTGTTGAGATGAATTTAGAAGAACAGAAAGATCAGATAATAGTTAGAAAATCACAAAATCACTTTTTATTCAAACCAATTATATTCCAAGAAGATAAGATATCATATTATATGCTTATCCTGAAAAGACATAATGCCTTCGATCTTTATTTCATGAATAAAGATTTTTCTGCATTTGCTAATGTTTTCAAGGATATCATTTTAAATTGAAATTTTGAGTTTGAAATATAAATATTAATAAAATTTATCAACAACTACAATCTAAAGAAATTTATGTCATTTGATTTTGTAAAAAAATTAGATTTTGAATCGGAATTTTTCAATCTTTATAAAATTTCAGAAAGTGCATATGCTGCAATTTGTAAAGATTTCAATTCTCCTATGAGATCGAATGCGGGTTTTATAGATATCGAAGATTACTTGATAATTGTTGATACTACTTTAAGTGTAGAAGCAGCTAAAGATCTTATAAAAGCAGCTACTCAATTTACTCAAAAAGAACCGAATTTTATTGTTATAACTCATTTTCATTTAGATCATATAATGGGAAATTCGCTATTTAATGTATCAACACAAATAATGACATCAGATCGAACTCTCAAAAATCTTCAAACAGAAGGCAGAAAAAGAGTCGAAGATATAAAGAAGATGGATCTTCAAAAACTTGAATCCTCTCTTAATAAAATTACAGATGAGTTACAAAGAAGAAGGGCGGAATTTGAATTATCTATTGCAAAAACTATTCAGTCAGAGGGTTTTTGGATTCGAGAACCAAATATAACTTTTAAAACAGGTTGTGTTATTCATGGAAATAATAAGAATGTTCACTTAAGAACGTATCAGAAAGCACATACAGATGGAGATGTTATAGTATATATTCCTGAGGAAAAAGTACTTTTTACTGGAGATCTTTTGTTTGCGAGGTCTGATCCTTGGCTAGGTTCCGGAGATCCTGAAGGGTGGATTTCCTTAATTGAGGAGTTACTCGAAATAGATTTTAAGATTGCTGTACCCGGACATGGAGATTTAGCAACCAAGGAAGAATTTTCTCTTCAAAGTAAGTACATTAGGGAGATCCTTGATTTAGTGAAAAAAAAGATTGATGCTGGAGAAGATCCAACTAAGATAAAAAAAGAGGATTTCTCTGAGGAAATACGACCATTGGTAAGCCCAATGTTTGGACGGAATATCGATTTCCTTGCGGAATTTTTAAAAAAATCCTAGTTTTTATTAATGTTAAATTGGAATTTCTGTTAAAAGGGTTTAGTTCCCTTTACAATTTTATAATAGCGATCTCGTTCTTCTCGTATAATCTTAAGATTATTTTGCAAATCTGTTAATAATTGTTTCATATTATCTTTTTCGTTAGTTAATCCCAATATTTTATCATTTAATCTTTTTATCTCAAGTTCTAATTCTGGAATTGTTCCACTCTCTCTTTTTGCTTTTAATTCTTGGAATTTTAAATTTTTATTAGTTTCCTTTAAATTTTCAATTTCTTGCTTTAAAATCTCATTTTCCATTTTTATCCGTTGAATTTCCGATAATAATTGCTCAGCGCCTTTTTCAATTTCTATTGTATCACCTAATTTCGCTTTTAAATTATTGATTCTTTCATCTTTTTGTTCTAACGCCATTTTTTGTACATTTGTTAATCTAGTTAATTCTCTGTTTTTTGAAGTTAAGGTTGCATTATACTCATTTAAATCTGACATTTGGGTACTCCAATTTTCTAGTTTTGAGTATAATTCGGTAACTTCGCTTTTTAAAGCTTCTACATTTCGAAGATGCTCTGTTCTATCAGACACTAATAAAGATACTTTTTGAGCAAGATCATTTATTCTTTCTTTCTTTTCTCCTATATCTTGTTCAAGTTCTTCTCTTTCTTGCCAGTATGCGTCGAGTTCACCTTTCTCTAATAATTCGAAGGATCTGCCAAATAACTCCTTAAATTTTTTTTCTTTTCTTTTAGGTAATAGTTCAAAAGCTATCCTTCTTACTTGTCCCTCAAAATTTCTTGGAAGGACATCTTCATCAGAAAGAAATACTGTAATTACATGATCCCCTTTCCCAATAAAATGTTTAGAGGAATGACCTGTAAAAAAACTCGCAACACTAAGATCACGTTTGATTTGCATTTCAAGATAATTTGGACCTGTTCTAACTCTTTTATGCTCATCAAAAACAGTTTCTAACATTGATTCTGTTACTCCTAATTCTTCACTTATATTTGGGGGATATTCAATATCTATGAAGAGCTCTGATTTTTTATCAAGATTTAGAATCACAATTCCTTTCAAGGTGTAAACCTATGATCTATTACTTTATTTTAATAGATATTTACAATAATAATATGTTCTTTTATATTATTTAAGATTAAAGATGGGATAACATCTTCAGTAATTATTCAAAATCTAATTATAAATATGTGAAAACGTATCTATCGTCTTTAAAACGTCACTTGTTAAATAATTTTGCTTAAATGCTGAAGCAAAAAAAGCGCGATCTCCTGGATTGAAATAATTATAACCAAATTTATTCCAATCATGATTTGGTTGTAATGGTGCGAAAACACAGATTTGATCTTTTACTAAGGTCATTAATAATATATTTCGTTCCATTTTAGTGTTATTGGATAATGTGGTTATTAATATATCATCACTAAATTCATCCCAAGAATCTTTAAACTGAATGCAAAATTGTTTAATGTCGAATTTATTGTCTACTATAAGTTTTGCTAGGGATATTATGGATATATCATAAGTGCTTTCTTTATTTTGTTGATATAAGGGATTAGAAACAATTATACTTGGCATTGTTTTTTTTTCCTTCTGATTTTGAGGGGTACTATATTCCGGTAAAATTTTTAATTGATTAAGTCCAAGGATATTTCTGACGTCATGAATATTCCCCCCAGTATCGAAAAATTGTTTATTAATTATATATTTAATGAGCTTTTGAGCATGCATATCTCCAAAATATGGATAATCAGAAGCATAAAGGAGATATTCTGACCAAGTACGATTATCTACATTCTTCTTATTTTTAGATTGAAACCATCTTCGAAAACTCTCAAAAAAATTCCCAGCACCAGCTCCGTGCAACATTGAGAGATCACCATAAGTATTTGGTTGAACAATAGTATCATATACTTCATAGTCATCAATATTCCCTTGAGCAAAATGGGCAATTATAACTTTAAAATGAGGTAATAAATCCGGAAAATTAGACTTAATTACATTTCTGGCGGATCTAATTAATTTTCCAATTTCTAAAATTGATCCCCTTCCTCGAGTATCAAAAATAACGGGCAATGAATAACTAGCGGCTTCAATAAGAACATTTATAACTTTTTCAGATGTTATTTTATCAATATATCCTTCTGATCTTGGATGTAATTTTAATCCCCTTAATCCTAACTGTTCTCTAATATACTTTACTTCATTTACTGCTTTTTCCCCTTCCATTGGATCACAGCGACCATATCCTATTAATTTCATTGAAAAAGGAAATCTTGTTGTAAATCGAGAAATATTTATATTGCTTGCTCTATATAAAGCTTCTGGACGTTTATCTCTAAACACATCTTGGAAAGGAAAACAAACACCTTGATCTATAAATGAATAGAACTTAGATTTTTCTTTTAAATCAGAATGTCTTTTTCCTAGTCTTTCAAGTTCACCATAAAGTCTATCAGTGAACGGAAAAGGTGTAAAAGACCAAGATATTTTAGTAAATTTTCCATCCATAGTGGTTGTAAAAGATTGTTCACCAGTTTTTTCCCAATCTGCTTTAATTCTACCTTGAACGTTCCCCCAAAAATCAAATGTTCCTGCACCCGGAGCTAATGGATTCATCATAGTCGCTCCGTCCACATCTTGACCTAAATGAGAATGGGCATCAATAACAATTAGATTCTCTTTCCATTTTTTACCATCTTGCTCTATTATACACGTCAGCATCTTGTTTTCTAAAATTTTTGTTTTTTTTTATTTTCTTATTTATACCAATAATTGTTTTTAAAACTAAAAAATGTAATAGATAAAAGGATATTTAAAATAATTCCTTGATCTTAAAAGTTATAAGAATTGTGCTTTAAAATGATAAATTCTTCCATAATTTTAATTTAATCTAAAATATTTTCTGGTGGTCGAATCAAAACAATCCTTTTTAAAATAAAAACCATTTCTTTTTATTAAATGAACGTCCCTGCAATAATATTTATCTTGTTTTTATTTGCACTTTTGATGGCTTTTTTTTCTCAAGATAAATTTGACTATTTTCCTGTTGCATTGATTATAGGAACCATCGCAGTAATTTCAATGCTAGCGTTTACTGATGTTGAAGAGGCAGAAATTATTGGATTTGTCAATTTCAATACTCTTATTTTTATTTTTGCTATGCAAATAATCATATATTTTGCAGTTAATGACCGAGTTTTAGAATATACTGCAATTAAATTGGTTCATATTACGAAAGGTAACAATCGGTTATTTTTTTATATGATTTGCCTATTTACAGGTACAATAGTTGCTTTTATAGAGGATTTAACTCTTTCATTAATAATGGTTCCCTTAATCTACAGGACATGTCGAGTTTTAGAGATACCTGCTGGGACTTATATGATGGGGATGACCATTACTATAAATATTGGCGCAATTCTCACACCTATCTCAAGCCTCAAAAATTTAATTATTAGTAAAGAATTCGGATGGGGATTTGGTAAATATCTTGCTAATATGGGCATTTTATTTATAATTACGTTAGTATCTACCATCTTTCTGATAGATAGGTTGATCTTAAGGAAAGAAGAAAAACCAACTGAACGAAATAAGGTGATATTATTGGAAATATTAGAACCTGAAATTGTTATTGAAAATAAAAAGTACTTTTTGACAACAATTATTATTGTTCTAATAACATTTGTGTTTATGATCATTGGTTTCGAACCTGCTCTTGTAGCAATTATATCTGCTGCTGTGCTGTTGATTTTTCACTCCAAGAATATTAAATTTTCAGATCTTAATAATGAAATCTCTTGGCGAATCATCATTATTTTTGCTATTTTGTTTATTCTTGCCAATTCTTTATCAAGATTTGGCTTTTCTGATTTGATCGCTACAGGATTAGTAAATATGTCTAATAATAACATTTATCTTGCTGTGTTAATTGTATTAAGCCTATCAACTCTTTTATCAGCATTTCTAGCAGGTACACCTGTTACCATCATTCTACTCCCGATTTTTTCAGCGATCATAGGGACAGGTTTTTTTCCTAATCCCATTATTATTGCTTTCATAGGGGGTGTTAATTTAGCAGGTAACTTTTTACCTCAAGGTTCTGCATGTGATCTTCTCACCCTTAACTTAGCTAAAAAATACAATGTTGCAAATTTGGATTACAAGCGTTTACTAATAAATGGTGCCTTTTTTGCAACGATACATTTCTTTATTATTTTAGGATATACAATGCTTTACACTTTATTATTAAGCTAAAACAACAGAGTGTAAACATTCTGATCTTTATATCTATTATGAGGATAAGGATCTATTTACTCTTATTAGATTTATAACAAAATTTAAACTACCATTATTTAAATTGAATCCAAGAAAAGATTTATAAATAAAAGTTAGTTATGACATAAATGATAAATCCAAAAAATTTACAAACTATAATTGAAATTAAAAGGAGGAATTGTATTGTCTGAGGAATTAATAGATCTTATAATAGATTTATGTGAGAAAGAAGCTATAGACCTAGTTCAGAAAAAAATTGATGCTGGAGAAGATCCTTTAAAAATTCTAGAACAAATTAGAATTGCTATGGCTAAAGTTGGAGAAAAATTTGAGAGTAAGGAGTTCTTCCTACCAGATTTGATAATGTCTGGAGAAATTTTAAGACAAATCACAGAAATTTTGGAACCCAAGCTTAAAGCAGATATTAAGACCCAAAGTTTAGGAAAAATTGTATTGGGTACTGTTTTTGGTGATATACACGACATTGGCAAAGATATTGTTAAATTTATGTTAGAATCTAATGGGTTTGAAGTTCATGATCTAGGTGTTAATGTTCCCAAAGAAAAATTTGTAGAAAAAATAAAGGAATTGGATGCAAAAATAGTAGGTTTGAGTGGGTTCCTAACCCTAGCATATGATGCCATGAAAGAAACTATAGAAGAAATCAAAAATGCAGGTCTAAGAGAAAAAACAAAAATAATGATTGGCGGAGGACAAATAAATGAAGATGTAAAAAAATATGTGGGAGCAGATTCCTTTGGAAAAGATGCAATTGAAGCAGTAGCTTTAGCTAAAGAATGGATAAGTGAATAGTATTAGTCCTCAGTAGAGAATTTTAAGGAGGTAAAAATAATGGAAAAGAATTGGGAAAATTTATCACGGGATGAAAGACAGGAGGAACTGTTTGAAAGGTGGCTTTCACCCCAGGATATTGAATTTGTCAGCTCTGAAGCTGAGAAAGCGTATAAAGAAAGAGTAATAAGAATAAAAAATATTATTCAATTGAAAAAAAAGCCTGATAGAATTCCAGTTGTTCTGATGCTTGGATTTTTTCCAGCATATTATAGTGGTATAACTCCTAAAGATGCAATGTATGATTATGATAAATTATTTGTGGCATGGAAAAAAACTATTATAGATTTTGAGCCAGATGCTCATATAGGATGTTTTGTACCTGGTCCGGGAAAGATGTTTGATATTCTTGACTATAAGTTATATGCCTGGCCAGGTCATGGAGTCTCTCCTAATCATTCATACCAATGCGTTGAGAGTGAATACATGAAAGCAGATGAGTATGATGCTTTTATTCAAGATCCCTCTGGTTTTTTTAGAAGTGTCTATTTACCTCGTGTATTTGGAACCTTAGATCCCCTTAAGCAATTAGCACCTCTCACCAATATAATCGAATTACCATTTACAGGTGGCAATATCTTACCATACGGCCTTCCAGATGTTCAGGAGGCACTTAAAGCGCTCATGGAAGCAGGAAGTGAAGCCTTAAAATGGGCAGGAACTCTCGGAGTGTTCAATAAGGAGATGTCAGAAAATGGATTTCCAGACTTCTTTGGTGGTGCTACAAAAGCCCCTTATGATACTATTGGTGATACTCTCCGAGGAACTAAAGGAATCATGCTTGATATATACCAGCGACCTGAGAAGCTACTTAAGGCTCTTGAGGTAGCAACTCCTTTGATGGTAAATATGGGAGTATCTATGGCTAAGATGAATGGAATACCTATTGTTTTTATACCTTTACATAAAGGAGCTGATGGTTTTCTTTCTGATGATCAATTTAAGACTTTTTACTGGCCTTCCTTTAGAAGTCTTCTTATGGGCTTAATCGAGGAGGGATGTGTACCATTCTCTTATGTTGAAGGTGGGTTTAATTCCCGTTTAGAGGTTATTAAGGATTTACCTAAAGGTAAGGTTATATGGGCATTTGATTTAACAGATATGGAGAAGGCAAAAGAGATTTTAGGCGACACTGCTTGCATAGGTGGTAACATGCCGATTTCTCTATTAAATTTAGGAACACCACACGATATAAAAGAATATGCAAAGAACTTAATAGATACTATTGGGAAAGATGGTGGTTATTTAATGATGAACGGAGCTGTAATTGATGAGGCAAAACCAGAAAATGTTAAAGCCATGATTGACTTCACCAAAGAATACGGTGTATATAAATAAAACAATTTCAAAATTTTTTTTTTTTTCACTAAGATTTTTTAAAACTCAAAATTATTCAAAATATTAAAGATTAATCTCTCATTTCTTTTGGAAGTGTTAATACGCCTGTAAGAGGATTATTTAACGGATCTTGGCAATACTGAATGGTAAAATATATTAAATCATATAAAATGCTTGGATCCTCTCCATTTTTTAGTTTATAATCATATAAGCTTAATTGATATTCTGCTTCTGTTATGGGGGGCTCAGCATAAGATATACTTCCAAATACCGACTGTAATAGAGGTTTCATAAATGGAGAATATAAGAATCCCAATTCTTTTAATTCATCTTTTAAATAGAAGAACATACGTTGTACAGCTTGCATCATATACCGGACAGGTTGATTTTTTGGGCCTAAATACTGTTCTGCAAAGTTAGGGTCATATTGGGCAAGTTTTTCTTGTGAAATATTCATAGGACGAAATAACGAGATTAATCCTCTTTCAATCGCTGCTGCACGGTTTGTTGCGATGGTTTCACTCCCAGCATCGGGTACCCATACTCCCCTTTCTAACAATTTCCTTGCTTTATAACACATAGTTTGAATCAACATTCCAATACCAATTCGACGACAAATAGAAATCTGGGCATCACTAATTCGAACTTCAATGGTACCCCAATCAGTTAAAGGAAAGACATCCTGAAAACGCCCATCTTCTAGGCTTGCTTTTTGGACAGTTTGAAGGAAAAAATTCACGGAATTTTCACTAATATCTGTTAAATAAGGGATATAATATTTTGGGTCATTTCCACTCAACATAGTAGTGTTATTCTTTAATCGTAATGATCTAGTGCAGTTTGGTGCAGTAATTCGTCCATTTATAATCTTTACCACATCTGTAGGCTTATTATTAATAATAGGTGAATTACACGATAGAGCGATAAGATGAGGGATAAAATTTCGTATCATACAATAAGCTTGAACTTTTTCTAAATCAGACCTAAAAGAACCTATGTGAGAATGATCAGCTTGAGAAACTCCACGCATGTATTCTCTTGTTGCAGGATTTATGGCAGAAGCTATGATATGTAAATCCTTTGGTAATGTGGTTTTTGCTAGTAAGAATAGAGTACTCGCCCAATAAGCTAATTCTTCAACATAAGCACATGGAGGTGTTACAAGCTCTAATATATAAGTAATTGCGGTTACATTGCCATCTCGAGCAAAAGTATCAATATCTACGTATGAATCTCCTAAAGCGTATCGAATATCCATAGCATACCCTTTTTCTAAATCATCTTTTCCCCATGGTCTAGCTAAGACTTTTTGCCTAATGTATTCAGGAACTGGAAGAAAATCTTCTCTTCCTTCATATAACATCTCATCCATGATTTTAATGGCATCTTTAACAATTTCTTTCATCCGGAATACCATTTCTTCTCCAGGGGGATATTCACCACTATCATCTGCGATAATTAATTCCATTTCAATACCATGAGTAAAAGGTAAAGGCGTCCAATGTCCAGTGTCCATTAACATTTCGGACCATAGTCTTTCAGGAATTAGAACTTCTCTATAATCAGATCCAAGAAATAATTTATCTCCAGATCGATCAATACGTCCTCCTAATGAAACAGCTGAAGTTGCCCCAACTTTTCCTTTTTTAGCATATAATTGTGAAAAAGTATCCCCTCGTTGATCTGCTTTTTTTCTCTTTTTTTTCTTTTTATCTTTTGCCATGGAATCTTTACCTTTTTATTACTTTACTGTATCCAATAATATAAAAAAATGATTTTTTTATTTACGATATATATTAATACTTCAAATTTTATAATTTTAGGTTTATAACTTCAATTTATAATAAAGATTGAATAAATGTCTTGAAAATATTATAATCATTGATAAATTCATAGGAAAGCACTAAGTTAATAATTTTACATTTGTTCAGTGGAAATATATCTTTTAGATAATCAACAATTTTACCACCTTTGAAAAAAGAATCGTCTGTAATCAAATTAACAGAATCTCCAATTTTCCTAACTTTAGAGTGAAGGATTGTTTCTATCCCCATTTCATCCGACACAATAATGGTAGGCCTTCCTAAGTATGGAATAAAATCTAAATTAAAAATTATCACTTGACCTGGAGCATTATTAATGTTTTTGAAAAATTGTTTTAATGAAGTTTGGACAGTCCTAACCTCATTTTCATTATAATTCTTTTTGATTGGATAAATAAAATAGGCGATTGATTTTTTTGAGGAATATTTGATATCATTATAGACTCGATCAATGATAGGAAAAATACTAAAATCAAAACCGAATAATGATAAAAATGCAATTGTAAAATTAAAATCATTAACTAGGAGATTGTTACTTACATTTCCTCCAATTAGTGAGAAATTTCTAATTTCATTATTGACATCAGAACTGTATATATTTAATAAATAATACTGAGAAAAAACTAATTGTGATTCTGTTTTTGTTCTGATTTCATCAACCATCATATAAACAACATTAAAAATATCTTTGCTAATTTTTTCCTTAAGTTCTGGAATATTCAGATTTTCAATAACAGCATGAGCTTTCGCAGGGCTTTCAATTTCAGCAAGACTGATGATTGCATCCTTAAAAATTTTATAATCTTGCTTTTTATAATCTGTTTTGAGTAATTTCAATATTTTTTCTATGATCAAATTTAGTACAACAATTAATTCAGATCTTATATCTTGTTCTTTCAATTTTTTCGCAATATTGAATAAAATCTGTATTTTTTTAATATCACTTTCAATATAACCAATCAACTTTAGAGCCAATAGTGGATTAGATTCAATAATTTTGCTATATACTTTGAGTAATAAATTCTCCTTTGATGAGGGATCTTGAATTAGATTTCCAATTTTTAATGCTTGTTCTGGATTAATTACGACATGATCTTGAGCTAAAAATTCTAATATGTGTAGTTTAACATTTGCATCAGTTATATTATTAATGAATTGTAAAGAGGACTCAATATTTTTAATACCGTATGCTCTAATCAAACTATAATATAAGTCAGTTTGATCTTTTTTTTTAGACAGCATTAATGCTAATTCTAAAGCACGTGAGAGATTGTTAACAGAAAGATATCCTTTTGCTAGATTTTCTAAATATTTATCGATTTCTTCCAAAAGTTTTGAAATTTTTGACCCTGTTGCTTGTAGTGAATTATAATCTTCTTTTAATTTTTTCAATTGTTGTTCTGCTTTTTTTATTACATCCTTCTTCATATCTATAATATAATCATCTGGATTAAACAAATCTGAAATCTTTTTTTCAAGGAATGAATAATTCTCTAATATTTTTTTAAATTTTCTTTCTTGAATTTCATCTCTTACTTTCTGTACTTTTACAGTATATTCTGTAATCTTTAACCAATGAGCCTTTATAGTTAATTTTCCAGAACCATCAGAATTAGGTTCTAATTTTAACTCAAGATTTTTTGTTTCTCCAGGACCAAACTCGGTAATCTCAGTTAATTCGATGGGATTAACATCTATAGTTAAATTTTCACCCTCGAATTCTAATTTAAAGTTTTCCTTTCTATTCGAATAATTTATTGCTTGAATTGAAACAATATTATCAATCCCGGGAATCAATAGATTTTGAGGGAATTTTGTAATGTTTAAAGATATAATTTGATTAGCATTTGACATAATTCAATTATTTTTTTACTCTCTTTAATAATACTAAATCAGAATTTCTCATCATTTTTTAGGTTTAATAATTAACAATTCTTAAATTTTTTATTGTTAGATCCAAATTATATTAAAAACAGCTCTTTTATTTACCCATTCGGCGATCTCTAGCAATAAAGTCCTTAAGATCCTCAACAACCATTTCTTTATTATAGTCCGGCCAAAATTCTTTTCGGAATTTAAATTCTGCATAAGAAGCATCCCATAACAAGAATCCTGAGATTCTAGCTCCATCATTCATGCCAGTTCTAATAATATAATCTAAAGGAGGAAAGTCTTTTGAATAGAGGTGTGATTCAATTAAATCTTTATTAACCTGTTCTGGTTTAATTCCATTACTCACAATTTCCTTCACAGCATCAACAATTTCTTCATGACCATCATACATAACGCAAAGATTAATGAAATTTTGGTCGTTATCTTTAGTAAGCTCCATTAAATCTTGAAATTTCTCCTTAACATCATTTGGTAACATTGAAATCTTTCCAATAATATTAAATTTAACTTTTTCCTCTTTAACGATTGATTCATTTATAATGGTATCGATAGCTTTGATCATTAACTTATAAATATACTCAATTTCTACAGGTTTACGTTTCCTAACATTCTCTAATGATAATATATATAAACTCAAATAATGAATTCCCGCATCAAAAAAATCGAATAATCGCTTTTTAAGGTTTTCGTAGCCAATTAAATGCCCTAAATTGATTTCGAGATTCCTCTTCTTGGCCCATCTTCTGTTAATGTCTAGAAGTGGAAATCTCTTCTAAGTACCATCAATGATGAGGCCAATATGTTTGGGTAACCTTTCTTTTTCTCTTAATTTAAGTTCTTCTAGAATAGTTTGCATGAAGTTTTAAAAAAAAATTTTACTTTCAATATTAATATGAATATTAAAGGTATTAAATTTTTCTTAAAATTTAAAAATAGCTATATTATTCAAATTTATATTGGATTTTAGTTTTTAATTTGTAGAATGATACTTTTCAAGCTTAAATTACTCTTCAAAATAAACTTTTACTTTTTCTTACAGTCTTTTACCGATAGTAAGAATTTGAGTAATTCAAACTTCTTACCTTTATTTAAACTGAAATTATATAAAGAAATTCTTATATATAAAATTAAAATAGTATTTTGATAATCAATATAAAAAATTATAAAATCGAAAAAAAAAGAAATTTGGGATTAAAATTTCCTAATACTACTTAACATGTAATTGACATCACCTTTCAAAATACTGTTAGTATTAACCTAAAATCCTCTATTTATTCTAAATTATTATCATCCTGATTGGTGGAGGAATAAATATAAATGCCATCAGTCTTGATATCCTCTGCAATATTCCCTATAATAATATTATAGTTAGCTTGTGAATTTAAATAAATTCCATAACCATCTCCAATAGGATAAATCTGCTGTATCAAGTTTCCATATATAGTATTATTATTAGTATTTAAATAAATCCCATAAGCATCAGAAATATCAGAATAAATGTTAATGATCTTATTACCACTAATCACACTAAAATTTCCAGTAAATATAAAAATCCCATATGTTTCTGATAAATTAGAATAAATGTTAGTAATTGTATTGCTATTTATAGTATTGAATTCAGAATTATAGCTCATAATCCCATAGCTTCCATTATATCCAAAAATATCATGAATAATATTATTACTTAGCGTATTGTTATTTGCATAAGCCAATCCAATTCCTTCAACTAAATCAGAAATAGAATAAAGACCATCAATTATATTATCACTTAACGTATTAAAATTTGATAAGTACAAATGAATCGCTAATTGGGGGCCTACTCCAATCTGATTTTTGATGATATTTCCATTTAGCGTATTAAAATTGGTATGACTCAATGTAATACCAGCATAATACATTGATACTATCAAATTATCAAGAATGTGACAAGAATCACTATTTTCTCTTAAAGAAATCCCTATATTCAAATCAGAAAGGTAACAGTTTTGTATCCAGACATTAGAAGAATTAACTTTAATTCCAAAACCTATCTCTGCACCATTAATCTGAATATTTTTAATATAGACAGGATTATCTTTTATATCAGCAATATATATTGCATAATCTAAATCAGATAAAAAATCAGTTGTATCTATTTTTAGATCTTGAATAGTGCACGTTTCAACATTTGTTATTCTGAATGCTGTTCTATTACCACCACAATCGACCGTAATGGAACCATTCCCTTGAATAGTGTAAGCACCTCCTTGATCAATATCGATTGTAGCGTTAATAGTAATATCTTCAGTTATTACAATTATACCTGAGCCAGAACTAATTAAATTAATAGCATTTTGTACTTCTGCACTTGTATTACAATAATAACCAGGAGCATCTTCACCATCTAATCCGTCTTGCCCAGGAGGACCTTGATTACCATCTCCAAATAAATCACTAATAAACATAAATGATCCTAGACCAAGTCCCGCTGTTCCAATAATAATTCCAATAATTCCTATTAATAAACCTTTGTTTTCACCCATAAATTCATACCTTTATTTAGTAAATTAAAGTAATTATGATTTAGAAGACTCTATAATATATAAACATAATAAGAAAATAACTTACATATTTGCAATAGACTTAAATATGTTTTTTTTTAATTTTCTTTAATCATGAGAGAGAGTGTATTCTTATATTCAAGTAAATATTAGAAAATAGGTTATAGTTTAGAAAAAATCATATTTTTAGATAGATAGAAATATTAATCTTTTTTAGCAGTTTTCTGCAAATTTAATTCTTTAATGGAATGAGAGTTATAGAATTAAATTAACTTTTTTTATTAAAAAAAAAGGTTTTTTTATTACTTTTCATATTCGTATAATTCGAAAATATGATTCATATCGTTAAGCTTAAATAGCTGTTTACAATAAAATGGTTTAATTAGATAAATAATTAAACAAATAAACATTTATTTTTTTTAACCGTTACCACAGAAAAATTACTTTACTGGGAAAAACTTATTATGCTTTCAGACGATTACTTATTTTCTGATATTGGAATTGATTCAATTGGTTTTTACGCGCCTAGACATTATGTAGCTTTAAAAGACCTAGCATTAAAAAGGAGTGTAGACCCTGAAAAATATGCGAAAGGACTTCTATCAAAAGAGATGCGAGTTGCTGAAGTTGATGAGGACATTATTTCTTTAGGATTAAAGGCGGGATATAATGCTATATTAAGAGGGGGTATTTCACCAAAGAGTATAGATGCATTATTTGTGGGTACAGAAACAGAAGTATATGCAGCAAAATCAATTTCAAATATTTTTGCGGAGATGTTAGAAATCTCACCAAATGCGTTAACCCAAGATGTTTACAATGCATGTGCAGGTGGGACTTTAGCAATTCTTAATGCTATTGCGATGATTGAAAAGGAAATCATCAATAAAGCTCTTGTTATTAGTGCCGACATTTCCTCATATAATTTAGGATCTCCTGGAGAACCTACTCAAGGTTCGGGAGCAGTGGGACTTGTTATTTCAAAAGATCCCCGCATTGCTACTTTCTCTAAACGATTTGGAAAAGTATCCGGTAATGTTAACGACTTCTTTAGACCTCCAAATGACAAAAATGCAAGAGCATTTGGAAGTTATTCTCAAGAAACCTATATTGATTTTCAATTAAAAGCGTATGATAACCTACTTGAAAATGCAGGAGATTTTCATGCTGATTTTTATACATTTCACGCTCCTTTTTCAAAATTGCCATTAAAAATAATGCAACAAATCATATTAAAGCGATGGATAAAGCATATAAGTGATTTACCTAAATTTGAAAAAAATAGATTTAGATCCTCCATTCTTAAAAAATTGGATTCATTCTTACATGATGTTACCGTATTACCAGAATATCTTTATCTAAAATTAAATGAAAGAGGATTTTCCTCAGCAACACTAGAACGTCTTTCAAATTGGGTGAATACAAATATAAAAGCAAGAGTTCTTCCTCAATTAAGAGTACCAATGCATTTCGGCAATATGTATAATGCCAGTATCTGGGCACAGATTATTTTACTTCTTGAGAATTATGCTCATGCTGGTGATACATTTTATTTTGGATCTTATGGTTCAGGTGCAACTTGTATTTCTGGACTTTTAAAAGTTAAAGAGAGTTTTAATGAAATAGTTCAAAATGGACCTTTTATAAATGATTTTATTCATTTGAAGAAAAAGAAATCTGTATTAGAGTATGAGTTAGCAAAAAACGGTGATGTAAAACCGATAGTTTTATTAGGTCGTATTAGAGAGCATGAACAAAACAATGATAGAGGTTTTACCTTACATTTTTGTGATGAGGGATGTATCATACCAAACATAAAGGGATTAGATCATTGTCCTAAAGGTCACTCTGGATATCATGAACGATTCTTCCCTCTTTTTGCTAAATTGGCATCTGAACCTGTTGCTCATAATAACATTACTGATTTGAGGTATCTGAATAAAGGATTAGTAAGAGTGGCAAACAATGTAAGTAAGGGGAATTCTTTAGAATATGAAATTAGGAGAGTTGAACTGGAATATGAGGAAAATCTCAATGCAAAAGGTCTTTTAAACTGGACGCCTTTCTATATTAATCTCCCAAATCACCACGTTTATTGATTTTTTAAATTAAAAGTGAATTTTCATTTAAAAACTTAGAATTCTCCTAAAAATTGTTTTATAAAAATCGCATACTAACTTCTATACTTAAAATAACTAAAAACTAAGAAAATAAAATAGAATATGGATAAACTTTTTAATTTTTATAAAAATGAATAAAATAATTCAAACAATTAAAAATCATGATGGAAAAACCAATATCATATGCTCTAGAGAGCAAATTAAAAGAAGATTACAATGAAATTTTACAATATTTGTTAGATAAGGATTATATTATACAAAATCTTCCTTCTGATTTATCTGCTAAGAAAAATCAAGGTGAAACCTATACTTTAGCATATCCAATTCAAGGCATATTAAAATATCATGGAATCGCAAATGAAGAACACCGAATTTCTTATTTTCCAAGTATTTCTTTAAATAATGATTGTTCATATACAATTACGTATTTAAAATTTGATGAAAATTTAAAAGAGGATCTAGCTTTTATAAATGGAAAACCAACTTTTGGGGAAGTTCTTGAAAGAATTAAATTCTCTTTAAGTGCAATTCGTAGATATTCTAAAATAAAGACTAAAGCAATTCTAATATCTCGAAACTTTCTAAATACCAGTAAAGAAGGTCCAATGGGTAAAGGACTTGGAACTTCAGCTTCAGGTTCATCTGCCTTAGCTTTAGCAGCTATATCTGTCTTATACAATAATGATCCCCTTTTTTTAAAAAACAAACGATTATTAAGTATTTATTCTCGTTATTTATCAGGTTCTGGTTGTCGTAGTGCTTCGGGAGGATTTGCTTTATGGTTGAGTTATCCTGACATTAATTCACTCGATAGTTTCGCAATTAGATTAGATAGAAAAGAACATCGTGATTTTATTAACAATATTTCCCTTATTACAATCCCTATACAATCTGATTTAAGGACGAATCAAGTTCATAAAATCGCCCCAAAATCTCCTTTTTTTCCAGTATGGTTAGAACAAAGAAAAAAATTAGTATTTGAATTTTTTGAAGCTTTAAATGAACACGATTTAAATAGAATAGGAGAATTAGCAGAATATGATACTATGTGTTTACATTCAGTTACAATGACAGCACAAAATAAACACAATATCATTGCTTGGGAGCCTGATACATTAAAAATCATGCAGAAGATCCAAGAATTACGAATGAATGATGGTTATAACGTCTATTATTCAATTGATACGGGCCCATCTTTAGTTTTATTAACTTTAGAAAACGAAAAAAAAGAAATTATTAATGAATTAAAATCCTTTATTCCAAAATATGATTTTATAGAGGGGAAAATAGGAGGATCTCCTATGATAGTTAGTCCAAAATCATTTGAAGCAAAAAAATTAAAATCAGATATAGAAAAGTTTAATAGAATTTAAAAGAGTGGTTTAAATTATGGAAGAATTCCATTCAGATATTTCTGGTTTTTATAAATTATCATTTGAAGAACGTCAACAAACTATATCTAAATTAGTAAATCTTACTCAAGATGAAATTAACATTTTACAAAATTTAGGATATTTTACCTCAAGTCAAATTGATAATTTCATTGAAAATGTTATTGGGAGTTATCAATTACCATTTGGTTTAGCTTTCAACTTTAAAATAAATAATAAAGATTATATTATACCTATGGTTATTGAAGAACCTTCAGTTGTAGCAGCTGCATCAAATGCTGCTAAATTTGCTAGAAAATGTGGAGGTTTTCATTCAGAAGAGGTGAAATCTATAATGATTTCACAAATTCAGATTACTCAATTACGTGAAATCAATATTGCAAAGAAAAATATTATTGATCATAAGGATCAAATTTTAAAAATTGCTAATGAACAAGATCCATTTCTGAATGAATTAGGTGGGGGTGCAATTGATCTTGAAATTAGAGAATTGGAGACTCGTAAGGGGAAAATGTTGATTTTGCATTTATTAGTTGATGTATTAGATGCCATGGGTGCTAATGTTGTAAATACAATGGCAGAGGCAATTAGTCCTTATATTGAAGAACTTGTTGATGGAAAAATTTATCTACGGATAGTTTCTAACCTTGCTTCACACAGAATAGCAAAAAGCAAGGCTATATTTGATAAGGATTTATTAGGTGGAGAACAAGTTGTTGAGGGTATAATGAACGCATTTGAATTTGCTGCTGCAGATCCATTTAGAGCAACAACACACAATAAAGGAATTATGAACGGAATTGTAGCATTAACGTTAGCCACTGGAAATGATACACGTGCTATTGAAGCAGGAGCACATGCATATGCGTCATTGAAGGGAAAGTATTCACCATTAACTAACTTTCGAGTTGATTCAGATGGTAATTTAGTTGGAGAGATAGAAATTCCACTAGCACTTGGTATCATTGGAGGGATGACGAAGATTCACCCGATGGCACAATTGGCATTGAAAATTTTAAATGCTAAAAGTGCTAACGAACTCTCTCAAGTTGGTGCGGCTCTCGGATTAGCACAAAATGTTGCGGCATTAAGAGCACTTGCAGCAGAAGGTATCCAAAAAGGACATATGAACCTTCATTCTCGAAATATAGCTAAAGCAGCAGGTGTGCCTGATGAGTTAATAGAGCTAGTTGCTAAGAAAATGGTGGAAGAAAGAAAAATCAGAATTGATTATGCAAAAGAAATTTTAAAAAAAATAAATGAGGGTAAAAACCTTTAGTTTTATATTAAGTGGTTCTGTAACTCCTCTAAGAAAAACTACAAATGTTATTCAAATGTTTGAGATAAATATTAAAGGAAGATAAATATTATGGGATTTAGAGAATATATCGATAAAATTGATAAGAATGGATTACTCAAAAAGGTAGATATTGAAGTTTCAAAAAGATTGGAAATAGCTGGGATCTTAAAAGAGATGGAACCAACTCCAATACTATTTAATAATATTAAAGAATCTGAATATCGTGTTGTTGGCAATGTATTTTGTACTAAAGATGTAATTGCCTCTTATTTTGGTGTGACTCCCGCAGATCTTATACCAATGCTATCGAAAGCTATTAATAATTATTTAGAACCAGAAATAATATCTGATGCACCATGTCAGGAAATTATTGAGTCTAATGTGGATTTAGATAAACTTCCTATCTTATTTCATTGTGAGCGGGATGGCGGAAATTACATTAGTTCTGCTGTAGTAGTTACAAGAGATCCAGATTATGGTCAAAACTTAGATTTTCATAGAGCAATGCAATTTTCAAAAGATAAATTTGCCACTCGAATAGTGAAGGGACGTCATTTTTCCAAATTTTTAGAAAAAAATGGAGAATTAGATACTGCCTTTTGCATAGGAAACACTCCCAATATTTTAATTGCTGGAGCAACTTCCGTAGACATTGGTGTTAATGAATTACATATTGCTAATGCTCTAGAGCCAATCAAAGTAGTAAAAGCAAACTCAGTTGACCTATTAATACCTGCTGAATCAGAATTTGTATTAGAGGGACGTGTATATTTGGAAGAGAGACATTCAGAAGGTCCGTTTGTCGATCTTACTGAGACTTATGATGTAATACGAGAAGAACCTATTTTTGAAATAAAAAGAATTACTCATAGAAAAGATGCGATTTGGCAGGCGCTCCTCCCAGGTGCTCTTGAACATAAAATCTTAATGGGAATGCCTAGAGAACCCACTATTTTTAATAAAGTAAATGAACAGGGGGTTAAATGTTTAGACGTAAACATTAGTCCAGGTGGATCTTCTTGGCTTCATGCTATAGTACAAATTGATAAGAAATCAGAAGAGGATGGAAAAAAAGCTATAGAAGGCACTTTTACGGGTCATACTAGCTGTAAGCACGCTTTTATTGTTGATAAAGACATTAATATATATGATCCCTTATCTGTCGAATGGGCGATGGCAACTCGTTTTCAAGGAGATACAAGAATGATAATTAAAGATAAAGAACCTGGGAGTAGTTTAGATCCTAGCGCCGAACCAGGAACAAAAATGACAACGAAAATAGGGTTTGATTTAACCAAACCACTTGTAGTAAAAGGAAAGAGTTTTGAGATTGCTGAATTTCCAAAAGTAGATATTAAAAAATATTTTTAAAATGAGGAAAGAAAAAATGAAATTAACTTCAGAAGAACAAAACATATTAGATGGTAAATTTGGAAAAGCTGCCAAAAAGTCAATGGAAATATTAGTAACATTAGGAGACATATTCGATGCTGAATCAATGGTTGATGTATTTGGCGTTCAAATAGCAGGAGTTTCATATGCAAATCTAGATGAGGCAGGTTTGGAATTTTTAAGTGAAATGGCTGAAGATGGCAAGGTTCGAGTCCTAACTACTTTAAATCCTGCTGGAATGGATCGAGAGAATTGGCAGGCTTTAGGTATTTCTGAAGAATTTGCTAAAAATCAAAATCGAGCTATTGATGCATTTGCTAAAATGGGTATAATTACTACTTGTTCTTGTACACCTTACTTAATTGGTAATACTCCACACTATGGTCAACATCTTGCGTGGGCTGAAAGTAGTGCCGTATGTTATGCTAATTCAGTAATTGGTGCACGAACCAACCGTGAAGGAGGTCCAAGCGCTTTAGCATCAGCTATTACAGGAAAAACTCCTAGATATGGTTATCATTTAGATGAAAATCGTCATGGGGAAGTTTTATTTGAAGTTAATGCTAAAGTTAAAGGAACAGATGAATTTGGTGTTTTAGGAAAAATAATTGGGGATAAATTGGTAGAATTAGGAAAGAAAATTCCTTATATAGAAGGTATTCCTGAAGCGACAGTTGAGGAACTCAAATCGTTTTGTGCTTCTGTTGCAACATATGGCGGAACTGCTTTATTCCATATGGAGGGAGTTACGCCAGAGTATAATGATTATCCTAAACCGACTGATATCACATTTGAAATCAACCAAAACGACCTAGATAAAACACGCTTAGAACTTATTGATGATGATCTTGAGATAGATTTTGTAAGTATAGGATGTCCACATGCTTCAATTCACGAAATTGAAAGAATTGCCAGGCTATTAAAAGGAAAGAAAGTGAAAAAAGAATTTTGGATTACTACTGCCCGTCCTACAAAAAGAATCGCTGATGAAGCTGGTTATTCAAAAATAATTGAAGAAGCAGGAGCGAAATTTGCAGCAGATACATGTTGTGTTGTTGCTCCAATTAAGGGTCGGTTTAAAGGAATAATGGTAGATTCAGCGAAAGCTTGTTATTATGGGCGCGCAAAAAACCAATTTAAAGTAAAAATAGGATCAATTGAGGAATGTATTGAGGAGGCAATAAAATGAAGTTAAAAGGAAGAAAAATCTATAAAGGAACTGTTGAAGCAGAGGCGATTGTCACCAAAGATGGAATTTCTTTTTATGGAGGGGTAGATCCCGATACAGGAAAAGTAGTGGAAGTTGGACATGAGCTAGAAGGGCAATCAATAACAGGAAAAGTTTTGGTTTTTCCAACAGGGAAAGGATCAACAGTAGGATCATATACTATGTATCGGATGAAAAAAAATAATACAGCTCCCGCAGCAATTATAAATAAACAAATTGATACAATTATAGCAGTAGGTTGTATTATTAGTGAAATTCCTTGTGTCGATAAAATTAATATAGATGAGATAAAGACTGGTCAAAAACTAATTGTTAATGGAACAGAAGGAACAATAGAATTAATCGATTAATTTAATATACATTCTAATTAAATCATTAGCAATAAGCCACTCAGATATTACGTTCTACACATCTTAAGTTTATAGATATTAAATATCCTCAAAATTAAATATAATTTTAGATTCCATTGAAAATACTGAAAACACAAATCTTATAAAACTGTAAATGATACTTACATAACAATTGAGAGTTTTTTATAATCCCACTCTAAAATGTTTTATTTCTTCTCCTACTTTTTAAATAAAGTAAAATTTGATCAAATTAAGTTATTTAAATAATTTTGAATATTTTCAAATTTTAATAAATCAAACGACTTTAATTGGTGAAAAAATTGGGTATTGGAAAAGGATATGGAAAGACCATACTTTTTGGCGAAATTTAATTCTTAATTCAAGAATAAACGCAATCATTTTGTAGTTTATGGTCTTCCTGCGATAGCATCAGCATTAGGCTCTTATACAACGGCAGAAGTTAATATAGTTAAAGGTAATGGTTGGACAGTTGATGATCAAAGAATAGCAACACCGGGTTACAAAAAACAGAAATATAGTGAGGCTATAGGGTCAATTAAAAATGTTATTGAATTTTTAAAAATTGATACTACTAATCAAAAACTTGAAATAACATTTTCAGGCGATCTAATTGCCGCAAGTGGAGTAGGTGCATCAGCAGCTCAAAGTACATCACTTTCCCGCGCAATAAATGATGCATTTAATCTTAATTTAAATGATGAGAAGATTAATGAAGCGGCTTATGAAGGAGAGAAAGCTTATCATGGTACACCATCTGGAATTGACAATACAGCTTCAACTTATGGAGGTTTAATTTGGTTTGTTAAGAATTTAACTGGAGGAAAAAATACTATGGAACTATTGCAATCACCAAAGAAGATGCCCTTGGTAATTTTAAATACAGGAATAACAGCCTCTACAACAGAAGTAGTAACTGATGTTAGACGCTTAAAAGAGGAATCTCCTAAAAAGTATGAAAAAATCTTTAATCAATATGAAAATCTAGCTATAAAAGCGAAAAATGCTTTACTTGAGGGAGATATTGTCAAGATAGGTGAATTAATGAATCAAAATCATAAAATGTTACAAGACATAACAGTTTCTGGAGAAATTAATGATAAACTTGTCGAAATCGCACTTCAAAATGGAGCACTAGGTGCTAAAATGACTGGAACGGGAAGAGGGGGATTAGTAATTGCTTTAGTAGAAACTGAAAATATACAAGAAAAAATTGCGGAAGCTGTTGAAAAAGAAGGATACAATGCCTGGAAAACCATGATAGGATGAGTATGAGGAAAAATTGAAAAAGAACAATGAAATAATTCTGCTTAAATTAGGTGGAAGTTTACTAACTGATAAGAATAAGCCATTTTCACTTAGAGAAGAAATTTTAGAAAAATGTCTCAATCAGATAATTGACAGTAAGAAATCAATAATTTTGATTCATGGTGGCGGGTCATTTGGTCACCCTCTTGCTAAAAAATATAAAATTTCGCAGGGTTTGAATAAGTCTATTGAAAACCAAATAATAGGGCTTTCAAAAACTCATGATGCCATGAATCAATTAAATTCCGTTATTATAAAAAAATTTCTTGAAAAGGAATATCCTGCAATTTCAATCCAACCTTCAAGCATTTTTATGCAAGGTTTTAATGAAATTAATATTAAATCAATAGAACCTATTGAAAAATTGCTTGATCTTGGAGTAATACCCGTCCTTTATGGAGATATTCTTCTCAGTCAAGATTATTCTTTTTCAATTTTATCTGGAGATTACATTATTTTGAAATTATGTGAGAATATTCAAAATTTTAATATTTCAAAAGTAATATTTGCGATTGAGGAAGATGGAATATTTATTAATGAGAATGGTAATAAAAAATTAGCTTTAAAATTGACACTTAGCGATTTATCTACTATAAAATTAGCGAAATTAGGACAAAAGATTGATGTAACAGGGGGAATAAGAGGAAAATTAAAACAAATTGAAGAAATCTTAAAATTAAATATACCTGTTCAAATTATTAATGGTATCAAAAATAAAAATATATTGAAAGCATTAACAAACCAATATATCGAATGTACGAATATTGAAATATCATCAAATAAATTAGCTGAAAGTCAAATATATAATAGAAAAATTGAACATATTAAGATACCTTTAGAACACAACGTTCAACATGCAATTAATTATTTTGATGATATTACTTTAATTCATCATCCTCTCCCAGAATTTGAATTAGAGGAGACTAATATATCTGTAGATTTCTTTAAAAAACAAATATCTGCTCCAATTTGTATTTCAGCAATCACCGGTGGTCATCAGATTTCTAAAGCTATCAACAATATTTTAGCAAATGCTGCCAAAACAGAAAATATAGTACTGGGAGTCGGTAGTCAGAGAATAGGATTAGAAGATCCTTCCACAATTGAATCATTCAGCGTAATCCGCGATGTAGCACCCAATATTCCTGTAATAGGAAATTTAGGGATAGGGCAAGTATGTGATCCCAATTTTGATATTGATAATTTCAATAAATGCATTGATATGATTGAAGCGGATGCTATGGCCATACACTTTAATGCTTTACATGAACTTGTTCAAAAAGAAGGCAACATTTCCTTTAAAAATTTTGAAGAAAGATTCAAAGAAATCAGAAAAAAAATAAGTATTCCAATTATAGCTAAAGAAGTTGGATCAGGATTTAATAAAGAATTAGCTATAAAGCTTGATTTATTGGGATTTGATGGATTTGATGTTGGCGGAGCAGGTGGTACAAGTTTTGCGGCAATTGAGTCGATACGAGATGATTATAGCTTTGAAGTATTTACTAGAAAGATTGCAGATACTTTTCGTGAATGGGGAATTCCTACTCCTGTAAGTATATCAAATGTAAGAGACGTATCTAAGAAATTAATAATTGCAACGGGAGGGTTACGGTCTGGAGTTGATATCGCCAAATCAATTGTGTTAGGTGCTGATATTGGAGGTTTTGCCTATAAGTTCTTAAAGACGGCATGGCAAGATTATAAAAATAATTCTTTCATTCACACAATTAAAGAAATCAAAACTCTAAAACATGAATTAAGATCCTCTATGTGGTTGATGAATGTTAAGAATATTAACAGTCTCAGTTGTAATAGTGATAAAAGAATCTTGGTTGGTAAATTATATCAGTGGTTAAATCAATGATTATTTAATATAATCTCCTCATTCTTTAATATTTCTCATCATAAATCTTATTTGATAGATAACAACCTCGATTATTCTCTTCTCCAAAAATGCATCTATGTTTAATGTCATTCTTTTTTTTTGAATATTTCATATAACCCCCACATTGTCCTTTTGTTAAACTAATTTTTTTTTATTGTTCCGTTCCCTGACTTCTTCACATAGCTAGAAGGTTATTTCTACGGGGATTGGCTTTTTTGAGGTCATATTTTAAAGTTAGACTTGAACTAATACTAGGATATTTATTATGCAGATTTTGAAGATTTTTCTTCTAAAAAATCTTGAATTTCATTTACAAAATTAGAAAATCTTCCTATTTGCCCTTTAAAGTTCTTTATCTCTTCACCATAAAGATTAATAAATTTATCTGATACTTTTTTTAATTCTTTATTTACTTTTTTCTGCTTGTATTTATTTGAGGATATTGCTACAAATATTAAATCATGTTGCTTAATAATGGTAAACCTTGAATTTTGTAATTCGAAATTGGACATACCTCCTTCAGCCAATTCTTCAGAAAACATATTCAAGGCACTCATCATTGCCCCAAAAAGTTGGGGAGATACTGCTTTATCAAATTCCCGATGAAAAATTACAATACCAGATTTCTCAACAATCCAAATATCTTGAAGTATTTTCAATTAGATTCCTCTTTAAAGAGCTTTAAAACTAATTTTTTTATTGATTTATTAATATTTATACAATTAAATTTTTGGTTACTCTTTTCTCTGAAATATTTATATTAATATTTAGATTTTAATGTTTTTAAGCTTACAGTCATGTGATCTAGTCATTAAATTGAACAATATTATGAATTTTCCCACCTCTTAATATTACTCTCAAGGCCAATCTGATCCAAAATTCTCCCAATTGTAAACTCAATAAGTTCATCTATATTTTTTGGTTTGGTATAATATGAAGGAATTGGAGGAAATATTACAACACCTAATTTTGCTAATTTATACATATTTTTCAAATGAATTGGACTGAAGGGTGTCTCTCTTACGACAAGAATAAGTTTCCTTTTTTCTTTTATTGCTACATCTGCAGCTCTAGTGATTAGATTATTTGCATAACCATTCGCAATTGCAGAGAGAGATTTCATTGAACAGGGAATTATAATCATCGAATCTAATATATAAGATCCACTTGCGGGAGGTGCTAATAAATCATTTACATCATAATTCTTATCAGCTAATTTACGGATCTCTGATATATTATAATCTGTTTCAATGGAAACAATCTTTTCAGCATTTTCTGAAATAATTAACTCTGTTTTAATATTCTTTTGTTTAAGTATTTCCAGAAATTTAATTGCCAAATGAATTCCAGTGGCACCAGTGACCGCAACTAACATTTTTCAAGTTCTTATTATTTTTAAATAAACATCAATTTTATTTAATCAATTATGATTTCTAGTTCTTATTCTTTTTTGAAATGATAGATAAAAGAAAAGCACTTTTGATTAGTGTTAATTATATTAGATAATCATCAAATCCCATAAAAAAAAATATGAGATAATAATTTAAATTAATAATTATGCTGTATTAGCGTGTTTTATATGTTCGAAAATTTCATTCAAATCATTCAAATCAAAAGGTTTTATTAAATAGCCATCTGCTTTTGATTCAAGTGCTTTTATCGCTACTTCTGCCTCTGAAAGTCCTGTAAAAAAATAAATTAATATTTCTCTGAATTTCTTTTTTTTCTTGAGAAGTTTGCAAAATTCAAATCCATTTGAATCTGGTAGATTGACATCTAAAAATATTAATTTAGGTTTATGGCTACATAATTCTTCTTTTGCTGCTGAAATGCTTTCAACAGCTTTACAAGTAAATCCTTTTAACTTTAAAATTTGTTGTAAGAGATTTATTATGAATCTACTATCATCTACAATTAAAATCTCATATTCAGAAGAAATAGGTGCCTATCAACCCCGGAATTTTTGCCTTATTAATTAGAGTATTATATTTCTTATTAATTTCATATATCCAAAGAAAAAAAGATTATTTAAAGGTGGGTTTGCTGAACAAATTACGTAATAATGTCATGTAATAGTAAAAACTGAAAAGAAATATAATATATTTTTAAAGTCAAAATTTTCTCTCAATTACAAAATTTAAAAGGTTTTCATAGAATTCCAACTCAGATTCATTGATAACTTTGCTTAACCGATCTAGAGATGATTTTGCCTCATTAAAATATGACTTTGCCAATCCTCTGCATGAATTGATAACTCCTGCTTCCTGAAATAAATTTTTAATCTCTTGAACATCATCAGGTGTCATATCTGGCTTTTCTATTAATTGATTAAGTTTGTTTTTCTTACTTCCATCTAATTTATTTAACGCTTCAATTAATAAACAAGTCTTTTTACCTTCTCTGATGTCGCCATCAGTTGGTTTTCCAGTTACTTTTTCATCTCCAAATGTTCCCAAGATATCATCTATTATTTGAAAAATAACACCAAGATTGATTCCATAAATTGAAAGATCTTTTAAAGAGCCCTCATTAACCTTTGCATAATTTGCACCAATTAAAACTGATTTTTCAATTAATGCTCCAGTTTTTAATGAGATCATTTTGATGTAATCTGCCATTGTAAGATTTTTCTTATTAACCATATCTGTTTCAATTAATACTCCATTTGCAATTTCGATGAAAGCTTGTTTATAGTAATCAATTGCTTTTAAATTAAGATCTTTCTCGAACTCATTCAAAAGATATGATTCTAATCCTAAAAAGTACGCAGAATCACCACCTATAATGCCTATTGAATATCCAAAATCAAAATCAATCATTTTTTTTAATTTATATTTTCGATGATAATTTCGGAATCTGAAGTGGAAAGAAGGTTTTCCTCGTCTAAAATCATCTTTATCAATTATATCATCATGAATAAGGGAAGCATTGTGAAGAAATTCTACCCCCACACTTGGTAAAACAATCTTCTCATCATTTTTTTCATTGAAAGCATTATAAGTAGCAATACATAACAATGGTCTGATTCTTTTTCCGCCTGAAAGAAAATAATTTTTTAATTCAGAATAATAATCTTTCAAAAAAGCATTTTCCACACTATTTAATTTCCTATCATAAATAAATTTTATAGCATCATTAATTTTAGGAATAAATTGTTTTGAATACTCAATAAATTTCATATTAATCACATTCTTTTCAAATTATGATATTTCATTAAAGATTGATTATCAATTTTATTAAAATAATTAAGTTTTTCAATTAAGTTAATATAACGCTTGTTTCAATAAAGATTTTGGCTACTTAACTTAATTTCAAGGATCAAAACTAGTTATTTTTATTGAGTAGGTGTCAACTTCAGCTCAAAATACTTTAGAATTCTGAAAATCAACCAAATTATCTAAATCATAGAGATAATTTTTGAATTTTCTATAAAAATGTCAGGGACTCTTTGCTTATTTTTATAAATATTAAATTTTTAATTTGATTAGTTAATTAATTAATTATAAAATTGTCATAGAATTGTTATATTGAAGATAACTCACAAAAAATTAGGGAAAAAAAAAACCGGATTATTAATAAGTATAGTTATAAGTATCATAGGCTTAATTCCTCTTCTAATTATAACTTTTAATCCAGAAATGAAACAATCATACAATATAGAACACTTATTACTTAAATCTGAAGATGGAATATATATTAGTGCTTTTAAATATGCACCTAAAGGAGAGAAAAGTCATGGCGGGGTAGTTGTTAGTCATAGCTTATTAGGGAACAAAATCCATATGCAAGCTTTATGTATAGAGCTTGCGAGATATGGATTTACAGTTATTAATTTAGATTTTAGGGGTCATGGGGCTTCTACAGGTTATTATTCACCAAGTGAATTAGTAAATGATATCAGAGTTGCTGTTGAATATCTCGAATCGGAATTACCTTATATTACTGAAATTGGACTTATTGGGCATTCACTAGGTGCGGTAGTAGCATTAGATTTTATAAAAGAGTATCCAAATAGAATTAATGCAACTGTATCAATTGGACATGTCCCTCTTTGTGCTCAATCCATTCCGAATCTTTTAATAGCTGTAGGATCTTTCGAGCCAGGATTCTCAGAGGAATTCCTTCTAAGAGCATTAAGATGTAATTCAGGACTTGAAAATGTGAGTATAGGAGTCACATATGGGGATTTTGCTCATGGAAATGCAACAAAAGTCTTTATAGGGTCATTCTCCGAACATCTTTTTACTGTTAAAGATCCTGTAATTATTTCCCAAATAATTCAGTGGTTAAGACACTCTTTTAATGAAGAAGAAATTAATAAAGTCAATATTATTTCACCAATTTTTGAAGTGTTTTCATATATTTTTCTATTTGGATTAACCTCACTTAATTTTGTAATAATAGTATATTTTAGCAATTATCTCTTTGATCGTAAGGTATTTTTTTCTAAAAAAGAGGTTGTAAATGAAATAACAGATATATCCCTTAAAAAATTAATAGAATATTATACTTTTCCAATTGCTATAATTCAATTTGCTATTTTTATTTTTATATGGAATGGTCTATCTGATAATATTCCAATCTCTACAGTTAATATAACTTTTATACTTCTTGCCAGTTCTGGACTTGGAATTATTTTTATATACTTTTTTTTTGTATTTGCGAAGCAAAAGAATCGAAATAACATGAAATTATTTTTAACAATAAAGAAATGGCTCTTATTCAATATTAACCGTTCAATAATATACGGGATCTTTTCAGCTTTGTTATTAATATTAACTATATCAACAGTATGGTATTGGAATGTTCAATATATTTTACCTACTAACATAAATTTTGTAATAATAATCATATTAATACTAATAACAGTTCCCTTTTTTCTAATTAGAGAATTTTATTTCAGGACAGTCCAAGAAAAATTAAATTATACAAATAAAATTAAAGAATATTTTATTATGGTGGGAATTGGAATTTTCATGGATAATTTGATTTTGGTTACAATGAAGTTTTTTAGTTGGATGAATTTTGTTTATATACCATTAGGTGGAGATTATCTTTTAGTTTGGATATTAATGTCGATTATTCAACAGATTATGGTTACGTGGATTTATATATATTCAGGGAGAAATATTGTAAGTTCTGCAATATTCCTTAGCATTATCTATGCGTGGATTACAGTAATCTTTCTCCCTTCTTATGGGTTCATGTAAATTAATTCTTTTAATATAATTTCTAGAAACGAAAAGAATTACGATAGTATAATAAAGATGAAAAAAAGTATATAGATTAATTCATAGTAGTCTTTTCATAACTATTTCAGAACTACGATACTTTTCCCATAAAGAAAGAAATTTTTTTAAACTCTCATCATTTTTGAATATTTGATTACGAGCTATTCTTTTAGCTTTAAGAACTCGAAGAAATTTTCTATCCAAATTTTTTTCATAAAATATTCCAAGTTTATCCAATTTATCCCTTTTTTCACAAGTATTAATAGTTTCAATTGCTATTTGCCCACTCATCATTGCATAAGGAATTCCTTTTCCGCTAATTGGGTCTACAATTCCCCCTGCATCACCTACAGCAAATACGTTATTCTCATAAAGTTTTGATCTTAATCCCACTGGAATTAGATGGGCTTTGTAGATGTTCAAGTTAGAGTTGATAAGAGAATTTTTGACAAAAGGTAGGTTTTCAAACTTTTTAAATTCCTCCCTAGAATTCTTAACTAAATTAATTTGATTTCCCCATCCTACTGTAATTGTTTCTGATTTTGGAAATAACCAAGCATAACCAATTGGAATAAAACTTTTTATTCCAAAAAATGCATGAATTGCATCATCACCTAATTTAGTTTTAATATTTTCTTTAGAAGTTTTCATTTCTTTAGTAATTGTCAAAATTACATTCTCTTTTGTGAAATAAGGCCATCCTAGTAATTTTAGGGTTGTAGAGGTGGCACCATCAGAAGCAATAATATATTTAGCAGTATATTTTCCTTTGGTGGTAATAAGACTATAAAATCCATTATTCTTTTCAATATGAGTTAAAGATTCATTTTCTTTCAAAGTTGCTCCACTATCAATAGCCATATCACTTAGAAATTTATCAAATACATTTCTCCAAACAGTTATACCTTTTCCTTTTTTAGAACATCTATCGCCATCTACGTGATGAAGTTCCAAGGATTCAAAATTACGGCTAATTTTATCCTCTGGATAATCTATCTCTTCAACTAACTCCCACCCTATTGCACCTCCACATGCTTTATATCGTCCATTGTCTCCAATTACCTCCTTTTCAATAATACAGGTTTTATAACCACTTTCAGCAGCTACCTTACCCGCTATAGAACCTCCTGGACCTGCTCCTATAATAAAAATATCATAATCAATGTTAGAATCTTCCATAAAAAATCATTCTTAAAATATTACTATTAAAATTATAAAATTTACAACTCCTTTTAAGGCATTTCAAATATCTAAGAATAGTATTATTTTTAATTAAAGATAGAATCAAAAATAGACTTAAATAAAAATATTACACTATTAATTCAATATAGATCTTCCAATTACACTTGAATGTGGATTAATTCCTAATAAATCTAACAGAGTAGGAACTATATCTGTTGTTTTACAATATGCTAATTCCATTTCAGGAATATTCGATGATCCACCAATGATGAATGGAACAATCATTGACTCTCTAAGTCCGTTATCATGAGAATATAGTGAAGTACCTGTAGTTTTTCCATGTTCATAATTGAAATTGTATTCACCTAATGTTGAGATCATAATATCACATGACCTAGGATTTTTAAAATAACGAGGGATCTGATCTATAATCATTGGAAATTCAGAATTATTTGTAGCTTCCAACCATTCTTCAATAGTATGAAACTTGCCATCTAATATTTTTGTTGATTTTTCATTTTCATTATATCCATAAAATTCCTTTTCACTAAATAGATATTTAGTTCTTTGTTGTTGGCCAAAACCCTGAAATTCGATTCTCCCTTTAATTATTTTTCCAGATCTTTTTTCTCGATACTCAATATTAATCGATCCTTTCTCAGGTTTATTATCATCCTCTCTATAATACATGTAATTTACACCAGGAATTTTCCATAATAACTCAATAAGATTTAAATTTGTTTTCCCACTTCCACTTATCTTAAAATTATGTAACTGCTGAATTGTGGGGTGATGATGCCAGGTGTCTCCTGGAAAATTGAAAAAGCCAACTGAACCAAAATTACAATCGAAATCTCCAGTTCCCTTTTGAGGGATATATGGTCTCAATCCATTTTGTTGAAAAAACGGTTCAAGATCAAGATATTTTTTTGCTTTAAAATTACCATGATCGGAAATTATACCAATTGCAGTAGAATCGTAATATCCTGTTTTTTTTAATACATCTATTAAAGAACCAATATATTTATCACAGTCAATTAATAAATTGAGATACTCAGGATCATTATATCCCTTTTTATGTACAATATCATCAGTTTGGAAAACATAACTTACACTTATTGAAGGGATTTCATTATCTGGAAAAAATTTTTTTGGATGTATAAATGCATCAGATATATTTTTAAATATACCTTCTACATCAAATACGCTTTTTCCAACAAGAAAATAAGCTCCACGAAATAAAAAACAACTAGAACTTAAATTGTTTCGTTGAGGAGCTTGTTCAAAAATAGTTTTCACATTTTTTCCAATATCTTTATTAATTTTTAGTGTTTGAGATCTATCCCCATAATTACGAATGAAAGGAGGTTTTTTACTTTCTGATGGAGGATCATCCCTATTTAACCAATGATATAACGGAACAGCACTTCCTTCTTTGGGAAAATATCCTGAATATGCTCCAGTAACTATATTACCATAGCAAGGAAAAGTAATAGCAGGATATGAAGTAATACAATTTGAGCATTTTATACCATTATTTGCTATTTGAGTTATATTAGGGAGTTTACCCTTACTTATCAAACCATATAAATATTCAGCACGGATATTATCAAGAATAATTAGAATAATTTGATTAACTTTAGATTTCCTAACCATTATAATCAAAAAACATCCAAATATATATTTTAAATTTAGATAATATACATAAAATATGATTCTATAAACTAGTAAATCTCATAGGTATTTAGATATATATATTCACTTTTTTTATAAAATTATTATGAAATCGTCAGATGCATGTAAATTACTATAAGTTACAAAGCCTACAATATATAGATATAAAAAAAATGGATTCATAAAAACAAGTCGTTTACCTAATGGAAGAGATTATTTTTTTAATGCATTACTTTGCCATGAAAATGTATAATAAACGAAAAAAAGCTATAATTCAACAATTAATATCAAAAGATGATGCTTAACTGAAATTAACTGAGATCATCCAGATAAAGAAATCAAAGGAGCTATCTAAGCTGTGTCACTTAGCTAAGAATTTATATAATTTATCTAATTGGTATTATAGACAAGAGTTCTTCAATTTGGGTAACTTTCTCAGTTATTACGATCTGGATTTCATTTTAAAACATCATGAATGCTATAAAAACTTGCCAGCTCAAACTTCTCAGCAAATATTAAAGTTAGTAATCCAGAATTGGAAATCTTACTTTAGAGCTAAGAGAGAATGGAATATAAACAAGTTCAAGTTTAAGCGTGTTCCTAAGATACCAAAATATAAGAGAAAAGACGGAGAGTTCATTGTCATTTTCACGAATCAGAATGCAAGGATAAAAGATGATGGATGTCTTCATTTTCCCAAGAAATGTGATTTAAAACCTGTTAAGACTCGCATTATGAAATTTCAACAGGTTAGGGTAATACCATTTGGGGATAGATATAAAATAGAAATAATATACGAGAGAGAACCAAAAGATTTAGGTTTGAATAAGGATGCTGTATTAAGTATTGATTTGGGTTTGAACAATCTCATAACTGCTGTAAATAATATTGGTTTAAAACCTTTTATTGTTAAAGGTGGGAATGTCAAATCTGTAAATCACTATTATAACAAGCAATTAGCACATTATAGAAGCATTGAAAGTAAGAAGGGTAATCTTGTAGATACTAAAAGAATTAGAAGATTACACCTGAAGAGAAATATAAAGATTATGGATCACTTCCATAAGATCTCTAAGAAGGTGATTACATATTGTAATGAAAATGATATAGGGACAGTAGTAATTGGATATAACGAAGGGTGGAAGCAGAAATGCACTATAGGGAGGGTAAATAATCAAAAATTTGTTCAAATTCCTTTTAATAAATTAATTAAACAAATTGCATATAAAGGAGAGTTGATTGGTATTGATGTAGTGTCAATAGATGAGAGCTATACGAGTAAATGCTCGTTTTTAGATGGAGAAGAAATCAAGAAACATTCCAAGTATACAGGGAAGAGAGTTAAACGAGGATTATTCAAATCTCACATTGGAATAATTATTAATGCCGATGTGAATGCAGGATATAACATCATGAAGAAAGCATTCCCAAATTCCATAAATGAAGATGGGATACAGGGTTTGGTGTTAAACCCACAAATTATCAAGATTTCTTGATAATTTTAAATAAGATTAGGTAAGTGTTACTAGTTTTGATAACATTAAAAATCAGAGGTTATATTTGAAATTTAAACTTTTCCTTTTTAAAGATAAAATTTTTGTTTAATAGAATATTTAAAATATTTAATGAGTGAATCTTTTGAACATAATTTCCTTATAGGAATTTTTGGGGAAAATTTAGATTATAATAAACTTATTGGACAAGCATTAGGAGCTCCTGGTACATCGTCAGATATTCAATTTTTTAATCGACTTGATGCTGAATTAAATCAAGTATTTTGTGCTTTAACTCCTCTGAACTATCCTGATAAAATTAAGCCTTTTTTACAAACATTAGTTTTAACTAATATTCATATCTTAAATCTTGATATAAATATTGACTTGAATGCTATTATTGGAGAATTAATTGTAGGAATAGACCTATTCCATCAATTATTTGACACTAAAGTTGTAATAGTTATTTCTGGAATTACATCAAATAATGAATGGAAGGTATCAGATTTTAGGATAAAAATTAAAAAAATTCTTGATGCTACAAGTCTAAGGGATACAGAAATTTTTAGTTTAAATAATAAAGAAGCTTATAATAATCTTAAAAAAAAAATTGTTGAACTTGGAATTACTCATCAAGACACAAATGTAGAAACAGAGGGAATTACCAAAATATTAATAGATCATGCCTTCTCTGTAAAAGGTATTGGTACTGTTATTTTAGGAATTGTCAAGGAAGGTACAGTTAATACAGGTCAGATGTTGGAATTAATAGGATATAATAATTCTACAAAAAAGGTGATTATACGAAGTATTCAGAAACATGATAGAAATTTTAAAACTGCAATTATGGGTGATCGAGTCGGACTTGCGTTAAAAGGAAATATTTCGGTAGATGAGATAAGCAGAGATATTACATTAACTAGTCAAGGTATATATAAGCAGGAAGTTTTTATTAAAGCAAGAGTTTTTATCAATCAATTTTTTAAACCTAAGAATAATAAAATTATACCCGGAGATGGTATTCAATATAGTGTAATGGTAGACTTAAGGACGGCACCATGCAAATTTGTTGATGGTGAAGAAATATCTCCAGGAAATAGTGGAGTAGTCAATTTAAAATTTCATAAACCACTTTATCATGATGGTTCTGGATTAAAAGGTATTATTACAAACCTCTCACGTTTTGAAAATAAATTAAGAATAATTGGATATTTTATTCAAATTTTAAATTAAGAATTTAAATTTCCTTATTCGCCAAGTTAAATAATTGTTCAGCATGATTATTATCAAGACTAATTAATGTAATTTAGATAACTTCTACGTTAAAACATATTTTTATCTTAAATTTAAGATTAATTAATATAAATCCTAAACTAAATATTGTCGTATAGAATTTGAATTTATAATTATTAAACATTTATAAGAATAATAGATTAAAGTATAAAGTAATAATGGAAACAGTACATAAGGTCTTTTTCAAAAATTCAAATGACATGAGAGAGATTGAGCCAAACTCTATTGATTTAATGGTAACTTCTCCACCATATCCTATGATTGAAATGTGGGATCAATTATTTTCTTTATTAAATGAGGATATTAAACAAACTCTCCAAACAGGGGATTCTAAAGAGACATTTAATTTGATGCATCAAGAGCTAGAAAATGTATGGAGAGAGGTTACTCGTGTATTAAAACCTGGAGGAATTGCCTGTATAAATATTGGGGATGCTACTAGAAAAATTGGGGGATATTTCCAATTATTTCCTAATCATATTAAAGTTTCTGGCTATTTTAATGAAAATGATTTTGTAGAATTACCGTGCATATTGTGGAGAAAACCAACAAATAGCCCTAATAAATTCTTAGGGTCTGGGATGATACCCCCAAATGCGTATGTTTCACTTGAGCATGAATATATTCTAATTTTTAGAAAAGGGATTAATAAACGAAAATTTTCTCCGAAATCAGAAAGAAGATATAAAAGCGCATTTTTCTGGGAAGAAAGGAATAAATGGTTTTCTGATATTTGGTATGATATTAAAGGAACTTCTCAAATTCTGAATAATAGAAGCAAAAATCAAAATAAACTGAGAGAAAGATCTGGAGCTTATCCATTAGAATTACCCTATCGTTTAATAAATATGTTTTCTTTGTATGGAGATTCAATTTTGGATCCTTTCTGGGGAACAGGAACAACATCACTCGCTTCTATGATCTGCGCTCGAAATTCAATTGGATATGAAATTAACTCTGAATTCATAGATATATTTAAGAAAAATTTAAAAAATCTTACACAATTGAATGATGATTTTAATAAAGATAGACTTAATCATCATATTAAAAACATGAAAAATTTTAGAAATCTCCAAAAAGAAATTAAATATAGATCTACATATTATAAATTTCCAGTAATTACAAATCAAGAAAGAGAGATCTTATTATATAAAATTACAAACTATACAGAAGAAGAAAATAAATTCATTGTAAAACATCAAAAATATGATATTATTGATAATTAAAAAATTTTTTAAAATCCAATCTCGTGCAGAGTTTTCATCAAATAACTTCCTTTTAAAGGTTTTTTTATTTGAATCCTTATTTTGGATTTATATCACTTACAATCTTCAGAATGCTGGAGATTAATTTTTATAAATGCTTCTTCCTGAGTATTCCGTTGTTTAGATTTTACGGATCGATTTACTTGATGTAGATGTTTCATCGCGTTATTTTTTCCTTCCTTTATGTTTTCAATTAATTCTTCCTTACTAAATCCACCAGATATAACTAGTGCTGTTTGAAAAGTATGATTGGGTTCTAATGTCATAAATTTTATTTGTAATGCTGATAAAAGTTCGCCTTGTCCTTTATATAACGTATTGGAAAGGCTCATACTATTCTGATTGATTGCGAAATCTTTTGTTAAGCATGACTCGTAGTTTGTAGATTTTGAAATTGGTGAAAATCCTCCATATAAGCCTGTTTCATCATATTGGTAAATTATATCATTTTCTTGATCATAACCAGACATATCATTATCATAACCAGCAAGGCCATTAATATCAAAATCAAAGACAAAATAAATTGAAAAATCTTTTAGAGAATAATCAGAAATATTTTTTATCGTAAAAAAAGTATTAATATAGGGAATATGAGGTGGATTGAAGATGTCTTTGTAGACTCGAACAAATTGCTTTTCTTCATTAGGTATTGATTTTAATTTGTGTTCCCTAACCAATTTCTTGAGATACTCTGTAATATTAAAATCTAAAGTTATTCTACTTAAAGCAATCCCAGTACGGGTATTAACTAAATTATAAATTGGTGTTGATTCAATACTTTTTAAAATCACTGGAATTATTCCGATTTTCGCTCCCTTTAGTTTAAAACTGAACCAAGGACCAGTTAATTCTTGTTCACTAAGATAAATCAAATATTTTCCCTTATATGTAAGTTCTTTAATTGAAAATCCCATGATATATCCAGCAACGTTTCATGTGGCAAAAATTTCATTGAATAATACTTTTAAGACTATTTTCTGTAAACCTCCTTATTTTAATTTTATTTCCCAAATAATTTTTCAGATAATTTATCATTTATTTAATAGAATTATAATTTATAAAAGAGTTTGAAATAAAAAGATTAAAGAGATTCAATAACTCTGTATGCAATATATAAAAAAGAATCATTAACATTTTCACCTGTTAAAGCTGACGTTAAAATATAGTGGAATCCATATTGTTTAGCAACATTCTTCAAATCTTCTTCAGTTACCACAAGTTCATCAACCAAATCGGATTTATTTCCAACTATTACAATAGGAATATTTCTTGGAACAGATTTCTTGATATCATAATACCATGTTTCGATACTTTTTAAAGCATCTGATCGAGTTCTATCTAGTACGATCAATGCAGCATTAGCACCATTGTAGAAATTTGCTCTATAAGGTGCCATTTGTTGAACTTGACCTCCTATATCCCAAATTATAAAATTAAATTTAGTTTGTTCACTAAGGTTCACTGTTTTTTTACTAATTTGAACTCCTATAGTAGAAATGTAATCATGGTCAAATTTATTTTCCACATATCGTCTAATTAATGATGTTTTGCCCACTTGATTATCTCCACATAGTATTAGTTTATTTGAATATTCTCTCTTCATATTAGGGAGTTGACCTCCACGTGTTTTTGCCAATGCTTTAATAATTTCGGGAATTTTTGGTGAAACCTCCTCATTTGTCGAAAGTATCAATTCTATCTTCGAAGCAATATGTTCAGAATATACTTTTAATTCTATATCGGTAGTTTCCTGATCTGCTACTGTAGATACAATTGAATTTGGCCCCATTGAACTAAAGACAAACTTTTTATTACCTGTAGACGTGATATTGAAAAAATTATCAGAAGCACCAAATTCTGATTGAATCCTGTCAATATATGAATCAAGCATAGCAGAAAGAGCACCAATGATTTCATCGGATTCATCTTCATTTTCTTGTTTCGATTTTGATGCTATTATAAAGCCATTCCTGTCACAGATTGCTACCCCCAAAAGTCCTTCTATTTCTTCAAAATAATTTTCTAAAATTTCTTTTAGTAGGTGAGAACTTGGAAGTCGTTCCATAATTAATCAAACTTCGAGTTTATTATATTAAGAATATAAGATCTCTAAATAATAAATATATTCATTTAGATATTATTTTAGTCATATTTCTGAAGATATCACCATAGTATATCATTTTTTATTTGAAATTTCAACTAATTTTAAGTATGATAGAAAATGTATCAAATGAGTCAGAAATTATAGATTATGAGGAAAGTATTGCTGAAATCTTAGACCGAGCAGTCAATTTGTTTAGAAAAACAAATCTCACAGAATTAGCAGATAAATGGGATCGAATCTTAAAAACCTATAATTTAAGAAAAAGAAATCAATAGAGCAACGCTTTTAAATCAGTTATTTAGAGCGTCCATATAATTCAGAATATATTTTCGGTTACTTTCAGATATTTCATATAGATCAAAAACTAAATCGTCAAGTTTCTTCTGAAGAAGTTTCATATTATTAAAATTATTAAGAATTTTTTTAACCAATTCTACTATTTTTTTTGCCTTTTGCCTACATTTATCAGAAATTGGAATTTTAATTGGAAATTCCTCAATTTTTTCAATTAATATTCTTGGGAATAATTTTTTATAAGTACCGAATGATTTTATGAAGAAATATGATAAAAGCATGGAATTTATTATTCCCAGTAAGTAAAAATGATTAAATTCAGAAATGGGGGATTTCTTGATTTTTAAATTGTAAAATGACTGAGATGTGAAAGATAATTTTTCCACATATGTAGCGCATATCATATTTTCTTGGTTTAACTGTCTAATAACTATTCTATCTTCATATAGACTTAATTTTTTATAATTTATTCCAATTTTAGATATATCAATATATTTATATTTAATTTGCTGATATCGTCTAATTGAGTATAAAAATGGTTTATATTTATCAATAAATGAATCTTTTGGAAGTTTGTCGTAAATAATTTTTTCAGTTTTTTCCTTCTTCAAAAGTGAATTACATTCGCGACACTTTAATAAATCTTTAGGAACTGGTAAATATTTTTTACATTTTTCACAGTATATTATTTCTCCTGTTTTAGTTAACTCAACTCCTCGACTTAATAAAAATATATAATCATTTTTAGTGTTTAATTCCTTCAATTTAATGAAATTTGTTGCTAAATACTCTTTTATTGAGATATCTACCTTGTTTAAATGAATTAAAAATTTAAAGTTCCATTTTTCAATTTCTACCTGCGGGATTGTCTTTTCTCTCTCATTAGTATCTTTAATGATAATATGGTTTCTGTTTCTTTCCATTAAATTACATTCTTTCTCTAAAATAATAATGATATTTGAAACTACAGGATCACTAAATTTTGGACCGGAATGATAAATTTCTTTAATTTTAGTATTATTATATATAAATTTACGAATGATAGATCGATTTGATAAAGCTAAGAGTGAATCTGGAACTATATAACCTAATATACCATGAGGTTTAAGTAATCTTACTCCAAGTTCTATAAAAATCTGATAATAATCATACTGACCTTCATTGGTCCTGAAATCTTGATTTTCAATAATCTGTCTTTGATCACGGGGAATATCCCTAATAAATAAATAAGGAGGATTTCCCACCACAAAGTCATACTTTTCGGAGTGATCTATTGCTAAAGCATTATTGTTTTCAATATTGAATTTAGGTAAACAATAGTTTGAATCGGTTTTTCTTATCACTTTTAAAACATTAAATAATTCAAAATGAAGATTAATTTGACAAAGAATACATGCAATTTGATTAATATCTATACCAAATACATTATTTCTAATTACTAAAATTACATTCTTAGCTTCTTTCGATGATAATTCACTAACTTCCCTCTTGTCATAAATTTCAAGGTATTTTCTAACTAGCCGTCTTACCACTTGAATGATAAAGCTTCCAGAACCACAACTAATATCAATAACTTTTTTAGTTTCAATATTATTTAGACTATTATAACCAGAAGCATCTAATATATATTCTACAACTGAAATGGGTGTGTAGAATTCACCAAATTTTTTCTTTTTTTTATCATTTCGCTGTTTTTCATATAAATTACTAATAATATCAATTTCTGAATATTTAATATCATCAGAATTTCCTTTTTTTTTTAATCCTACTTTATTCTTTTTTGATAAAATAAGATTTTTATAAATCTCATCAAAAAATAATTGCTCAGATTTGTCTCTGTAGTTATATTTATAATATTTTTTTACTTTTTCTATGATGTTTTCCTTTTTCAGATATTGAACAAAATTTAACATTCGAAATCATAGGTTAAATCCTATTTTTTTAAAATAAAACACAAGAGTTTATTTTCTTTTTTATTTGTAATTTAATATATTTTAATAAATAATGTATTAACATAGGTTAATTGAAGAAATGAGAATTTTAATTTAAATAAATGAAATAATAACAAACTTAGATAAATATAAATTATAATTTTTTTGTTAGTTAATCAGGGATTCATGAATAAACTATGATAGTAAATATCTTCATAATTATTATATCAACTATAATTTCATTAATTGGAATATTTTATGTCTGTCTTAATCGAGCGAATTTCGGTAATTCACTCACTTTTTTTTTAACTAACACTGTATTCCTATTTATGGAAATTTTTTTTCTGGGATCGTTTCTCTTCTCTTCTAATATTAATCTTAATGAGAATATCGCCCTAGGTTTATGGAATTTTTCAATCATTTTTTGGGTATTCTCTATTGGTATCTTTAGTGTCTTACAGAAAATAATTATTAGATTTGAAGAAAAAACAATTCTATATACACTCTTTTATTCATTAATTATTGGTATGATTGCAGGATTAGTTTTTTTTTCCAATTCAACTATAATAATTTCTGATAATGTATATTACAAATTCAGATTTGATAACTTATTGCTATTAAGTCTTCTTTTAATTTATAATCTAATCATAATACTTGTAATGTGTTATAATCTCATCAAGTATTTTTCCAGCATTCGCAACATTAAATCTCAACGAATAATTAGTATGATCACTATTCATTTTTCTTCTCTTATTTTCATATACTCAATGAATATTATTACTCAAAATATTATATTCGTTTATATATATGCTATTGTATCTCTTGTAAATGAGATTTTAGCAGTGTATTACATAATTAAAAAATCCTTTCTTTTCATCGAATTTACTAATAAGATCCATGATTTCATTATATTCCACCGAAGTGGAATTCTATTATATTCCTATAATTTTGAAACTGGAGAAGAAACAGATGAGGCTCTCTTAAAAGGGTCAATACTCATTGGGATTAATCATATACTCTCCAATTTTATAGACAGAAAAGATCAACTTAATCTTATCAAAATGAAAAATAGAGATATTATCCTTGAATATGACAATATTCATGGGTATGCTCTTTTATTAACTACTAATCATAAAAATGCTTTTATTAATAAAGCGGTTAATAGTTTTATGACAAAATTTTCTTCTATTAATGGGGAGATATTGAAAAATTTAACTGGCTTAATCGATGTTTCAGAATTTCGGAATGCAAAAGAAATTTTATTAGAAATTTTTGAACCTTTTTTAACAAAATAATCATTTAATTAAAATTATAACTCAAAGTATAAATATCCTTAATATCATTTGTGTAATTCTGTTTTTCTAATATTAAAATGATTAGAAAAAAATTTTTTTTAAATGCATATGTTTTTATTCAATAAGATTACATTATTTTTAATGGAAATCATATCAATTATAGATTAATAGAAAATATTCTTAATTGAATTAAAATATGTCTGAAATTTTATATATAATACCTTTAATCATGAGTTTTATCATCCTGCAAAATGTTAGCATTTATACAATAATTTTTTTTTTTACTCATCATGAAAAATTTGGAATAAAGTTTAATGCAATATTAAATTCAATATCCATTTTTCATGCATGTATCATTTATTCAGGATTATATTTCATTTCTGTAATCTTCTTCTTTTCTGAAGTTATTAATATTATTCTATGGAAAATTTCTCTTATATTTGGTTTTATTAGCTTAATGTGGATAGCTTTAATGTATGCTTTCCTTAAGGAATTTAAAAAGATTCCATATTTTCCCTTTTTATATTTTATGATAGTCTTTGGGCTTTTATTAAGTTCCTTTATGATGCCTGATTCCATTCAAGTTTCTGTAAATTATTCCAATTCGACTCCGTTTTTAATTATAGATGGTTCAAAAATAAATTATAAATTCAATTATATAACTGGATTACTCACTGGAATTTATCAAATATCTTTTGTGTTATACTTTATATATTTATCCTATGCAATTTTTAAAGAAGCAAGAAATAGAGCAGCTTTAAAAGGATTAATCCTCATTTCATTTACCTTTATCTTCCCAATTCTAATGTTTATTTTTTATATTGCATTCCAATCATGGATTTTTAGAGAACTCTTTATTTTTTTATTATGGATTGATTTAATCTCACTATGTTTAGTAATCATAAAGAAACCCGAAGTTTTTTCGGAATTAACAAATAAAATATATTATATCAATATTTATCATAAATCAGGTATCTTACTTTTCTCTTATAAATTTAAGAACATAAAAAATGAAGTTGATTCATCCATATGGGGAAATATTCTAATAGGGATTAATCACATATTATCTGAATTTGTATATACTAAAGATCATATAGATGTGCTTCAAACTAAGAATTCAGATATAATTGTTAATTATGATAACTTAGGATTTGCTGTAGTTCTAATAACTAACCATAAAAATGATATTATAAAAAAATTAATGGATAACTTCTCAAAAGAATTTCGTAATAAATTTAAAAGTGAGTTAACTGAAATTCAAGATCTTAATAAATTAATTAATGTCTCCGAATTTAAAGAAACTAAGGATATCATAGAAAAAAACTTTCAAATATTTCTATGAGAAAAAAGATTCTTTAAATCAGCATTATATTAAGAATTTAATATAGAATTTATAAAATATTATAAAAAAAAAGAACTTGTTTTATTTTCATTCTTTTAATTGATCAGAAAACTATTACTATCTAAACATTTAAAAAGTCAAATTTTTATGGATAAGCTCAGAGAATATAATAATAATCTTTATTAATAATTTGAGGAGTGTTTTTTTAAAATGGAAGTAATTCAGGACCTTGAATGGTCAAATGATTGGAAAGTAATTGTAGGTATTTTTGAAACTATTGATCTGCTTAAATCCTTATTTAAAAAATTAGATGTGCCATATTTAAGAGAATTACAACAAAAAATGCTTATTTTAAATCTTGAAAAATATGCTTGGTCTTTGCAAAATTATATTATTGAGAAGTATTCTTAATCAGATATATATTTATAATTCTTTCTATAGAAAATATATAGGATAGTTGTTTCTATTTTTAAGCTCTGGCTAATATACTAGTATTTATTAAACCCTAGATAGATTTAATATCAATTTAATAAATTAATAAAAATCAAAAAGAAAAAGTGTTAATTTTAAAAGGAGTAAAGAACAGCACTTTGGTTTTAGTAAACGTCAAAAATGGAGTTTTGGAATTGGGTCTTTTGTTCAGTGGTTTATAAATACAGCATTTAATATATATGTTTTTGCCTAATATTTCATTGTCGTGGGATTGAATATTAACTAGTATATGCTTGATATCGAAGTTAAAGATGATTAATATCTGCTAATTTTTTCTTAAAATTTTTAAAAAGTTCTATAAAATTAATTTTTATCATCAGATATGCCATAATAACAATGAAATATAGCGTAAGTATACTGATTACCCAATTTTCTCCTCCTAGCAGATTACATATGTCAAACAAGTTATAAGCAAATATTAACATTAATCCAAGTTTACCAAACCATATCCAAAATATTGTTTTTTTCATGTCATATTTTATTAGACCTAAAGGAACGGTTATCACATCATCATTTAAGGGAGTAAGTCCAAAAAAATATATAAGAAGTGGAGCTATTTTTGGGTGATTTACTAAAAATTGTTGATATTGTTTCAAATTTTCATTTCTTTCAGTTGAAATCAATTCAGAAGTCCCCCTACCAATTAAATATCCTCCCATTTCTCCAACTAAACTGCCTAATGAAGCTATAAATCCAATTAATAGAGGTATAAATATATTCATTTCTCGAAATGGTTTAGTACTAAAGCAAACTACAAAAGTATATGGTGTAGGAACTGGAATTAAATTCCCAATCAGACAAACCAAAAAAGTGATAATAAGACCAGAACCTAAATCTTGAAATTGAGGATATCTTGAAATATTTTCTATAATTTCTCGATGAGAAGCATTAATTAGGAGATCAAAAGAAATAATTGTTAAAATTATTAAAAAAATTATAAAAATAAAATCAATCTTTTTCAGCTTAATTTTAGGATTCACCATTTTTATGATATGTTAGGTAATAGATTTTAGAATAAATAAATAATATTTCAATTATATTTAGGACATTGACGATAAGACAATAACAACACCAACGAATACATTAACAAAAAACGTTAGAACAATAAAAATAGTAAGGTTTCTTTTTCTTTTCTGTTTTTTCTTTAAAACTTCTTTATATTGCCGAGATGTTTTTCGCTTAACATGAGACATAGTATTCTATTTTAAATAATATAATTCTAGGATTAATTGTTATTATTTTCAATTTTTTTTAAGAGTTCGGTCAGTACTACATTATTATATGAAAAAAGCATACGGGGAATATAATTTTCAGCTAAATAAGGACCATCCTCAACTTCCTCTTTTAATGGAAAAAGCTGTTTCTCCTTTATAACAGATCCTAAATAATTTCTATCATACTCTTTATAACCAAATATTTGATTTTTAACGATAACCATTTTTCTTTCATATCCTTCTGGAATACCCGCCTTCTCTAATAGTAAAAGTATTTTTTCTCTGGACAGAGATTCAAGTAATTCTAAATCTTCTTCAGTTCCTTCATAAGCAGGTCCTGTTTGAGCTTCAGTATTATCAATCTCCTTTTCAATACCCGCTAATATCTTAAATCCTAAAGTTTCATTACCCTCATCAACTGCAGCGATTTTAAAACCAATACCATATCTATCCCTAACGCTAGGCGCTAATTTAGCTGCTATAAACTTCATTCTTGTAGTTGTATTACTTCCATGCCAAATCCATACTCTATACCTGGTGGGATCAACAAAAAGTAAGATAAAATCAGGATCTAGTAATTCATATATTTCAATATCATCCGTTAACTCTAGTTCTTGAAAATCATTTAATTGATCATTATATTGAAATACAATAATTTTTTCTTTATCCAATTCAAGTACAGTATCATCTGACATAATGGTGGCCAAAAATTGTTCAATATATATTACTAAATAATTTTACTAATATATTATTCTTTGTAATTTAAATATAAAAGATTCTGTTATACTTAAAGTATTGGCTGATCTATGCGGGAAGGGAGATTTGAACTCCCGAACTCCTACGAGAATGGGTTTCAGGTCAGGGAAATTGACATTCTGAGCCCATCGCCTATAATCGGCTTTTGGATAGAAACATATCCACCTTTGACCAAACTTGGCAATTCCCGCAAAGTTTTTGTTTTTATTCTTAGTTCTTTATATAGTTAACTATTGATTATTCAAAATTGTTAATAATTTTAACGATTTTTACTTATATTCATAAGGAATGTAGTATAAAAATAATCCTTCATTCTTATGAGAAAATGGATTCATTAATAGATGCTATCAGAGACCTTCAAAACAGTGAAATAAAGGATTTGGTAAATAATAGAATTAAAGAGTTTAAAGAGCTGGGGAAAAAACCCATAGAAAGAATATTTAAGGAGCTGTGTTTTTGCATTATGACAGCAAACTGCAGTGCTGAGAAATGTATTAAGGTACAAGATAAAATAGGAAATGGTTTCCTTACATTATCCGAAACACAATTACCATTAAGAATGAAAACTGAAAAATATAGATTCTATAACATTCGGTCTAAATTTATTATTGAAGCCAGAGAAAAAATGAATCAACTAGAAGATATTATGAAATCCGAGAGTAATGCAAGAAAACTAAGGGAATGGATCGTAAGAAATATAAAAGGTATTGGATATAAGGAAGCGAGCCATTTCTTAAGAAATATAGGATATGAGGAATTTGCAATAGTAGATTTTCACATTGCTGATATTTTAGCAAAACATAATATTGTTGAAAAACCAAAAACAATGACAAAAACAAAGTATCTCGAAATTGAGGAAAGCTTGAAAATTATAGGTAATGAAGTAAATTTAAATATGGCCGAATTAGATCTTTATTTATGGTATTTAGAAACAGGAAGGATACTTAAATAAGAAAATTAACGTTTTAAGGGAGTGGGGGATTATCTTCAGGTTATTCTCCTTAAGAAAACTTTTAGTTAACAATTTTAAAATATTGGTAAAAAAAAGGATGTTTTTAGCTTTTTAAATCATATCCACAGCCAGGACAAAATTGAGCTGCAGCATGAGGTATTTTTTCACCACAAGCAGGACAAAACTTAACACTATGAGTCTCTTCAATTGGAGTTGGTTGAGAGATTGGTTCACTTACCTTAGGTTCTTCTTTACTGATGGGTTTAGTTGCTATTTCCTCGGTACTAGTAATTTTACCGATAATAAATGCTAAAATTGAGAGTCCACCAGTTATAAATGGAGCAATTACCGCGTAGCTAGGATTAAAAATCCCCCAAAAATTACGAGGGTCATCATAACGGATTAAAAAGTACATCATGTACCCTACTTGTGCTCCAACGATATAGTAAATAGTAGCTCCAATAGTTATAATACCTAGTGCTATCCAAGAGCCAGGAGGATCTTTATTTCTATGGGTGAGGGAGGAGATGAATATAATGATCGTACATATTAATAGAATTATAAAAGATATAGTTCCAACTATTATCAAGATTGGTATATTAGTAAATCCAAATGTGGGACCCATCCCTCCTCCAAATACTACATAAAAACCAATCATATACAGAAAAGCTTGACCTGGTCCAGAAAGATTAACAGCCGCAGGAGTGCAAAAGCTAATTGCTGTAAGGATACTACCAATTAAAGGTAAAATCCAGAGATAATTTCTAACATTTGCCATATCATTCAACTTATTTATTTAATTTTAATATATTGGAATTAGTTTTCATATATTATTTATGTGCTGATTTATGTTTATCTTCTTTCTTATTTAATACTTTACTTTCTAGTTTAATATAGGAACAAGTAAAATCCTAATAAATTTAGATTATACTTGAGGTTTTCAAACACGAGAAAAATTAATAAATGAATGAGTAATTTAGAGTTCCAATGGACATTGTATATAGAAAAATATTATAATAATGAATAAAATGAATCCAACTTGTCATAAATGTAATAGTATTAATTTTTGTACCAGAGGAAAGTCAAATCATAATATTAAAAACTGTCCTATGGAAGTAAACTCTGAAATTGAGGAAGAAGCGTTAAATCTTTATAAGTCTAATGAATTCATAAAAAAAGCAACAAAAGAGGCTTCTATAGTTGAAGCAACAGGATACATTTTGTGGCCTCGATTAAAAGATACTATAGAATTTGCTAAAGGAATGAATTTTAGAAAAATAGGTTTAGCCTTTTGTGTTGGATTACAAAGAGAGGCAAAAAGAACAGCAGAAATCATAGAAAAATATGGTTTTGAGGTATTCTCTGTGTGTTGCAAAACAGGGTCAATGAAAAAAACAGATGTAGGTGTTCCAGAAGAGTATACCAATATTTCAAAAACAGGGTATCCTATTGGTTCTATTTCATGTAATCCCGTTGCTCAAGCATTGCTTTTGAATAATGCTAAAACAGATTTAAACTTAATAATTGGATTGTGTGTTGGACATGATATTACTTTTACACAACTTTCAAATGCTCCAGTCTCTACTTTAATTGCTAAAGATAGATCAAATCAGCATAATCCTGCAGCAGTCTTGTATACACACTATGGAGATTCATTTTTTACTAAAGATTTGTCAGTAATAAAAAGAGAACAAAAATAAGGTTTTATTGAGATGGTGAATAAAAATTCTGGCAACTTATATAGTGTATCAAAAATTATACTCCAAACAATATTTATTTTATATACTAAGTAAATTTAAATAATAAAGTGTGAAAATCATCATTAATACTCAGAAAATAAACGACGTGATCAAAGATAAGATACCCTAATATAGTAGTGGAATTCATTAAACAACTCCCTCAAGAGCATTACGGTTTAAAGAAGCTAATTAAAAAAAATTATAAAAGAATAGATTTTGGTAAATTAAAAACTACTAATTTAATTACTGATGGAACAAATATAGAAAATCTTTATACGCAATTGATTAGTGAAATTTTATTTATGAATCCAGAAGCACTAGAAATGCTAAAGTATTTGTCTGTTATAAATACAAAAGTTGATACCAATATTAATAAAGTGGCATTCGAAAATTCATATAAATCAAAAAAATTTAATAGTGATTTTGAAGTATTAATAAAGACAGGATTAATAAAAGCGAAAGAGGGAAAAGTAGAAATATATGAATTTGCATTCCCATATCTTCAAGAAATATTAGAAACACAAGTTGATAAAAAATCCCATGAATATGCACTTAAATACTATGAAGTAAAAACTAAAAAAATAAATGGTGATATTCTGGATGACATTGAGATTCTGTTTCATAAAGTGAAAGTAAATCCTACTGAAGAATTGATTAATGAGTTTCTTTCAATAGCAAATAGTATAGATCAACTTGATGAACATCATAAAAGATTAATTGATATTGGTTTAGAGTTGCTTATATTTGAAGATAAGTATAAAGCACCTATATTATTTATGCTTGGTAATATTTTATCTGCTATTGGAAATCCGGAGGATGCTGAGAAGATTTATCTTAATGCTATTAAAATTTTCAAGAAATTAGCAAAAAAATATTACAGAATTTATTTACCCTATATTGCTGCAATTCAAAAAAACCTTGGAACCCTCTATACAGATTTAAAACGCTTTGAAGAAGCAGAACAAATATATAATAATGCCCTAAATTCATATAAAGAAATTGAGAGTAATTATTACAATGTATATACAGCTGATTTTGATAAAAAAGAGTATTCTAAAACAGATGACTCATATATTGATGATTTAAAGACATATACTGATTTATTAGAAAAGAAATATGATATCTATTTACCTGAAGAACCTTCTACTACGAATGATTTAGGAAATGTTTGTATTGACTTAGACTTGTTGGAAGATCTTCAAGATGGGACAATTGATTCTTTAGATAATTATAAGAAGTTAGCCCATATATGTTATCATACATATTTAGTTGATATTGCAAAAACCCAGAGTAATTTAGGAATAATTTACACGAATTTAAGGAGATATGAAGAAGCAGAAAAGATGCATCTGGAAGCGTTAAAAATTAAGAAAAAGGTAGCTGAGATTTATCCTGAGCAAGTTTTACCTGAATTAGCATTCACATTTTTAGATCTTGGTGATTTGTATGCTAGTCAAGATAGATTTCAGGAAGCTGAACCTATGTTTAAGGATGCTTTAAAAATTTCAATAAGGTTAGTAAAAGAAAATCCAGATGTATATATGTATAATACAGCTCTTATTCAAAATTCCCTTGGAATTGTGTATACAAGATTAAAAAATTATGAATTAGCGGAAAATATGTATCTTGATGCTCTTAAGACATTTAAAATTTATGCAAAAGACAAACCTAAACCTTATATTTACAATGTTGCTGATGTCCAGAATAATCTTGGTAATTTGTATCTTATTTCAAGGGATCTTGAAAAAGCTCAATATTATCTTAATAAAGCTTTTAAAAAAGATCCCAATAATGCTATAATATTATATAATATTGCTTGCCTTGAATCACTAAACAATAATCCAACAAAAGCCTTGGAAGTACTGACCAAATTAATTGCAATTGATTATACTTACATCGAAAGAATAAAATCAGAGGCTAATTTTAATAATATTAAAGATTTAGAAGAATTCAAAGAGTTAATTAAAAAATAAAAACCAACCTTATTATTTTAAGTTTTCTCTTCTTCACAAAAGTGGAAATAAAATAGCTTATAATATTCCAAATAATAAAGGTTCTATTTATTCTTGTAATAATAATGTAATGTGAAAAGAATTTATTCTAGCAATCATTAGGAATTAGATATATTATAAATTAAAAATATTCCTTATATAAACAGAAGTGAAGAGAAATATGAGTAATTTAAAAGTACTTGTTCTAGATAATCTTGATCAGGTGGGAATTGATATATTTAATCGAGAGGGAATCCAAACGGATGTTAAAGGAAAACTAACTCCAGATGAACTAAAACCTATTATCAATCAATATGATGGTATTGCTCTTCGAGGTGCCACAACTATAACTGCCGAAATATTTGAAAATATGTCTCGCTTGAAAGTAATTGGTCGAGCAGGTTCTGGAACAGATAATATTGACATAAAAACTGCTACAAAAAATGGTGTTGTGGTTATGAATGCTCCTGGGGGAAATACCATAACAACAGCAGAGCATGCAATTGCTTTAATGTTTGCTTTGGCTCGTCGAGTACCACAAGCTTCTGCGTCTATGAAGGAAGGAAAATGGGAGAAGAATAATTTTATAGGAACTGAACTTACGGATAAAACTTTGGGTATAATAGGAATTGGGAATATAGGAAAAATTGTGGCTGAGCGTGCTTTAGGTCTGAAAATGACGGTATTAGGATATGATCCTTTTGTCTCTAAAAAAGAAATGCTAAAATTAGGGATTGAACCCGTTGACCTTGATGAACTATATAATCGTTCTGACTTTATTAGTTATCATACACCCCTTACACCGGAAACAAAAGGAATGATCAATGCTCAGACAATTACCAAAATGAAAAAGGGTGTCTTTCTTGTAAATTGTGCACGAGGTGCCTTAATCAATGAAAATGATCTTCTAGCTGCTCTTGAATCTGACCATGTTAAAGGTGTTGCTCTTGATGTTTTCCCTGTAGAACCACCTCCCTCAAATACATTACTTTATAATCATTCTAACGTAATTCTTACTCCTCACTTAGGTGCTTCAACTAATGAGGCTCAAGAAAAAGTTGCAGTTATGATAGCAGAACAAATTAGTGATTTTCTTAAGAAAGGGATCATTCGTAATTCAATTAATTTTCCTTCTGTGGCAGCAGAGCTACTCCCAATATTACAGCCCTACCTTTCCCTATGTGAAAGATTAGGATCATTTTTGGGACAAATTCTTGAAGATCCCCTAAATGAACTTCGAGTTGAATATTTAGGGAATGCATCAAATCTTAAGGTTGCTTCACTCACGCTTTCTGTCTTAAAGGGAATTCTTCAACACCAAATTGAAAATGTCAATTTAGTTAATTCTCGTATGATTGCTGAAGAACGTGGAATAAGAATTACAGAACTTAAATCAAATAAAGCAGATAATTACATGAGTTTAATTAGTGTAATTACCATCACTAATAAGGGTGAAATGTCGGTATCTGGAACTATCTTCGGGAAAGTCCCTAAAATCATACAAATCAACCATTTTCCAATTGAAGCCGAATTATCAGGAGGAATGTTAATGCTTGAAAACCAGGATGTTCCTGGTGTTGTTGGTAAAGTGGGAACTATCCTTGGAGAAAAAGCTATCAACATAGCAGGGCTTCAGCTTGGTCGTAAAGAGGTTGGGGGTATTGCCATATCTCTTATAAATGTTGATAATGTTGTGCCTGAGGGAGTACTTACTCAACTTGCAAAATTACCTCATGTTACCTCCGCTAAGTATCTAAGATTCTCTGAAAATTCTTCCCAAAGATAATAAATGAATTTCTATATCTAAAATTCTAAATAAAAAAAATTAATAATTTAAAAAGATTAAATCCTTCTTACTGCTTTTCTTATCAAATTCCTTTTAACGTAGAGTGTAACTATAATAATTACTCCTAACAATGTTCCACAAAAGAGAAAAGTTATTTGAAAGCCAGGTATTCTATCTTCCTCAAATGTAACTAGTATTGTGGTTTCTTGATCATTGCCTATGGTATCTACAGCTCGAGCTGTGATATTATGAAGTCCCTTACTATAATCTGCAGTATCTAAACTATGAATTACTTCAGGATATGGGTAATATGATGGCATTGTTTCTTCTTTTAATAACATTTCATCAAAATAAATTTGTATTTTATCAAGTGCTTGGTCATCATCGCCCTCTACTGTAATATTTACGATCCCACTTAATCCTGCCCCCGATTCAGGATTTGTAATTACTACCGTAGGATCAACATTATCTGCTGGAGCAATTCCATCTCCATTAATACTTACTTCAGTGGAAATAATTTGACTACCTCTTCCATTCACATCTTGAGCAAAAAATGACAGTTTATAGTTAGAACCAAGTGTTGGAGAATTTATCGACACTCTTCCAGAAAAATTTCCATTCCCATCAGGTGTTAATTTCCATTGAAAAGCAGGTTCATTCTCATCCCAAAGTCCCATTGATTCATTATCATTTGGTTCTGGGGGTGTCCAATCTTCAGATATTACTCTACAAGTCACATTTGCAATAGCCGTTGAATTATCAACTCCTATGGTAATTGGAAACGTTATCCTTTCGGGATTAAATGCTACCCAAAATTTTAAAGGAACAAACAGTACTTTTGGCAACGGAATAAAAAGAGGAAGACATCCTTGACATATAAAAGTATTTTTTGCATCGTTTCCATCTCCGGAACTTGGAAGCTGTCCCCAAGCATTTACTATATGTCCAACACCATCATGATTATCCTCAATACATGGGTTCTGCACTTCATAACCTAAAGCTTTAATCTCATGATGAGCATCCACGAAAGCATCTCCAATGGAATTTCCTGCTAGAATAGAATTAAAAAGCCCTTCTCCAAACATCGAAATATGAGGAGGGATTGGACTCCACCATGCACTATATCCAGGTTCAGTTGAAGTCATAATTATTCTATCCGATTTACTTAAATCGTCTAACCAAGATCCAGAAGCACATGCTTCATAGATAACAATAATCCGATTACATCCAGAAGCTGCCTCAAAATCATCTAAATATTGATCAAGTTCCCAGGCAGCTAATGAAGTAAAAGGGGCCATTGACATTGCATCGGTTCCTCCATGATCATGTAAATAGACCGCTAAAACACCATTTGAACCAACCTTCTGTGGAGCCCATTCAGTAAATGCATATTCTAAATTATTACGAGAACTCGCCGCATATTCCCGTGTAGTATATGTAACAGAATATAGTGGAACTAACATTAATATCTCATCTTGAGTATTGCCACATGCTAATGCTTGATCATAAACCCATTCACATGTCAGTAACACTAAATCCCATGCTTCATGATCTGATCTATCTCCGCCAACAATGATCCAAGCATCTATACACTCGTATTGAGCAGTACTAGCTTTAACCGAATTATTGGAATTAGTTATAAATTGATTATCACTTAGATTTCCACTAGAATTATTTATAAGTATCATTTGTGTATTTGGTAGAAAAATTACGAGAATTGTTAAAATCATTAAAAACTTTATTTTTAAATTGAATTTCTTCATAATTACTCAATCTCTTATGAATAAATGGTGCATAGTAAATGATCACAATGTACTATTTAAATCTATGGTAGAGTGGTAGAATTCAATTTTATCCAGAATTGAATAGAATAACTAAAATTAATCGGAGAGTTCTTAAAATTAACCATTTTTACAGCCATAATTGTATAAAAACTAATTTTTTATCACTTGAATAATCATTTTTCACTAAATTTTCAGTGAAATCAGACAATGAATTTATATTTCCATAAAAATTTCAAAGGAGATTATAATGAAATTTAATAAAATTTGAAATTAGCTCAAGAAATTCCTTCTACTCTCAAACCATTCATTAATTAATATAGTTTAAAAAAAGCGAAAAGGTTATTTATCATTATAAAAGGATTTAAATTTTAATTCTACCATTTTACATTTGAGATGGATGAATTTAGGTTTTTCTTTGCCTATGAATTAGAAGATACAGGGGAAGGGAAAGAATTATTTTTCTCAGATAAAGATTTAGCACAGTTTCTTAAGCCTGAACAAGTTTTGTTGCTAATTCGAGAAGATCTGAGAAGAATTTTCATTTGGAAAGGTGCAAAATCCTCTGTAAAAAAGAGATTCATTAGTTCGAAAGTCGCCCGAGAGCTACAACAGGAAATATTGAAAGATGCTCGTTATCATCTATGTAAAATTATATCTGTTGATCAAGGAGATGAAGTTCAAGAATTTCTTGATGCATTTAATCTGGAATCAATGGAAGTGAAAGAAAAATTAGCAGACATGAAATATTTTCGCAACAGAGACAAACCAAAAGTTATCGAAAAGAATTTTTATCCTGAAGAGAGAGAATTTGTGATAAATGAGTATATTACATTAAAACTTATCAAAGGAAAAACAGAAATCTATGTTGCAGGAGAACCATTCCATCAATGTAAGTATCTTCTCTTAAATTTAACCAAAAAAGATTTTACAAAGTTCGATAATATTGATTCAATTGATCAAGCTTTTGAGATTTATAATAATTTGGATAAAAATCATGAAAAAGATCATAGTCTAATTGATCCCGAATCTGAATTCATTGGACATTGTTCTAATCTCCAAGCGTGGTATGAGCATGACTATGATCTCAGGATTCTGCACAGTAGCTTATCTATCCCATTACTGAAAAAAATTGCATTCTTAGGAGATAAAAAAGCAATAATACGATTGAAGGAAAGCATAGCAACTAGAATTGCTACAAGAAATTATAATACTATTATATTCTATCTAAATGAGCAATATCTTAGACTCTTTTCCAACGAAGAATTAGAAGTGATGTTTGAAGACTGGCTTGATAAAAAAGTGATTTTCACCCTCATGGAAAAAAGAAGGATATGGTATCCTCTCCTTAAAGAAATGATTGAAAGAGGAATTTCAAGAGCTCAAGAAATTATCAAGAGAGAGATCATTTTATATTTAAAAGAGGATAATTTTGAAGCTTATCGATATTTATTACAGAAAGATTTCTTCCGGCTTCTTACCCTGAAGGATCTTGAGGAGCTTTATGATCTCATTCCAAAGAAAGATAAGGTCGCCCTAAGACGTATTGAACAACTAATTCTCAAATTAAATCTTAAAAAGAGAAGAAACTTAAATGTAGAAAACTGATTAATTGTAATAATGACCATGTTTTTTGTTTTATATAATAATTAAACTAATCATGCTTTCAATTAATTTTTTCAAAGGATTTTTCATTGAAATCAGATTCTGAATTTACCTTTCCATACCAATATAAAATTCGTTAAACGTCCAGCATTGAAAAAAACATTATTTTAATTCCAGTTTATTCTGGCAATAAGGACAATGAAGAGGTAATTCTTCATTACAAGTCTCTAATTCTTCACTACTTATAATATTTTTCCAGCATATTAATTTATCTCCTTTTTGAACCATATCTCTACCATGATGTTGTGGAATAATATCTTTTGTTTGACAATTCTCACATATAATAAGTTTGGCTTTACTCTCTAACTTTTCAGTAGAAATTTCTTTATATAAAAACTTATATCGGAAAATAGTTAAACTATTCAGTAGAACTAACAATGAAATTCCCATATCTCCCACACCTACTGCAATCCAGAGAGTCATAAAGCCAATGACAGTTAAAAAAGCGAATGAAACTTTTACGATTATGGAAGTCCATATATTTTGTTTTATTTTTTTGTTTGTCTTTTTCGATATGTCAACATAAGTAAGAATCTTTTTTAGATCTTCTCCAATCACAATGATGTCTGCTGTTTCTAATGTGATGTCGGTGGCAGAAGCACCTATTGCGATTCCTAAATCTGCTAATGCTAAAGCGGGAGCGTCATTTATTCCATCACCAACCATTGCCACTCCTTTATATTGATTTTGTAATTTTTGTATTTCTTGAAGTTTTTGGTCAGGTAAGTGTTCACCGTAAGCTCTATCAATATCCAGACACGCTCCAATTGAATTGCATACTCTTTGATTATCCCCAGAAATTAATATAGTCTCATAACCACGTTCTTTTAAACCATTTATTAGAATTGGAGCAGAAACCCTTAAAACATCTCGAATTGAAATGATGCCTAATAACTGTTTTTGATTTCCTAATAGAATTGGAATTGTTCCTAATGATTCAATGCTTTCAATGTCATTGATTGGAAGCTCATAATTTAATTCCATTATAAATTTTGGACTCCCTACATAGAATATCTCTCCACCAATCTTACCTTTTATTCCTTTTCCTTTTATCACCTCAAAATCATCAATAGGTTGAAAATCTAACTTCATTTCTTTCGCTTGATTCACAATCGCTTTTCCAATTGGATGCTCTGAAAGAGACTCTAAACTTGCGGCAATACTAATTATGCTTTGTTTGGTAACACTATTGTAAGAAAAAATTTCAAAGATTTTCAATCTTCCTTCAGTGAGAGTACCAGTTTTATCAAAAGCAAATGCTTCAATATCCTGCAATTTTTCAATGAATTTATTTCCTTTAACTAATATTCCTTCTCTTGCTTGTTTCGTTAGTGATGCAATATTCGCTAAAGGAGTAGATAATGTTAAAGCACATGGACAAGAAACTACTAATAAAATTAAACCACGATAAAACCAATCAATAAAATTCAACCCAAATAGAGGTGGAATAACCATTACTAAAATCGAAGAACATAAGATAATAGGGGTGTAATACTTAGCAAATTTTTCAATAAATTTTTCATGATTACTCTTATTTTGTTGAGCAATTTTCACACTTTCAGCAATTTGAGCAACAATAGTGTTATTACTTTCTCTTTTAACTTCAATATCGATAAAACTATCAGAATTAAAACTAGCAGCAAATACCTCATCACCTTGGTTTTTAAAAACCGGAACCGATTCACCGGTGATCGCACTTTCATCTAAATATGAATTTCCCTTTACAATTATGCCATCTAAAGGTACTTTCATTCCAGGTTTTATTCCAATAATATCCCCGATTTTAACTTCCCTCGATGCCACATTTTTATAACCATATTCAGTCTTTAAAAGAGCATCATCAGGAGCAAGTTCAAGTAATTCTTTAATAGCATTTCTAGACTTATCTGTTGTTATTTCTTCTAATCTTTCTGCTATAGCATATAATAATAATGCAGTTGCTCCCTCTTGTCCATGAAAAATGAAAAAAGAAGCAATACCTGCTATCAACATTAAAAGATTTGCTGTAATTTTTTTAGCTCTTATATCTTCTATAGCTTCTTTTACAATTCCAGGACTCGAAAGAAGAATTGAAGTCACAGCTAAAATCTGAGCAATTAATACATTTTCAATACCAAAATCAAAAAATATTGATATTCCGAGTAGAATCCCAGCCGGAATAATAAAATACCAAAATTTTTTTTCAAAAAAAGAATCTTCCTCAATCTCTTCGACTTCACATATAGATGATGAACATGCGATTGTAGTAATACTTTGTCACCTATGTTATTATTGGAGATATATAATTAGTACTTACCATTTATAGAGTATAAAAGAATGAATCTATCTATAAACTCTAAAAATGTTTTTTTTTTAATATTTTTATTTTAAATAAATGATCTTCTCTAGACAGATAATAATGATTTAAGCTTCTATAAATTATGAACTTAAAACTCTACTTTCATTTATTGAGTATTGTTTCTTTTTTATTAATTATAAATATATAATTTTCGAAAATAAGAGTCAAATTACTATATTTCATATAAAAAATAAAAAAAAAATAATAATTTAAAGTGAAGTTTTTTTCTGAAAGATTTTAATACCTAAAATAATAAATATGGCAGTAAATGCTAATATCATCAAGAGTCCACCCCATATAGGAATGAAAGTAGCTTCAGAGAGGGGAGTAATTAAAGTACCACTATACATCAAATCAGAAAATGAATCTCCTACTACTGTTAATTGGAGATAAACTTGTTTGACATAATACTGTGGGGTAAAAAATACTCCTACATTATCCAAGGGGAAAAATGATCCTGATACAAACATTAAGCACATATGACTTAACATAGCAATTCCATTCGCACCTTCAGGAGAATTAAGAAAACTCGCAATTATAAGACCTAATCCAATTGATGCAACACCATAAATCAATGCAATCAAGTATCCTATTGGTATCATTGCGAGTTCGAAATGAGCTCCTAAAATACCATATCCAAATAGGAATATTAAAATCAATTGGAGATTCATAAACACAGCCTCGGATAATACAGCTCCTAAAAATACATTTCCACGACTTACTGGCATTGTATCTATCCGCTCTAATGTTCCATCCTTTTTACTCATTGAGAACATTACTGCACTTGTAACAGAGGATATACCAATTGTATATACAACTATTCCTGGAAACTCCACATCGAAAGTTGTTAATCCATTTATCATATAACTCCCATCATCACCACTAAAAGCTAATTTGTAGACGATTAGCATCATTATTGGAAATGCAATAGTCCAAAACATCGAGCCATAATTCTTAAGTTTTTCCTTTATATTCTTCTTAGCGATATACCATGCTTTTAAATCAATTGTATTCATCAGTCACGAAGCCCCCTTCCAGTTAATTTTAAAAATATATCTTCAAGAGAATCTTCTCTAAAGTTTATGGTTTTAAACGATTCTACCTTCACTAGAATTTCCTGCTTAAATGTCTTAACTCCTCCAGTAAATGAGATTATTAACTTATTATTTTCCATTTCTGTGATTTTTTTCACATTATTTATTTGCTCTAGTTTGTCTTTTGCTTGGATAAGCTCTTTTTTTGAAGAAAAACTAAATTCAAGAATATTCCCATTATGTGAACTCCTTTTTAGTTCTTCTACCGTTCCGAAAGCAATAATCTTGCCATGATCCATAATCGCAACATGATCGCTTAAAACTTCAGCCTCTATCATATCATGGGTAGTGAGGATGATTGTCATTCCTGTCTTTTTAAGATCCTTGATAAAATCCCAAACAAGACGTCTTGCTTGGGGATCTAATCCTGCACTTGGTTCATCAAGAAAAAGAATCTGTGGTTGATGAATTAGACTCATTACGATATTTAACCGTCGTTTCATTCCCCCAGAAAAAGATTTTGTTGATTTCTTTCGTCCTGCGATATTCATTTTTTCCAATAAAGCTTTTGTACGTATTTTAATTTCAGCAGGATCCATTCCATGCATACGACCAACAAATTCCACATTATCCTCTGCTGTTAAAGCTTCAAATACAACATTTTCTTGAGGACATACCCCAATAAGTGGTTTAATTTTATTCTTTTCTCTTATTAGGCTATAATCTGTGATTTTTGCATCTCCAACAGAAGGTTTTAGTACCGTAGTGAGCATTCTAATTGTCGTAGACTTTCCTGCTCCATTAGGACCTAAAAGTGAGAAAAGTTCACCCTTTTGAACTTTAAAACTAATACCATCAACTGCTTTAATACCATTAAATGATTTTTCTAGATCTTGAACTATGATAATATCTTCAGTTGAGAGTTTATTCTCATTGATTTGATCATAATCTGAAGATAATCTTATTGTTTCTTTTTTTGTTGATACATTCATAATTTAAATTATAATTAATTTGAATAAGTTTCTTCCGTAGACCAATTTTTAATGTGTAGACCAATTTTTAATATAATTATAAGAAATTAAATTTTTAAAAACGGGAATATAATATATACTAATTCTAATTTACTAGAATTAAAATCTTCAATTAGAAGATGTTGTTTTTAAATGAAAATAATAGATTTCTGGGAAATTAATATTTCTTTATTAAGGAATTTTAGAGTTTTTTCATATATATAACATTTTTTGTATAGACAAAGTCTGCTGTGTAATTATCTTCCCGAAAAATTAATAATTGAGTACCCTTGAATACTTAAGATTTCTAACAAAAATCTAAAATAAAAAATAATTTCACTTTATAATGTAAACAAGTTTTTGCTCTTCTTGTTCTTCAAGGTTTAACTCTCGTCTAATTGCATTCCTGATTAAATATCCTCCAACATGCAATATAGAATCTTTGAGTATCAAATCTTGATCCATTGAAGCATTACAAGGATATGCATGATGTGCTTTGCTTATTCTTTCATTCAATGAAATATCACCACTTTTACCATTTTTGAAATATTTGGATTTTAATTGTTGGCAGATATAATAAGTGCTACCACAAGGAGCACTTTGAATTACACAAGTATCTTCAATCGAAAATCCATCCTTGCTTAATAGGAATGAAACAATAGGTTCTCCAATTTTAAAGTAGTCTATAAATTCATGAATAAAATTATGTTCTTTTGTTAAATTAAATCCAACTTTATTATATTCATTTTGCTCTTTACTTAGTGCGCAAAAAGGTTTTGGAAACGCTGCTTGAATACCACATTTTTCAAATTCTTCTAAGATCATTGATTGCAATCCTGAAGGAACCCATTTAGGATCTTCAATCGGTACTATAACTGCTTTAATATCTTTATCCTTGAGATAATTAGGAAGATCTAAAAGTAAATCTTGATGGATACCTACAACCAATAAAAAATCAACCGCTGGTAAATTTTTTGGTAGATATTCCGTTGTATCCTCAACAAATTCAGGAATATTTTCGCCTAATTTCTCGAAAAAGTATAAAGAATTAGCAAAACTCTTTAGATGTTCCCTACATTTATCACATTTTACATTCTGGTCTAAATCTTCACAAGCTTTGCAGAATTCTTCATTATTTATGAGATTACCTGCAAATTTTTGTGCAAGCATCTCTATATCTGGACCAATCCCGTAAAATATCCCTAATTTATAATTGTTCTGTTTCAACATAAGAATGGAACAAATAGAGGTTTTTATTTGTATTTTTAATAATTTATAAAATATTTAATTATTTAGCTGAACATGTTCAATTCTGAAAAATTATAGGTTAAAATCAAGTATCAATTAATTTTTTTCTATTCCTCAAATAGAGCTATTGTACTTTTGCTTTCTTCTACCTTTACTGAAATTTTATTATTTCCATATATTTCTTTTAACTTTCCATGGATATATTTTGCTAGAAGCTCACTTGTTGTGGCTGGTAGTGGTAAAAAGAATACATCTTCTCGAGGGAAAACATATCTTTTGTTAGATCCAATAATTTCTATAGAATTTTTCTCCTCCCGTATTTCTAATTCATCTGATTTTGTCGGTATTAAAACATAATGATCCATAGGTTTTATTACAGAGTTTAAATTTTCCTTTAAATCAATAAAATCTACTACAAAATTGCTTTCATTAAGTTTACCACTTATCTCGACAGAAACATAATAATTATGGCCATGTAATCTTGTACATTGAAGTGGTTTTTTTAAAAAATGACAAGCACTAAATTTAGCTTCTGATGATTCTACATATACTTTAAATCCCATAAAAAAATGCCCCTATCATATTTTTTTGATTTCACTATTTTTGTATTTTACAAGCGCTTTGGTATTTTTATATTTTATGTTTGGAAACAATAAATATGAAAGAAGATTTCAAAAAAACAACTCATATTAAATCAATTATATAATATACAATAGTATATGAATCTTAGATTCAAATAGAGATGAGTTTTAGTTTTTATGAAAAATAACAAAAATACTTTTATAATGGAAAACAAGAAACTAGCAATTACTGGTGCCAATGGATACTTAGGAAAACATACAATAAAGGTGGCAATTCAAAAAGGATGGGAAATTGTTGGAATTGTGAGACGAGATGATGCTGCCAAAGAAGTGGAAAACCTAGGTGCTAAACCAGTGATAATCAAAGATTTCGAAATAGAACCTTTAAAAAATGCGATAATAGGGTGTAAAGCAGTTTTACACTTTAGAGGAGTTGTGTGTGGTTCTGAAGAAACCTTTGAGAGAGTTAATATTCAAGGAATGCGTGTTTTAGTTCAAGCAGCTTTAGAAGCAAAAGTATCTAGAATAATCTTTCCCTCCGGTTTAGGAGTTGATATGTATGGATCTAAGGAATGGGCTAATAATTCTTATTTCCATTCTAAAAGTGTCGCTGAACAAATTCTCAAAAATGGAAACATACCTTATATTATTTTTAGACCTTCCTATATTTTAGGACCTGAAGACGAATTAATACCAGAAATTATAGAAAATCTTGGAAGTGGTATTGTTCAAATTGTTGGAAATGGACAAATACCAATGCAACCTATTTTTGTTAAAGATGCAGTCGAAGCATTTTTGGCTGCTGCTGATGGTAGAGGGGAAAAAAATCAAGTTTTCTATCTTGTTGGTTTACAAACTATAAATATGTTAGAATTAGTCGAATTGGTTTTCAAAAATATGGTTAAGTTAGGATTTAATATCCCTCAACCACGTATCAATAATATTAAATTTGAAGATGCTCCAGATCAATTAGGAATTTGTAAAGAAATGATTGATGTAATGAGATGTGATATTATTTCAAATGGGAATATTACTGCAAACGCTTTAAATTTTAAATTATCAGAAATTGAAAAAGCAATAAAAGCAGCTATTATTGCAAAAATGACTCCAGAAGTAAAAGAAAATAAAAAAAGGGGAATTTTATTATTATCTGGAGGAATTGATTCTGTAGTTGCCCTTTATTGGGCACTTCATAACGGTTATGAAATAATTGCACTTTCATTCAATTATAATCTCCGACCAGAACAAGAGAAGAAAGCAGTTAAAAAGATAACTGATAATCTAAATATAAAATTAATCGAAGTACCATTACAATATGTTAAGGAAGCAATAGACTTACGAATAGAAGGATTTCCCATCCCTTCAGCAATTCAAGCACCTGAAGGGTATATTCCATCACGTAATCTTGTCTATTATTCTATTGCTTCATATTTTGCTGAAATCTATGGCTCTAATTTTATAATCGGTGGACACATATCAGTAGATCCAATTAAATTTCCTGATGCTGAGCCAAGCTTTTTTAGATCATTAGAAAAATTAGTCAATAAAGGAAAACATACCAAAGATAAAAGTGTTATAAAAATTTTATTACCTCTTTCAAAAATGACAAAAACGGATGTAATTAATTTAGGTAGGGATCTAAATGTTCCTTTTAATTGGACTTGGAGTTGTTATAGTGATGGAGATCAACCATGTGGTAAATGTTCTTCCTGTCGAGCGCGAGATGAGGCTTTTACTAATATGAACTACTCTTTACCAAAATTTTCATTATAAAACTTATAGTACAATTATTAAGTTCTTTTTTTCAGTTTATGAAAGATATTAAAACCAAAATTAATATCTTATAAGTAAATGTCTAAAAAATTCAAAAATATTAAATCTATATGATTGGAACTGAAGATTTACCTACGGTTGGGGATTATCAAGATATCATTGTAATATGTCCAACATGCAAAACTAAAAAAGATTTAAAAATTCCTACCAAAATTATTAATCAAGCGAAACAATTAACGACTGTTTCTATCCCTTCAGGGGCTGTTTGTGAGCATAGTTTTCAATCCTTTGTAGACAAGAACTTCAAAGTTAGAGGATATCAGACTGTAGATTTTGAATTCTCTCATATGGAATTTTATGAAAGCAGTGAAGCAGAAGCAGCAGAACCAGACGATCCTACAGTTAAACTCAGTTCACAACAATTATTCCAGGATATTATTAAACTACTAAGAAGTTATGTTGATGATAATGAAATCTTAGGATCTGGATTATTTAATGTTAATGGTCATGTTTTATATTCGTCACTTCCAAGTAATACACTCTTTTCAGTAATTAAAGAGTTTGAAGTTAGAAGTGAGAAGAAATTAAGTAATTTGAAGAAGATGTATCTTGAACTCGAAAATGATCAAAAAATCTGTTCTAATTATATTGATATTAATGAAAATAGATTTGCAATTGTCTTATTCTTTTCGCAATCTGTAAAACTTGGTATGGGAAATTTGTATCTCAATGATTTAGTCAAGAAGATTAGAACATTGGAAAATTAAGGAAAAATATTAATCTCTTATTATTTTTTCCTACATGAGTGTTATTAAACATTACATAAATAGTTATAAATATTGCTAATATTATGTGCTTTATAAGAGTATAAAGTTAAAGATTTTTTACATTAAAATGGATCTCCAAAAAATCAAAACTAAGATTATTCAAGATTTGAAAGAGCAAATTCCAGAAATAAATAATGACAATATCATAATTTCTGAATTGCCTAGTAAACAAAATTCAGTAATTCATCTCTTATTTAATACTAAACCATCTAAATTACCAAAAGAAGTAGTAATTAAAATTTTCTTCACAAAAAATATCGCTCATGAAATAAATATCTTGACCAGATTAAAAAATCAAAATTTACACGTACCAAGTATTTTATTTTATCAATCTCCCTATTTAATTCTTGAAAAAGTTAGTGGTTCCAATTTATGCGATCTTATCAATAAAAGTTTAAAAGGAACACAACAATTAGAAGATCTGACCGTCGAAGTAAGAAATCAACTTATTCATAGTGTAGAAAAGCTTGCAGAATTTCTTGCTCAATTACATGCAAAGAATTTTGTGAGAAAAGTATATGTATCAAAAAAGAAGTTTGTACTATGCAAAGGGAATACAAGATTGAGAGATTTTATTTATGATTCCATCAATGATGTCATATATGCCCTCGATTTTGAAGATTCATATGAAGGAAATCATATGGATGACTTAGCATGGATCTGCACTTCTTTACTCGACACTGATCCAGGACTCTTTGAAATGGAAGAACCAAAACATAAAGTTGACCTCATTAATAGCTTTTTAAGAAAATACTACAGAACAAATCCAACTTTTCCATTTGATTTTAATTATTTAGCTGAAAAAATAATAGAATATTTAAATATAGTAATAGAAAGAAGAAATCTCCCCTATGGTGTTGTTAGCAAAGAAAAGCTTATTAGGGGTATTTCGAAAGAAATATAAGCTTTTTTTCTAACTTTCTAAAAATCAATATTTAATAATACTAACACTATTATTTTATAAAAATTTGATAAAACTATTTTTAAAAGTGAATTTGTATGAGCATTACGGATACAAAAAACTCGCTAAAAAAGATAATCTCAATTATTGAAGAGTTAAATGGATTAAATTCAGATTCAATTCCCAAATTACAAACTCAACCAACCAATCTACTAGACGAAATTGGAAAATTTGAAGAAATTAAAGCAAATGATCTAAATACTATTGAATCTAATGATGATGAAATTAATAGTTTGAAAAATAAAATTTCTCAAAATCAAAGGGATATTACTTCTTTAGAAGAGAATAATGCAGAACTTACAAGTCAACGCCAAGTACTTCTTGATAAAATTCAAGATGCTCAAAATGAATTAAATGAAACTCAAACAAGAATAACGAACCGAAAGGAAGAATTAGCAGCTCGAAACAGTCGATTGGATGAATTAGAAAATAGACTTGTAGAGTTAAAAGATCTTCAAGAAAAATTTGACAATAAAATGAAAGAATTTGAAACTCAACTTCAAAACGAATTTTCTAAAAAAGAAGCGTTTAGTAATTCATATGCGATGCGAGCGGCTGCAATGAAGTCTTTAATTAAGGCAGGTTATATTCAATCACCACAACTAAAGGTGATTAACTCATTAGTTCCTCAAACAACTTTAGAAATAAAGGGTTTGGTCTCAGCAAGTGGTTTAAGAGAAGATATATTTAGAAATATACTTGTGAAAATGGTTCAAAAGAATGGACCGATTGAATACGATGAGGGAAGTGGAACAGTGACATTAAAAAGTGAGGTGGATTTCTAATGGGATCGCAAGAGATATTAGCATTAATAGAGCAATTTGAGACTGCTTATGATACCTATTGGCAAGTTCTACAAAAACATAATGAAGAAGTACTTTCTCAATTAAAAGAAGCATGGCGTTATATGCAAGCAGAACAAAAAGAAGAAGAGACAATCAAGGAAAAATTGTCAGTACAAAATTCGGAATTAACAGAATTAAGAACAAAATCAGAAGAATTAGATAAAACTATTGAAGGATTAAAAGCCAAAAAGGATGAATTAAATTCAAAAATATCTGAATTAACTAATACCTTGGAAACTAGTGTAAATGATTTAAAAAAACCTTCCTTTGAACTTACTCAACTTGAGGAAAAGCTCGCATCTGTAAATGAAAAAATTACCACAAAAGAAGAAGAAAAAACTGCATTAGATCAAAAAACAGTGGAAAATGAAAACCGAGAAGTAGAATTAAAAAACTCTTATCAGAAAAAGATGGATGAATTAGAAGCAAAAATTGATCAATTGAGACAAGAAAACTTCTTTACATCATTTCTAATCGAAAATTCGGACGAGGAAATCCATGAAGTTGACATATTAGCTACAATTATGGATAAGGGGGAAGCTAGATTGGATGATTTAAAGAAACTTCTTGATGTTCCACCAATAATGGCTGTTCGCACTATAAAACAACTAGCAGTGAAAGGCATCCTTAACCTTGACGAGAGTAGTGGGAAGGTAACTCTACCTTAAACTGATTTTTTATTATTTTTTCTATTTTTATTTTTGAAATTTTTATTTTAACTTTTTTGCTTTTCCTTAGGTTTAAATAAAGATTCTTTTCTTACAGATACAAGATATTATTTTTTTCTATTGTAATGTATAGGGATTTAAATTGATTGCACAATTTATAAGTGGGGCGGGGTATAATCATAACCTTAATTTCGTACTTTTAGGTCCTTTATTAATAATTTTGATATATGGCGTTTTTTACTTTAGATATCGGAAGTATACTAATAAGATCTACTTGAAACTAGCTTTTAACATGACAATTCTTATTATGAGTGTTGCATACATAATTTTACTTCATGTGGGCACTTTTAATAATTCCTGGATATCAAGTATGACAATGATGCCTTTAGGAGTTTTATTAGTGTTATATATGATATATTATATTTTAAAGCTTGTTAAAAAAGCGCAAGAAGATCTAGAAAGGATTATTGCTTCAGCTTCAGATGTATCAATAAATGTTGCAAATATGGCATCTGAATTGGCAGCAAGTGCCAATCAAGTAAGTTCTAGTTCGGAAGAAATTGCTACTACAACACAAGATGTGAGCAGTCAAGCTCAACAAATGATGGATTTTTCAGAAGAGATACGAAAAATAATGACACTCATAGTAAATATATCTGAGCAAACGAATCTACTAGCATTGAATGCAAGCATTGAGGCTGGCAGAGCTGGTCAACAGGGGAAAGGATTTGGTGTAGTAGCTGATGAGGTCAGAAAGCTTGCAGAAGAATCTAAAGGTATCGTCAAAGAATCAAATGAGAAGATAGGTTATATTATTAATATGATCCAGAATACTAGTTCATCAATGGAACAAATTAGTACGTCTTCCGAAGAACAAACCTCGTCTATGGAAGAAATAACATCGACTGCTAATAAATTGAATAATTTATCTGAAGAACTAAAATCCACATTAATTTCGGTTGAAGAAAAACTAGTGATTCAAGAAAAAAAGCTTATTTAAACTAGCTATAGAATGATTTTTTCTTTTTCTTTTAATTTTTCTAATTCCTACTCCATAGTTATCCTTTTTATACAGAAATATAATAGTATTGCCTCGTGTTTAGCAAGGTCTTTGAATAATTATTATTTGATCTTCTACATAATTTTTAATTTTACTTATTTTTATTTTTAAAATTACATATTCTTATAGACACTTAAGATTTTGAATAAGTTAAAGAAGGATATAGAGAGTTATGAATTCAAGGATTTATATGATGAGCGTCCGGTTATATTAAATAAACATTTCCATTTTTTTAATCTGAATAACAATTTAATTTGCTTCTAATTTTTATACTCATCTATTGAAATATAAAGTTTATTGGAGTATCCAGTATCTGCAAAAGTGTAATAGACAAATTTATTAATTATTCCAATTTATGCTTTTACTTATCGTTTCAGAAGGCTTAAAGGAAAATATCAATTATTTACTTTAAATTTCACACTTTTTTAATAAATCTTTATAGTTCACAACTAATTAAATAATAACCTATAATGGCTTATGAAGAGATTTAAGAGCATTGATATCTTTCGGGGTTTAGGAATGATTTATATTATGGCTTCACATATGATAGATTGGTGGGCTATAGAAGATTGGTTATTTTATATACCTGTATCCCTGTTTTCAGCACTCGGTGCTGCAGGATTTGTATTTATATCAGGAGTTAGTACAATGATCTCTTATAGAAAAAGATTTGAGAGGGTTAAAACAGATGAAAATTATAATTATAATACACTCAGAAAAGAATATCTCATTCGAGGTTTGTTAATTTTGGGTCTTGGTATAGTTTATAATGGAGTTGTTGCTATTGAGTTTCTTGATCCTTTAATAATATGGAAATGGTTTATCATTTTAACAGTAGCAGCATCACTTCTATTAGCCTGGCCTTTTCTCAGAACCTCAAAAATGGTAAGAATTTTCACAGCAGTTATAATCTGGATTGTTAATCAAGTGGTATTAGCATTTTTAATGAAATTCGAAGGAAAATTCGATTTTTTTGGGATAATTTTTTTTATCTTATATAATTCTCTTGACCAAAATCCTATCTTAGCTTTCTTTACTTTTTTTATCATAGGTACGGTTATAGGAGATATGATCTATGATTATTCAAATATAGAGATGGAGGCTGAAAGAAAAAAATTTTTTAAAATGAAAATTATTATCCCTATTTTAGTATGTGGTATAATTCTGATTGCAGCAAGTTTTTGGTTTTTACTACCTAATTTATTTACAGAAAAAATACTCACAATTAATACCAATATCTGGTGGTTAACTTATACTTTGGGGTTAGACCTAATTATAATTTTAATATTGTTAATCCTTGAAGAAAATAATTTTTTTGATACCAAGAAAAGCTATAAAATCTTATTTTATTTTTCTTATTACTCTCTAACTTTGTTTCTGCTACAAAATATTAATTATTTCTTATTTTTAGGCATATTAAATAGATTCAATATCTGGATTTTCATCATAATAACAATGATAGGCTACGGATTGTTTTTAAGACTAATGTATAAAAGATTTGAGGGGAAATTTTCATTGAAAGTACAAATTGGTAGATTAACTTTAGCAATAATGAGAAGATTGAATAATCAAAAACCATTAAAATAAATTTTCTCTTCGAATTCTATACCTTTAAAGAATTTACTTCTTAAATATTCCTTATATTCTTTTTATTTGTGATTGTTTAATAATCAAGCTGATAATATGGTATTTTCTATAAATTTAAAATAATATCTGAATTTAATGAAGTAATAGAACTTTATATCAATCGTAGTAAATAATACTGAAAATACTATAAAAATTGAAAATATAAACGAATTTCTAAGAATGAGCTATGAAAAAAAGATTAGAGGTGGAATAAAATTTCCGATAAGAAAATGACTATGAAAGAAGCGATAAGGAAATTTGTTAATGATGGTGAATTGGTTTTTTTAGGTGGTTTTGGTCATGGTATTCCGTATTCTGCGGCTCATGAAATGATAAGATTAAAAAAGCGGAAACTCAGACTTTGTAAAGCCAGTGGAGGGATCTTATTTGATCAATTAATTGGTGCAGGAGTTACAAATCATATAATTGCATCACATTGTTGGAATGGATTCGGTCCACAACCTACTTGGAATTATAAGCGAGCTATGGAAAAAGGAATCCCACAAAAAATAATCTATAATGAACAATCATTATTCATGATTAATATGTCGTTTTTTGCGGGATATATGGGTATCCCATTTGTTCCAATTAGATCACTTATAGGTACAAGTATCATTGATCACCCAAAAGAAGTTGGACTAAAAGCTGCTAAGGTAAAATGTCCTTTCACGGGAGAAGAAATTTGTGTTGTTCCTGCTATCAAACCCAATGTTGGAATAATACATGTACAAAGAGCCGATGTTGAAGGAAATGCTCAAATGTGGGGTTTTATTGGTGAAAATAAACATGGGATTAATGCTTGTAAAAAAGTTATTGTATCTGCAGAAGAAATAGTAGATAAAAGGATTATTATGGAATCTCCAGAGCGAACAATAGTAAACTCATATAAAGTTGATGCTGTTGTTCATGAACCTTGGGGGGGTCATCCCAATAGCATGCAAGGATATTATTATACCGACATAGAATATAACTTTGACTATACGAAAGAAACAAAAACTCTTGAAAAATGGGAAAATTGGCTTGAAAAATGGGTTACCGGAGTAAATGATAGAAAAGAATATTTAAAAGTGTTAGGTGATAAAAGGATTAAGAAATTGAAAGTTAAGAATATAATACAAGGAGCTGTAAACTATGGGTTCTGAAGTAGAGAAAAAGTATTGTACTGAGTATACTGGTTACGAAATGATGTTAATATCGGCTAGCAGACAAATTAAAGCAAATGATATAATATTTAATGCTTTTCATTGGCCATATCTAGTCGTTCATATAGCAAGATTATTACACTTTCCCAATCTCTATACTTTTATTGAAATAGGAAATACACAAGATGAACTTATCAAACCAACAAAGATGCCTTATTCTATAAGTGATCCGGTTATAGTTCCAAACTCACTATTTTTAGGAGATTCAGTTGATGTTTTATCAGTTCTCCAGCGAGGAGAAATAACATTAGCCTTTCTAAGCACTTCAATGATAGATAAGTATGGTAATTGCAATACTACTGTAATAGGACCATATGATAAACCAATTTATCGGCTACCTGGGGGTGGAGGTGCTACAGAGATTGCAGCATTATCAAAAAAATTGATCTGGCTTTTAGATGAACATACTAAACGCAGATTTCAAAATAAATTAGAATATATTACCGATCCAGGATATTTAGATGGATATGATAGTAGAGTCAAGGCGGGATATCCTCCTGATACCGGTCCAGAAGCTATTATTTCCCCTCTAGGTATTATGCGGTTTGATTCCAAAACTAAAGAAGCATATTTAGAAGCTTTACACCCAAATATATCCATTGAAGAAGTAAAAGAAAATACCGGATGGGATCTAAAGGTAACGAACAATTTAAAACAAATTGAACCCCCAACAATTAGAGAAATCGAAGTATGCAGGAAAACTATGAAAGACGCCATTGAACAGCGCTATATATTAAAACCAGAGTGGATTACCTATTTAAAGAAGTAATTTTAGTTCCTCTATATAACTTTCTAATCTGTTTTTTTTAAGTATATTTATAATTTTCTTTCAATTTTAATTCTTTAAGGTTTTAGAGAATAGAATTAATATTGTATTTATTCATTGATGACTAATAGTCAATTAGTGACCAAAAGTTTAAATACTAAAAATATTATTAATATATTTAATGACCCTTGGTCAGAAAGTTACCCACGTTCAATTTGATGCAAATGAATAACGAGCGTAAAAAACGTATCCAACAAAGAAAAGAAAGGGAAAAGGAACAAAGGCGTCATAAAATCCTAATGACAGCTATGGAGTTTTTTATTTCAAAAGGATTTGATGAAACTACCATGGAAGATATTGCTCTTAAAGCTTCATTAAGTAAAGGAACGTTATATAATTACTTTAATTCCAAAGATGATCTTTACTTGGCTGTAGCAACTAGAGCGACCAGAAAACTAAATGATTCTTACGAAACTAATGACTTAACCTCCAAATCAGAAATAGAACGTCTTTTATCGAAAGGTTATGCTACATACGAATTTTCAAAAAAGCATCCAAACCTATACAAGATTGCAAGTGAGATCCGTAAAGATCCTGTTTATCTAAACATATATAAAAAAGTAATAGAGGGAGCGCCTTTAAACCGAAACGAAACAGAAATGAACGTTGAGATACAGCGATATCAACAATTAATATTTAATCCAATAAAAGAAGCGATTGATAAAAAACTCATAAGAGATGACTTAACACCAAAGTTTTTAACATTTACATTAACATCTTTAACAGGGGGACTAATTGATCTTCTTAGAAATTTTCATCCTCTTTATGAATCTATGGGAATAAATCCTGATGATATTATTGATTTGGTGTTAGATTGGGTAGCTGAAGGTTTAAAACCTAAGAACCAAGACTAAGAAATAAAAAATTTAACAAATTTAAAAGGAGGTTGTAAAAATGGCTGCAGAAGAATTTTTATTTACTTTAGCAATGATCTCTAGCATTGCATTCACATATGTTAGTATTAAAAGACAGGAGTTGAAAAAGTGGCTTCCCAGTCAATATAGCTTTACAGCAGCTCGTATGAGTTCTTTTTTAGCACTCAATATTAGTGAATTCATGATTGCCTCTGTAGTTTTTTCAGTTTTAGGTGGTATATTAATCTGTGCTGCTTCATTTTTGGAGTATTATAACACTTTTTTTAAAAATAAACCGAAATTGTCCAAAAATCGTAAATTTCAATTAATGAGCTCGTTAATAATATTAAATCCAGGAATAATAGGTTTAGAAATATCTATGATTTTTATTATGCTTTTTGCTGCTTATTTATTAATTAAAGTATACAGATTAAAAAAAACTCCAACTCACGCATTCTTGTGTTTTGGTGTATTTACAATAATCCAATATTTGGTAACTATATTGTTTGATCCTTATGATGTAACTGGATTTCAAAACCTTATTAATTGTATTATTGAAGTAGTTTTTTTAGTAACTGCACTTGTAGCACTTGTAGAAAGGCGAATATTAAATATTAATAACATATTACAAAGAGTCTTGAATGCAGCATCAGATGTGAGTACAAATGTTGCTAATATTGCTACAGAATTAGCTGCTAATACAAATCAAATTAATGCATCTTCTGAAGAAATTTCCTTCAGTACAAAAAAGGTAGCTAATGAAGGTGCTAAAATTATGAATGAATCTCATGATATTAAGCAAGTATTGGACATTATATCAAATATATCTGATCAAACAAATCTATTGGCTTTAAACGCACGCATTGAAGCAGGAAGAGCTGGTGAATATGGACGAGGTTTTGCTGTTGTAGCTGATGAAGTAAGGAAATTAGCAGAGGAATCAAAAAATGCTGTTGATCATAGTAGTAGTAAAATAAAAGAGATTTTGGCTAATATTCATTCAACATCTACTTCACTAGAAGGAATTAGTGCTTCCACTGAACAACAATCAGCTTCAATGGAGGAGATATCACAAACTACAAATAAATTGGGTACTTTAGCAGAAAATTTGAAAGAGTTATTAACTGAAGTAAAAATTATATAAATTTTTTTTTTTAAAAATTTCGAATCAAAAAATGGTGAAAATATTTGATTAAAATATTTATAGTTGATGACGATGATTCAATTTTAAAATTGTATAAACAATTTTTCGAATATAAAGGATTTAATGTCATAGACTATGCTAAGGATGGAAATGAAGCAGTAAATAAATATTTAAGATTTAAAACTAAGCCAGATTTAGTTATTATGGACTATCAAATGCCTTTTAAAAATGGAATCGAAGCAACAAAAGAAATCTTAAAAATCGATGGTAACATAAAAATAATCTTAATTAGTGGAGATTGTAGTATAAAAAATGAAGCTTTGGCGGCAGGAGCGATAATTTTTAAGAAAAAACCATTTAATTTACAAGAGTTATATTTATCTGTATCAACATTAATTTGCAACTCTAATATGATATGTTCTAAGATTCGTGCTTGTTAAAATCCCTTTAACCACAATTCATTTTTTGTATAATTAGGCTAGAATGAATCTATTTTCATTCTAGCTAATTATATTTAATTCATTTTTACTTATAGGGCATTTTGGAGCTAAATAATGCATTCGACCAGTAGTCATTTTTTGAACCAAAAGTTTAAATAAGAAAATGAATTTTTTTATATTAATAACCCTTGGTATAAAAAATGACTCTCAGTCATTACACAGGATAAGGTGATTATTAATGGAAAGTAAAAAAAAAGTTAAGGAAAAAATGACTAGGAAGGAAAGAGAAACACAATTACGAAAGCAGATTATACTTGAAGCTGCAGAAAAATTGTTTTTATCTAAAGGATATGAAGCCACGACAATGGATGAAATAGCTAATGAAGCAGAATTTAGTAAAGGAACAGTTTATAAATATTTTGTCTCTAAGGATGAATTATATATTGCGATAGGTATCAAAGCTTATGAATTGATCATTAAATACACAAGAGAATTTACGGAGAAAGAGGATCAGGGTATAAAACAGCTAATGGCGGTAGGATATGCTTATTATGAATTTACGAAAGATAATCCAAATTATGCTTCGATCTTTCATGATATAGGACTGAAATTTCCTGATATTGCATCCAAGTCTAAAACTGAACTCTCTAAGATTGAAAAAGAGTATCTTGATTTAAGTAATATATATCGAGACATCTTTGTTAAAGTGATGAATGAAGCTGTAAAAAACAAATCGATTCGTGCAGATAAAACTCCTTTTATGATCGGTTATGTCCTCTCAACTCTCACAAGAGGTTTAGTTGAAGATTTAATTCATTCTAAGGAAATTGTTAAAAAAAGATTTAATTTAGAACCTGATGATATCATAGATTTTGCTTTCGATATCATTGGAGAAGGCTTAAAACCAAGGGAAAAATAAAAATAAGGAGGAATAAAAAAAATGTCGAAAGTATTAATTGTATATTATTCTCTCACAGGAAATACCAAATTAATTGCAAAAGCAATAACAAAGTCATTAAATGCAGATATTCTTGAATTAAAACCTGTGAAGGAACTCAATGCTGAAAGTGGGATGAAATACTTTTTGGGTGGTTTTCAAGCAACAATGAAAAGAAAACCCAAATTAAAAGATTTTGATATCAATCCACTAATCTATGATTTAATTTTTATTGGAACACCAGTATGGGCATGGACATACTCTCCACCAATTCGTTCTTTCTTGTTAAAATTTGACTTATCAGGAAAGAACATAGCACTCTGGACATGTAGTGATGGAGATGGTGTAAAAGCAATGAGAAGATTTAAAGAAACTTTAAGGGAAAGTAATATAATTGGTGAAATCCGTTTTATATCTCCAAAAGAGCATGGAGTAGATGAAGCCAAAGAAAAAGCAATAGCTTGGGCAAATGAGATTATTCAGAATATATAAATTATGAGAGTGTTATAGAATGGGACAACACAAGAAATTGTTTAAATTCAGAAAACTTTTGATGTTCTTATGGGTAATTGCTTTACCGATCACATTTAATTGGATGTCACCTGTTCTTATTATTATGGGAGGTTTTGAAGGTTATATTACAATAAGTTTCATTGTCTTTGCTACTTGGTTCATTTCCTCTTTGTTTTTCGGTAGATCTTTTTGTGCTTATGGATGTCAATGGGGTGCAATTCAAGAAGTTCTGGGGGATACAATACCTAAGAAACTAGATCAAGCTAAAAAAAGGAAAAGAAGGAAGATTAAATACATCGTTTTTATTGTGTGGATTATTTTTATTGCTTTGGGACCAATATTCAATTTAGGATACCAATATGGATTTAATCCATTTTATCCAACTCCCGAAGATCCCACAGGAATAATTTCATGGAATGAATTTGCAATTGGGATGTTGATTTTTTATTTCGGAATTATCGGATCTGTAGCTATTCTATTTACATTAGTAGGAGGAAAACGATCATTTTGTAATTATGCATGTCCTATGGGAGTATTAGGAGTTATAGGGACAAAAATTAAAAATACCCTTAAATACCCTTCACTGCACTTAGAAGTTAATACTGAGAGTTGTACTCAATGTAAGCAATGTTCAAAAGCATGTGAGATGGGGCTTGATGTTAATGAAATGGTACAATCAGGAGATATGTATGATCCTGATTGCATTTTATGTGGTAACTGTGTTTCTACTTGCCCACAGAATGTTATAAATTATGCATGGAAATGGAATAACTAAAAATATTTGATAACTTTCTTTTATTTTTTTATAGCTTTTGCATATAAATATATTGAGGGTGAGAATATAGATTGTTTTATATTATATTATTTTCACATACAATAAAGAGATTACATTGATAAGTTGTTTTTAGCTTATTTTTATTAAAGATAAATAAAAAATGTGATAATGCAATTACTAACCAAAAATATTCAAGTCACACAGGTACCTTGTTCTAAATGCAAAGGAGTTTTTAATGCAGGAATTTCAACTGACATAATTAGTAAAGTTGAGATATATCCTTTTCCTAATGTACTGTTGCATAGTTTACTTGAAAATAATAGTAAAATTTGCAACTCCCATTATCATCCAAATTTTTATTTTAAATAGATTAGAAGTCTACTTCTTCATAACCTTTTTATAGGATTTTTAATTTTCTTTATCGATATGTACGGTTATACATATCTATAATCTTTAATTTATAAAATAGTATAAACAAAAAATAATAAACTATAAAATGTCATCAAGAAAACCATTAAAAGAATTTGTAGGTGACCATAAAGCAGCTATTTTATTAGCAATAATAATCATTGCGGGAGGTTCTGTCGGAACATATTTTGTCATTGATTACTTAAATGCTCAAAATCCAGAAAAAATAACATTAGCAACAACGACTTCTACATATGATTCAGGCTTATTAGATTATTTACTTCCTGAATTTACCAAACTAACGGGAATTCATATTAAAGTGTTATCAGTGGGTACAGGAACTGCTATCACATATGGAAAAGATGGGAATGTAGATGTAATTCTGGTACATTCAAGATCGAGAGAAGATGATTTTGTTAATGCTAGTCTTGGTGTTGATGGCATCCCTTATGGAATTTATCGTGCATGTGTTATGTATAACGATTTTATTATAGTAGGACATGAATCTAATCCTGCTAATTTACAACCTGGTGATAATATAATAACAGTCATGACAAAATTAAGAGATGCTATAGATAATGGAAATATGACTTTTTATTCTAGAGGAGATGGTTCGGGGACTCATTCAAAAGAACTAGCCTTATGGAGCCTAGTTGGAGTGGACCCAGAAACAAGATGGGAAGAACAACCAGACAAGTATTCTGAAACCGGAGAAGGTATGGGAACCACATTATTAATAACATCTGAGGATACTGAAGCTGCACATGAAGGATATACAATAATTGATAGAGGTACATGGCTCTCCTTATTTGAACAATATACCACCCTAAAAATCTTAGCAGAATCTATTATTGGTGAAAACTATTTACTCAATCCTTATGGGGTTATCCCTATTAATCCTGTATTATATCCCCACGTTAAATATGTTTCTGTATGCAGATTTATTGGTTTTTTAACATCTCCATATGGTCAGGATCTAATTGATGCGTATAGAAAAAATAATCAAGTTCTATTTCACGCGGATTTTGGAACTTGTGATAATGATACTGCTTGTACTACTACTGCTGATGAAATAACAATATGGAAGCCATATCAAATAGAATTTGCAGATTTAACAGTCTAATGAATTTTAGTAAAATTCATTTTTTTTTTATTTTTTATCAATATAGTTAAATCAAAAAAAGAAGTTAGAATAATGCCGAATGAAATTATAGAGGGAATATTAGAGGCAATACGTTTAATATTTACTTTTGATCCTGAAGTATGGGGTGTAATTGAAGTTTCGTTCCGAGTTTCCTTGACTTCAACATTTTTAGCAGCTTTAGTTGCTCTACCAATTGGTTCATTTATAGGATTGAGGAAATTTAAAGGGAAAAAGGAGATTACAAACTTAATTAATACTTTTATGGGATTTCCTCCAGTAGTTATGGGATTATTAGTATATTTGCTATTATCAAGAAATGGACCATTTGGGGAATTAGGATTATTATATTCAACATCAGCTATGATAATAGCCCAATTTCTTTTAGCAATCCCTATTATTATGGGTACAGCTAAAGCGGCAATAGAAAGTGTTGATCCAATTTTAAAAGAAACAGTTCTTTCTTTAGGGGCTAATGAACGCCAATTATGGTGGGAATTAATTAAACATTCGAAAAAATCTATTATTGCTGGATTTCTTGTTGCTTTTGGGCAAGCAATTTCTGAAGTAGGAGCAGTTATGATCGTTGGAGGTAATATTAGATGGGAAACTAGAACTTTTACGACTTCTATTGTTCTTCAAACTCGTATGGGTGAATTTGGGATGGCAATAGCTTTAGGGGTAATTCTCATCTCTATTGCCTTTATCGTCAATTACGGACTTACACGTTTACAAACTAGAGTTGATTAAAATGAAATTACTAGAGATTAGAAATATTCATAAAGAATATTATAAAGGAGATAAATCAGCAATTATTGTTCTTTCTAACATAAATTTCTCTGTTAAAAAAGGAGAATGCTTTATTATAATTGGCCCAAATGGAAGTGGTAAAACTACTTTATTAAAATTAATAGGATTACTTGAATTACCAACCTCTGGACAAATTCTTTATAATAATAAAGAATTAATTAACATTTCGAGAAAGGAAAAAGTTAAATACAGGAGAAAATTCTCATTTGTCCGCCAAAAACCTATAGTACGGAATACATCGGTCTTTAATAACATAGCATATGGTTTAAAAGTACGTGGAATGAGAAGTATTGATTATCAAGAGGAGGTTAATGAAATAATACAATTTACTGGGTTAAAGGGTATGGAGAAAAAAAATGCAAGATCTTTATCTGGAGGTGAAATGCAAAGAGTTGCAATAGCAATGAATTTCGTTATAAACCCTGATCTCTACTTATTGGATGAAGTATCAGCAAATTTAGATTCGATGAATTTAAAGTTGTTAGACGATTTTATTATGAGAATAAAACAGGATAAGGAAAAGACGATAATTATGAGTACACATGATCCTCTTGAAGCAATAAAATATGCAGACCGTATTGCTGTACTTAATAATGGGCAAATAACTCAAATAGGAAGACCAAATGAAATATTCACAGCTCCGAAGGATGAATTTACTGCTCTTTTTGTAGGATATGAAAACATTTTTTATGGGTTAGCAGAATTAGATAAAGTAACAGGATTATCTCAAATCAAAATTAATGATTTAATTATTACAGCTTCAAGTCAACAAGAGGGGGAAGTTAAAGTTTGTATTCGACCAGAAAGTATTGGTATTGTTAAAGAACCTCCCAAGAACACAAGCTATAGAAATACCTTCAAAGGTATTATTGAAAATATCCGAGAACTTGGAAATATTTGTCATTTAATCGTAAGATGTCAATCAGAGAAATTTTTAATAACCATAACTGAGCTTTCTCGAAAGAATTTAAAGTTAGAAATAGAATCTGAGGCCTTTATCAATTTTAAAGCAACAGATGTTAAAATATTATAAATAAATTTTTAAGAAATTTCAATTTAATTTAAATAACGTTATGTTTACGAGAAAATATCGAAGATTTCAACACTTTTAACAAAAATGATCGATATATCCGAAAAAAATACAATTACTAGGATTGCAATAGCGTCTGGCAAGATTAAATTAAAAAAAGAGACAATTGAACGGATTATTAAGAAGCAAGTTGAAAAAGGTGATGCCTTTACTATTGCGAAAGTCTCTGCTATTAATGCGGTTAAAAAAGTCCCAGAATTAATTCCTTTCTGTCATCAAATCCCTATAACAAATGTGAAAGTAAATTTTGAAATCAATGGTCAAATAATTAAAGTAGTATGTAGAGTTAAAAGTATCGCAAAGACAGGAGTTGAAATGGAAGCATTAACGGGAGTTAGTATAGCTCTTTTGAATTTGTGGGATATTATCAAAATGTATGAAAAGGATAAAAATGGACAATATCCATCTACTCAAATCTATGATCTAATGGTCGAAGAGAAGATAAAAAAATAGTGATTTTAGAATATGAAAGATAAAAGCAATAGAGAAATTAAACACATCAGATTTTCGATAACATCAAAGTGTAATTATAATTGCATTTATTGTGATCAAGAAGGATTTATTCCAAAAACTTCAGAATTGACTGTAGAAGAGATAACTAAGTTATGCAAAATATTAGCTGAAATCCTAAATGTTACTAGAATAAAATTTACTGGTGGAGAACCTTTATGTCGAGAAGAGATTATACAGATAATTAAGAATGTAGCTGATTTGCATTTATATAAGGATATTTCTATTACTACCAATGGACTATTATTATATGATAAAGCAGAAGAATTATATAATGCAGGATTGAATCGAATAAATGTATCACTTGGTTCACTATTACCAGAAGTATATAAGGAAATTTACGGCTCGGATTCATTAAGGAAGGTGTTAAAGGGATTAAAAAAGGCAAAACAAGTTGGCTTTAATTTTATAAAATTAAATTTTGTTATAATGAAAGGATTAAATGATAATGAATTAGAATCTATGTTAGAATTTTGTGGTAAATATGGATATATCTTACAATTAATTGAATTACACGAGGTTTCAGATGCAGTAGGGGGAAATAGTGATTTTTATAAGAAATATCACCTTGATATTAAACCCATTATTGAAGATTTTGAATTAAAAGCTAAAAAGATAAAAATAAGAGGTTCTATGCAAAACCGGAAAGTATTTACATTACCAAATTCAGCAATAGTTGAAACTATAGTTCCAAGTCATGAATTTTGTATGGGCTGTACTAAACTACGTGTGGGATGTGACGGAAATCTATTTGGTTGTTTGTATCGATCAGATTTAGGAAAAAATATTAAGGAAGCTATTCGAAATCATCATTCATTAGCTAAATATGAACAAATAGTTAAGCAAGTGGTAGATTCACGAGAGCCTTATTATTAGGGATTATTAAAAACCAGTCAAAACTATGATTATACAAATACTCTATTTTGCTGAACTTAAGGAAATTACTAAAAAAGAAAAAGAAAAATTTGAAATATCAGAGAATAATTTAAAGGCATTATTAAATATTTTATTTGAAAAATATGAATTAAAAAGTATAATTTGGGATGAAGAGAATCAAAAAATACATAACTTAATATCCGTCGTAATAAATAATCAAGTAATCCATAAGAAAGATCCACTAACAATTGATTTAAATGACGGAGATACAATTGCTTTCTTATTACCTGTATCAGGAGGTTAAAACATTATGAGTATTAATGATAAATATCAAATTAAATCAGGAATATACAACAAAGGAGAAATCAATTTAGAGAGAATTATTGACTCAATAAAAAATAATCCTGAAGTAAAAAAAGCTGGTTCTATTCACACGTTTACCGGAATTGTAAGAGAGAGCTCTGTAAATGGAAAGCCTGTAATTAGCATGAAAATTGATGCTTATAATGAGTTAGCAAATATAAGTATCAATAAGATCTGTGAAAATTTGAAAAAAGAAAATGGTATAATTGATATTAAAATTATTCATTTAAAAGGAGCCTTTAACCTTTCTGAGGATTTAGTTTATGTAGTTGTAGCCTCAAGTCATAGAAAAGAAGGTTTTAAAGTAATTAGTAAAGCTGTTAATATGTATAAAAAAGAACTTGCTGTATGGAAAAAAGAAAATTTTTCTGATGGAACTTCTAAGTGGATTCATTAAAAATGGTATATAGAAAATAAAATATTAATTTTTAAAGATATCAAAACTATAAATTGAATGAATTTTTCATGAAATTTCTGAAAACTATTAGGGTAGATGAATTCAAAAACATATTAAATTCAATAGAGAAGTTAACTAAGGATGACGAGCTCATATTGTTAGAAAAAGCTTTCAATAGGATTACTTCTAAAGATATTACTAGTACTATAAATGTCCCTCATTTCAGAAAATCACGAATGGATGGATATGCTGTAATAGCAGAGGATACTTTTGGAGCGGAGGAAGATAATCTTATTGAACTTGAATTGATAGAAATAATTCAAGCTGGAGATATCCCTCAAAAAGAATTACATAAAGGACAATGTTCTTATGTAGCAACTGGAGCAGCCATCCCCGAAAATTCAGATGGTATTGTAATGGTTGAGTTCAGTGATAAAAAAGACTCTAAAATCTTAATTTCTACTGCAATAACTCCTGGAACACATATCATTGAAATTGGACATGATGTGAAAAAAGGAGACATTATAGTTAAAAATAACACTTTAATTGATTTAAGTACAATAGGTATACTAGCATCGTGTGGTATCAAGGAATTATCTGTATATAAAAAGCCAATTGTAAGCCTTATTAGTACTGGGAATGAATTAGTAAGTCATGAAATAAATAAATTAGACATTGGTAAGATATATGATATTAATTCTGTAGTACTGAAAAAAGCTATTGAAAATACTGGGGTTCTAGTGAATTTTTTAGGCATTGTGAAAGATGATTATCAGAAATTGAAGAATGTGATGGATAAGGTTTTAGAAACTAGTGATATTATTATCTTATCTGGTGGAACATCTAAAGGAGAAGGTGATTTAGGCCCAAAAGTTTTAGGAGATTTTGATGATATTGAAATTTTAATTCATGGAGTAAAAATAAAGCCAGGAAAACCTATAATCTTTGCTAAGTTAAAGAATAAAATACTATTTATATTACCCGGATATCCAACATCTGCTCTGAGTTGTTTCTATGTCTTTATTGATAATTTTTTACGAAAAATGTCTGGTTATCCCTTAAGGGAAACATTTTCAAAAGAAATCGAAGTTGGTGAGCGGATTTATAGTACTGTTGGTCGACATGAATTTAAACCTGTAAAAGTTCAAGAAATTGATGGGAAAATGATAATTTTTCCTATCAAAACTGGATCAGAGGCAATTAGTACAATGTTCTATGCAGATGGATATATAGAAATTGATGAGTTAGAATCAATCATAGAAAGAGGAGACAAAAAAAAAGTCTATTTTTTCTAAAAATTAATATTTGGTAAGAAAATGGGATATTAAAATGAAGGAAAAAAAACACGTCCATGATCAGCATAAGGAAAAAGCTCCTAAAGAAATTAATTTAGCCCTAATAATAGTAAGTACTAGTAGATTTCTTGAGATGAAAACTGGAAAAAAAACAACAGATGAAACAATTCCTAAAGTGAAAGAATTATTAAATAATAACCTTTCAATTTCATTAGTTTTTAGTAAGATTATACCAGATTCAGAAGAACATATAAATAAAATTTTAATAGAACTAATGAAAGATAATAAGATTCATTCAATAATTTTTAGCGGTGGTACTGGTTTATCACCAAAAGATATCACTTATGAAACTATAGAACCCCGATTAGAAAAAAAATTTGATGGTTTTGGAGAACTCTTTAGACACCTTTCCTACAATGAAATTGGTACATCCTCTATTTTAACAAGAGCAACGGCAGGAATTCTAAAAAAAAATAAGCAAAAAAAAGCTATTTTTTTACTACCAGGGGCTCCTAATGCTGTAATATTAGCTTTACAACACATAATAATACCTGAATTAGGACATATCCTATACATAATAAATAAAAAAGAGTGAATCAATTTGGAAAAACTCCGTAAAATTGGATTTTCAAAATTAACTCCCTTTGTAGATGCAATGGAGAAACTCCTTTCGAAAATTCAGTTAAATCCAATTGAAGATATCATAATAAATGAAGCTTTAAACCGAGTCTTAGCAGAAGATATCATTAGTAAGTTAGATATTCCACCCTTTAATAGATCAGCGATGGATGGTTATGCCATTAAAGCAGAAGATTCATTTGGGGCATCTCTTAAAAATCCAAAAAAGATTAGTCTTGTGGGAACTATTGAAATTGGTGAATTTTCTACTATTAAAGTAAATAAGGATGAAGCAGTAAGAATTTCCACAGGTGCCCCAATACCAGAAGGGTCTGATGCTGTTGTTAAAATTGAAGATACAGAAATTGAAGATAATCTCGTAAGTCTTTACACTTCTCTTGTGCCAGGGAAAAATGTATCAAAAAGAGGGGAAGATGTCAAGAAAAACACGCTTATTTTAAGTAATGGCACAGAATTAAAAGCTGAACATATTGCAATTTTAGCTTCCTTAGGATTTAATAAAGTAAAAGTACGATCCAAACCAAAAATAAGCATTTTTTCTTCTGGTGATGAATTACTTGCTCCTGGTACTTCCCTGCAACCCGGGAAAATTTATAATTCCAATACCCCAATGATATCTGCTTTAATAAATCTTTATGGCGGAACTGTTATTCGAGAAGAAACTGTAAAAGATGATAAAAAAGTTATCAAGACCAAATTAATTGAATCTGCTGAAGATTCACAAATGATAATTTTTACGGGAGGTACTTCTGTTGGTACAAAGGATTATTTACCTGAGATTATTCATGAATCAGGGATTATATTGACACATGGTATTGCAATGCGACCTGGTTCTCCCGTTTTAATTGGGTTTTTAAATGAATCTTTTATTTTTTGCCTTCCTGGTACTCCCGTTGCAGCATATATTTCGTTTCTAAAAATTAGCGGACCTGCAATTAAAAAGATGTTAGGTTGTTCTGTGTTGGATCCAAGAATCGAAATACTAGCTACAATTGGTAAAGATGTTCCTGTTACTAGTCTAGGCATTTTACATTATTTAAGGGTAAAAATAGAAAAACAAGAGAATGAATTTATAGCAATTCCAGTAAGGTTGAAAGGTTCTGGAATGATTAGTTCTCTTACAAGATCTGACGGTATAATTGAAATCCCACCTAACCAAGAAGGATTAAAAAGGGGAGAAAAAGTAAAAGTAAGATTATTTCCAAAATAATTTATATCTATAATTAAAAATACTTTTTAATATTCCAAATACACCAAAATATAAGATGATAAATTCAAATTATTGTTTGGTTATATTTTAAACCCTTTTTTTTATATAACTTCATTTTAAAAGGCAAAATTATTTTAGATTTATTATATTCTGATATTTATGGTTGATATAACCAAAATTGTAAAAGAAATACAAGAGAAATATAAAGTAATTGGCAGAACTGAGGAATTACGTCAAATTGTTTTAGCACATTCAGTAAGTAAAAATATTTTAATAGAAGGAGAAGTGGGTGTTGGAAAAACTAGATTAGCTAAAGCCATTGCAGAATATTATGATTCCAGTTTTTATCGAGTCGATTGTAGTGAAGAATTACTTCCTCATAACCTTGTTGGATATTTTGAACCACCATTAGTAATTGCTAAAGGATATATTGAAGATTCCTACAAATATGGTCCACTAGCCTTAGCTATGATGAATGGAGGGTGTTTATTTATAAATGAAATAAACCGTATGCCAGAAAGCACTCAAAACTCATTATTAACCTCATTAGATGAAGGTATACTTAAAATTCCCAAATTAAAAACAATTAAGGCTCATGAAAATTTCTTTGTTATTGCTACTCAAAATCCATCTGCGCATGTTGGAGTCACAGTATTAGGGGAAGCACTAAAAGATCGATTCATATGGATAAATTTAAATTATCAAAAACCTGATGAGGAAATATTAATTATCAAACAAGAAGCTAATTTAAACAGTGGTAATACTGATAAAATTGCCTTACTTTCACAACAAATTATACAAATAACTAGAGAAAGTACTTCCATCAGAAGAGGGAGTTCAATAAGAGGTGCTATTGATTTAGCTACCTTAATTAATCAATATGATAATAACAATAGTACTAAAAATTGGATTCAAGCAGCAGTAATGGCACTATATAACAAAATCGAACTTGAAGATGGATTAACTCAATCTAAAAAAGAAATAATTACAAATATTGTTTTAACTGTACTGAATAAATCGGATTTTCAATAATCGATGATTTCTCTGAAGAAGAATTTGAAGAGAATGAGAAAAGGCTGCATGTTAGACTTACTGAAAGTCGCCCAGATAAAGAAATATTGGAGTATGAAATAATCCGAAAGAAAAGAAAAAAACCAGATTACTATAAACACCTTGCTAACACATTAGATTATAAGCAAATAAAGGAGTTAACATATCTAGCAATACAACATAAAAATCTTGAAGCTTTAATGGGATTATTAAAGGCAAATGTGTATGCTTCAACAGATGCTTTAGACACTGAAGAAGGTGTAAAATTTTTCTCAGAAAAAGCTGCAGAATCTGGAGATTTCATGCCAGAAATTTATTTTTTTATTAGACGTCCCATCTCAGAGAAATATAAATCAATTTTCAGAAGATTAGCACGTCAAAGTATTCTAAAATTATCTTTAAAAATTACAAGTAGAGGAATAAGAGGTCATTTTAAAAAGACTGTTCCTTATTATCAAATGGGTAGGCCTGAATTTAGTATGGATGAAACTATTCAACATAATCCATTAAAAATTTATGAAAAAAGTTTAAATTATCAAGACATATATGGAATTGAAAGAAAGCGACAAAAAAGAAAAGTAGTATTGGTATTGGATACAAGTGGCAGTATGTATGGACGTTTGTTGCTTAATGCAGCACTTACAACATCAGTTTTAGCATATAACATGGAAAAAGAAGATTTTTCCATAGTTTTATTTAATTCAACTGCAATGGTCATGAAAAAAATTAATCAAAAAAAACCTATAATTTCTTTAATTGATGATATTTTAGATTCTGAAGCTGTTGGCTTTACAAATATCTATATAGGACTGGAAAAAGGTCTGAAAGAATTAAGAAAAATAAGAGAAAATAGAAAAAGTCGTTTTGGTATATTAATAACAGATGGTATTTACAACCGCGGTGAAGATCCCGTAATTCTAGCAAAAAAATATCCAAAATTACATGTTATAGGAATGCCTGCTGATAATGATGCGGATCAAGGTATTGAGAAATGCAGAGAAATTGCAAAAGCAGGGAGAGGTAAGTTTTATGCCGTAAATGATTATAAAGAAATCCCACGAGCCTTAATAGAATTATTATCTCAAACTTAAATTTTATTTATTATTGTGTTTTCAATTATGATATCAATTTCCACTTTTTTCAATTTTAAAATCTTAAAAAATAATAATTTATTAGCATTTGGATTTAAAATAAAATTTAATTAGTTAAGAATAAGTCACTATTGAAAAAACTTAGATAAAAAATCAACATTTTATATGGTGAAAATCTCATATTTGAAAAAGATAATGACTATAAATATATTTTTAAAGTGGTTTTAATCGGGGCTGGTGGTGTAGGAAAGACTTGTATTGTTCGGAGATTATGTTATGATACATTCACTTTAGATACTCAATTAACTGTTGGAATAGATTTTTATACATATAATTTACCAATAATAGTTGATGGCGAACAATCTAATGTGAGACTATCAATATGGGATTTTGGAGGACAAGCTCACTTTAAAACTCTATTTGACTATTATATTAAAGGAGCTAGTGGAATATTTTTAGTATTTGATTTATTAAAAATGCAAAGTCTTCTTGATTTAGACTGGTGGTATGACAAGCTAATAGAAAATAATATGATCAACCAACCTAAAATTCTTATTGGAACAAAGCTTGATTTGAAGGAAAAACTGGATAAATTAAATGCAATTGATGATTCATATATTGATGAATTTATTAAAAAACATGGTGAGCTCGATTTCATTAAAACATCCTCTAAAGATAATATTAATATTCGAGCAATTTTTAAAGAATTGGTAAAAAAACTATTAAATTTTCAAGGATTTGACTATGAAAGATTGCTTTAATTAAATCTGTTTATAGTTCTTCAATTTGAATAAAATATCTTTATAAAATTATATTGTTATATTTTTTATAATACAATAATACTTAGAGATGAAAGTCTCAAAATATTTGCGATTAGTATAAAAGAGTTATAAAATTGAAAAGGTGTATGAAATATACTAGGAGAAAAAGAACCACGCTATATATTTAAAATATGTTTGATTGGTGATGGTGGAGTAGGAAAGACATGTATAGCAAGAAGATTATGTTTTAATACTTTTAATGCAAATACCCAATTAACCGTAGGAATTGATTTTTATACCTATGATATCCCGATTTCAATTAAAGGCGAAGATTCTTTTATTAGACTCTCGTTATGGGATTTTGGAGGTCAAGAACAATTCCGAACACTATTCAAATATTATATCAATGGTGCCAATGGCATTTTTTTAGTTTTTGATTTATTAAGAATGGAATCACTCGTAAAATTGGACTGGTGGTATGATAAGATAATTCAGCATGGTCTTAATGATAGTCCAAAGATTCTTGTTGGCACAAAACTCGATTTAGCTCAAACTGAAAAGCAATACAAAGTAGATAGAATTATTATTGAGCAGTTCCTTAAAAATCACAATGAAAAAGATTATGTAGAAACATCTTCTAAAGATAACGTGAACATTCGAGATAGCTTTATAAAAATTGTTAAAAAAATATTAGATTCTCATGAATTTGATTATGATAAGATATGAATCGAATCTAATTATAAATATTTGTTGATTTAATTATCCCTTTATTATTTTTTTGGTTTTGAATTTTAATCATAATAATCAAAACTGAATGGTCAATCTTGTATTAAAATTTGATTTTTAAATTTAAATTAGAGTGTTATGAATTACTTATGTTTATATTATTACTATTTTTTGATAATTCATGGTAACAAAACAAAAACATAACCAAGATTTTCTTTCAACTAACATTAGTTCTTAAAATTTTTATCCTAATAGAAGTATTGGGATTAAATTATCGTTTATATCATTAATGTTACTTGGAATATTACCTATTATTTCAAATAGTCGCCCTTCAACCTTAAATACGTTGAGCTTCGCTTTTTATCTTTCATTTTGGGAATTAATTTGTTCTTTGCCATTATTTTTTTATGAGCTACCTAAATCAAATATAGGAATATTTCAAAAATCAATAGATTTGAATATTCAAAAAAAAACTCTCACAATAATGGTAATTACTGGTATTATCTTTTCTATAACCACATTTTTTTATATTTTTGCATTTGAAACTGCTGGTACTGTCAACGCTGCTATAGCAATTCAAACTTACCCTTTATTCTCAATTTTAATGGAATTTATCCTATTTAAAAAGAAAAAACAATTAAGTGAGATTGTTTTTACATTAATTCTGATGGTAGGCATATATTATCTTGGCACGGGAGGTACATGGTTAATTAGTGGTTTTTCTCCTTGGCTTGCATTAGCATTGATTGTTCCTATTTTGTGGAGTATTGCACATGTAATTATTAAACGCAACCTTGATACCTCTCCGATTACTCCAAATCAAGTTACGTTCTTTAGGGTGTTTATATCTTCCATAATTCTTTTTGGAATATCTTCTTTTGTAAATGGTATCAATAACATTTTCAATGGACTAACTAGACTTGAGTTTCAAATTTTTGGATTCCTTATGGGAATTGTATATTATCTAGAACTTGTTAATTGGTTTTATGCGGTTAAGCATGTAGATGTTTCTGTGGCAAGTAGTATTACAACACCTAATCCTGTTATTACTATGATATTTGCCTTATTTATTTTAAAAGAATCTATTGAAATATATCAAATAGTTGCAATGATAATTATATTTGCAAGCTTATATGGTTTACTTTGGTCAGGAAGAATAAAAAATCATAATAAAAATACTTATTAAGAGCAATATTCTTAAAAGAAGTCTAATTCTATATTTGTCTTATGAGAAAATTAAACCAAAATTAAATTTCAGGTAAATTAATTCAAGTTATTATCTAATTATAGATAATAAGAGATATATTTTTTTTTCAATTTTCAATTTATTAGACTATAGCAAGATAATCATATTATGGATATTTTCACTCATTCTGTTTTTGGTGCACTATTGTATATCCTTTTTTTAAAGGAAGTAACCTTAGATTATCTCTCTATAGCAATTTTATTTTCATTATTACCTGATTTGGATGTTTTTTTAACACCATTAAAAAGAATCCTTAAATCCAATTATCTTGAACATCGTGGAGGTTCTCATTCATACATAATAGGGATAATAATATCTGCTATTTCAAGTATTTTTTTTTCTTTTTATAGAAATAGATCTTTTCTTATGTCTTGGATAATAGGATCAGCCTTTTATGGATTACACATATCAATGGATCTCCTCACTACTACAAAGATTCCATACTTATATCCTCTTTCTAAAAAAGAATATAGTTTTTATGTAGAAAAAGCTGGTAGTTCATTTACTTTTATGAATTCATTGATTTTTCTAATAATACTTTTAGTATTGTTTCATAGCTCTGCAAAACTATCCCTATTTATGAATGTTATTAACTTTTACACATATTTTTTTCTATTTTATTATCTATATAGAATTTCTTCAAAAATTTGGATAAATTTACATCTTAATGATAATCAAAAATACTTTCCGGGGGTTTTTCCCTTTTATTTCACTATTTTTGAAAAGCATGTTATTAGTAATGGATTATCATTAAGTATCGAAAAAAAATCACATTTTTTAACATCTAAGGTCATATACAAAAATGAATCTGTTCTAGATTCGGTGGAAATGGAATTATTTAAAAATGCAATTGAATTGTGCAATAACCATTATTACTTTGCAAAATGGACAGTTTTGCCAATATTTTTTAGGGAGAATGGCTTATTTTCCGTGAGATTTTTCTTTTTAGAGACAATGGTGCGTAGGAGAACTCATTATATACAATATAATTTTGATACATTTACTCAGCAAATAATTAATTATAAGCAGGGTTATGGACATATCCAACATTAATATTTCACAAAAATTAGCTTAAATTATAATTTTCTAATAATTCTTGTTTTATTGTTCTACAAATTTTATTAGTTCTATAATATAAATATTAAAAATTTATACTCTTTTACCTTTTTTATAATAGAAGAAACTCATTTATTTTATAAGAAAATCTGATTTTAGAGAGAGAATTAATTGGTAAGACCTCCGACAGAAAAGAATATTTGTCTTCGGTGTAAAGGTGCCCGACTATTATGTGGGAAAAAAACTTGCCCAATTCTATTAAAGAAATCTGTAATGAAATCATTAGTACCCTTTGAATTAGATAAAACTAGAAGAGATATAGAAGTATTTGGAGCAAGTCCTCCTGGATTTTTTGTTGGGCGTTTTAATTATCCAAATGTATACTTAGGACCACTAGTACCATTTCAAGAATTTGAGATCGGACTTAATATTTCTGACTATCATATTCTAGATGCTCCTGAACTGTGGTATGGAAAGAAAATGGTTGATGTTATTCGATATAGGAGTAGTTTAGTGAGGAGTAATTTTAAAACAAATGTGTTTATAGGTCGAAAGTCAAGAAAAAGTACACCTTCCTTAAAAACTCAAAAACTCCTAGAAACATCACAAGAATTATCGATGGCTGCGAGACCTGTCGATACAGAAACTAAACTGGAAAGAGTGAATCTGAGAATGATGATGGATAATCATGCCTTACCAATGGGACCTTCTGGAATAACTGAAAGAATTGAAATTACTGAAAATACAAAAGTTCATCCTCAAGTGGAATACTGTGTTTCAGATACAGATTTAAAAGCCTCTAAAGCCGTTTCTGAAAATCTTTATTTTAAAGGACATGTTCCTGAATCAACAATTAAAAGAGTATTTTCAGCTGGACTATTAGGTGAGAAAAATAAACGTAGAATTGTTCCTACAAGATGGACGATAACTGCGGTTGATGATATAATATCCAAAGCTTTAATTCAAGAAATTAAAAAATTTCCAGAAATAAATGATTACAGGATCTTTGAAGCAACTTATCTCGATAATCATTTTAAGATTCTATTATTTCCAGGAAAATTCATTTATGAGATGAATGAAGTCTGGGCTCCTAATACCTTATGGAATATTTCTTTAGATGGTAATAATCGTAATTTGAAACCACAGATAATGACTGATTTCGAATTTTATAATGGAAGAAAATCCTATGCTAGCAATATAACTGGAGCTTATTATGCGGCGAGGAAGTCGGTTTGTGAGTATCTTTATAAAATAAGAAGACAAGCGAGAGTTTTAATTTTTCGAGAGGTTTCTGGGGGTTATGTCGTCCCACTTGGTGTGTGGGTTATTAGATCGACTGTTGAGAATGCGATGTTTACACAAGATCCTGTCATCTTAGATAATTTCAACGATTCGCTAAAAAATATGGCAGAGGGATTCATGGTTGATTATAAATATTGGAAAAAAAGTAGTAAAATAATTAATTTCATTAAAACTCAAAAAACTTTAGATAGGTTCTTATAGATTTCTCATTCAAATTATGAAAATTATTTCATGATTATTGATATACATGCTTATCCTTTTTCTAAAGAAATTACTTGGAACGATATAAATAGGATATCAAATGCAATTCTATTTTTCTTACCCAAGAAGTTCCTAGTTTCAATAATTCTTTCTTTTAATTCTTCTATTTTATTCATCTTTTTCTTTTATTTTCAATAGTCGATTAGTTTAAAAATTATCTACACTATTTTAAATCAAACAATTTGATTTCAGAAATGTTCTCTCTTACATTTCTGTAAAATATCTTATTAAAGTAAATTAGAAAATAATTATGTTATCTAAACCCATAGTATATTGGGCATCTCCAATTGAGGTAGCTGCTATGCCTAATACCTCAAAGAATATGGTTACTAATAATTTAGTGAAGACTAGGCTTATCTTAGATAAAATTTTAGACCATATTAAACCTGGTGATAAAGTAGGAGTAAAGGTTCATGTTGGGGAAGCACAAAATACACGTTATTTACGTCCTGACTATGTTCGTGAAGTAATAACTGCTATTAAAGCCAAAGAAGGAAAACCTACTCTTATTGAAACTCAAGGACTTGGAAATAATATTGAAAACATTGGAATATGTGAAGATTATTCTATATGCGTTGGTCATCGGAAAAATATTAAAGATCATAAAAAAATAGCAGAACTCCATGGATATTCAGAGACAGTAGCTGGTGCACCGCTCTTCTTCATCGATGGAGATGAAGGGATCGATAGAAAAGTTATTCAAATAGAAGGAATTCATTTTAAAGAGGTTTCTGTAGCAAAAAATTTATTTAAATTTGATAAATTAGTAATAATTTCTCATTTTAAGGGACATCCTCAAGCGGGATTCGGAGGTGCTCTAAAAAATTTAGGAATTGGATGCGTTTCTAAGAGAAATAAGTATTTAGCTCATTTAGATGGACTATTAAAAGTAAATATAAAAAAATGTGATCTATCATTATGTCAGCAAGAGTGTGTTAACGCATGTCCAGTGAATGCTATTAAAGTTGACAATGAACATGCTATAATTGATACATCTCTCTGTTATGGATGTTCCCGTTGTATGCGAAAATGTCCTGTTGAAGAAGCAATAAAAGGATCACAAATGAGAAATGTTCCTGATTTTGTCGAGAGGTTTATAGATAATGCCATGGCTGTTTTAAGCTTTGGACCTGAAAAAATTCGTTATATTAATTTTGCAATTGATATTCCAGCTATGTGTGATTGTGTTCCAAATGCTAGTGTACCAGTGGTACCAGATCTTGGGATTTATGGATCAACTGATCCTGTAGCCATTGATAAAGCTTGTATTGATGCTGAAACAGATGCTCCAGGACTTCCTTTCTTAAATAAGGATGGAGAATGGACTAAACCACTTGAAGTAGGGATTGAAAAATTCAAAACTTTAAACCCTATGGTAGATCCAGTATTTCAGTTCAATGCTGCTGTTAGGAATAAACTTGGGTCTATAGACTATGAACTTGTAAAAATATAAAAATCAATTGTTTTTATTTTTGATTTATTCATCTATTGGATTATTGAATAAATTTCCAAAAAGATTAACTCTCCCACTAACAATTCCTCTTGAAAGATACATAAATGGAGTATCTATGATACCAAAAAACCATTTAGTTAAAAGCTGCCCCAAAATTAATGGCCAAAGAGGTAATAAGCCACCAAAAGCTATACTTACGAAAATAAAACTATCCAGTGCTAGTGTAGGTATATCACTAAAGACATTTCTTATCCATAGATTTTTGTCTTTAGTTAATATTTTGAATTTAGCATATAAGAGTGCATCAAGATTTTCTGAAATTAAAAATGCAATCCAAGAAGCAGCAGTTATTCTTAAGGTTGATCCAAAAATGTTTAACCAAAACTGTTGAGCTTCTCCAGGGTCGCTACTCCATTCATATCCCCAGAAAGAGGCAGCTGATATTTCTATACTAAACCAAATAAAAATTAACATTAGGATTTGAGTAATAAATGCTATTAATATCATTCTATGGGTTTTTTTTTGGCCAAAATTTTCATTTACCATATCTGTTATTTGAAATGTAAAAGGGAATATCAAAACGGCTACTGGAGCTGTGATTTCAAAATTTCCGATACTAAAATCTCCAATCTTTGCTGCTAAAATTTGCGACATTGTAATAAATAAAATATACAAAGCAATAGCAACATCCTCTCTTTGATAAATTTTAACATATTGACTAATAAAAATTGTTGCAGCAAAAATAATAATAATCCATACAAGTAATATTAACCACATTCTTATCACATTTATTAATTTATACAATCCCTATCTGAACTGTTTTAAAATTAAATTATAATATACTGTTGATTATTGGAAAAATTATAAAGTTTATTTCTCAAATTTCTGCTAAATAAGAGATCTAATTTTTGAGAGACTAATGCTACAGATTTTCTACTATATTAGAATGTTTAATTTTAAAAGTCTAATCTCTCATTTATTACTCAATTAATTTTAAATAAAAAGAAAATGGAATAATAATGAAAATTTGCAGATATAAAACTCTCGTTACATCCTTTCTCATAATAGCATTTGCTTTACAATTTTATAATGTTTGTATTATCTACTCTAATATCACTGATTTGCAAAAAAAGTCTGTGGGAATTTATCCTCAATCAATTGATCGTACTGGAAAAGATTTTAGTAATTTAACTACCTTCATTGAAAATTGTTATATCAACAAAGATAATCCCGGATTAAATTTTCAACCAAGTGTTTTCATACCAAATTATAATATCTCGTATGCTAAATTATATTTTGAAAACATTACTGCTTTAAATTATACAAGAAACATCGAAACTGAACCATCAGAATATATCCTAAGTTATTCTGAAACAGAACCAATCTATGTTTACCAAAAATTTTCAGTTGAAACAGATCAATATATAAATAATATTAGCATCTTTATTCAAGATATAATTGACGAAGATTATTATTCGGATGAGAATTCATGGGAAGTTTCTATAGTTAATTGTTCAAATGACTTTCTAGGTACACCCAACTCAATCGGAATTTTAGGAACTCTACAAAAACCGCACCCAAATGATATGGCTGCTCATTGGGAAGTCTTTAATTTTAAGAATGCTGGTAATGGACCAATATTTTTAAATACCTCCAAAACAAATTCGACAATTGTAAAAGATATTACGAACTATTGGTTTGCAATAAAAATTAAAATACCCCCAAATGACTGGAGAACTGGAGGAGGTACAAAATTTCTTTATATAAATCAAGATAGTAATGATCCAAATGACATAGGAGAGGGAGAAACTTTTGCTCAGTCTCCCCAATTTATCAATCTAAGTTATAATATTGATGAAGTAAAAGAATATTTTATTGGAAATGGTACAATATTAAAAGAAGATCCCGATTCATTAAATACTTTTGATAATAATAGACTTTTAATAAATAGTACATTTATTAGTGAAATTGGACCGCCCGTCAAAAACAACTCAATAATATGGTTTACTATAAGACTTGAAGTTGATAATTTAACAAATTCAGAATATACTTGGGATGATTTAAAGAATTTAAGGCATGATAAACCATACGAGTGGCGAAATATTTTAAACGGTATCATCTTTAGTATAAATTTTAGGCTTGTTATAAATGTTAGTGATTCTAATCTTATCTTCTTTGATTATTTGAGTTGGTTGAATCCAGATAAAGGAAATTATGATGGTATTTCTTCAAAGCATTTAAATATTTCAAGTAAAGATGAATATTTACAAGATTATACTTTAATAAATCCTGAGGAAAAACTTGAAGCAATACAACACATGGATACTTCAGCTAATGGAAATAATTCTATTGAATTTTTATTTATTTATGTTGGTGCTATGAATGATACTCATGATTATAAAGTCTCAATAAATTTGTTAAACATTGAAATTGGAGAAATTAAAACTATTCAAACAATACAAAAATACGATCCAATTGTTCATGATTTACATTATTGTAATAATGTAACTCTACTAAATAGTACTTTTAATCCTTCAAACAATGAAATTCTTGAATCAATTAAAGAAAATGATAATGAATTCTTAGAAGTGGAAGGGGATCCAGAATCAACTACGACGATTATCAATTTTAAATTTAATATATTAACAGACTTGGATAATTCCTTATGGGACGTGGACGATCCTATAGTGTGGATATTTAATTTACCTAATCCTAGAATATACCAGATAGACTTTCGAATTAGTTCCAATGTCAGCATTCAAGATCCCTTAAATTTAACGTACGCAGCTTTAGAAGTTTATAATGGTGGAGATTTTGCTCCATTTAATGAATTGGAATGGATTTCGTTTTCAGATAATAAAACATTTGCCGATATCGGTGAAAATACCAAAATATTGCCTCTTGATTCTTTCTATTCATGGTATATAATGCATTTAATTAATGAAAGTGATAATAATTCTTTAAAAGTACGGCTTCGATTTGTAGGAAATGGTAGTTTTCATACTATAAATGTATCGATTGATGAATTTACCCTTAATTTTCATGTTCAGAATGCATTTTCATCAGATATTACCTCTAAAATTGGATTTGGAATTAATAATGATAATTTGAAACCATCTGACATTTTTATGAAAAATTTTGGTACTAATATTTCAGATGATGTAGTTGGTAAAGGCATTTGGGAAGGAAATATCGATGACGCAGTCATTTCTCCTCAAGAACCTTTTGAATTCAATGTGACTTCACGCTGGCCTATTATAAGATTTAATGTAAATATTACCTATCAGGTCTTTAAAATAATACCCTATATTGAATTCATTGATGAAATTCCTCCTTTTTATAAGACAGATAAGAATAGTAACTTTTATGTTAGAGTTACTGAAGCAAATGGTAAACCTCTAAATAAATTTGATATTATTTTTGAATTAGTAAATTCAAAGAATATTACCATTTTTGACACTACAGGAAGTTCTAATGAACAAGGGATTGCATTCGCTTCAATTAATTTTGAAAATACAGGGGAAGGATTTTTTATTCGCGCTAGGTATGCTGGAGAAAGTTTTTATACAAATGCTAAAGAATCCTCAGATTATTTCCGGGTTGTTAATGACTACATACTTTTCATGGAGGATTTTCTTAGATTTTTGCCTTACATGATAATTGGATTAGCTGTAATAGTTTCAGTTGTGACTGTAAGACAATATCGACACATACAATTACGCAAGAGTTGGGCCAAAGATGCTACGATTTTGGATGATTTACTAAAGACTTCATATATTATGATTATTCATAAGGAGGCAGGAGTTTCAATTTATGGTAAAAAAATCTCTTTAGATCTTGATGTTGATTTAATTTCTGGTTTTTTACAAGCAATTTCTGCTTTCAGGAGTGAAATTAAAAAGGAGGAAGTTACTACAACAGAGCGAAGAGGATTTGAAATGGATTACTATGATTTTAAAATAGTAATAACTGATGGTGAGTTTGTTCGAGTAGCGTTAATATTAGATGGTATTCCTTCTGAAAAACTAAAAGAAAATCAGTGGTTATTTACCGATGAATTTGAGAAGAGATATATCCCCATTCTAATGGATTTTGATGGTGATATAACACCATTTAGAGAAGCTGATGACTTGATCCAAAAACATTTCAATATCACCCTAGTTTATCCTCTTCAATTAGGAAAACAATATGAACTTATTAAAGTGAAAGGATTAGAAAAAGCTCTAATAGAAGTTGCCGAGCAAATTCAGAAAGAAAGAAAATTCTTCTTTACTTCGAGTCTACTGAATTACGCTTTAGCTGGGAGAAAAGCATCTAGAGACGAAATAATAAGTGTTATTATAGATCTAAAGAGAAAAGGATTGATAATTCCAGCAGATATTGAATAAATTTTAAAACTAATTTTTTTTTTTTTGATTCATTATATATATCAATTTATAATATATCAATTTATAAAATTAATTTTACTAAAGGGAATTTGGAATTAAAAAAATTGACATTGAGAATATCATAAAACTGATTTCACGTTTTATTAATGGAGATATATACGCTTTACCTATAGAAATGCGAAAGAACACTAAAATCGTCCATTACCATAATGAAATAGTTCGATATTGGAGTAAATTAAATTTTATTCTAAAGAGATGCCTCATTGATTCAGAATCTCCAGATGTTGATAAACTCTCTCAATATCTATATGTTACCTTCAGAATTATATGGGAACACTCCTCTGAAAAGAAAATTCTAAGTGAGATAAGAGATATAGATAAAGAGTTCTTAAAAAGAATCAAAACTTTTTCATGGGATAAAGCTCTTATTCATAAAACTGAAAAAGAACAACTAAGTATTTTAACCGCAACACCAACTTTTATGATAAATCAACTCTTAAATGTAATGGATATCGATTTTCTTAAAGGTAATCTTGACTTTATGAACGGATTAGGAAAACACATTAAGATCACCATGAGAATTAACAAAATTCACGAAAATGTAAATTTTCAGAGCTTATTAACACAGATTCAAAAAAATCTTAAAAATAATAAAGTAAATCATCATCAAGATCTTAATATTCCCGAATTACTATGGATACCAATCTCCCAGAAGAATAGAGTAATTAAAAATTCTTCATATCAAGATGGGAATTTAATTTTTCAAGATAAAGCTTCCGCGGCTGTTGTTCAAGTCATATCACCAAAACAAGAAGATAAGATTTGCGATATGTGTGCTGCTCCAGGAATAAAAACAAGTTTAATTGCTCAATATATGAAAAATAAAGGGTATGTTATAGCAGGAGAATTTCTTCCTAAACGAGCGGAAATTATGAGAATACTACTTAAGAAATTAAAAGTTTTAAATGTATACATTTTAAATACAGATAGCATAGTTTTTCCCATTCGATTTCAAGAATATTTTGATTACATTTTACTAGATGCTCCTTGTACAGGATCAGGAGCTTTTTTAGCTACTCCTGAGCTAAAATGGCGACAAAATAGAAGTTTCTTACAGCAAAATATAACCTTACAAAAGAAATTACTTGAAAGTGCAATTTCTATGTTAAAACCGAATGGTGTTTTAGTGTATTCTACTTGTAGTCTTTATCCAGAGGAGGGTGAATATCAAATCTTAGAATTTAAAGATCAACTTGAGCCATTGGATTTACCAAAATGGTTTTCTCCTAGTTATAAAATTACTAATAATTGCATTCAAGGAACGGGAAGATTATTTCCTGCGGTTCATCATACTCAAGGTTTTTTCATAGGAAAATTCAAAAAAAAAGGATGATTAATCCCCTCATGTCAAAAAGAAAATTTTGGACCGTTGGTCAGATTGATGCCACTGGTGTACGAGGTCCTCATGAAAAAGAGCTTGAAGATATAAGTAAGTCTAAATATCCACTTTTCATAGACTTAGATATTAACATTCTAAAAGATATAGTGAATAATGAATTAGGAGGTAAAATTGAGAATATTGGCTTTAGTGAGGATTGGACAATTACTATTGAAATGTTTCCAGAAGTTAATATTCATATGGCTTATTCATATTTGGGAGATGAGTTTGGGGATGATATTGAGGCTGAATTTAAGTATTATTTTTCTGGTGATCATGTAACTTGGGTTCCTGGTGAAGATAGTGCGACTTTTATTGATATTATTATGGATTTTATAGAGCGGCAATTGAAAAATAAAGAAACTTTTGAAAAAGATTATGATAAAAAAACAGAATTGATGGAAAAAGTATTAGAACAGAGAAATGAACCCTTCTCCCTTCTAAAAGAGGAAGATAAAAACGAATTAGCTGAATTTATAGGAGGAAAGGTGTGGAAAACCACAGAAGGATGGCGAATGAAGCGAGAATTTTTTCCTCAAATGTTTATAGAACTTATTTGGGATAAAGAAATAGGTCTTGATATTTTCTTTTCAGGAGAAAAATTAACCAAAATTAGTAGTTATCATGCGGAATTTATTGGAATTTTCCTAATCAATCACATTCTTCGATTTATTACAAGTAAGAATGAAAATCAAAAACTTCCCGATATATGCTATATCATGTTTTCAAGATTATACACAAAAGAAAAAGGATGGGAGCATAGAACAAGATAAATATTCACTTTAAGATAAGATACCTATCCAAAATAGGGCAATATAAGATTTTTACTTGCTCTCTTTAAACTTTTTGATTTCACTATCAAGAATTTTTAAGAATTGTTCTAACATTGGAATTAGCTGTAAATAACCTTCAAGAAGTATTTTTATTCGTTCATATCCATTCAAATTCTGTAATTCTTCCTTATTTTCTTTAAATTCTTTAATAATATCTTCTAATTCAGGCTTCCATTTTTCAAAAAAATTGAACCATTTTCTAAATCTTTTCAAATAAAATAAAGGAATTGAATTTATTTGGTAATAAGGTTTTCGTATTCCTTTTATTTTCACTTTTTCTATTAAATTCATTTCAATTAGAAATTTTAATGCTTGAGAGATATAACCTGCTGACAGATCAGTTAATTTACGTAACTCTCCTTGTGTAAGTTTTTTCCGTAATGTAAGATATGATAATATTTTTGTATAATCTTCATTATAAATTATAAAACCAAAGGTTTCACATGGTATTCTTACAAGTTCTAACTCTATATCATTTACAGTCAAATTAGATAAACTCTCTTCGATCTCTTGATAAATATTTTTTTCTATTTTCTTTTCTTTTACATCAGGACTAAAATTTTTAAATAAGTTTAAATAGTATTTCCAAAAATCTACTAATTCTTTCACTCTTAGCAAAAGTGTAGGGTAAATTTTAGATTTTGCTCTTTCTTGTCTGTTAAGATTTGTCAAATATGTTAATTTTTGACTAAAAAAATCGATCATTTGATGTATTACATTTATTCCTAAATCTGCTCCTTCAATCATAATATTAACAATAGACCCATCGAAAGAATAAACATATGTATATTGCTTATCAATTAAAACTCTCTCTCTTTTAAGAATTGGAAAATTATTACTTAAAAAATTTAAATAAGAAGAGATTTTACCACGTGAGATCCCTCTCTTTGATCCCTTTATATAAAATTCGTGAGAAAGTTGATGTATTTGTGCTTGAGTTAATTTTTGATGCAGGAGTAAATATGCTAAAATATGAGATTCAATTTCAGTTCGTTTAGTTTTACCTCCATCAACAACATAATTTATGAAGGTTTCTTCAATTTCTCTGATCCGACCTTCATATATTATATTTTCTAATTCATTCTTTTCCATTTTTTCATCTGTAGTAAATTTTCAAAAAAATTGAAACACTTCTCAATAATAAAATGGCAAGTGTAATATTTAAGTTTTTTATGAGTCTTTATTGTTCAAGAATAATGAAGTTTCATGATTTGTGAAATATTTAAATACTAAGTCTTACTTACTATTATTAATCATTTCATTAATAATGAAACTTTATAGATTTTGAAAAAAATTTTAAAGCGATGTCAGCAATAACAAGAAAAAAAGAAAATTCTAAGGAAGATACCTTAGTTATTATCACTAAAAACGTTAAAAAAAGTTATTGGGTAGGAGATTTTGAAGTAACTGCTTTAGTCGATGTAACTTTTACTGTAAAAGAAGGAGATTTCAAGATGATCTTAGGTCCTTCGGGTAGTGGTAAATCAACATTATTGAATTTAATTGGAGGCATAGATTCTGCTGATAATGGTGAAATTTTGATAAATTTTGGTAATGACTTTAAAAACATAGTTAAATTTTCTAAAGAGCAATTAGCCATCTTTAGAAGACAAAAACTTGGTATAATATTTCAATTTTACAACTTGGTTCCGATCCTTACCGCAATGGAAAACGTCGAGTTAGCAGCACGATTTTCACATATTCCAAAAGCAAAACAAAAATCATATCAGATGCTTGAAAAATTAGGACTTGATATGAAAAAGGCAAATAGATATCCAAATCAATTATCGGCTGGTGAGCAACAGAGGGTTGCAATAGCAAGAGCTTTAGTTAAAAATCCTGCATTAATTTTAGCGGATGAGCCTACAGGCAATTTAGATGGACCTAGAAGCAAAGAAATATATGAATTAATGAGAAATTTAGCAGAAGAATTTAACAAGACAGTATTAATCGTAACTCACGATGAACGTTTAGCAAATGAATATGCAAAATCAAAGTTGTATTTGGATGAAGGAAAAATTGTCGATGATATTAGTAATCATCTATAGGAGGTTTTATTTTGGTACGTTTTTCAGCTTGGTTTGTCTGGAAAAAAGGTTATAAGACTTTAATTAAAAATAAGAATAAAACCATTTCAGTTCTCATTCTTCTTATCTTTGCTATAGCATTCGGTACATTAATGTTTAATATGCAAGATTTTCGCTCTCGTGTGATGGAAGAAATTAAAGAATATACCAATGTTTCCGATGCAACTGCTTATTTTGATACTATTCCTGAGAGTATAGCTGAAAACCAATTAAAAAATATAACTGATGATCTAGATGATTATGAAATACGGATGATAATGCAAATAGATTTCAAAGTTTTTGGAGAATCTTATGATGGGATTTTAATTGGTGTAAATACCTCTCGAAAAATTCATATACATGCTTTAATTGATAAAAATAAAGAAGAATTGGATGATTATAAATTCGCAATTAATTGGGGCTTTGCTGAAAGAGTGGATCTTAAAATAGGCGATGAGATCTCACTTTCCTATGGATCGATTGAAAAAGAAATTATTATTAATAACATCGGTTATAATGCAGAATTTCAATTTAGTCCATTATTTTCAAATATTGCATTTCCCACAATGAGACCTTATCCAATTATTTATGTTGATCTTAATTACTTAAATGAAATGTTTTTAAACCAACCAGAAATAATGGTTAATCAATTTTTATATCAATTAAAGGACAATTCAAATGTAAGTAATGTAGAACAAGATATTCAAGAAGCATTAAAAGACTTCTCTATAGAGATTGTTCCTTTAGAAGATCAACCCTTCTTCAAAACTATGAGAGAAGATGAAGAATCAGATAGACAAATGCTAATGGGTCTTACAATTTTTCTACTCATTGGAGCTATTATCACATTGATACTTGTAACGAATAAATTAGTAGAAGAGGATCTCAAATCAATCTCAGTTTTTCAAGCTTTAGGTGCTAATAAGCGGGAAATAATTTATAGTTATTTAGTATTTAATGTATTAATTGTGAGTTTAGCATTAATTCTGGGGGTTATTTTAAGTAATATTTTAGCAATTCCTTTCACAAATTTTATGGCACAATTTTTTGGACTTGGATTTCTTCCTAAAATTCAATTTCAGATTACAAATGCTATCTGGATAGGTTTAAGCCTGTTCATAGTATCATTAATTTCGATGTTTCTTGTAGTTAAAAAGACATTCAAAATGGATGTTCAGCAAAGCCTAAAGTATGAAACCAAGTTCTTAGAAAAGACAAGTATCGTTGAAAAGGTTTATTTGAAAGCTAATAAAGATCCCCATCCATTTACTAAATATAATTTAAGACGAATATTTGGTAGAAAAATGCATTTAGTTTTCCTCTTAATAGCTCTTAGTGTTTCAGGTTCATTTTTAATTTTTCTCTTCGGTATCGACGATGGTATATCATACTCTTTAGATAGGAAATTTAATGACGTGGAACGATGGGATTGTGTGGCAAACACTTGGCAATATGAAAATGAGTCTTCTATAAGTAATCTATTGGATTCTGTGTCTGAAGTTAATGAATATGAGTTTGCTATATTTGATATTGCTCTGTTTTCAAAGAAAGACTCAGATTTTAATGATTACTTGAGTTTAATCGCATATAATAATGATTCGGTTATGCATTTACTTGAGGTAGAAAAAGGTGAGGAATTACAAAATCAAGATGAAGTATTAGTAACTAAAGATATATTAATTGAATTTAACTTAAACCTAGGGGACAATATTTATGTGAAAAGTATCTCTGATGATAAAAGTAGAAAATTTAGGATTGTTGGTGTTGTGAATGAAATTGCATCAATGACGTTATATTTATCAATTAATGATGCTCAAGAGATCCTAAATAAGAGTAATAGTATTAATACAATTTTCTTAACAGCAAAAGATGATGTGGAAGAATGTGCTAAAGAAGTGTTAGATTTAGATGAAATTGAAACTGTCAATACTTTAGAATCTTTACAAGATGAAATTGATTTTATTCTTGACTTTATGTCTGCGGCAATGATAGCTTTTGGAATAATATTGATGATTTTTGGAATAATATTAATTTTTGTTGTATTCAAGACTATTGCCGATTATAGGATGGAAGATTACTCTAACATGAAGGCTTTAGGTGTTCTTAATAAAGAAATCAGAAAAAGTCTATTAATAGAGTTATTACTATACTTTTCTATTTCATTAATTCTTGGTTTAATTCTTGGAATTTTATTTTTAGATTGGATGTTTTTACAATGGGAAACTGAAGTACCCGGATTAATATTTTTTATCTATCCAATCAGTTATTTATATTATATTTTAATCTTTTCAGGAATCTTAATTTTTTCATTTTATATCAATTACCGGAGAATTAAAAATGTAGATATCGCAGAAATAATGAGAGCAAAAACATTTGGTTAAATATTATGTATTTTTTCTACAAGCAATAAAATTATTTTTAAGAAAATATCAAAATCGGGTCTATTGTTTTAGTCATTCATTAAATTCCAATAAATTTTTATAAAGTATTATAAAAAGTTAAGAAAACTGAACATAGTCTCTTTTAAAATAAGAAGACTGTAGGTGTTATTTCAAGTAGCGTTTAAAAAATGCTATTCACACACTCATATCTGAATAAATAGTATCTCAATTATATTTCAAAATCTTAGGTGTAGGCTTATTAAATAATCTAGAAAATTATTAGTATAATCTGTTGTTATTATACAATTCAATTAAATTCTTAGATTTATAAATATAAAAAATAATGAAAAAGATCTGTCTGATATCTGCCAAATAATGCTTTCACATTATTATACAAAAAACCTTTTTTAATTGAGATAATAAAAAAATAAAAATAAACTAGTTATTAATAATTTTTCGTCTTTTTGACAGAATCCCTACTATAACAATTCCAATAATTGCTATTAATAGATAGGTATTACCAAATGGTATTCCATTATCATCATTACCGTTTTCATCACCATTTTCATCACCGTTATCTCCACTATCATCAGGTAAATCACCTTCTATAACCATTTTATAAATTAGAATACCTAAAGACTCAACTTCAAAATTTATTTGAATTCCATTTTCATGAAATGTATATCGACATTCAAAAGACCCACCAATACCTACTAAAGTTAAATTTGTATCTGATGTACTCATACCACTGAAAACTCCTGGATTACTGGATATAATGTGTTCACCAATCATAGTAAGATTTAATGGTGTAGGAATAATAAAAATCCAACCATATATAGCAGCTTGTACTGTTGTATATTCTATTTCATCAAGAGTTTCGTTAAAAGTTAAATAGGTCCCATTAAAAACATTCGTCCAAGTATAATCTGTAATATTATAATAATCCAATGTCGCATTCATGGTTAAATATCCTCCTTCTCCATAAATATCTTGAACGGTTAAATTAACTTTATCTCCTGTCATAAGAGGTGCCCACCCTGTATTATTAGTCACTATCCAACTATATTGATCATTAATATCCACTGATACTGTTGAATCTTCTATGGTAGTAACTGCTCTAGTTTTGCTAAGTACCATCAATAATATCATAAAGATAAGAGTAATACTACTTATGCTTTTTTTATACTTCATATTAAACATTGATATTTAGTTTATTAATATATGATAAAGATTTCAGATTATAAAATAAATTGCATTTTATACATAAAAAATTAAAAATTTTTTGTTTAAGTTGCCGTCCAGAGTATAGACCTTCCCTTTTTTTCGGCTCGTTTAATTTTCTTTTCATTCTCTAAATCTGACATAATTTTCCAAATTTGAGAATTACTTAATTTAAAGTATTTTCTTAATTCAGGAGTCGTCATTTTAGCATCATTTAATAAATTCGGGATTAATCTTTTGATTTCTTCAAAAGTATTCTCATCAGAGTCATCAATACTTTTATCATGTGGATCGTCAATTTCCATTTCTGTTATAATTCTGGATGCGATCTTATTTAATTGATTAATATTATTTTCTATTATATTCTTAGGTTTCATAAAAAGACAGCATAGTTCTAAATCCTTGGGAAAGGCTACAATATAGAACTTGTCATATAATATTGCCCTTGGTTTTTTTACTGATTCATTTCCACCTCGGAAAGCTAAATAAAAATTCATCGCAAAATCATCTATGCTTACATCATTATTCGATTGCGTGAATTCTTTTTTCCATTTAAGAAATGGACCATCAATCATATCAAAACCAATTAATGCTGCTCCAAACATTTCATTTTCAGTAAAATTCATTCTTTTCTCCTCCTCCTAATTACAATTTTATCTAATTCATTTTTAATAATATTCATCATTTTCAAACGTTCTGAAGGATTTATAGCAGTCATTCCGTAGGTTTTAATGTGGAGTATATCTTCAACTCTTTTATAATCCATTCTTCCGTCTGTTTTCACCAAATCTTGCTTATTTGCGATTGCAATGATAGGACAATCTTTTCCCACAAAATGACATGCATAATTAATGAGTTCTCTTGAATTTAAGACATTTTTAGGAGTTGAGTCAGTAACAACAAAGATAATATCAGATCCTAAAAGATAATCTCTAGAATAAGTTTTTAGATAACTCTGTTGACCACCTAAATCCCATAATCTCAAGATATAATCATCCAGCTTAATAGTTTTCAAATCTAAACCATGAGTAGGAAAGTATAATCGATTTATTTCATTTTGTGCCAAAAGTTTTGCCAATGTTGTTTTTCCTGTAGCGGGATATCCAATTAAACTAACTTTTGCTAATTTATCAATCTCAGAACTCAGCATTTTAATCTATAAAATTTGATGATTTTTTAAGAAAGAATGCCCTAAAAATAATATGAATCTAAATAATACGTCGATATTATCGAGATACTATTAGAAAAAATGATCTAAAGAATAACTATTTAGATCGCAAAAGAAACTTTTTCATAACCTTAGGTAAAAGAAATCCCCCATACCAACAAATTGCACTTATTATTAAAATTAGTCTTGTTATAATAATTGTTATCTCATTAAGGGGAATAGCTAAATCCAATAGTGCTCCCACTGAAAATGTAATATACGCAACTATAAGTAGTTTTCCTTTGAGTTTCACCTCTGGATCTTTAGATTTTAGAGAAAGATTTGCAAAAAGAAAACCTGATATCACAACGATTGCTAAAAAAGATATAAGAAATATCATAATGAAAGAATCGTATCTAACATCAACAGGTGGATTTAACTCTCCTATTAAATCTGGTTTTACAAAAAGAAAAGCAAAGAAAAGAATTTCAAAGATTGATCCATATAATGTAAAAATCAGGAGTATTAGCTTCCTTTTTTCAGTATATAAAAATTCTGTGAAAGCTAGCAACCAAAGTATAATAGCAAAAGGCACCAAAACATTTCCTATCATAAAATAAGCTTCTGGAGGTATTCCGACACTGTTGAATAAAGCTACTATAAATGAGACGCTTGAACTCCACCATGGACAACTAATTAATATCCAAGTGGCTCCAACCAATAAGTAAATCCTTTCTTTATATCTAAAGTATCTTGAAAAAATAGTAACACCAACTAGGAGGGAGATGAACACAAATACAAGAGAACAGACACCATTAACTATATCTAAGGGATTTAATGACATTTTCTGATTTTAAATTCATTTTATTAATTATAAATAAGAATTAAGAGAATGGATTATATAAATATTAAAACTTTTTTAGATAATTCCAATCTAATTTTAAAGATTCAAATATTGTATAAAAATATCAATAATATCAATGAAAAGAAGGTAGGGGCAATCAAACTTATTGATAATAAACTTTCAGATACTTTTAAACATTCTTTTAAAGTATCAATAATTGTATTAAAGTATTGTGGATCCCCCCAAATTTTGACTTGTTCATAAGAGGTTTTATATAAAAACTCAACAGGCTCCAAATCTCTTTCTGCTTCTTTAATTAATTTATCTAATTTTGCAAGAATAAAATCGATATCAATTTTATCTCCTATTGGCGAATAACCTCTACTAGAAAATTGTCTTGCAACAGTATGAGAATCAGAAGTAGTAATTTCCCCCTTTTCTATACCACGGTTTTGAAGCATATTTAAAATAAAGGATCTAATTTCCAAGAAAGCGTTATTTCCATCGAAATGAATTAAGATCGTTTTTTGGTCATTTGATGTATTTTTAAATAAATGAACAACTATTCCACCAAAACCAATTCCGTCCTTTTCTGAAAATTCTTTGATAGGATCTTTAGCTACACCATACAAGATATTAACTTTTTCTGAGTTCTCTGGTTTATTATTTATAATAAACTTTTGAGCAACATCAATTAAATCATTTGCCTCTAAAGAATCTTTTTCAATTAATATTTCATCACCAATAATTGAATTATGTGAATCAATTACTATTATATCATTAAAGCCTTCTTTTTGTGCAATACTGCTAATATTTTCTCCAATTTCAATTTGAATATCATCAGAAGGCAATGGATGTCTTGTTAAAAAAATAAGTGGTGTTTGATTCACAACCATTCCAATAAGTTTAGCTGAATTTGAGATTTTTCTTGAAAAATCAACAATTTTAGAATTCCATTCTAATAAACCATTCTCCATAATATCTCTTATATCTTCTTTAATATGAAGGAGAACATTATCAACTTCTACGTGAGATGTTAGGTTTTGAGCATGAGTGTTAGTAGTATGATATACTGTAGTACCTTTTATATCTGAAAATGCTTTATATATATGTTCAGGTAAATCGGAAGATCCACATGTTTTAAATGGTCCAAAATGAATATTTGGAATTATAAATAAACCCTTTAACTTTTTTGTTTCTTTATTTCGAATTGCTAAATATTGAATTTTCACATCAGAATTTATACCAACCCTATCAAAATAACTTTCTATCAAGTCATCATTTCCACTTGTTAACATTGAAAGAACAAATGCTCTGATAAAAGGATATCCCCCCATCCCAGTTCCTTCCTGAAAGACATTACTTACTCTAAATAAACCTCTCCTATAAGGAATAGCAAATAATAAGGCACATACTACAAAAAAAAGTAAAGCTTTGATAAAAAATAATATATTAAAAAATTGAAACATCAAGATACTATAAAGTATAATTGTAGTTACAGGTTGAACCAAGGCAAGAATCAAATACCCTGGACGTCCAACAGTGGTAAATGAAAAATAAATAACAAAAGCCAAGATATATGAAAGGATAGTTCCCAAGATGAGAAAGACTTCTAGTAATTGAATATCTTTCAAAGATATTACCACAATCTGACCAAAAATATATGTAACTTGAATTACAGCACTAAAGAAAGCATTCATTTGTATTGACCATCCAATTGGTGGTGTTTTTAAAACAGGTGCTCTATGTGAATAAAGTAAAATCGCAAAAAGACTTCCAAAACAAGATGTAGTTAAAAAGAGAAAAATAAAACGGAAGAAATGAAAAAAGTCAAAAAATGTAGTCCCTGTAAAATAATTTAGTAGCAACGATATAAACCCGAAAATAATTGGAGTACCGAAAAACATGGAATACGCTAATTTTTTTGATGAAAAGTATTCCATGTATGAAATTATTCCAGGTATTTGTCGTGATGTTTTTTTTCTTATGATCATAGACAATTATTATGAATTTTTTAAAAATGATTATACTTATTTGAAATTATACCTTCTAGACTATCGAATAAATTCATATAATTATATCTTTATGTAAAAAATTATAATAAATTATAAAATAAAATGTTTTTTTAAAAGGAATATGGAACGAAATTCACAAAATTTTAGTTATCTCGCAAATAAACCTTTTGGAGATATTCTTCGTGATGGGTTTAGATTATTTACTAAATCTTATAAAACCTTAATTATCCCTCTAGCTCTTTTTCAAATTCTATTAATTATTTTGAATATATTTTTATTAACTGATCTGAATTGGTATATTGCTTCTCTAGACGTGGACCCCCAAGCAATAATAGCTGAACTTCTTAGTTCTGATGAGATAGATCCAGAAGCTATGAGAACTTTAATGACTTTTATGGGTTTAAACCTTCTTTCAAATTTTTTACAAAATTTGATAGGTGCGATAATTATTGCTATGGCGATGTGTTCTGTTAGTATGTATGCTTATAAGAAATACATTAATGAGGATGTTAGTTTTAAAGATTCTTTTAAATCAGCATTTAACAAAAAAATCTTACTAGTTATTTTAATACTCGGGATTTGTCTACCTGCAAGTTCTTTAATGCTATACATTCCTGCAATATTTATTTTTACGTTCTTTATTTTTTCTGTATTCACATATAACATGGAAGTGGATAAAAATCCTCTCTCAGAAGCTCGCGCAATAGCAAAGGGTAATTTTTGGAAAATTATTGGTGTTTTTCTTATTAATGTAATTATTATTTTTAGCATTCGATTTATATACAATTATATTTTAAATGTATCCATAAGTTTAAATTCACCAGATTTTTTTGAAACTTATGATAGTTGGAAAGTTCCATCAACCAGAAATTATGGAGGATTAATTCTCATTGAGATCCTCTATAATTTAATTGATATAATGCTTGCACCACTGTTCATATGTTTATTAACATCTCTATTTTCATCTGCAAGGGCTAAAAAAGAATTAAAATCTCAATATCCCTCAGAATATTACCCTACAAGAGATATGTATCAAGAATCATTTAGAATTCTAAGACATGATCCCTCTCAAATTATTGAAGCTGAGGAGACTATTAATCAACCAGAGGGAGGAGGACAGAGCAGAATTTATTGTCCCTATTGTGGAACTCTTTTAGAAACTCCAAAAAGATTTTGTCCTAAATGCGGTGAAAATCTGGAAAATCTTATATGAAAATAAAAACTAGAAGCAAATATATAGATGTATATCAATATTGAGAAAAAGTTTGATTTAAAAAAAGAGAATATTAAAAATCCAATTCTATTGATAGGATGGCCAGGAATTGCATTAGTAGCTAAATTAGCGATAACTTCAATACAAGAATCGTTACAAGCTAAAGAGTTACTGGATATTAATTACTTTGATTTTCCTGCTAAGGCTATTGTCGAAAAAGGGAGTCTAGAAATTCCTAATGCTACACTGTATTACAAAGCAACTGAAAAAGAAGATGGAAACGATTTTTTTATTCTAACAGGTTCTTACCAACCTCAAACACCTGAAGGTGTTTTTGAGTTTTCTAAAATATTTTGTGAGGAAATACATAAGATGACAGGAGGAATAAAGATGTATGTTAGTACTGGAGCTATGATTTCCGATATCGTTCATGACAAACCTTCTGTATATGTCTGTGGAACAGACCAAGATCTTGTTCAAACATTCTTAAAATTAGAAAATACTAAACTTTATGAGGGGGGATATATTTCTGGTGCAAATGGAATTTTACCCGCATGGGCTGGAGCTAATGATTACGCTCCAGGTATTTGCTTACTGGCTGAAACTCTTCCATTACCAATGATGACATTGGATCCCCGAAGTTCTAAAGCATTAGTAACAATATTAATGGATTATTTTTCAATTGAAATGGATTTTAGTAAGTTAGATGAAAAAATTAAGGAGATGGAAGGTATTTTTGAATCATTTAAAAAACAAGCAGATCAGTTTATGAAATCACCTAGGGAGGATAGAGGTCCAGATTCTTACTTCCGTTAATAAAATTATGAAGCTTTTCAAATTTAAATAGAATTTATTAAAAAAGGAATATAATACATTATTTAATACTAAGCATGCTTTAATGATTTGATTTGCAAGATATTAGTATCATTGAATCTAATAAAAAAATCAAAGATAGAATTTCAAGCAAATTAAATGGTATTAATGAACAATCTCGTAATTACATAAAAGACATTATTACTCTCGTTAATAAAGAGATTGGAGTCAACAAAATCTTATCAATATTACTTTTTGGTAGCCAAAGAGTTAAGAGCAAAGAAAAAGTATGTAAGGTATCTGATTGTGATTTACTTATAATCTTTAAAAATAGAGTCTCGAATCATCATATTAAGGAAATTGAGAAGTATTTTATTTCTTTGGAAATTAAACATGATTTTAGAGATTATAGTGACCACCTTTCAAGAAGAATATTAGGAGTAATTAATCAAACTACTGGCATATTCGTAAGTCATTTTCTCACAAAGAGAAGATATTGGGAAGAAATCATCTTTCATAAAATATTTAGAGTAAATAAAGTATTTTCTTCTGTTTTTGCTCCTCGAAAAATTGTATTAGGTAATATTATAACCAATAGTTCAGTTTTGTATGGAGATGATTTAAGAGAAATAATAAAACCAAAAATACAAATTACAATGCAAGAAATATTTAGAAGTACAGTTATGAATCTTATGATTTCTCTTTTCTCAATTGCCATATCATTCCTTAAAAAATTAAATCCAACCAAATATCAATTAGAAGCAATAAAATGGTCTTTAAAAGCATCAAATTTTTATTGTTTTCGAGATTCAGAAAATTTACATAATATAACTAAGCGATTTATATCATTTGAAAAATCTAGATTACAATCAAAAGCCTCTAGATTTTTTTCTGAGTTTCTTCGTTTAAGAAATACACCACATAATAATATAGCATTTATGATTCGATGTCCAATACGAATTATAAAAATTCATACAAAAGCTATATCTTTCAAAAAATTAATTAAAAGAAAACTAAAATTGAGAATTCCAAGTAAACCTAGGGAACCAATTATCTCTGATCGCACTTTTCCACTGAAATTGTAATGATTAAATTTTAAATTTAAGTTCTTATTTTATATATTTTGTTTAATTATATAGGAGTATTTTTCCCATTCTCTACATGAATTTCCCACTCAATGTTCTATCAAAATAATTTCATAAAACAACGGTAGTGCTATATAAATGTAAATCCTTTAAATGAAGAATTAAAAAGGTTAAACTATTTGTCTGATATGGGGGTTATGTAGTCAGTAATTAGGAGGAAATTAACTGCTAAATAAGACTTGTCCTAAGACATATAACAAATAAAAAGAGACTCTCTTTTAAATGAGAGTTAAACAGTAAAACATTTGGTAATCAAATATATTTTAAAAAGTGAAAACTTTATGAGATAATTTTTATCCATAGATTTTATATATTATTCATAGAAAAAGAAAAATGAATTCTGAATCTTATGAAAATTTCTAAATAGTGTTTCAAATTCTTTTAATTCCATTTCCACTATTTTTTTCCAATATATAATGCCTTTCTTTCATTGAATTCTCTATTTATTATGAAAACGTGAATATTTTTTATCAAAATCATCTTTATCAATCTTAAAATCAAAATAAATTAGTATTTTAAAATATAGCTCGTAATAATAATGATGAAATTCATTAAGAATTCATAAAAAATGAATTATTGAAGTAATAAATGAATTTTTATGACTATTTTATTTAAAATGTTTGTTTACTAATAATTCGAGATCGATCCAATTATCACATGTAAAGCAAGTTTGCTCGATATTCTTTAAAAGAGGTTGGTATTTATTATCAAAGTCACTAATTAATTTATTTAATTTATTTGAATAAATTGGTAAATCTTCTTTTACTATAAGTACAAATATAACCTCATTTGTTCTATTAGTCTCAAACATAAGTTTACGATCTCCGTGATCAATAGTTTTTATTTCTTTTTCCCCCTGAATAATTGTTTTTAAAATGGAAATTAAGCCAATTATACCTCCTGATATCAAAGACGCGTCTAAATGATCTTTACTTTTAAGAAATGAATAATCATAAAGAGGAATTCCACTTCTACAAATAATATAAATATGTATTAGTGAAGTTCTCCAATTTTTTAAAGGTAAATTTATGACAAATTCTACTTGTTTATTCTTTCGTTCAGAATTGATGATTAATTGACCTTTATTTAAATCAATTATTCTTTTAGATAATTTCAAATTTATTATAGATTTTAAATTCTTTATCTTAAAATTCTTTATTTTTATAGAGATTTCTCCCTTGGACTTGTATTTGTTTAGATAAATATTTATTGCATTTTTCAAGGGATTTTTGGACAAAATGCTGGATATTATATGGTTGATTACATATTTAACTCTTACTTTATCTATCTCAGAATATAGATCTTCTGAAAGTTTTGAATGAAGAATAATATTTTTATTTTCTAATCTATCGTTTACTTCATCTATTATTTCATTAATTATTTGATTTAAATTTTCAAGTTTTAGATTCAATTCAAATTCACTAGACTCAATTTTAGAGATGTTGAGAATTTTTCCAACCATATCGATAGATTTTTCTCCACCAGTTTTTATGATTTCTAATAATTTTATGATTTCTTGATCTAATTGGTCTTTATAAGAATTAAGGAGGATTTCTGTTATCTGATATATATTATTTAATGGTGATTTTAAATTTTCTGATATTTGACTCATTAATTGTTTTTTAATTTGGTCCAATTCTCTTAAACTCTTATTTTCTTCTTTTATCACATTTTCTACTAATTTTCTCTCTGTAATATCATGTAATATTACTTGGATATATCTTTTATTATCTAATTTTACCGGGGAAAAAATTAGTTCTACCCACGATTCCTGTCCACTATAATTTAAAAATTCAAAATCAACTACTTCGCTTAAATTAAAATCAATTACATTATTAATTATTCCTTCTATTGAATCAGAAATATTTTTAGTTGTTAAAAACAAATCAATAAAAATTTTATTAATAAGATCCTTTTTAGGTCTGTTAAAATATAATTCAGCCACACTATTACAAACATAAATTTTTTTCTGAAGATCTAATAAAAAAATAATAAAAGGAAAATTTTCGTACATATCTTTAAATTTCTTTTCTGTAGTTTTTTCATTGGTCTTATCCACTGTAATATCTTTTCCAATCTCAATAATTTTGGTGATATCACCTTCATCATTTCTAATTGGATATGCTGATAACTGTACATATCTTTTTTCGTTACCCTTTCGGTGATAATGGATACATTGATTAAATTTTTCACCATTTAAAACTTGTTTAACTGGACATATGTAATCCGGTGAGTTACAAACCGAGCTTTCACTATGTTTTACATTATAACAATATTTCCCTAAAATTTCGTCTTTAGATACATTATACCTAACACAAAAAGAATTATTTACATCTATTATTCTATAATTCGTATCTAAAATCATAATTTCATCGAAAATATTATCATAGATCGAGCTTAGATACTTTAAATCAAGATTAATAAGAGACTTCAATAAACCATCACCTTCTATAAGAAAAAAAAAAATAATAATCTGCTTTTTGGATTATATCGATATTTCTATTAAAGAAAATAAATACAAGTATAAACCAAAAAGTCTTATTATATCTTATTTTATATGAAAAACCTCTTTTGAGAATTGTTTCAAAAGATTCTTTATTATGAATCCTTAATGTCTTTTTCATCCTTAACATTTTAATCGTTTTTTAATATAATTACTTTTAGATGATTAATTCTCTTAAATCAAGCATTTTTTTATCACTTACAATATCTTTGTCTTTAACATAAAATTGGCAATTTTGCTTCTCTAAACCAGTTACATATATTTTCTTTTTTATACACCAATAAAGGCCTATAGGATTAGGATTATATGCAAATTTACAATCTGAAGATATAAAATCTTTTTTCTCCTCTCTCCAATTAAAATATTCAAACATTCGTTTACAATTTAATTCTGAATTATCATCAAAAGGATAACTCATTATACAATGTGAACCTTTGATTGTCTTTCTTAATTTAATAGGTATAAATCCTAATTTACTAAAGAATTTGAGTTTGATTTGCTCACATTTAGCAACTAATAAAAAAATATAGAAATGGTCATATTTTTTTTTTATATCATTAATTACATAATTTACCAGATTTGTTCCTAATTTTTGCTGCCTAAATCTCTCTTTTATTTCGATTGTATCCATATAAAATAAGATAACTTTATTATAATTAATTAAATAAAGTATGTTTAAACAACCAATAATTCTATTTTGGGTATTTAGTATATAATGAGACTTATTTAAATATCCATAAAACCAATCTGTATCTATTGTGATATATTTAAAAAAATTTGTTGTTAGATTCTTCCTTTTTATTATTTTATGCTCAATCATTTTTAGAATATACCTTTTCAAAGTTTTACTATGAAATTTTTAGATGTCATAATTTAGAATGGTAAATAAGCACCTTTAAATCATTTTTATAAATAATAACATTTTTCTTCGAATTTATTATATCTTTTTTAAAACATACACCTTTGGAGATTATAATTGTTTATAACCTAATGATAATGCCAGGATTTTTATTATGAGAATTTCTTCTATATGATGATATCTTTAGATAGAATTTTTTAATATTTTAATATTATTAATTTGTTGACTTAACTCCTTCACGGGTTTTTTTCTTTTGGAAAATTGAAAAATTTTTTTTCAGTTTTTCGATAGTTTGATTTAATTCAAACAATATTAATCCTAAATTTAAAAAGGTTGTAAACATAATTGATAATTTTATATCTTTATTTAT